>NZ_JBGYBX010000022.1:0-79231 GCF_041817755.1 Glaesserella sp. | reverse complement strand
GGCTTGCTCGAAATGAGCCGTTAGCGTTTAAGTCCGTCGTTAAGCGAAGCATCGTCACATGTCTGCCCACGCTGTCAAGGAACGGGAAAAATTCGTGATAATGAGTCGATTGCACTCTCCATTTTACGTCTGCTAGAAGAAGAAGCGATTAAAGAAAACTCCGCACAGGTTCACGCTATCGTACCAGTGGAAATTGCTTCGTACTTATTAAATGAAAAACGTAAGGCGATTAGTGATATTGAAAAACGTCACGAAGTACAAGTCGTTGTTGTACCGACGGAAAGTATGGAAACGCCGCATTTCAGTGTCTATCGTTTACGTGAAAATGAGGTGATGCCGACGTTAAGCTACGATTTGGCAAAACGTTATCAAGAGCGTGAAGAGGAAACGTCTTTTGCCTCTCCTTCTTATGAAGAAGCGCTGGTTACCCGCAATGAACCGGTGATTACCGTGGAGTCGGTGCTACAAAGTTCGGAGTTGAACCTGTCACCGGCACCGACACCGCCTAAAGAGGTGAAACCGTCGTTATTAAGCCGTTTGATTGCGAAAATAAAAAGTTTCTTTGCGCCGGAGGAAAAAGAACCGGAGAAAGTACAACCGAAAGGCAAAACGCGTAATCAACGCGAACGTCGTCAGCAACGTCGTGAGCGCCCTAACCGCAATGAACAACGCCAAGAGCGGAAAGCGGAGTCGGTTCAAGCCGAGGTTGTGAAAGCCGTTAGTCAAGCAGAGCCGAAAAAACGTCGTGAAGTCGTTGAAGAGGTTGTCGGTATAACGGCGCCTGCTGTGGTAGAGCGCACACCGCAACGTGAAAACAATAAGGTGGCGGAGCGTCGCCAACGTCGTGATTTACGTAAAAAAGTACGGGTAGAGGCGCAAGAGAGTAGTGAAGAGTTATCGCCGACACCGGTTGTCGAACAAACGGTTGAAGTGCCGGTGGCAGATGTCCAAGTTGTGGTGCAACCGCAACCGACAGCGGTTATGCCTGAGGTTGTGGCGGAGTCTGAAATAACCAATGATAATGCGAATTCGGAAGAGCGGAATGAGGCTCGAGAAGGTTCCCGCCAACGTCGTTTACCGCGCCATCTTCGTGTCGGCAATCAACGTCGTCGCGAACGTCGTGAGGAAGTGAAAGCGTCAATGCCGTTAATCTCGGCGGTCGCCTCTCCCGAGCTGGCAAGCGGTAAGATTTGGGTGAAATTTTACGAAATGCCGAAAGGTAATGTTCAAGAAGAAAAACCGCGCTTTTTATCGGTCGATGAAATGTTACAGCAGCAGGGGCAAGATGAAAATACGACGGTAGAAAAAGAGTCGACGGTACCTTTCGGTAATTTTGTGGTACAGGGGACCAATCGTGATTTAGTGAAAGAAAATCACGAGCGTCGGGGACTTGCGGATGAAGACAAAGCGGTTGCGGAGGAAAACGCACCGTTGGGATCTGTCCAACCGTTCGGCTTGGTCGTTTCACAAGCGACAGAACGTGATTTGGTCAAAGAAAATCACGCACGGCGTAAATCGGTGAAAGCGGCGAATACTTCTACGGTAAAAACTGAGGTGGCGGAGGCTGATGTAAGTCGTGTTACGGTTCCGCTCAGCATATACCAAAGCAGTTACCGATTCGAAGGGAAATTGGGGACGGTATCGCGGGTTGCGCATACCAAATCGGCAATGACGGTTGCTGCGGCGCCGGCGGAGCAAATTGCATCGATTACCGTGACAGAGTGGCAAAACTCGAAATATTATTTCTACGGTAAAGGTTTCGGTGGGCATACCAGTGCCATCAGCCATGTATATTCCGCACCGCGAGCGGCTTCCGCAAATCGTTAGTCATTTGATATTAGGCTTTGGGCATTTTTTCTGAAGTCTAATGTCTAAAGCACAACCGTTTAATATTTTTGGGGAGGAAACGAGACATGAAAAAATCACTTTTAGCCGTATTCGTTTTAGGCGCAACGCTTTCCCTCAGCGCTTGCGATAACGGTAAAGCAAAATTGGAAGCGGATTTAAAAGCTTCCGAAGCAAAATTAGTTGAGCTGCAGAAAGCATCTGATGAAAAGGTGGCGGCAGTGCAAAAATCCGCAGAAGAAAAAATTGCCGAAGTGCAGAGGTTAGCGGATGAAAAGGTCGCTGAAGCGCATAAAGCGGCAGACGCAAAAATAGCGGAAGCCCAAAAACAAGCGGATGCAAAAATTGCAGAAATCCAAAATTCGGTCGCCGGTCAAATTGCGGAAGCGAAAAAGATTTCAGAAGCCAAATGGGATGAAATGAAAAAAGCGCTGGAAGCAAAATTGGAGCAATCGAAAGATTCGGTAGAGGAGAAGAAAAGTACGTTTTCCGATACGCTCAATGAGGTCAAACAGAGTTTGGATAATTCGGTGAATGACGCGAAAAGTGCGATTGCCGATACCATGGACAGCTTCGGTAAAATTATCCAAGAAGCGGCTTCGGACTTGAAATCGGATTCACAAAAAGCCGAAGAAGTGAAATAGGCTACCGAGAGTAAATAACCTTAAATAATCATAAAAAATGCCAACATAAGTTGGCATTTTTTATACACAAAATTTTGATTTCAAACAGGATCTTAATTTGCAAAACTAAACCGTTTTAGCTACTATTTCGTCTATTATTTTACTAACCGAGAGAGGCACGTTATGAGTAAAATTTGGGTTTTGGGTGATGCCGTGGTGGATTTAATTCCGGATGGTGATAATCACTATTTACGTTGTGCAGGCGGCGCACCGGCAAATGTGGCGGTCGGTGTTTCCCGATTAGGTGTTGAAGCCGGATTTATCGGCAGGGTAGGAAATGATCCCTTGGGTAAATTTATGCAACAAACCTTGCAGGCGGAAAACGTATCGACATCGCAAATGATTTTGGACCCTCAGCAGCGTACTTCCACGGTGATCGTCGGTTTGGATGACGGTGAACGCAGCTTTACGTTTATGGTGAATCCGAGTGCGGATCAATTTCTTGAGGTAAGTGATTTACCGATTTTTCGTCAAGGTGAGTGGTTGCATTGTTGCTCGATTGCCTTAATTAATGAGCCGTCCCGTTCGACAACGATCGAAGCGATTCGTCGTATCAAAGAAGCGGGCGGATTTTTTTCGTTTGATCCGAATTTGCGTGAATCGCTTTGGGCATCGTTAGATGAAATGAAACACGTCGTCAACAGTGTCGTTGCCATGGCGGACGTGTTGAAGTTTTCCGAAGAAGAATTAACCTTGTTGACTAATACCACAAACTTGGAGGAAGCGACCCGAGTGATCACGGCAAATTATCCGGAAAAATTGATCATTATCACATTAGGTAAAGATGGCGCTATCTATCATTTAAACGGTAAGAGTAAAATCGTGGCGGGTAAAGCCTTAAAGCCGGTAGATACGACGGGAGCCGGTGATGCATTTGTGAGCGGGTTATTGGCGGGATTATCGCAAGTTAGCGATTGGCGACAAGAGGAAGTGCTGATTGACGTGATCCGAAAAGCCAATGCCTCGGGCGCATTGGCGACGACGGCAAAAGGTGCAATGTCGGCATTACCGAATAAAATTCAACTGGACGAATTTTTAGCAAATTAATTGAATTGGCAAGGACGCATGGAAATGCGTCCTTTTTAGTAAGAGATGACTACTATTTCAACGTGAGGGAAAGCAATGCACATTTTTAATCAAGGAAAATATAAAAGTCTTCATGCACAGGAAGCCGGTGAGTTAGCTGTAGTGCGTCAAGCGGTTGAACAAGACAAGGATTTCCGACCGACTTACCATTTGGCACCGCCGACAGGACTGCTTAATGATCCGAACGGATTAATTTTTGACGGAGAAAAATATCATGTGTTTTATCAATGGTTTCCTTACGACGCCATCCACGGCATGAAACATTGGAAGCATTTTGTGACGAAAGATTTTCACCGTTTTACTGAGGCGGATCCTTTAATCCCGGATGAAATGTTCGAATCACACGGTTGTTATTCCGGCGGTGCTATTTTATGGGAAGGTAAAATCGTGACGTTTTATACGGGCAACACCCGTCGCACCGGCGATAACGTTCGCATCCCTCATCAAAATATTGCGATTTTCGATAAGTCGGGCAAATTACTTGAAAAACGTTGCATTATGAATCAAGCGCCGACAGGGTATACCGAGCATGTGCGTGATCCGAAACCCTTTGTGACACCGGAAGGTAAAATCCGTTTTGTGTTAGGTGCTCAAAGAGAAGACCTCAGCGGGACGGCATTACTGTATGAAATGGATAATTTGAATGACACGCCGCGTTTACTGACCGAATTGTCTATAGACAATTTTGACAATACCAACGTATTTATGTGGGAGTGCCCGGATCTTTTCAAACTGAACGGAAAAGATGTTTTTGTGTGGTCTCCGCAAGGGAAGTCACGGGAAGCTCATCGTTTTCAAAATAACTATCACGCCACTTACGCATTAGGTCAATTGCAAGATGGCGTGTTAAACGCCGAGCATATTGAGGAATTGGATTACGGCTTTGACTTCTATGCTCCACAGACGATCCAACATGCCGAAGGTATTTTATTCGGATGGGTTGGTTTGCCGGATTTAACTTATCCGACTGACAAATACAAGTGGCACTCTATATTGACTATGCCTCGTCAAATTTTTGTAAAAAATAGTAAAATTTATCAGTTCCCAGTAAATGAAATGTATGCTAAACTTTCTAGCAAGCAACGGATTACTGTCAACGGTAAACAAAAGATTGCGGATTTAGATACGGCTTATTTGCAATTTGATGTGCAAAACCAACCGCTTGTTATCAGATTTTTCGATAATGTGCAGGGGCAGCACTTGATATTGCGCTATGAGAACGGTTTGGTCACATTCGATCGCTCGGCTTCCGAGCAAACCGATTGGATGGAAAAATTAGGTTTAGAGCGGTACTGTGAGGTTGAACGTTTAGACCATGTTGAGATTTTCTTTGACCGCTCAGTTGTGGAGATTTTCTTGAACCACGGCGAAAAAGCATTAACGTCGCGCTTTTTTATTGCCGGGCGTGAAAATTGTATTGAAACATCCCGTCCGCTTGATATTCAAGTGGCAAGTGTGGCGGAGATTATTTACGAATAATATGACGGATTGATTTGGGGAGCTGAATTAACGATCCGGATAACAAGGAGGTTGTAAAATTTTTGTAAGATCTTACCGCTTGCAAAAGTCGTAAAGAGGAGGAGGGTTCTTTACGTACTTTGACACTTCAATATGATTTGAAGTGAATTAATTATTTTAAAATAAAAATAAATGTTAAAAGGAGTGACGATGAATACGAAAAAAGAAAGAAAGCGTATCACGTTAAATGACATCGCAGAATTAAGCGGAGTTTCAAAAACAACGGCGAGTATGATTTTGAACGGTCAGGCCGAGCAATTTCGTATTAAAACAGAAACCCGCGAAAAAGTAGAAAACATTGCAAAACAATATGGTTATCGTGCAAATGCACATGCGAAAGCATTAAAATTACGCCGAACGAATGTAGTCGGTTTGGTTGTTCCTGATCTGACGAACTACGGTTTTGCTTCAACGACTAAAATGTTAGAAAAATTGTGTCGGGAGAACGGATTACAGCTGGTGATTGCCTGTTCCGATGATAATCCCCAACAAGAGAAATTGGCGGTAGAACGGTTATTGGATCGCCAAGTGGATGTATTAGTCACGGCGCCGACCCATCAGGATCCGAAATACTATAAAGGTATATTCAGACAAACGCCTTTATTACAATTGGATCGTTATGTGCCGGGATTGGAACTGCCGTATGTCATCAGTCAAGATGCTCCTAAAATTGCGGAACTTGTTTCACGTGTCGTAAAAAATTATAAGCTTAAAGAGTATTTTTACTTCGGCGGATTACTTTCACTTTCCCCGAGTGAATCCCGCTTGAGCGGTTTTCGCCAAGGGTTAAGGCAAACCAATCTGATAGAGCAAAAAGGGTGGGTGATGCATCGGGACTACCAACCCCGTTCCGGATATTTAATGATGAAAGAGTTGGTTGATAACTTAGGGCGTTTACCGGAAGCGGTGTTTACCGCCTCCTACACGTTGTTGGAAGGCGTCTTGCATTATTTAACCGAACATAAACAAATGGATAAATTGATTAATCGGGAATTGCATTTATCGACCTTTGATGATCATGATTTATTGAATGCTTTGCCTTTCCATATTCATTCAATCAAACAGGATCATGAGCAAATTGCCAAACAGATGTTTATGTTGATTCGCCAAAAATTGCAAGGTAAGCAACCGGAAAGTATTTTGGTTCATTGTGAATTGGTATGGCGAGGTTAAGGTCTCGTTGAGACGAATGAATGAAATCGGTAGAACCGTTAAAAAATTTGTTGTGCTGATTCGTTGATGTAATATTTATATAAAAAACCAAATAATAGAAAATGCTGGATTATTATGCTGATCATCAGTGGGTAATCTAGCATTTTTATTTGTGAAATAGCGGAAAATATATGGATTCTTACATTTTAATTTCTTTACTTTATATCAATTATTCGGCATATTCGCCACCCTGCACAACACACTGTGTTGGATGCAAAAAAAAAGAGTTGTTTTTTTGAGGATATTTACTGTGTCTAATATTCAATCTTCTGCGTCGAAAAGAGAAACATTCTCCGGTCGTCGTGCATTTATTATTGCCTCTATCGGTTCGGCGGTCGGTTTGGGAAATATTTGGCGTTTCCCTTATGTGACTTACGAAAACGGTGGCGGTGCATTTATAATTCCTTATATTGTAGCGTTGTTAACTGCCGGTATTCCGTTGCTTTTCTTAGATTATGCGATTGGTCACCGTCATCGCGGCGGTGCACCGTTATCGTATCGACGTTTTAACCGCCATTTTGAAACCTTCGGTTGGTGGCAAGTGTTGGTTAATGTCATCATCGGACTTTACTATGCGGTCGTGCTCGGTTGGGCGGCAAGTTATACGTTTTTCTCTATCAACAGTGCTTGGGGAGATAAACCGGTCGACTTCTTTGTCGGTGAATTCTTGAAAATGGGGGATATTTCCCAAGGCATCAGCTTTGAATTTGTCGGTATGGTGGTCGGTCCGCTTATCGCTGTGTGGCTTATTTCATTAGGTGTGTTGGCATTCGGTATCCAAAAAGGAATTGCGAAATCATCCGGTATCTTAATGCCGTTATTAGTCGTCATGTTTGGCATTCTCGTTGTGTATTCACTGTTTTTACCGGGCGCGGCAAAAGGTTTGGATGCATTGTTTACACCGGACTGGTCAAAACTATCCGATTCGAGCGTATGGATCGCGGCGTATGGTCAAATTTTCTTCTCATTGTCTATCTGCTTCGGGATCATGATTACCTATGCGTCCTATCTGAAAAAAGATTCGGATTTGACGGGAAGCGGTTTAGTTGTCGGCTTTGCCAACAGTAGTTTTGAAGTGTTGGCGGGGATTGGGGTATTTGCCGCCCTTGGCTTTATGGCAACGGCAGCCGGTCAGGAAGTCAGTGACGTGGCGAAAGGCGGTATTGGTCTTGCCTTCTTTGCTTTCCCGACGATTATTAACCAAGCGCCGTTCGGTGAATTGATCGGGGTATTATTTTTCGGCTCATTAACATTTGCCGCCTTAACGTCTTTCGTCTCGGTGATTGAAGTGATTATTTCTGCGATTCAGGATAAATTAAGACTACGTCGCGTGAAAGCCACCTTTGTCGTCGGTATTCCAATGATGTTGGTCTCCGTATCCCTTTTCGGAACGACAACCGGCTTACCAATGTTGGACGTATTGGATAAATTCGTGAACTATTTTGGTATTGTCGCGGTGGCATTCGTCTCATTGGTTGTGATTGTCGCAAATGAAAATTTGGGTATTTTAGGTAAGCATTTAAATGAAACATCGTCATTTAAAGTCGGTTTCATCTGGCGCTTATGTATTGTGTTAACGACGGGCGTTTTGGCATTTATGTTGTTAAGTGAAGCATCAAAAATCTTGACTGGCGGTTACGAAGGCTATCCACGCTGGTTTATTAATACATTCGGCTGGGGAATGGCGATCAGTTTAATGGTTGTGGCATTCTTGCTTTCCCGTTTGAAATGGAAAGATGAAATTCCGTTGGAACACAAAGGAGAAAAATAAGATGAGCACTATTGCAATCACGATGATGACCGTAGCTTTCGTCATTATTTGGGGCGGGCTTATTTATTCGGTAAAACGTTTACCGAAAGAATAATGGTAAAATTTCAATAAAATCAGACCGCTTGTCAAAAATGACAAGCGGTTTTTTATGTGAGTAATCTGTTAAATCAGAGTTAATTATTTTTTATGTTGAAAAAAATCAGCATAAAAAAACATCATATAACCCATTAATTTTTCTAAAAATGAGATGTAGATCACATTTTGCATGAAATGAAGTTGCTCAAAATGAAGGGTTATTTAAAATCACTCCGAAATTTACTCTATTTGAGAATAAGTTATACCATTCTTAATTTCCTCACATAAGGAGCAACCAATGAGCATTGCTATTATCATAGCAACCCACGGTGTCGCTGCAGAGCAACTTCTCAAAACCACTGAGATGTTAATCGGAGAGCAAAGTGATGTCGCTTACATCGATTTTGTCCCGGGCGAAAATGCCGAAACCATTATGGGTAAATACCAAGCGAAACTCGCCAATGAACTTGCCCACTGCGACGAAGTTTTGTTTTTAGTCGATACGTGGGGCGGCAGTCCTTTCAATGCGGCAAACCGAGTTTCTGACGGTAAACCGAATATGGATGTGGTAACGGGTGTGAACGTACCAATGTTAGTGGAAACGTTTATGGCGCGTGATGACGGTCCGTCGTTGAACGAATTAGTTGAAGTCGCGTTGGAAGCGGGACGCTTGGGCGTACGGGCGTTACGTTATCAAGAAAAAGAAGAGACACCGGAAGCTGCACAGGCAGCACCTGCTCCGACGGCTCAGGCGCCGACTCAACCGCAAGTGGCTCAAGTCAATCAAGAAGGCAATTTAGTGATTGGTCTTGCCCGCATTGACGACCGTTTAATTCACGGTCAGGTTGCAACGCGTTGGACAAAAGAAAGTCGTGTAACTCGTATCGTAGTAGTCAACGATGATGTGGCAAAAGATTCCGTACGTTCGACCATGCTGAAAAGCGTGGCGCCGCCGGGTGTGACGGCTCACGTTGTACCGGTGGATAAAATGATCCGTGTTTACAACAACCCTGAATATGCTAATGAGCGTATGATGTTGCTTTTCACTAACCCGACGGATGTCGTGCGTTTAATGGAAGCCGGCGTTGAGTTTAAATCGATCAATATCGGTGGTATGGCATATAAAGACGGTAAGAAAATGATCACCAGTGCAGTGTCGGTTGATGATAAAGATATCGAAGCGTTCAAAGCGCTAGACGCAAAAGGCATTGAGCTTGATGTGCGTAAAGTGTCGAATGATGCCCGTCAATATATGATGGACTTACTCAAGAAAAATAACTTAATTTAAGGAAATGATTATGGAAATTTCTGCTTTACAAATTATCTTAGTATTTCTCGTCGCCTGTATTTCAGGGATGGGATCGATCCTCGACGAATGGCAAACTCACCGTCCGCTCATCGCTTGTACTTTAATCGGTATTGTGTTGGGTGATATGAAAACCGGGATCATTGTCGGTGGTTCATTGGAATTATTAGCGCTAGGCTGGATGAACATTGGTGCGGCACTGGCACCGGATGCGGCATTAGCGTCGGTGGTGTCTACCATCTTGGTTATCGTCGGCGGTCAAGATATTCCAACCGCGATTGCGTTAGCGATTCCGCTTGCAGCGGCAGGTCAGGTATTAACTTACGTAGTACGTGCGATTACCGTCGGTTTCCAACATGCGGCGGATAATGCGGTTGAAACGGGAGATTTGAACAAACTGGATTGGATTCACCGTTCGGCGTTATTACTCCAAGCAATGCGTATTGCAATTCCAGCGTTAATCGTGGCGATGACGGCAGGTACGGACACGGTTCAATCTATGTTAGCGGCAATTCCGCCGGTCGTCACGACAGGTCTTAAAATTGCCGGTGGCTTTATTGCGGTAGTCGGTTATGCGATGGTCATCAATATGATGCGTGCAGGTCACTTAATGCCGTTCTTCTATGCCGGTTTCGTGATTGCGGCGTTTACCGATTTCAACTTGGTTGCATTAGGTATTTTAGGTACGATTACCGCCGTTATTTATATTCAACTTCACCCGAAATACAATCAAAGTAAACAAGTGGTGCAAGTGCAAGCAACGAACAATGACCTTGACAACAGATTAGACTAAGGAAGCATGATTATGACAACTGACATCAAAAAAGTAACACAGAGCGATTTAAATGCGGTGGTACGCCGTTCTAATCTCTTCCAAGGTTCTTGGAACTTCGAGCGTATGCAGGCGTTAGGTTTTGCTTACTCAATGGTACCGGTCATTAAACGTTTATATCCGGATCCGAATTCACAGGAGCGCAAAGATGCGATCAAACGTCACCTTGAGTTCTTCAATACCCAACCGTTCGTGGCGGCACCGGTATTAGGGGTGACCATTGCGATGGAGGAAGAGCGTGCAAACGGTAAACCTATCGATGATGCGGCAATCAACGGGATCAAAGTTGGTCTTATGGGACCTCTAGCCGGTGTGGGCGACCCGATTTACTGGGGTACCGCGCGCCCGGTCTTTGCTGCCTTAGGGGCAGGGATCGCATTAACCGGTAGCATCTTAGGGCCATTGCTTTTCTTCGTGCTGTTTAACCTTGTGCGCTTGGCAACTCGTTACTACGGCGTGGTTTACGGCTATAAAAAAGGGTTAGACGTCGTACAAGATATGAGCGGCGGTTTATTGCAAAAATTAACTGAAGGCGCATCCATTCTCGGTTTGTTTATTATGGGAGCGTTGGTACAAAAATGGACAAGCATTAACGTACCGCTTGTGGTTTCAACCATTCAAAAACAAGACGGCACAACGGAGATTACCACTGTTCAATCTATCTTAGATAGTTTGATGCCGGGCTTATTGCCGTTACTCTTAACTTTTGCATGTATGTGGTTATTACGTAACCGTGTGAATGCCCTTTGGATTATCATCGGCTTCTTCGTCATTGGTATCTTCGGTGCGTGGACCGGTATTCTTGCATAATTTGCAAAAAATCCGATAAATCAGACCGCTTGTGTGAGACAAGCGGTCTGTTTCTAAACGAAATAGCCAATTATGACAAACAGCGTTCTCTTCATCGGCATTGTACTTTGTTTTGCGTTTGCGATTTATGATCAAGTGGTCATGGATAAACTCAAAGGTCAAACCAAACTCACCGTACCATTACAGCGTCAGGCAGGGTTAGACTCTGGCATTTTGATCGGACTGATTGTTCTGAGCATTATTCAAGGCATACAAATCGGGATTGAACCGCTAACGCTCTACTTATTAGTTACCTGTATCATTTTATGCGTTTATTCCGCCTTTATTCGTTTTCCTCGTCTATTATTGAAAGAACAAGGTTTTTTCTTTGGTAATATCTATTTTGACTATAGCAAAGTGAAACAAATTAATTTGGCGGAAAACAACATATTGGTAATCGATTTGAATAACGGCAGACGCTTACTCGTTCGGATTAAACAACAGGACGATGTGGAAAAAGTGGTGCAATTCTTCGGAGGATATAAATCATGATTTTTAAATTGGTCGGAAAACACCAACATTACGACTGGGGCGGTTCGAATTTTATTCCGAATTGGTTAAAACTGGACAAAACGGAAGATAAACCGTATGCCGAATATTGGTTGGGTGCACACCGCTCCGCCCCGTCATTGATTGAGGTGGACGGAAAATGGGTGAGTTTGGATCAAATGATTGACAAACATCCGGAGATTTTGGGTGAACAGGCTCGCCAAAAATTCGGAGACGAATTACCGTATTTATTGAAAATTTTAGACGTGAAGTTACCGCTTTCCATTCAGCTCCATCCGACCAAATCGGAAGCGGAGCGGGGGTTTGAACGGGAAAATCAGTTCGGTATCGCATTAAATGCCCCGAACCGCACCTATAAAGATCGCAATCATAAACCCGAAATGATGATTGCTTTATCCGATTCTTGGCTGTTGCATGGATTTCGAACGCTTGCCGGGATGAAAGACGCGCTTTCCCGTCATGAATCGTTAAAACCGTTGGCAAATGCCATTGATGCGAAAGGATTACCTGCGGTGTATGCGGAAATCATGCGGGCGGATCAAGCACAATTGGCGCAATGGTTGCTACCGGTTATTCAAGCAAAGCGAGAAGAATATCAGCAAGGCAAATTGAAATTGGATGATCCCGATTATTGGGTATTGTATGCGATGGAATCGATGGCGATTTCGGAAGAGAGATTGGATGCCGGCTTGCTGTGTTTTTATTTGTTTAATATCGTCAATGTCAAAAAAGGCGAAGGTATTTACCAAGGTGCGGGGTTACCGCACGCTTATCTACGCGGACAAAATATCGAGTTGATGGCGGCCTCGGATAATGTGATTCGCGGCGGATTGACACCGAAGTATGTGGATATACCCGCCTTATTGAATAGCATTGATTACAGTGAGGTCATACCGAAACTGATTCCGGCATACGACGGTGAAGAAACCTTGCATTTATATCCGACACCGGAAGCAAAAGATTTTGCGATGCAACGTCTGGAGTTTAAACCGTTTGATGAAGAGGAATTTATTGCGACCAGTGCGAGTATTTTACTGGTGATGGCAGGCAGTTTATACATTGATTTGGGTGAAGACGCCATTCACTTGACACAGGGGGAATCCGTGTTTATTTCGGCGAACAGCAAAGTGGATATTATCGGTGAAACCGACGGTTATGCGGTGATTGCTACTTTACCTTAACCGCTTGTTTTTTCGATACATCATACATTTTTCGCTAGCCAAATGACGAAGAAAGTTTGTAGAATGGCACTAAATCCGCGAAGTATTCTCTAAGGAGGGAAATATGACATTCAATAAATCACTTATCATTGCGTCTCTTTCTGTGTTTATCGCCATGTCAGTACAGGCGGAAGTGGTTCAAATCACTCCGAAAGTAGAAGAAAAAGCCATCAAGAAAAGCCCGACTCCGACGAAAGCGGAACGAAGCTTGAAAAATTTTACTGAGAATCTTGACGTAAAATTTCTCGGTGTGGAGTTGAGCAAAGATGACAACGGGCAAACCCTCGTGAACTTTCAGTATTCCGCTGAGAATAAGAGCAGTCGGAATATGCGCATTGTCAGTTGGAAAGCCAGCTATATCCATAACAATAAGCTGATTTTGTTACAAGATACGCCGGTGTCATTTAAAGATAACTTGAAACGTAAAACAACCAGTCTGCTTGCTTTTTCCGTACCGTTAAACAGTTTGCCGCAAGAGATTCAAGCTATTTTGACTGAGCCGAACGTGCAGATTACCGCACATATCCAGCCTCAACAAATTTTGTTTTCAAACGGCGCAAAAATTCTTGTTCAGTATTAGTTGAACGTATACAAGCAGTTGGATTTACAAACTTTTTTGCAAATCCGACACGCTTGTGTGTTGTTAAATCACCGGTTTATGACGGTAGAACAGCAATCCCGGAAGCGCTAAACCAAATACGAGCGCGCCTAAAATAAATCCTGTTTTGATGAAATTGTCGATCATCTGCACGAACAGATCATCAGAAAAACCATCATAATTCATTCGCACCATCGCAATCATCGCTTTATAGGCATAGACACCGGGAATCATCGGAATGATTGCGGCAACGGTAAAGACTTTCGGATGCGCTAAGTAGCGTTGTGATAAATAAACGCCGATAAAACCAATGGTTGACGTGGCAATAAACGTTGCCAACACAAGCGGTATATCATAATGAATCATCAAGGTTCTGAAAGCATGCGCAATCGCACCCAGAATCGCACAATACTTCAACGCTTTCGGCGGAACATTAAACAGTAACGCAAAGCCGACGGCGGGAATTGCGGCAAAAAACATATCATCAATTAATGAGAGTAGCAGTTCCATTTATGCCCCCCAACTTGAAATATTGAGAAAAGTGAGCGCCAACACAATACCCATACAAGCACCGAGAGTGAGTACAGAGGCGATAGTCCAACGGGCAAGCCCCATATTTATATGCCCTTTTAGAATATCCGCAAGCGAATTAATTAAAGGAAATCCCGGCACCAGGAGCAATACGCTTGAGGCAAGAGCAATTTGTGGTTGATTACCCCATTCATATTTTAGTGCGACACCGGCAATCATTGATGCGACGAAAGCGGTGCAAGAGAAAATAATCAGTGGATTATAATGTCGATGGGCTAATTCTTGGCGAATAAACATCGCACATGATGAAGCAATAAAGGTGATCATGAAAATAGTGAAATCGCCACCGCTAAGATGAGAAAAGCTGGCACAGGAAAGCCCTACCATCAACACCACCAACCAACGATTATATTTTAGCGGTTTAAGTTCATTTAACTTTTGGCGGACATATTGCATATTATAAATATGATGTTCGGCGGTAATAACAATCCGCTGTACTTCGGTCACAATTTGCATATTAATGCCGCGATCAACATTTTTGCGAGTGGTAGTAATACAGTTATCATTCAGCAAAGTTGTGAGAATGATCGCATTTGGAGTGAGTGCACATTCAACACTATCCACACCAAGGGCGAGACCTAAACGTTGTGCCATTTGAACAACCAGCGTGCTTTCCGCACCATGTTGGAGTAATAACAACGCAACTTGCACGCATAATCGCGTAATTTCCCGTTGTTTTTCTTCAGATTGAGCGCATTGCATAATATACCTTCCAAAAAAGCAGGAGCATTATTGATCCTGCTGATTAAAAGGCTACCAAAGAAAAAAGATAATTTCTTTGATCAAGAAAAAAATTTACACAATTAATAGAGCACGCGCGCTTTAATTGTACCTTCAATTTCTTTCAAGCTTTTTAGCGCTTCTGCGGTATTTTCAGATTCAACATCAATGACCACATAACCGATAGACGGATCCGTTTGTAAGAACTGGGCGGCGATATTCACGTTTGAATCCACAAAGACTTGGTTGATCTTATTTAGAATACCCGGTTTGTTTTCATGGATATGCAACAAACGTTTTGCGCCTTTGTGCTCCGGTAACGACACTTCAGGGAAGTTGACCGCAGACAGCGTCGAACCATTATCGGAATATTTCACGAATTTATTGGCAACTTCCGTACCGATATTCTCTTGCGCTTCGGACGTCGAACCGCCGATGTGCGGCGTTAAGATCACGTTATCGAATTTGCATAACGGAGAAACGAACGGATCGCTGGCGGAAGCCGGTTCTTCAGGGAAAACGTCTAACGCCGCACCGCGTAATGTGCCGGCTTCCAAACGGGAGACTAACGCATCAATATCCACAACGGTACCACGAGCGGCATTGATTAAAACGGAACCTTCTTTCAATTGTGCAATGCGGGTGGCATCCATTAAATTTTTAGTGGAGGCGTTTTCCGGCACATGCAAAGAAATCGCATCACAGGTTGAGAGCAGTTCTTCCAGTGTTGGGATTTGCTGCGCATTGCCTAACGGCAGTTTGTTTTCAATGTCGTAGAAATACACTTTCATACCAATCGACTCTGCAATAATACTTAATTGCGAACCGATATGACCGTAACCGACGATACCTAATTTTTTACCACGTACTTCATTAGAGCCTGATGCGGATTTGTTCCAAATACCGCGGTGTACTTCGGCATTTGCCTTTGGTACTTGGCGCATAAGCAGAATGATCTCACCCAACACAAGTTCTGCAACTGAACGGGTATTTGAGAACGGTGCGTTGAATACCGGGATGCCGCGCTGTTTGGCGGCTTCTAAATTTACTTGGTTGGTGCCGATACAGAAGCAACCGATAGCGATTAATTTTTGTGCTTGTTGCAACACCTCTTCCGTTAAGAACGTGCGTGAGCGGATACCGATGAAATGTGCATCTTTAATCGCCTCCAGCAGTGCTTCACCTTCTAATGCGCCTTTATGGTATTCAATATTGGTATAACCCGCCGCTTTTAAGACGTCTAATGCATTTTGGTGTACGCCTTCAAGCAGAAGGAATTTGATTTTTGATTTATCGAGAGAAACTTTAGTGGTCATGTGTTCTTCCTGTTGTCATGTGTGTTATGCGGTATTTAATCATGAAATATGTCGAAAATCACACGGATGAATGCATATTAAAGATAAATCGGTTATATACAAGCGGTCTGATTGTCAGAATATTTTGCAAAAATATCGGTGGAACCGACCGCTTGTTATTCATCGTGGACAGTATTTTGACTATTCAATGATTTTTGCACCGTCCGGTGTACCGACAATAGTAATATTGGCATAACGTTGCGCAAAAATACCGTTGGTGACGACACCGGCAATATTATTAATGGTGTGTTCCGTTTTTAGCGGTTCCGGGATCTTAAAGTTATACACGTCTAAAATCACGTTGCCGTTGTCGGTCACAACCCCTTCTCGGTATTCGGGAGAACCGCCTAGCGCTACAAGTTGACGGGCAACATAAGAACGCGCCATCGGGATGACTTCAACCGGTAAAGCGAAGGTAGAGCCTAACACATCTACCTGTTTACTGGAATCGACAATGCAGATGAATTTTTTTGCTAATGAACTCACAATTTTTTCACGTGTCAGCGCTGCGCCGCCACCTTTAATCATATAACCTTGCGGGGTAATCTCGTCGGCGCCGTCGATATAAACGTCAAGGGAAGACACATCATTGGCGTTAAAGACCTCAATTCCCTGTTTTCTTAACAATTCTTCGGAATGTTTTGACGCGGCGACGGCACCTTTGATGTCATCGCGTAATTCGCCGAGGGCTTCAATAAAACAATTGACGGTAGAGCCGCTGCCGACGCCGACAATCGTATCGGGTTTAACATATTGTAACGCAGCACGGGCTGCAATTTTTTTCATTTCGAGCTGATCCATAATTTTTCCTTACGTTACTTTATTTTTATATGTGAAAGGGCATTGCCGGGAGATATTATTAGATAAATAAAAAGTGGGCGTAAGCCCACCTTTTATCGGTCAGTTCCGTTTTACGGCGGCAACAATTTCTTCCGCCGCACTTTGTGCCAAGGCGCCGTCTTCGCATTCAACCATGACACGAATTAACGGCTCCGTACCTGATTTTCTGAGAAGAATACGCCCTTTGCCCGCCAAACGTTTTTCAACATCGGCTGCAACCGCTTTGACCTCTTCACTTTCCAACGGATTTGAGCCGCCTTCAAAGCGCACGTTAAGCAATACTTGCGGGAAGAGCGGAACCGCTTTGGCAAGCTCGTTTAACGTCAGTTTATGGGATACCATTGCACTCAATACTTCAAGTGAAGCGATGATACCGTCACCGGTGCTGTTTTTATCCAATACGATGATGTGACCGGAGTTTTCACCGCCTAATTTCCATTTTTTCTCTTTCAGCAGTTCAAGTACATAACGGTCACCGACATTGGCTCGGGCAAACGGAATTGCTAGCTGTTTTAAGGCGATTTCCAAGCTCATGTTACTCATTAATGTGCCGACGACGCCGCCTTGTAATTTACCGGCTCGCAATGCTTCACGGGCAATGATGAATAAAATTTGGTCACCATCGACTTTGTTACCCAAATGATCAACCATGATCAAACGGTCGCCGTCTCCGTCGTATGCCAACCCGACATCGGCACCGGATTCCACCACAACTTTTTGTAGTGCCTTGATATCGGTTGCACCGCATTTTTCATTGATATTCAAACCGTCCGGGTGCGTACCGATTTCAATGACTTCAGCGCCAAGTTCGCGCATGACGTTCGGTGCGATATGGTAGGTCGCACCGTTGGCACAATCGACCACGATTTTGTAGCCTTCAAGGCTTAAATGCGCCGGAAAGGTACTTTTACAGAATTCAATATAACGACCTGCCGCATCTTTAATACGGCTCGCACGACCCAGCTCGGCGGATTCGACACAGTCCATCGGCTGATCAAGCAACGCCTCAATCGCTTCTTCCACGTCATCAGGTAATTTTTCACCGTCAGCGGAGAAGAACTTGATACCGTTATCATAATAAGGGTTATGCGATGCCGAAATGACGATGCCGGCTTCCGCACGGAAGGTACGGGTCAAATAAGCCACTGCGGGTGTCGGCATCGGACCGGTAAAGGCAGCGGATAACCCCGCTGCGGCTAAGCCGGCTTCTAATGCGGACTCCAACATATAACCGGAGATACGGGTATCTTTACCGATTAAGACTTTTTTTGATCCTTGAGTGGCAAGAATTTTACCTGCCGCCCAGCCCAGTTTTAGTGCAAAATCAGGTGTAATCGGATATTGACCTACTTTGCCGCGCACCCCGTCGGTGCCGAAATATTTGCGTTCTGCCATAATTTGCTACCTTAAAAAATATTGATAAGCCGGGCTATCGCTGACGTTTTGATAACGATAACCTAATTGTTCGAGATCTTGCTGAAAGTGCGCTTGACCTTCATCATCGACAACAAAAGCTGCCAAAATATCCCCGTAATCCGCTCCGTGAGCACGATAATGGAATAATGAAATATCCCAATCGGTCAATGTTTGGAGGAATTTGAGTAATGCGCCTTTTTGTTCCGGAAATTCAAAGCTGTACAGTTTCTCTTGTGTGACGGAAGTCGGGCGTCCGCCAACCATATAACGAATATGCGTTTTGGCGATATCGTCTTCCGAGAGATCGGCAACATCATAGCCGTGCTGCTGTAATTCCTTGATGATTTCCGATTTCTCGGCATTGCCTGTAATGCGTACGCCGACAAATATACAGGCGTGATGATCATCGGCGTGGCGATAGTTGAATTCGGTGACGGCTCGATTGCCGATAATCTGACAGAATTTGAGGAAACTTCCTTTTTGCTCGGGAATGGTGACCGCAAGCAATGCTTCATGTTTTTCACCGATTTCACATCGTTCGGAAACATAACGTAACGTGTGGAAATTCAAATTGGCGCCGGAAAGCAAACAGGCTAAGTTTTTACCTTGTAAGTTATGTTGAGCGACGTATTTTTTCAATCCTGCCAAAGACAGCGCACCGGACGGCTCGGCGATGGCGCGCACATTCTCAAAGATATCTTTGACGGCGGCACAAATCTCATCGTTATCCACCAACACCACATCATCGACGTATTGTTGGCATAAACGGAAGGTTTCATCTCCGATACGTTTGACGGCAACACCGTCGGCAAATAAGCCGACACGATTCAAATCAACCGGTTGCCCCGCCTGTAATGCATAAAAAAGACAGGCGGAGTCTTTGGATTCCACGCCAATCACTTTAATTTCAGGCATCAATTGTTTGATTAATACCGCAACACCGGCGATCAAACCGCCTCCGCCGACCGGTACAAACACATAATTCAAATCTGCATTTTGCTGAAGTAATTCCATGCCGATAGAACCTTGTCCGGCAATCACCAGCGGATGATCGAACGGATGAACGAACGTCATATTGAGTTCGTTGGAAAGCTCAATCGCTTTGGCTTTGGCTTCATCAAAATTGGCACCGTAGAGTAATACTTCACCGCCGAAGCCTCGTACCGCATCCACTTTAATTGCCGGGGTATTTTGCGGCATGACGATTAAGGCTCGTAGTCCTAAGTGTTTGGCGGATAAGGCAACGCCTTGGGCGTGGTTCCCAGCCGAAGCGGCAATGACACCGGCAGCTTTTTGTGCAGGAGACAGGTTCGAAATCATCGCATAAGCCCCACGCAGTTTAAAACTGTGCACAGGCTGGCGATCTTCCCGTTTGATAAAAATGTGATTACCCAAACGCTCAGAGAGTTTTTCCATTTTTTGTAATGGTGTGTTTTGGGCAAGATCGTAGATTTTTGAACTTAAAATGGCACGGAGATAATCCGTGCCTGATTGTAATCGGGTGTCACTCATCGTTCAACTAACCCTTAGATTAGTGATTGCAGCCGCAACCGCCGTGTCCGTGATGGTGGTGATGATCGTGGTCGTGATGACCGCCACAGCAGCCGTGACCTTCTTCATCGTGATCGTGACCACAGCAACCACCTTCTTGATGAATATGACCGTGAGCGATTTCTTCTAATGTGGCTTCACGGGTTGAAACGACTTCAACCGAGAAGAGTAACTCTTGACCGGCGAGCATATGGTTACCGTCTACTACCACTTCATCACCGTCGATTTCGGTGATGACTACCGGCAGAGGACCGATATCCGTATCGGCGATAAAACGCATGCCGACTTCTAACTCATCCACGCCGGTGAAAACGTCTTTCGGAACGCGTTGAACCATATTGTCATTGTATTCGCCGTAGCCTTCTTCCGGTTTAACGCGCACTTCAAAGACATCACCGACAGCTTTTCCTTCCAACGCGTTTTCCAAACCGGGAACCAAATTATTGTGACCGTGTAAATACTCTAACGGTTGTTCTACAGGCGCTTCGTCGACTAATACGCCCTCTTGTGTGCGGACTTGGTAAGCGATACCGGGTACGACATTTTTCGTAATTTTCATTGAAAGGATTCCTTATTTCTTATGTATGGGTAAAAATTTCAAGCATTGTAGCTTGTTATGGCGGATTTGCAAATTTTAACGAAAAACCGACCGCTTGTCGGTGAACAAGCGGTCGGTTATCACGATTTTTTTGCAATTAATCGGTGATGTCGGGGGTTACCGTGTCCACGACATCGACGGCGGTTCCGACAACACCACCGACTACCGATGTCACTAAGCAACCGCTCACGGATCCGCAAAGTAGCGCTATACCGATTAATTTAAATAATTTCTTCATCATAGCGTTTATTTTTCAAACTTAACTTGACCGGACGCTTGTGCCGAAATGGTTGCTTTACCCGCTTCAAGCGGCATCTCATTATTGGATTTGGATGAATAAGAAGAGGCTTGGAATGCAACGGGACGCGTATGGTAGTAATTATCCCCGTTCGGCGTAGAAAGCTGGATATTGCTGATCACATAATTTTTGGCATTAATGCCTTTTTTAATCACTTCGGCTTTATGCTCGAATTGACGGATAATTTCTAACGTCATTTCGTCTTCAATCGACGCCATTTTTTCAGGCGATACGCGAAAGTCAATATAACCGACAGCAATGTCGTTACCTAAATTTTCAAGAATAGCCGCCATCGCTTCAAAATTCTTACTGCTTAATTGAATGCGACTTTCCGTGATCCAGCCGGTGACTTTGCCTTTACTGTCGTATTCCGGGTAGTTGTTGATGCCGTTTGCGGAAAACTCAATACTTTTATCTTGTTTCACCAAGTCAACGATTTGATTGATATTGGCGGAAACCTGTTTTTTGAGTTCATTAAGATTTTTGCCGGATTTGCGACTATACAGCTCCGCTTGCATCACGTCTTTATCAACCGAACGTGTAACTTGCGTTGCAAACTGAAATGTTGAAGAGGTGTCAACCGGTTGGGTTTGCGCCGTCGCGGTTAAGGTAGATAAGGCAAGCGGTAAAACAGTAAAAGTTTTTTTCAAAATCATAAGATGTTCCTTTTAAAGTACGGATTAAAATGGTGAATGAGAAAATATATTATGTAATTAGTTCGGCGGATGAATGTCCAAAACATAAGCTTTGTCGAGTATCTCTTCATCTACCCGCCAGGTGATGTTATAACCGGCGATAAGCATACCATAAATTCGGTCGCTTTTTTTCCCTTGTTGATAAGCCGGGCGGGGATCTTGCGCGATAACTTCGCAAATAAACCGAACGGGATCCCGAATATTGAATTTTGCAAAATTTTGGCAAGAACCGACCGCTTGTAACGCCGTTTCCGTCAGTTCAACATTGAGTTTTGCTTGCGGTTTCGTTTGAGCGAATCCCGACACGGCATTCGGCTCGCTGTCGGCATAGGTAATGTACGGTTTAATATCGAAAATCGGCGTACCGTCAACCAAATCGAGACTACCTAAATGCAACATCACATCGCCGTTGTTGACCTCTATTTTATGCAATGCAACCTTGGATAGACCCAGCGGATTCGGTCGGTGCGTCGCCCGACTGGCAAACACGCCGACCCGCTGATTTCCGCCCAAACGGGGCGGGCGAACGGTGGCGTGCCAAGTTCTGTCGGGAATGTGATGAAACTGAAAAATTAACCAGAGATGGCTGAACTGCTCCAAACCGCGCACGGCATCCGCCGTATTGTACGGCGGAAGTAAACGCAAAATACCGTTTCCTTCGGTGACCAAATTCGGCTGGCGAGGCACGGCAAATTTTTCATCATAAGGACTTTGAATGATGCCAATCGGCTGTAACGTCAGATTTGGTGACGTATTTTGCATAAAAATGACTAATTTTGTGTAAAAATCAAAAACGTGGACGCTATTTTGTAATAATATGCATCCTTTTGAAAGCTCCATTTTTCACTTAATCGATACATGAATAAAGATTCTCCATTTTCAATTTGGTTTACGACGGCGCGTCCTAGAACATTGCCTTTGGCGTTAGCGTCAATTTTAGTCGGCTCGGCATTAGCGGCGTGGCAAGGTCAATTTAACGTGATTACCACCTTACTTGCGTTGATTACTACGGTTTTATTGCAGATTTTATCCAATTTTGCCAATGACTACGGTGATCACGTCAAAGGCTCGGATACCGCCGAGCGTATCGGTCCGCTGCGTGCCATTCAACACGGCGCGATTACAAGAACACAATTGAAAAAAGCCTTGATTGTGGTAGCGATATTGTCCTTTTTATCCGGCAGTTTGCTGATCGGTTATGCGTATCAAGGTTGGCGGGATTTGCTCGTGTTTACGGCGCTCGGTATGTTGGCGATTATCGCCGCTATAACCTATACCGTCGGCAAAAAACCTTACGGCTATTTGGGACTCGGTGATATTTCCGTATTAATTTTCTTCGGTTTTTTAGCCGTATTGGGTACGTTTTATTTACAGGCTCACGCATTAACACTCAGTTTACTCTTACCCGCTTTCGGTTGCGGATTACTGTCCGTCGCGGTATTAAATATCAACAACTTACGTGATATTGAGCAAGATAAGCATGCCGGAAAAAATACGCTGATTGTCCGTATCGGTAGTCAAAACGGACGGATTTATCATGTTGCCTTGCTCAGTTTAGCCTTACTTTCATACCTACTTTTTGCGTTGGCGAATTTTAGCCATTGGTACAACTTCCTGTTTTTACTGGCTACACCGCTGTTAGTCAAACACGGCTTATTCGTTTATCGTCATCAAAACCCCACAGAACTTCGCCCGATTTTAGGGCAAATGGCAGGGATTGCACTCGTGACAAATATTCTGTTTGGCTTAAGCGTGATTTTGTAAAAAAGAGAAAGAAAAAGACCGCTTGTAAACCAATACAAGCGGTCTTTTTTTAGGAAAAATTTTCAAATGCTGAAAGAAGAACCACAGCCGCAGGTCGAACTCGCATTTGGGTTTTGCACCACAAAGCGTGAGCCTTCCAACCCTTCTACATAATCGACGGTGCCACCAATCAAGTATTGCAAGCTCATTGGATCGACGACCAAACCGACGTTTTGGTTCTCAATGGTTAAATCCCCGTCATTGATTTGATCATCAAAGGTAAAGCCATACTGAAACCCGCTACAGCCACCGCCCGTAATGTAGACCCGCAAGCGAAGATTCGGATTTTCTTCCCCTTCAATTAAACTCTTTACCTTACGCGCAGCCGCATCGGTAAAGATAAGAGGAACGTTTATGTCACTCATTTTTTGTCCTACATCAAAATTTCTCGAAAGTGGCGTATTATCTAACAATTCAATGGGGAGGGCAATGGGGAAAAGTCGGCGGGAGTGGGAGTTTGTGATAGAAAAGCGCCTCATATGTCGGTATAATCCTTCGGCTAAGATGATGAGACGTTGTTCGGCTGTAAGGTGAGAAAACTATGCAGACACAATGCGATGCACTTTGGATATTACACAATTCGGTATAACTCCTTGGAAAATTTTTCCACGAAGCTACAGGGATAAACAGTAACGTTACATGGGGTGAGATATGGATTATTTGATTGGAAAGCAGGTATTTTTCGGATGCCATTTATATAAAATCGTAAAAGGTAATATCGGCAATAACACCGTATCATTACAGAATGTGTTGACCAATAGTTATGCACGGCATTGTAACGGCATGATAATGAATAGTGAATATAGCAATGAAGCGCTTTTTCTTTATGATTCTTCGTTTATTGCACATAAAGTAGAAAATCGGGTTAGATTATTTTGTTCAAATGAAGGATTAACATCATTTTGTATTACAGATATTGACGGATTGTTCAACATTATTGAATTTGAACGTTGCGAGAAAGAGGGATTGAAGTCAGCGTTTGATTTATTGGCTGAAGCGGATATTCCTGTAAAAGAAAATGCGGTTCCTAAATATAGTTGGAAAACAAAGGTTGTTGCATTCGGCTCTTCTTCTACAGAAATTTTTGATTATATTTTTGGCGATAATCAGAATTATATTCCGCTTTGGGCGTCTAGCTGGTCTGCAAGAGGGCTCAGAAAGGTGGACAAGAATATTTCCCCTTATTTGAAAATATTAAATAGTCTTTCAAGAGATAGCATAATTTTATTACACTTTGGTTCGGTGGATATAGATTTTAATTTGGCGTTTAAAATGGGAGCGACGGGGTTTTATAAAACCACGGATTTTCTTCATGAAATGGCTTGCGGCATTTTAGCTTTTAGACACTATTTAATGCGGGAATTAGGCTTCAAACATGTCTATGCAATATTTACAGCTCCGGCAGTTCACTTAGAATCAACTTATTGGATTCGGCATTTGGGTGAGACACCTCAATTATCAAGTAAAATGAGAGCCAAAATGCTTTGGGATTTTGCTTTGTCTTTATCTTCAGCAATGCCGGTCATCAATTGTTTGTCGGATATTGCGGAATCCGTAGAAAATCCGATCTGTGCGCCGAAATATGTGCGTGATTATCCTGATCATCATATTAACTTTGTCGCTGCACAAAATATTGTGTATAAAAAATTAAAAGAGCATATTCCGAATATATTACCGGCTAGAAAAGAACAACATGATTATTTATATGAACATCTCTTTTATGATGTGCATGATGCAATAAGACTTAACAAACCACGACCAAGAACTTGTAGATAAAATGATTAGTAAATTTATTGGAAAATTAAACCGATTTTATGCCTTTGACGAATTGTTAAAACAACTGATTGTTAGAGATATTAAATTAAAATACCGAAGAAGCTATCTTGGGTATTTATGGAGCATTCTCAACCCGTTAGTGATGATGATGGTTTTGGTTACGGTATTTTCTAATTTGTTCGGGCGTTTTGATATTCCAAATTATCCGTTATATATTATTTCAGGTCAGATTATGTTCGGATTAATGACGGAAGCAACGAATATGTCTGTCGGTTCAATTATAGGAAATGCCAATCTTATTAAAAAAACCTACGTTCCGAAATATATTTTTACCGTTTCTAAAGTCGGTAGTTCATTGGTTAATACGTTATTTTCACTTGGTGCATTATTAATTGTAATGGTTATTACTCAAGCGGATTTTTCGTGGAATTTATTATTGGTTCCGTTTGTACTGTTACAGGTTTTTATTTTTAGCCTGGGTTTAGGGATGTTTCTTTCTGCGGCGGCCGTATTTTTTAGGGATATCCAATATTTGTGGGGCGTATTTGTCTCCATGTGGTTATATCTAACACCTATTTTCTATCCCGTAAATATTATTCCGGAAGAATATCAGTCTTTATATAAAGGGTTGAATCCAATGTATTGGTATCTTGAGCAATTCAGAGATATTGTCTTATATGCGAGATTACCGGATATCTCTTCTACATTGATGGGATTTGGGTTAGCCTTTTTAGTTCTGTTTATCGGCTCTTGGTATTTTAATAAAAAACAAGATGAATTTATTTTATATATATGAGAAATCCTGAAAATATTATCGAAGTCATCAATGCGACGGTTCGTTTTAATAAAGCAACCGAAAATCATAACGGCTTGAAAGAATACGTGATTAAAATGCTGAAAGGCGAACTGATGTTTCAAGAGTTTTTAGCATTAAAAGATGTCAATCTTGAGGTTAAACGCGGTGAGTCTTGGGCATTAATCGGTACGAACGGATCAGGGAAATCCACGCTATTGAAGCTCATTTGCGGCATATTAAAACCCTATAAAGGGACGGTTGAAGTTGCCGGTAGTATAGCTCCTCTTATTGAACTCGGTGCGGGGCTTGATGGGCAATTGACGGCAAGGGAAAATATTTTTCTTAACGGTGCGCTTCTCGGGCATAAAAAAGCGTTTATGGAAAAGCACTTTGATGAAATCATTGATTTTGCAGAATTACATGATTTTGTGGATGTGCCGGTTAAAAACTTTTCATCAGGGATGTCTGCCCGTTTGGGATTTTCAATTGCGACGATTGTTAAGCCGGATATTTTAATTGTGGATGAGGCGTTATCTGTTGGTGATGCCGCCTTCCAAGCCAAATCGCAACGTAAGATGGAAAAAATGATTGCGGAAGGGGCAACGTTATTGTTTGTTTCCCATTCAATCAATCAAGTGAAGGAACTTTGTCAACATGCGGTTTGGATTGACAAAGGTATAGTTAGAGCAAAAGGTGGGATAGCAGATGTTGTTCCACTATATATGAATAAATAGTTTAATAATATAAATTTTTATATTAAATAATATCATTTTACTTTAATGAAACATTAGGAATATTTTATGTCAAAAAATATTAAGATTTATACCTGTCATCATAAAAATGTACCAACTTATAGATCCGAATGCATTATCCCAATTCATGCAGGAAAAGCTAATTCAAAAATTGATTTGGGTATTATTGGTGATGATACTGGAGAAAATATATCAAGAAAAAATACCTCATGGTGTGAACTGACAGTTATTTATTGGATGTGGAAAAATATTGATGCTGATTATTATGGTTTGTTCCATTATCGTAGATTTTTAAATTTTAATAGTTTGGGTGGTGGCTATAATATATTTAATGGTTTTGATTTGGATACTGTTAAAGAGTTTGGTTGGGATGATAATAAAATTCGCTCCGTTTGTGAGAAGTTTGATATTATAAGCTCTCCTATTTGGAATATTCATCCTGTAGGTCTACCAAATTATGTAATGACAAATTATGATTTTTATGCTAAAGAGCATTTTTCTGAAGATCTTGATATAGTAATAAATTTGATCAAAGAAAAGACTCCAGATATTTATCCTTATGCACTGAAATCCTTATATAGTAAGGAGTGCTTTTTTGCAAATATGCTAATTATGAAGAAAGAGTATTTTCATAACTATTGTAATTGGATATTTGATATTTTATTTGAAGCAGAAAAGTTAATTGATATTAGTAGCTATGATCCATATCAAAAAAGAATTTGGGGATTTATTGCTGAGCGATTGTCAAATTGTTACTTAGAGTATGTGCGTTCTAAAGATGAAAATTTAAGATACACATCTTTGGGAATGGTTTTCGGGATTTTTAATGATAAAAAATTCTCTAAAGAAGATATTGAAAAAAATATTTTAGCAAATAGAGAAACATCCCAAAATCTTATATCAATTGACACAATTAATATTGTGTTTGCAATTGATAATAATTATGCCATTCATTGTGCTGGAGCAATAAAGTCAATTTTATATAATGCAAATAAAGAACAAAAATTTAAGTTTTTTATTGTATGTGATAAAGATTTCTCAGAAATAAATAAAGCTTTGCTGAAAAATTATGAAAATATATATATAAATGTGGAGTTCTTGTCCGTAAAAGCTAAAGACTTCTCATTTTATCCTTTAAATAGGGAGCATATATCCATAGCTACTTATTACAGATTAGCATTACACAAGATCTTACCGGAAAATGTATCAAAAGTTATTTACCTAGATTCTGATTTAGTTGTAGTTGATAATATTGTTAAGTTATGGAATATAGATTTTGAAGATAATTATTTGGCTGGTTCACCAGATGAAGGTGGAATTTTACAAATTAGAAGATTAGGACTTCCTTTGTCACATAATTATATTAATGCTGGTATATGTGTGATGAATATAGAAAAAATGAGAGGAATTAATTTGGAGCATTTATATGCAGAAACATTATACAGATATTATGATCTTATTACTTTGCAAGATCAAGATATATTGAATATTGCATTTGTTAATAAAATCAAAAGATTGCACTGTCGCTGGAATGTTCAATCTAGATTCTATAAACAAAATGAATTAGAGTATGCATATTCAGATAGTGAATTAAATGAAGCTGCATTAAATCCAGGAATAATCCACTATTCAGATAGAGAAAAACCTTGGCAACCAGTTAGTCGACATTTGTTAAAATCTTTGTATATGTATTATCAGGGATTATTAGATGACGGATGGAAAGAGCAGATTAGAAATATAGCTGTTTCTGATTTTATTACTTATGATCTTAAGGGTGACAAAGTTGAAATTTTTATTTCCTTTAAAGATGTGACGAAATCTTTCACTCTTAGTAAGAAATTTGCTAAGCCTATACATAAGATAGCTAAATTGATTTTTAAAAAGTTTTTCTGAGGAATAAATGAGATCACTAAATTTTAATTATCTTAGTCGATTAGATCATCTACGTTTTTTTGCTTGTTTATTGGTTTGTTTTCATCATTTTAGAGGGCAGGCTATAAATACCTTACACATAGATACGTTTGATGGTTTATCTTTGGTAAAGAAAAGTCTGCAATTATGGCTCATTGAGGGGGCTAGTGGTGTAAGCCTCTTCTTAGTATTAAGTGCTTTTTTATTTACTCTTATTGCTAATGGAGGTACAAAAAAGATTATTTATCATAAATTTATCTATAACAGAATATTGAGAATATTTCCTTTGATGGTTATCTTAGTATTTATTATTATTACTTTAGATAGAGCAAATTCAACACCACTAGATATATTTAGAATATTTACATTGCAACTAAATACTGGTAATCCAATGACAGGATGGGGGCATAGTATATTTCCTTCAGGTCCTATTTGGACGATTGCAGTTGAATTCCAATTTTATCTGCTGTTTCCTATATTGATGATATTTTTATCTAAATATGGTTATAAATATTTTGGATCGTTAATTCTGTTTGTTTTAACTATAAGGTTAGGTATTGCATTATTAAATGACTATAATGTTTACTATAACTTATATCATTCTATTATAGGTAGATTAGATCAATTTTTAATAGGGATTGTTTTGGCTTTCTTTTATATTAACGGTAGTTTTGATAAATTATCCAACTCAATTTCTTTATTGATATTTTTCTCTAGTTTGAGTATTTTAACTTTATTTTTTATATTAGAAAATAAATTGCATAGCCCTATTGTAACATCCGTTCTATCATTCCCGATAGAGGCAGTTTGTTGGGGGGGGGTAATTATATCTTATCTAAAGATGAATATTATATTTCCATTTTCTAATAGTTTGGATAAGTTATTTTCATATTTGGGTGGCTTAAGTTTTTCAATATATTTGTTTCATTTGCCTATTGGTTATGTGGTAAATAATCTATGGGATATTGGGGAGCCTGTGACCTTAACACAAAGCATTATATATACATTAATAAAAATTCCTTTTATTATTTTATTTTCAATGCTTTCATACCATTCAATAGAAAAACCATTTATGGAATTAAGAGTAAAATATTTTAAATCAGAATGAATATAGGGATTTGTATAATGAAAAAATTTCTTTTAGTCGGTGCGGGCTTTTCAAACGCTGTAATTGCCCGTGAATTGGCAGAGCAAGGTTACAAAGTCATTGTTATCGATCAACGTAATCATGTGGCAGGTAACTGTCACTCTGAGCGTGATGCAGAAACAAATGTTATGGTACATATTTATGGACCGCATATTTTCCATACCGATAACGAACGTGTGTGGAATTATATTAACCAGTTTGGCGAATGGATGCCGTTTGTGAATCGTGTGAAAACCATTAGCCAAGGCGCGGTGTACTCTTTGCCGATTAACTTGCACACCATCAATCAATTCTTTGGTAAAACTTGTTCACCAACAGAAGCTAAAGCATTGATTGAAAGTCAAGCGGATATGTCAATTACCGATCCGCAGACCTTTGAAGAACAAGCGATGCGTTTTGTCGGTAAGGATTTATATAAAGCGTTTTTCTATGGTTATACCAAAAAGCAATGGGGGGTTGAGCCTAAAGAGCTGCCTGCAAGTATTTTAAAACGTTTGCCAGTACGTTTTAATTATGACGATAACTACTTTGCCCATAAATTCCAAGGTATGCCGAAAGACGGTTATACGGTTATCGTAGAAAATATTTTAAAACACGATAATATTGAAGTGCGTTTAAATACGCCATTTGCAGAATCAATGAAAGCGGAATTTGACCATATTTTCTGGTCTGGTCCGTTAGATGCTTACTTTGGTTTTGAATTAGGTCGTCTTGGTTACCGCACGTTAGACTTTGAAGCTTTCCGCGGGGAAGGGGATTATCAAGGTAATGCGGTAATCAACTATGGCGATGAAAATGTGCCATTCACCCGTATTTCCGAACATAAACATTTTGCACCGTGGGAAAATCATGAAAAGACGATTTGCTACCGTGAATTTAGCCGTTTATGCGAAGAAAAAGATATTCCGTATTATCCGATTCGCTTAGTAAAAGACAAAGCGTTGTTGCAGCAATATGTCGAAAAAGCGAATAAGGAAACACAAGTCACTTTCGTTGGACGTTTAGGCACTTATCGTTATTTGGATATGGACGTAACGATTAAAGAAGCGTTGGAGGCTGCGGACGATATTAAGGAAGCTCTTGCAAGCGGTAAGATGTTAAAGCCGTTTTACGTTAATATGGATGTGTAAAAAATTCTGAAAATTTCACCGCTTGTTAATTTCGATTACAAGCGGTTTGACTATGGTAAGAATATGTTAGAAAAAATTGAACGTTTAATTACTGAAATCAATAAACTTCATCTTGCTTTTTCACAGGATTATTTTGAAACAGGTAAACTTGAAAAGGTTAATTTAAAGCATACTTTGGCAAAAGTGCCTACTGAGCATATTTTGGCATATCGTTTGAATTTACACGAATCAATTAATGATTATTTGTATCGTGCAGATCTTTATGATGTGCCTTATTTTTATCGGGTGAAAACATCAGAATCTATTCTTGCTAAAATTGAACGGTTTAAACAACGTAGCGAAGGCTATCCTGTTAATAGTATTTTAAATGATATTTTTGGTGCGAGAATTATTGTTTCCAGTGAAGATATCGCAAGAGTGATGGAATCTTTGGATACTTGGCAAAAGAAATATGGGTTGAAAAATTGGTATTTGAGGGATAAAGATGAATATATCGGTATTCACGTTTATTTTAAAAATGCCAGCAATTTTTATTATCCTTGGGAATTACAGATTTGGGATAAAAAAGATGCAGAAAAAAATATTCAAAGCCATATGAAATATAAACGAGATTTTGTGAATAATTTATGAAAGATTTACTGAAGGTCGATATATCTTTGATTAAAGAGCTTTCTATTCTGATTGAGCAAGCTCAAAATAAAGTGGTTTCATATGCAAATAGTTCTCTGACTTTCCTTTTTTGGCAAGTAGGTAAGCGAATTAATGACGAAATTCTAAACAATGATCGGGCTGAGTATGGAAAACAGATTATATCGACGGTATCGATACAATTGGTAGCACGCTTTGGACGTAATTTTGAAGAAAAAAATCTAAGGAGAATGATACAATTTGCTCAAGTATATCCTTCTTCTGAAATTGTCGTTTCACTGTCACGACAATTGACTTGGTCTCATATTCTTGTGCTACTTCCCCTTAAAAGTGATGATGCTCGTTTATTTTATGCTCAACTTATTGAAAGTGAGCATTTAAGTGTAAGAGAACTTCGTAAGCAGATTGAAACAAAAACTTTTGAACGTGTAAAAATAGCAAATATACAAGTTAACAAATCGGAATTATTGCCAATAAATACATTTAAAGATCCCTATATTTTTGATTTCTTAGGATTAAAAAATGACTATTTAGAAAAAGATCTTGAATTTGCTGTTTTAAGAGAATTAGAGATGTTTATCCTTGAAATGGGTAAGGGATTTTCTTTTGTTGAGCGTCAGAAACGAATGATCATTGACGGTGAGGATTTCTATTTAGATCTACTTTTCTTTCATCGAAAACTTCGCCGTTTAGTTGCTGTTGAATTAAAACTAGGCAAATTTAAAGCTCAAGATAAGGGGCAAATGGAACTTTATTTAAATTGGCTTAATAAATATGAACGTCAAGAATTTGAGGAAGCTCCAATCGGTTTAATTCTTTGTGCAGAAAATAGTAAAGAACAAGTAGAATTACTAAAAATGCATAAAGATGGAATTATGGTAGCTGAATATTGGACAGAATTACCACCAAAAGCAGAACTAGAACAAAAATTACATAATGCTTTAATAGAAGCCAAAATGCGTTTTGAGAATAATTTAATTGAATATGAATAAATCCATTTGTGCTGTTGTGGTTACTTATAACCGCAAAGAATTACTCTTAAATTGCTTAAATGCGTTACAAAAGCAAACCTATCCGTTGGATCACATTGTTGTCATTAACAATGCAAGCCAAGATGGAACGGTAGAGTATCTGCGTGAAAACGGATGGCAAGATAACGATCAATTTACCTTAATTACTCTACCAAATAATCAAGGCGGAGCAGGTGGATTTTATGCGGGGATTGAGTTTGCCAATCAACAGAACTTTGACTACATTTGGTTGATGGATGATGACGGCTATCCTTCAGAGAGCTGCTTAGAAAAATTGATCCCTTATTGTTCAAACAATTGCTACATCGGACCAATGGTGCTTGATCCTAAGGTCACGAATAAATTGAGCTTTGCATTACGTGTGCCGAATACAATTAACGTCTTTGATTTTTATACGGAGATTCCGAAAGAGTTAAGGCAGAGTAATATCATCAATGGTGTCGTATTACCTTTTAATGGAACGTTAATTGCCAATGACTTGGTAAAAAAAATGGGATTATTGCTTAAAGACTATTTTATTTGGGGAGATGAAAAAGAGTATACGCTTCGCGCAAGTAAGTTTAAGGCAAAAATTCTCACTGTTATTGATGCGATTTTTTATCACCCGTCTGACAGTTCGGCTTCTACCCCCATGTTTTTTAATAAGTTACGATTTAATAATGCTAATTCAGAACTAAAATTATACTGTTTTTGTCGTAATTCCATTGCAACGTTTAAACGTCACAACGGTTTGGCTCATGTGCTGGCATTTTGGGGAAAAACGACTTGGTTTTTTATGTTTACTCAGCCAAGTCTTTCGCGTTTGCTCTTTACTTGGCGGGCAATGTGGCATGGTTTTAAAGGTGATTTTTCTCACCATCAAGAGTATTTATAATCGATTTTGCTCATGAAAATTCTCATCGCAACGCATAAAAAATATATTTTTCCAGCTGCGGATTACTATATTCCGATTCATGTCGGAAAATCGAATAGTTCTTTAGAACTGAATATTTTGTCGGATAATTCCGGTGAAAATATTTCAATTAGAAATAATTCATTCTGTGAGCTGACAGCATTATATTGGGCGTGGAAGAATCATTTTTTTGATGAGGCGGATTATGTCGGATTAGTACATTATCGTCGTTATTTTTCAGGAAAGCAGCTGAGCTTGCTGAATAAGCGAATTGCATCGAAAACAGAATTATTGTCCGATTTTGTTAATTATGACGGTATCGTTGCAAAGAAACGAAATTATTATATTGAAAGTGTTTACCAGCATTATAAAAATGCACATTACGCTAAAGATTTAGACTTGGTAAAAGAGATTATTCGTAACGATTATGTTGATTACATTCAGCCATTTGAGCAAGTCATGTCGGGTAAAACACTGCATCTTTTTAATATGTTTGTTTTAAAAAGACAAGATGTCGAGAAATATTGCCAATGGTTGTTTGATATTTTGTTTAAGCTGGAAAAGCAGATTGATATTACGGATTACGATAATTATCAAAAGCGGGTTTTTGGTTTTATCGCAGAACGTCTTTTTAATGTTTGGTTGGTAAAAAATCAATTAAAACTGAAAGAGCGTAGAGTAGTTTCATTAGAAGGCGAACATATATTGAAAAAAGCAATTGGTTTGTTGAAACGGAAATATTTAAAGAAAAAATGAGCATGATGGATAAATCGGTAATTTGTAAAGGTGTGTTGGCGGTAACGGATTTTGTTTCGTTACTGCTTTCCTATTTTTTAAGCATCTATTTACTGAACCTTTTTACAAATGATTTAGAGCGTTTTTTACCTTCCGAGCAGTTTCGAGAAGCGATACTGATTCATTTAGGACTAGCCTGTGGTTGTGTTATTTGGTTTTGGATTAACCTTCGTCATTATACTTACCGAAAACCGTTTTGGTTTGAATTAAAAGAAGTTGTTCGTACCTTAATCATATTGGCGATTATTGAATTAGCCAGTATCGCCTTTTCCAAACTCTATTTTTCCCGCTATTTGTGGTTATTAAGTTGGAGTTTAACCCTTGTTATCGTGCCGCTCAGTAGAGTTCTGATTAAAAAATTATTGATCAAAAGCGGTCTATATTTAAAGAATACAGTGATTATCGGCGGTGGTAAAAATGCGGTAGATGCCTATAAAGCGTTGATCAGCGAACCCTATCTCGGGCTTAAAGTAAAATATTTTATTGCTGTAGATAAGATCGATGAATTAGACGGTTTAGGCATTCCAATCATTAATGAAACCCGTCAGGGTATTTGGCGGTTAGTCACGAAATCATCCGATCAATTTATTATTGCCCTTGAAGAAGATGAAATTGAACAACGCGACCAATGGCTTCGTTATTTTTCTAAAAAACACTATCGTTCCGTATCCGTTATTCCGACGCTACGGGGATTGCCGTTGTACAGTACAGATATGTCGTTTATCTTCAGTTATGAAGTGATGTTGCTTCGTGTGAATAATAACTTGGCAAAACGTTCTTCCCGCATCATCAAACGAACAATGGATATTGTCGGTGCCAGTCTGCTGATTATTTTATTGTCTCCGTTATTATTGACATGCTACTTTCTGATTAAGCGGGATGGCGGAAGCGCCGTATTCGGGCATAAGCGAATCGGGCAAAACGGTAAGCCGTTTAGTTGTTTAAAATTCCGTTCAATGGTACTGAACTCTCAAGAAGTATTGGATGAATTGTTAGAGCGCGATGCGAAAGCAAAGACGGAGTGGGAAAAAGATTTTAAATTGAAAAATGATCCGAGGATCACACCGCTTGGTCAGTTTTTACGTCGAACGAGTATTGATGAATTACCTCAATTGTTTAATGTTTTGGTCGGACAAATGAGCTTGGTCGGGCCAAGACCGATTATTGCCGACGAATTGTCTTATTATAAAGATGATGTGGATTATTATTTGATGGCGAAACCGGGCATGACCGGCTTGTGGCAGGTGAGCGGACGTAACGATGTCGACTACGATACTCGGGTTTATTTTGATGCGTGGTATGTGAAAAATTGGTCGCTTTGGAATGATATTGCCATTCTCTTTAAAACCGTCAACGTGGTTGTAAAAAGAGAAGGCGCTTATTAGGAGTGTGTACAAGTGAAAATGCCTGTGATGATTCACAGGCATTTTTCATTATTTAAGACCCAATTTCTTCTCAAGGTAGTGAATATTGGTTCCGCCTTTACGGAAGTTGGCATCAGCCAAAATCTGTTTATGCAACGGAATATTCGTTTTGATCCCTTCGATGATGGTTTCCGACAATGCATTTTCCATACGGCGAATTGCAATTTCACGGCTTTCCGCATAGGTGATTAATTTCCCAATCATGGAATCGTAATGCGGCGGTACGGAATAACCCGCATAAATATGCGAATCCCAACGTACCCCCAAGCCGCCCGGTACGTGCAAACGGGTAATTTTGCCCGGTGACGGTAGGAAGGTGTTCGGATCTTCCGCATTAATACGGCATTCAATCGCATGACCGCGCACCTTGATGTCTTCTTGTTTAATCGAAATCGGTAAACCGGCGGCAACACGGAGTTGCTCTTTCACCAAGTCTACGCCGGTAATCATTTCGGTGACGGGGTGTTCTACTTGTAAACGCGTGTTCATTTCAATGAAATAGAATTCGCCGTTTTCATATAAGAATTCGAACGTACCCGCACCACGATAACCGATTTCGATACAAGCATTCGCACAGCGTTCACCGATAAATTTACGAAGCTCATCGGTAATACCCGGTGCCGGCGCTTCTTCCACCACTTTTTGGTGGCGACGTTGCATGGAGCAGTCACGTTCCGCAAGGTAAACCGCATTGCCGTGTGTGTCGGCAAGCACTTGAATTTCGATATGGCGCGGATTTTCAAGGTATTTTTCCATATATACCATATCATTATTAAACGCAGCTTTCGCTTCCGCTTTTGTCATGGCGATGGATTCTTCCAAATCTTCTTCACGGTGTACGACACGCATACCGCGACCGCCACCGCCGCCGGATGCTTTGATGATCACCGGATAGCCGATACGTTTGGCAATTTCTTTATTTTTTGCCGCATCGTTGCCGACAGGACCGTCGGAACCCGGTACGCAAGGTACGCCGGCTTTTTTCATGGCGTTGATGGCAGACACTTTATCGCCCATTAAACGGATAACATCGGCGGTCGGTCCGATAAACGTGAACCCTGACATTTCCACTTGTTCGGCAAAATTGGCATTTTCGGATAAGAAACCGTATCCCGGATGGATGGCTTCTGCGCCGGTTACTTCGGCGGCGGCAATAATTGCCGGGATGTTTAAATAACTTTTGGTTGACGGTGCCGGTCCGATACAAATGGTTTCATCGGCAAGGAGAACGTGTTTTAATTCACGGTCGGCAGTAGAATGGACGGCCACGGTTTTAATGCCGAGCTCTTTACACGCGCGTAAAATACGTAAAGCAATTTCACCACGGTTTGCAATAACAACTTTTTCTAACATGAGTGTTTGCCCTTAAGTGATCAAGCGGTACGTTTTTTGCAAAAATTTGCAAATAATCGACCGCTTGCAAGAAAAGAATTATTCGATGATGAACAGTTTTTGGTCGAATTCTACCGCTTCGCCGTCGTTGACCAAAATCGCTTTGACCACACCGGCTTTGTCCGATTCGATGCGGTTCATCATTTTCATGGCTTCAACGATACAGAGGGAATCACCGACTTTAACGGTTTGTCCTACTTCAACGAATGGTTTGGCTTCAGGGCTTGGGCTACGGTAGAACGTACCGACCATCGGTGAAAGTACCGCGTGACCTGAAATATCTGCGCCGCCGGTCGCTGCTGCCGTTGGTGCCGGAGCCGCTTGAGCAACCGGGGCAGGGGCTGCAACCGGAGCCGGAGCCGCTTGCGGTGCCGCAACATATTGTAAGGCAGGTTGTGCCGCCGCCGGTGCGGCACGGCTGATACGTACCGTACCTTCTTCTTCAGACACCTCTAATTCGGTGATGCCTGATTCTTCAACGAGTTCGATAAGTTTTTTAATTTTGCGAATATCCATAGTGAGATCCGTTATGTATTAGTAAGAAATGTGAAACTCTGCACCCGAAAGGCGCAGAGCAAAACTGTGCGTAGATTACCTGAATTTCAGCTAATTTGCGAAGAAAATCTTACAAAATTGGCGAAATTGTTACTTTTTTATAACTGATCGTAGCAGTTATCCTACCAGCCCTGACATTAGATAATGCCGTCGGGAATTATTTTGCGGCATTTAAATAGGTGACAGCATAGTCCAATGCGTAGTCATAACCTTTTGCCCCTAATCCGCAAATCACACCTTTTGCGACATCGCTTAAATAAGAATGGTGGCGGAAGGGTTCGCGGGCGTGAACGTTCGATAAATGGACTTCCACGAAGGGAATTGCAACCGACAACAACGCATCGCGCAACGCCACACTGGTGTGAGTGAACGCTCCGGGGTTGATAATAATAAAATCAACCTGTTGAAAACCTTGATGAATACGGTTAATCAGAGGCTCTTCGCCGTTTGCTTGGAAATAATCAAAGGCAAAGCCCTGCGCTTCGGCTTGCCGTTTTAAATGTTGTTCGATATCCGACAAGGTTTGTGAACCATAAATATGCGGTTCGCGTTTGCCGAGCATATTTAAGTTCGGACCGTTTAACAGTAGGATTTTTTTCATCATATCTCCTTAAAGTAAGCTTTTCACTAATTCGGGCGGGCGGCAAAGTTTGGTGCCTTTTTCACTGCTGACAAACGGGCGGTTCAGCAGATTCGGATGCTGCGCGATCAATGCGATAATTTCAGCGTCAGGCATTTCAGCGGTAATCTGCTGATAGGCTTCGGCATCGGTGCGGACGGCTTCTCTCACCGCTAAACCGCTTTCGTGAATCAGTTTTGTAATCAACTCAACGCTTAACGGCTGCTTCAAGTATTCGACAATCGTCGGTTCGATCCCGGCTTCACGAATAATGGCTAAGGTTTCGCGGGATTTACTGCATTTGGGGTTATGGTAGATGGTTAACGACATCATGACACCTGCTTCATTTCAGTAACACAATGGTACAATCATAATGATTTTTTCTGCAATTGCGAATAGCCATTGTAGAAATCGCGTGAGAGAAATCGGTAAATTTTTCGATTAATCAGACCTCTTGTCGAGCGTTATTTGTCGGTAAAATTGAAAAAATCGCGCAAATTCAAGTAAAATACGCCATCTTTTTCTTATTTGAGCGGCTGAATGAGCTTAAAACATAAACGTCCGACACTTCAAGATATTGCGGATCATTTGGGAATCACCAAAATGACGATTAGCCGCTATTTGCGTCATCCTCAATCGGTGGCTTACGAAACCGGTTTGCGCATTGCCGAGGCAATCACGCAATTCGGCTATATTCCTAACCGTGCGCCGGATATTTTATCGAATGCCAAAAGCCGTGCGATCGGCGTGTTGGTGCCGTCTTTAACCAATCAAGTATTTGCCGATGTGATTAAAGGGATTGAGTCGGTGACGGATAATGCCGGCTACCAAACCATGTTGGCGCATTACGGCTACAGTCAGGAGAAAGAAGAACAGCGGATTGAATCATTGCTTTCTTACCATGTCGACGGGATTATTTTGTCGGAAAATCATCATTCCGAGCGTACGTTAAAAATGTTGGAGGTGGCGAATATTCCCGTGATTGAAATTATGGACAGCAGTGAAATCGGCATTCAACAAGCGGTCGGATTTGACAATATTTCGGCGGCACAATCGATGGTGGAGACGATGATCAGCCGCGGACATCAACATATTGTGTATTTCACCGCTCGGATGGATAAGCGAACCAAATTAAAAATGCAAGGCTACGAACAAGCCATGTGTAAACACCGGCTTGAACCGCACAGTTTGATTACCGATGAGCCCTCTTCATTTACGCTTGGCGCACAGCAATTACGGCAAGCCTTGGTGCAATACCCGAATATTGACGGCATTTTTTGTACCAATGACGATTTGGCGATCGGGGCGTTATTCGAATGTCAGCGTTTGGGCATTCAGGTACCGAAAGCCATGGCGATTGCCGGTTTTCACGGGCATGACGTCGGGCAATCGTTGACACCACAATTAGCTACGGTGATTACACCGCGTATAGAAATCGGTCGGGTAGCGGCGCAAGAGCTGTTGGATCGCCTAAACGGTATACCGCAACAAAGCAGTATTATCAATTTAGGCTATCAAATTCATATCGGGGAAAGTATTTAAAGCAACGGTTTGACCGCGTCAATACAACGTGCTACGACGGTTTCAAACGGGGCGTCAATGTCGATAAAGATCACATCGCTTTCATCAGCTTGAGGCTCTTCCAACGTGGCGAACTGGCTTTTCAGCATATCCGCTTTCATGTAATGCCCTTTGCGTTGCTTCATGCGTTCTAAAACGAGTTCGAAAGATCCTTTCAAAAAAATAAATGTTACGTTTTGATTGTCTAGGCGGATACGATCCCGATAGATTTTCTTTAACGCGGAGCAAACGATAATCCCTTTTTCACTTTTTTGTTCTAGGCTAAACGCCGCGTCATTAATTCTTTCCAACCATGGTGCGCGATCGTTATCATCCAGCGGAACACCTTTTCCCATTTTGATAATGTTGGCGCGTGGGTGAAGATCATCGCCGTCAATCAATTTCATTCCCAAACGGCGGGCAACTTCGGTACCGATTGAGGTTTTGCCCGTGCTGGAAACGCCCATTAAAATAAATGCCTTACCCTCTGACATAATCATCCTCCATAACAAATTGTTACCGATAACAAAAAATATATTGGGAATTTAGCATATTTAGATATTTGTTCATCCAAAATATGTTCAAAGTTTGAACTTGATCACAAATTTAAAATAAAATCAGGTGAGATGTTTACATTTTTAGTATGAAGGCATATGTTACCAGTAACAATTCATGCCTTCAGGGGGAAATATGCTGATTTTTACAATGGTGATGGCAATTATTTTGCTACTCGTGATGATTATGAAGTTTAAAGTACATGCTTTCGTGGCGTTAATTATCGTAAGCTTGTTAACCGCGTTGGTCACGGGGATTCCGGTGGATAAAATTTTACCGACATTGCTGAACGGATTCGGCGGTACTTTAGCGTCCGTCGCATTGCTGGTCGGGTTGGGGGCGATGATCGGACGCTTACTGGAAATTACCGGTGGTGCCAAAGTGCTGGCGGATACGCTGATTAATAAATTCGGTGAAAAACGTGCGCCGCTCGCATTAGGGATTGCCTCGCTGCTGTTCGGTTTCCCGATTTTCTTTGACGCCGGTTTAGTCGTTATGCTGCCGATTATTTTCAGTGTGGCAAAACAATTCGGCGGCTCCGTATTACGTTATGCTTTCCCGTCCGCCGGGGCTTTTGCGGTCATGCATGCGTTTCTTCCGCCGCATCCCGGTCCTGTTGCGTCCGGTGATTTACTCGGCGTAAATATGGGCTTGTTGGTGATTGTCGGTTTGGTTTGTGCGATTCCGACGTGGTATATCGGCACTTATCTGTTCAGTATGTTTATCAGTAAACGTATTCATGTCGATTTACCGAAAGCCTTTTTAAACGCGTTGGCGGTTAATGAAACGGCTGTACAAAATCCGCCGAGTTTCCAACGCGTCTTGATCATTCTCTTACTTCCTATTTTGCTGATTTTATTTGATACCGGCTTGAATACTTTAACGGTTGCCAAGATTGTTGACGGCTCGGATCTTTGGGTACAAAGCCTGCGCTTAATCGGCAAAACGCCCATTGCATTATTGATTACCTTAATTGTGGCGATTCTGCTGTTAAAAGGTAATCGGACGTATGATCAAATCGAAAAAATTTGTAATAACGCGCTAGGTCCGATTTGTTCGATTATTTTAGTTACCGGTGCGGGCGGGATGTTCGGCGGCGTGTTACGGGCAAGCGGTATCGGTGACGAGCTTTCCGCACTGATGTCGGATACCGGTTTGCCGATTATTGTTGCCGCCTTTATTATCGCAACGACCTTCCGTGTCGCTCAAGGTTCCGCGACGGTGGCGTTAACTACCACGGCGGCGTTAATCGCACCGATGGTGGCGGCAACGCCGGATCTCAGCCAATTCGACATCTGCTTTATCGTGATTTCGATTGCTTCCGGTGCGACCGTCCTTTCTCATGTGAACGATTCGGGTTTCTGGCTTGTCAGCCGCTTTTTAGAAATGGACGAAAAAACCACCTTGAAAACGTGGACGGCGCTTGAAACGTCTATCGGTGTCGTCGGTTTTATCGTCGCCTTTATCGGTAGCGTGTTGTTATAAACACAAATACAAGCGGTCTGTTTTCACTTGAAATTTGCAAATTTTTCAGTGAAACAGACCGCTTTTTATGCAAGATGTTGTATTCGGTAGACGATATCCGCCGTCAACGCTATGCTTGGGCTGATTTTGCGTCTTTCCGCAGCGAAACCATCAGTTGATCGATTTTGAAATTTTCCGTATCAATAATTTCAAACTTATATTTATCGTACAGCACAAAATCGGTCTTTTTCGGCACTTTTCGCAACATATACATCATAAAACCGCTGATGGTTTCGTAGTTTTCTTGATTCGGGAAAGATTCGATATCCAATGCCCGCATTACATCTTCTAACGGTGTTGAACCATCAACCAGCCAAGAGTCTTCATCACGGCGAACAATCTGTTCTTCTTCATTAGAGACCAACTCGCCCATCACAATACTCATCACGTCGTTTAAGGTCACAATGCCCACAACTAACGCATATTCATTAATAATCACCGCAAAATCTTCACCTGACGATTTAAACAACTCCAACACTTCAAACAACGAAAGGGTATCAGGAATAAACAATGCCTTGCGTAACACTCGGTTATCGGTCAATTTCACGTTTTCTTCCTGCAAATAAAGCGTTAACAACGTGTGCGATTCCACATAACCGAGAATTTTATCCAAACTGCCGTCGGTGATAATCAGCTTGGAATGGGAATTTTCTTTTAGTGTTTCAATGGTTTGCTGACGATTGAAGGACTTATCCAAAAAGACGATATGTTCACGGATCGTCATGGTGGACGTCACCGTCCGTTGCTGCATATCGAAAATATTTTCGATCAAATAATGTTCCTGCGCCTTCAATACCCCCGCTTCCGCACCGGCATCGACAATCGCCACAATATCATCGGAGGTCATTGTATCTTCACGTACCGTCGGAATACGGAACAGGCGGAACAGGGCGTTGGCGAGCGGATCCAGCAGTAGCACGAACGGCTTAAACAGAATAATGCTGAAAGACATCAGGTTTACCATTTTCATCGCGACTTTTTCGGGATTGGCAATTGCCAAGCGTTTCGGAATTAAATCGGAGAAAATGATAAAAGACACGGTGACTAGGGTGAACGAGATCCACGATGCAGCCGTTTCCAGCCAAGCCGCTTGGCTGTATTGGGCTAAAAAGCGGTGAATGTAAGGCGTGAGCGCGCCTTCACCGAACATCCCGCCCAGTACGGCAATGACGTTTTGGGCGATTTGCACGACGGTGATAAATTGCCCCGGTTCTTCTTGCAATTTCAGCACTTTTTGGGCTTTTTCATTGCCTTCATTGATGAGATTTTGCAATTTCAGTTTTCGTACCGACGCCAGTGAAATTTCGCCCGCCGAAATAATGGCGCTGGCAATGACCAATAAAATAATGATGAAAATAGATTCAAATAATCCCATAATTTGAGTGTATTGCATTGAAAATGACGCGAAGTATAGCAAAACCGAACGGATCGGGCAAAAACGTGCAAGCGGTCTGTTTTGCATGAAAATTTGCAAAATATGGAGTCAAACTGACCGCTTGTTAAAGAGCCAGAGGCTTGATTTCTCCCTCTGTCGTAATCCACATCGCCTGTTTACACCGCTTAAACATCGGTAAATCCGTCATACTGTCCGAATAACCGATGTCAAATTGAATCGGAGGTTGAACACGTTCATCAAGCATTTTCACTTTATTCTCTGTAAGGCAACGCTCTTTCAACAAAATTGCCCCATAACGATGTTCCAAACTTGAGCCAATCAAATGTACATTCGGCTGTTGTAGTAAGTCTGCATAGAAATGTGAAATCAGCTCAACGGGGCTACCTGAAATAATCCAAATTTGATCTTGAGAAGCGAGATGGTGTTGCAACGCCTGTTGAACCTGTGGCAATGGCGTAAGGGTGAACTGCCGTTTAAAATCCGTGATATAGCGTTCCATCTCGGATGTTGAACAACCGAAGCTAAGGAAAAAGAGTAAGCCGTTTAGACTGAATTTTCGGGTGGGAAAGCATCGATAAATCAGGAATACAAGCGGTAAGATCGGCAAGAAAAAAAGCAAATTCCATTTTCTTTTGGTGAACAGATATTTGACTAATGCCGCCAACAGATCTTCTTGATGTAAGGTGCCGTCGAGATCAAAAAAAACGTTTTTCATTCACTTTTCGTCATCAAAAAGGGAGACGAGCGTCTCCCTTAACCGGCACATTATTCTTCGATTGAACGTAATAAATCGTTGATGCCGACTTTACCACGGGTTTTCTCATCAACTTTTTTCACGATGACCGCACAGTAAAGGTTATATTTACCGTCTTTTGACGGAAGGCTGCCCGACACCACCACAGAACCCGCCGGTACACGACCGTAATGGATTTCGCCTGTTTCACGATCATAAATTTTGGTGGATTGACCGATAAATACGCCCATTGAAATCACACAACCGTCTTCAACAATCACACCTTCTACAATTTCAGAACGTGCACCGATAAAGCAGTTATCACCGATAATGGTCGGGTTCGCTTGTAACGGCTCTAATACACCGCCGATACCTACACCGCCCGATAAATGCACGTTTTTACCGATTTGCGCACAAGAACCGACCGTTACCCAAGTATCCACCATCGTACCTTCGCCGACATAAGCACCGATATTGACGAATGACGGCATTAACACCACGTTTTTCTCAATATGTGAACCTTGACGCACAACAGCACCCGGTACGGCACGGATACCGTCCGCTTTGAATTGTTCTTCGCTATATTTACCGTATTTGGTCGGCACTTTGTCGTAGTATTTGGTTTCTGCACCATCAATGATTTCGTTGTCGTTGATACGGAATGAAAGCAACACCGCTTTTTTCACCCATTGGTTTACGACCCATTCACCGTTAACTTTTTCCGCTACGCGCAGTGAACCGTTGTCTAGCCCTTTAATCACGTCTTCAACCGCCGCTCGGGTTTGTGCGTCAACGGTTTTTGGGGTAATTTCAGCACGACGTTCGAACGCCGCTTCGATAATGGCTTGTAATGACATTTGCATTTCCTTCTTGTGAATAAAATTAAAAACGGCGGACTTTTTAGCATAGACCACGCGAGATTTCCACTAAATTTAATCAAAGAGTGTTATAGCAAAAAACAAGCGGTCGGTTTCGGCTGATTTTTTGCAAATTCTCATCTTTCCCTTTGACTAGAGCACCAACAATCTGTAATATGCGCACCCTATGCAAAAGGTAAAACTACCCCTAACGATTGACCCGTATAAAGACGCTCAGCGTCGAATGGACTATGAAGGCTACATTTCTGCGAGTCTGCTTGGTCGTTTGGGTGAATCCGTCGGTCAAGTGCTGAGCGATGCGCAAGTTACTTTATCGTTATATGTCGATCCGCAAAAACTCACCGTCATTAAAGGTGCGGCAAAGGTTGAGGTGGAACTCGAATGTCAACGTTGCGGTAAGCCGTTTACGCAAATACTTGACTGCACGTTTTGTTTCAGTCCGGTGTCTAATATGGATCAGGCGGACGAATTGCCCGAAATTTATGAACCGATTGACGTGAATTCGTTTGGTGAAATAAATTTGCTGGATATGGTAGAAGATGAATTTATTCTATCATTACCTCTAGTCCCGATGCATGAAACTGAACACTGTGAAGTGTCCGCGCAGGAACAGGTTTTTGGCGAATTGCCTGAAGAATTGGCGAAAAAACCGAACCCGTTCGCTGTATTAGCTAATTTAAAGAAAAAGTAATTTAGGAGTATGGCCAATGGCTGTTCAACAAAATAAAAAATCTCGTTCACGCCGTGATATGCGTCGTTCGCACGATGCTTTAACAACCGCTGCAGTATCTGTAGATGCACGTGGTGAAACACATTTACGTCACCATGTATCTGCTGACGGTTACTACCGTGGTCGTAAAATTAAATAATCAATTGAGCTCTTAGAGGTTTAAATTGAGTCGTCTAACCCTTGCGTTAGATGTGATGGGCGGGGACTTTGGTCCCCGTATTACTATCCCGGCTTTATTATTGGCATTGGAGCGTCATCCAAGGCTATCTTTTATTCTATTCGGCGATCAAGCTCAAATCTCCCCGCTATTACAGGCTGTTCCGACAGCGTATCAACAACGCATTCAGCTAATTCATACATCCAAAGTGATTGGAGCCGATTTGCCTTTTGTACAAGCTTTGCGGCAGAGCAAGGGCAGTTCGATGCGTTTAGCGATCGAAGCGGTGGCGAAAGGGAATGCACAAGGTTGTGTCAGTGGCGGGAATACCGGTATTTTAATGGGATTGGCAAAACAGTTGATTCAACCGCTGCCGAATATTGAGCGTCCGGCATTGACTTCACTTATTCCGACGATGAACGGTAAATCGAGCGTGATGCTTGATCTTGGTGCAAACGTAGAAGCTGACAGCCAATTATTGCTGCAATTTGCGGAAATGGGCAATATTTTTGCCGAGGCTATGTTGGATCTGGTTTATCCCCGCTTGGCACTACTCAATATCGGCACCGAAGAGAATAAAGGCAACTTGCAAATTCGAGACGCTCATCAACGCCTCAAAAACACGCATCACTTAAATTACATCGGGTTTATAGAAGGCGACAAATTGATGAATCATATTGCCGATGTGATTGTGTGCGATGGTTTCAGTGGAAATATTGCGTTGAAAACCTTGGAAGGGGCGGCAAAAAATATTTTGTCTTTTTTCAAGAAGTCGACGGAAGATTCTCACCTTTGCCGCAATGTAAAGCGTTATTTGTTACGGGTGGTGTTTTACCGTTATTACCGAAAGTTACAACAAATTAATCCTGATCGGCATAACGGTGCGACATTACTCGGGTTATCTTCCGTTGTGGTGAAAAGTCATGGCGGAGCAGGAATAAATGCATTTTTTTATGCCATTCAATATGCAATTCAGCAGATCGAAGGCGAAATTCCTGTTAAAATTTCCGAAGGATTAAACAGATTACAAGAGAATAAGATATGTACAGCAAAATCTTAGCCACGGGCAGTTACATGCCTGCGCAAATCCGCACTAATGCGGATTTAGAAAAAATGGTGGATACAACGGACGAATGGATTGTAACCCGTTCGGGAATGAAAGAACGTCGCATTGCCGCATCGGATGAAACCGTTGCCACCATGGGTTTTGAGGCAGCGAAAAAATGTTTGGAACAAGCGGCATTAGATCCTCAAGAAATTGATTTGATTGTGGTGGGAACAACCAGTAACTCTCACGCTTATCCGAGTGCGGCTTGCCAAATTCAAGGAATGTTGGGTATTGACGATGCGATTGCGTTTGATGTGGCGGCGGCATGTACAGGATTTGTGTATGCATTAAGCGTGGCGGATCAATTCGTGCGTACTGGTAAAGTGAAAAAAGCATTGGTAGTGGGTGCGGATCTTAATTCACGCAAATTAGATGAAACCGATCGCAGTACGGTTGTTTTATTTGGTGACGGTGCAGGAGCGGTAATTTTGGAAACCAGTGACGAACAGGGGATTATTTCTACCCATTTACACGCTTCAGCGGACACCAAAGATGCACTCACGTTACCTCATGCGGAGCGCGGCGATGCCCGCTCGGGATTTATTTCGATGCAAGGCAACGCAACCTTTAAACTTGCTGTCCGCGAGTTGGCAAACGTAGTGGAAGAAACGCTTGCGGAAAATCAATTGGATAAGAGCGAGTTGGACTGGTTGGTACCGCATCAAGCGAATTTACGCATTATCAGTGCGACGGCGGAGAAACTTGAAATGTCGATGGATCAAGTCGTGGTGACGGTCGATCGCTACGGCAATACCAGTGCGGCGACGATTCCGGTAGCGCTGGATGAAGCTGTCCGTGACGGTCGAATTCAACGCGGTCAATTATTGCTGTTGGAAGCTTTTGGCGGCGGTTGGACATGGGGTTCGGCATTAGTCAGGTTCTAATCCTTTTCGGGAGTGTTGGATTCGCTCCCGCTCGATCATACAAGCGGTCGGATCGCTTGATTGTTTTACCAATGAATCGCACGTCATTTGTTGTGCGTATAGTCAATGATAATGTCAGAAAAGATCACATTTGCCGATAAAAAACGTAAAACCGTTGAACGGGCGGAATTTACGCCCGATGGTCGTTATTTACGTAAAGTGCGTAGCTTTGTGCTACGTACCGGGCGTTTAAGCGATTATCAGCGGGATATGATGAATAACAACTGGGAAAATCTCGGTTTGGATTATCAAAGTACACCTTTTGATTTTGAAGCGATTTTTGGCAACCGCAATCCTGTGGTGCTTGAAATCGGTTTCGGTATGGGGCGTTCATTAGTCGACATGGCGGACCAAAATCCGGATCGTAATTATATCGGGATTGAAGTTCACACACCCGGTGTTGGCGCTTGTATTGCTTATGCGTTAGAAAAAGGTGTGAAAAATTTGCGGGTGATTTGCCACGATGCCACCGAAATATTACGTGACAGCATTGCCAACGGTACATTAGGCGGATTACAGCTTTATTTCCCCGATCCGTGGCAAAAAGCAAAACACCATAAACGCCGTATTGTTCAGCCTGAATTTATTACCCGTGTATTAACCAAACTGTCGCCGAACGGTTTTATCCATTTTGCGACGGATTGGGAAAATTACGCAGAACATATGTTAGACGTGTTACGTCAATTTGACGCTTTATTGCAAAATACGTCAGAAACCAACGATTTTATTCCACGCCCTGATTTTCGCCCTTTAACGAAGTTTGAAGAACGCGGACATAAATTAGGACACGGCGTGTGGGATTTATATTTTATTAAGAAATAATGTTACTCAACCAGGAGAAAGAAAATGGCTCAACCGATTCGTAATCGTAGACAGCGTAAAAAAATGCACTTAGCAGAGTTCCAAGAGTTAGGCTTTTTAGTGAAATTTCAATTTGCAGAAGGTACAGGTATTGACCAAATTGATGCAACTGTGGATCGTTTTATTGATGAAGTCATTCGCCCAAATGGCTTAGCTTATGAAGGCAGCGGCTATTTACATTGGGAAGGTTTAATTTGCTTAGAAAAATTAGGCAAATGCGATGAATCTCACCGTCAATTAGTGCAAAAATGGCTGGAAGCAAACGGCTTGGTGGAAATCGAGGTCAGCGGCTTATTTGATATTTGGTGGGATTTACCGATCTCCGAATAAACATTTTTCCTCTCCCGTTTACGGGAGAAGGTATTGCAAAATTTTTATAAAAAATCACCGCTTGTAACCCTCTTTCGGCTTTACGCAAAGACAATGCTTTGCTCAAATCTGTCTTTTCCGCTTGTGGGAGAGCGTAATTTTGGAGAATAAAATGGAATTCTTAGTTCCTTTCATTCAAATTATTGTCAGCATCTTTAGCTTTTTGCTAGTGCTACGCACGTGGCTGCAATTTTGCCGCGTTGATCCTTATCTGCCGATTTCACAAACCTTAATGCGTTTAACCAACTCGGTTTTAAACCCGTTAACTAAACTGATTCCGACAGTAAAAGGGATTAACTTTGCTGCGCTATTGCTTGCAGTCGGGATCGTAACATTGCTGTTTGTGTTGCTCGGTTTGGATTTACCGAGAGCAGTGTTGATCGGATTGCTCAGCGTAGTGAAAACCTTCGGGCAGATTCTCTTTTTCACGACCTTAATTCGTGCATTGATGAGCTGGGTAACGCAAGGTAATCATCCGTTGGATTATACGATTGCTCAAATTACCGAACCGGTGTTAGGTATTATCCGTAAAATATTACCGAAAACAGGCATGTTGGATTTTTCCGTGATGGTGCTCGGCTTTGCTTTAATTTTCCTGAACGGCTTGTTTTACCAAGTGTTCGGACAATTATGGGCTATAGCGTAATGCAAGCAGTCGAATTTTGTCAAAATCCGCAGGGTATTCGCCTGCGGATTTTTTTACAACCGAAAGCAAGCAGAGATCAAATTGTTGGCTTACATGATAATGAGCTTAAAATTGCGATTACCGCCCCGCCCGTGGACGGACAAGCGAATGCTCACTTGCTGAAGTTTGTAAGTAAACTGTTCAAAGTACCGAAAAGCAGCATTGTATTGGAAAAAGGCGAGCTACAACGACATAAACAAATTTTTGTGCCGGCACCTAAGCAGATTCCGGTGGAGATTGAGACTATAGCAAAAGGGTAAAAAATTGATTTTTCCCATAGAAAAACCGCGTTAAAACTGCTACTTTACGCCTATTGAAAATTATTCTTAACTAGAGAGAAATTGAAATGTTATTTGCGCTACTCAGCATTGCGGCTTATCTTGGTGCGTTGTTATGGATTATGCCGACCCTTGCTCACGTTGATGCGGAGAAAAAACCGAATACGAAAGCGGTATTTGTGCTCGGCAGCGTGGCGGTGATTTGCCATATCGTCAATATTTCTCAGCATTTAGTGGTCAGTGGCGGGCAGAATTATACCATTGCCAATGTCGCATCATTGATCAGCGTGATTGTGAGCGGCTTAGCCACGTTTGCCCTGATGCGTTGGAAAACGGTTTGGTTTCCCTTGTCGGTGATTTACGTTATCGGTATTGTTACTATTATTCTCTCTTCTTTTGTGGAAGGCAATTTCATCAAGCAACTTTCGGAAAATCTTGGTTTAATGTTCCATCTTGGTATTGCCATTACATCCTACGGTTTATTTTTGATTGCATTGCTTTATGCCGCACAATTGAAATGGTTGGACAGAAACCTGAAAAGCAAAAAGTTTACTTTTTCGCCTGTATTACCGCCATTGATGACCGTCGAACGCCATTTTTTTACGTTAACCCTTGCTGCACAAGCGTTACTCACGATAGCGCTTGTGACCGGCATGATCTACTTACACAATTTCTTTGCCCCGGAACATATCCATAAAGCGATTTTTTCGTTTATTGCTTGGATTGTGTATAACATCCTGCTATTAGGGCAATGGAAACTGCATTGGCGAGGAAATCGGGTGCTAATTTACTCGATTTCGGGTATGATGTTGCTCACTATCGCCTATTTCGGTAGCAGAGCCGTATAATCGGCTTTGGGAAGCGGTCAGATTTTCTTAACAATTTGCAAAAAAATATTCAAATCTGACCGCTTGTTGATTCACTCACATAGGATTTTCATTTTGGACAGTATCCCCCTGAGTAGTTTATTTATTACTCTTGCTATTCTTCTTTTACTTTCTGCTTTTTTCTCAGGCTCTGAAACAGGGCTCATGTCTCTCAACCGTTACCGCATGCGCCACCTTGCCGAAAAAGGACACAAGGGAGCAAAATTAGCGGAAAAATTGTTATCCAAAACGGACACATTGCTCAGCCTGATTTTAATTTGTAATAACGTCGTCAATATTGCCGCATCGGCGATTGCGACCATGATCGGCTTACAAATTTCGGGCGAAGCCGGTGTTGCCGTTGCAACGGGGCTTCTCACTTTCGTGATGTTGGTTTTTTCCGAGATTCTGCCGAAAACTGTCGCGGCGCTTTATCCCGAAAAAATTGGTTTTTTGGCAAGTTATCTGCTGATGCCGTTACAAAAAATACTGATGCCGGTGGTGTTCTTCATGAACCTGATTATCGGCGGATTAATGAAATTATTCCGAATTCGGAAGTCCGAAAAGTCAGGATTGAGTGCCGAAGAATTGCGTAGTGTCGTGCTTGAAGCCGGGCGGTTTATTCCGACTTCGCACCAAGACATGTTGGTGTCGATTTTGGATATGGAGAAAGTCACTGTTGACGATATTATGGTTCCGCGTAATGATATCGGTGGAATCGATATTGATGACGATTGGAAAGCCATCATGCGCCAATTAACCGGTGCCGCTCATGCCCGCGTGGTGATTTATAAAGGCAATATGGATAAAAACATATTGGGAATGCTACGTGTACGGGAAGCGTTCCGTTTAATGTTAGAACGAAATGAATTTACTAAAGAGCAATTGATTCGGGCGGTGGATGAGGCGTATTTCATTCCGGAAGGCACGCCGCTTACCACCCAACTGATGAATTTTAAAACCAATAAAGAACGCATAGGATTGGTTGTCGATGAATACGGCGATATTAAAGGCTTAGTGACATTGGAAGATATTCTTGAAGAAATCGTCGGTGAATTCACGACATCGGCGGCACCTTCTTTAGAAGAGGAAATTAAACCGCAATCGGACGGTTCGGTATTGATTGAAGGCTCCGCGAATTTACGGGATATTAACAAACTGTTCGATTGGAATTTACCGCTAGACGAAGCTAGAACCTTTAACGGGTTAATTTTGGAACATTTGGAAAAAATTCCCGATGAGGATACTCAGTTCACGTTATTTAATCTGAACGTGACGATTCTTGAAGTCAGCGATAATATGGTGAAATTAGCAAAAGTCGAGCCGATAGCCGTTTCCGCTTCATAAGGTTTATTACGGGGGATATTGTAAAATATCCCCTTATTTTCACTAAAATGGCTGACTTTTGACATTCTTATTTTGATGACCTCTACACATTAAGGTAAAATCCAGCCTTATTTTGCAAACGAAAGATAATATTAATGAAAATGCAGTTGTCACTTGAACAAATTTCAGCTCTTGCCAAGAAAGATATGCAAGCGGTCGATCAGGCTATCCTTGCTCAACTCAATTCGGATGTCGTGCTGATTAATCAGCTCGGACATTACATCATTAGCGGCGGTGGTAAACGCATTCGCCCGTTAATTGCGGTGTTGGCGGCAAATGCCGTCGGTTATCAGGGACGTGAGCATATTACTTGTGCAGCCTTTATTGAGTTTATCCACACTGCAACGCTGTTGCACGATGATGTGGTCGATGAATCGGATATGCGTCGCGGACGTGAAACGGCAAATGCCCGTTTTGGTAACGCTGCAAGTGTATTGGTGGGCGATTTTATCTATACCCGTGCGTTTCAAATGATGGCAAGCCTTCGTTCTCTTGATGTGTTACAAGTGATGTCTGATGCCACTAATGTGATTGCCGAAGGCGAAGTTCAGCAGTTAATGAATGTCAATGATCCTGAAACGACCGAAGCCAATTATATGCAGGTAATTTACAGTAAAACCGCTCGTCTGTTTGAAGCGGCAAGTCAATGCTCGGCGATTGTATCGGGGGCAGATCAAGCGACTGTGATTGCAATGCGTGATTATGGTCGTTATCTTGGTACGGCATTCCAACTGGTTGATGATATTTTAGATTACAGTGCGAATGCTGAACAATTAGGTAAAAATATCGGTGATGATTTAGCCGAAGGTAAACCAACCTTGCCATTGTTACACGCAATGCGAAGCGGTAATCCGCAACAAGCTGCATTGATCCGTGAAGCGATTGAACAAGGCGGAAAACGTGAAGCCTTAGACGAGATTTTGGCGATTATGGCAGAACATAAATCCTTAGATTACACCATGGAACGTGCAAAACAGGAAGCCCAGAAAGCCGTTGATGCGATTGCTATTTTGCCGGAAAGCGAATATAAACAAGCGTTGATCTCATTGGCGTATTTGTCGGTGGATCGGAGTTATTAAGTAAATGTTACTTTTCTTTGCTTCGCCAAAGAAAAGTAACCAAAAGAAAGGCAACCCTACTTCACCGCTTATCTTCGCTTAGTTTAAATTTGCTTAACGGAACATTTTAAATTCGCCAACTTCGTTGGCTCAGAGAAAAATGTTCCTACAAATTTAAACACGCTCAGGCGGTTCAGAAGGGAAACTAATTGTGTCGATATTTTTTCTTTATTATTTAAGGTATTTTTATGCGTTATGAGTCACTTAACAAGAAAGGTCAAGAAGACTTTTTAATGCCTATTCTTATTCAATTACTACAGAATCTAGGTGGTAAGGCAACAAGGGAAGAATTAAAAGATGAATTACGGAATTCTAATTTTGATATAGAAGATGCCATAGATGAAGTTAGAATTTCTAAGAAAAATGGGAAACCATGGAAACCTTTTGATTTTGTTTTTAACTTTAGTATTGCTAATTTAGAGTTTTCTGGATTTTTAACTTGTCCTAAAAGAGGAGAACTATCCTTAACGGATAAAGGGCAAGAGTGTGATATTAAAAAATTACACATTGAAAAAGATATTCGTTCTATCGCAGAGTTAGAGTGGGAACGCAGAAGTAAAAGAAACCAAGAAAAAAGACAAAGTCATCATAAAAACTCCGTTTTAGATGTTGATAATGATGAAGAGATGGAAATTGAAGATGATTCCATTGATACGTGGAAAGAAAAATTAAAAATAGCCCTTTGCAAAATGGAACCTAAAAAATTTGAGATGTTTTGTCGTGCCTTAGTAAGAAAAATGGGAGTAGATATTGATGAAAATATCGGTATTTCAGTTTCAAATGATGGTGGATTGGATGGCTTCGGCTATGTAACTGCAGATGATTTTAGAACAACGAGAGTTGCTATTCAGGCTAAGCGTTGGAGTCAGGAACAGAAAATCAGTTCTCCTGAAATAGATAAATTCCGTGGAGCAATGGATAAATTCCGAGCTGAATTTGGAATTTTCATTACTACCACATCCTTTTCTAAAGGTGCATTGCTAGCTTCAAGAGAAGGAACTCGAGCAATTACGTTAATTGATGGTAATAAATTAGTCGAATTAGTCGCAAAATATCAAGTTTATGTTACACCAGTAATAACTTACCAATTAGATGATTTTTATAGATGACAGAACAAACCAATCAACCCCAAGCCCACAAAGAAGCGTTACAACAAAAACGCAAATTAACCCGCAAAGGCAAAGATCCGAACGCCCCTTTTGTGCGTGAGAAACTTGAACTGCCGAACGGACACAACAAACTTTTACTACACTCTTGCTGTGCCCCTTGTTCAGGTGAAGTGATGGAAGCTATTCACGCTTCAGGGATCGAATTTGCGATCTACTTCTACAACCCAAACATTCACCCATTAAAAGAGTACCTGCTACGCAAAGAGGAAAATATCCGTTTTGCTGAAAAACACGGTATTCCGTTTATTGATGTCGATGACGATTATGAAAACGACCGTAAAGAGTGGTTTAAGAAAGCGGAAGGAATGGAGTGGGAGCCGGAGCGTGGTATTCGTTGCACAATGTGCTTTGATATGCGTTTTGAGAAAACTGCAAAATATGCTCACGAAAATGGCTACCCTGTTTTTACCAGCTGTTTAGGTATTTCCCGTTGGAAAGATATGAACCAAATCAACGGTTGCGGACACCGTGCGGCAGCTGCTTATGATGATGTGGTTTATTGGGATTACAATTGGCGTAAAAACGGCGGTTCACAACGGATGATCGAAATCAGCAAACGTGAACGTTTCTACCAACAAGAATATTGTGGCTGTGTCTATTCGTTGCGTGATTCAAATAAATGGCGTTTAGAAACAGGGCGACAACGTATTGAAATCGGTAAACTGTATTATTCACCGGATTAAGTCACTTTCTTTTGATTCAAAAGGAAAGTGATACAAGCGGTCTGTTTCCGACAATATTTTGCAAATTTAACAAGGAATTGAAACATTGGATTTTTGGCAAGGCTTTTTTGTCATCACAGGAATTCATCTGTTAGCCGCAATTTCTCCCGGTCCGGATTTTATTTTTGTATCCCAACAAACATTAAGCCGTGGGCGTATTGCCGGTTTAACTTGTGCCTTGGGCGTCGGGTTGGGTTTCGGGGTGCATTTGCTTTATTCCGTGTTGGGATTGGCTGCGGTGATTGCGGATGCAGCTTGGCTACTCACTGCGATTAAAATTATCGGAGGGGCTTACTTGATTTATCTCGGCTACCAAGGCTTAAAAGCGAAAGCAAAGCACGAAGTTATCGAAATTAAGCAGGAAACCGTTGCCCCTGAAAGTCTTTGGAAAACCCTATGGAAAGGCTTTTTATGTAACGTGTTAAATCCGAAAGCACCGGTTTACTTGGTGTCGGTGTTCACCGTGGTACTTTCGCCTGATATGCCGTTGTGGCAATTAAGCATTTACGGCGTTTGGATGATGTTTTTATTGTTTGCCTGGTTTGCCACGGTCGCATTTTTACTTTCTATTCCGTCCGTCAACCGCCAGTTTCAAAAAGCCGGGCATTGGATTGATCGTGTATTAGGTGCGGTAATGGCGGGATTGGGCATCAAAGTGATTGCGAGCTAAATAAACAAGCGGTCAGATTTCATCAATATTTTGCAAAAGGGGAAAATGTGGATTCAAAAACATTTTGGGATACCTGGGTTCCGATTTGGGCAATCTCTCGTCAAATTCCGCCTGCAAAAGTGATTAAAAACGGCTATTTGTTTGAAGAGGTTAATGACGGTAAGCGTGAGCAAGAGCTGCTGTTGTATAGCCCCGAAAGTATGGTGGAAGCACAAGCTTATTTATCAGATAAAGATTATTTCTGTGTCAGTGGTTTAAAAGAAGGGTTTACTGTACCTAAAGGTTGGGTTCATCGTTTATTTAACTTTATGATGATAAACGAACACCTTCAGATACAAGCGGTCAGTTTGGCGGAAAAATTTGCAATTCAAGCGGAAAAATCTGAAAACCGTTTCGTGGTAAAAATTTATCATCAACAAACATTAGCAAGCAGAGGGCAGGTTGCCTATCAAAATGACTATGCGGTGGTTGATTTAATTGAAACCCATGAAAATTATCGCCGCCAAGGGCTCGCTACCCAAGTCATGAAATTACTGACCAACTATGCGGTAGAAAACGGTGTGACGGTCGGGCTTCTGTGTGCCAGCGATCAAGGCAAACCGCTTTACGAAACGCTTGGTTGGCATGTGATTGGGCAGTATTCAAGAATGGTTAAAAACTAAGGAAATAATAATGAACAGAATTTTTGATATAAGACTTTGGTTTGCATTTCTTTTATTAATGATAATTCCATCTGTTCAAAATATTATCCGATTACATTTTATCGGAGAGATGCCAAATGAATGGGGATTCAATATTGCGAGCCAGATTCAGTGGTTGAATATCCTTTATGAAATTATTAAAGAGGCATTATTAGTACCATTATTTTATATGTTATTTATTTCTTATAGAAAAAGTGACAAAGATTTATCTAATAGTGTTATAAATGGTCTTATTGTTGTTTTTTTAGTACATGTCATATTTTCTATTTTCATTTTTTTAAGTTCATATACTTTGCTTGAATGGGTTGGTTTAAAATCTGAATTGATTCCTCAAGCTGAAACTTATATCAAGTTGGAATCTATTGCTATTTTATTTTCAATTTCAGTAGAGTATTTGATTGTATATTTGGCAACTCTGAATAAGATTAAAGGAATGGTGGTGTTTTCTCTTATGAAATCATTACTATTAATGCTAAGTGATACCTTTATTATATCATCAAATAGTCTTTCTTTAAATTTAGGTGTTAATGGTATTGCAATTTCTAATATTATTATTAATGTGATTTTAACTATTTACATACTATTTAGAACAAATTTGATTTGCTATTTTAAATCCAATCATATTATCTTTGATGTTGAATGGATCAAACATTGGTTTAAAACTGGGGCTTTTTCAGGTTTGGAATCCTTAGTAAGAAATACAGTATTTTTTGTCATGATTCTGAGCATGATGAATCAAATTGGTGAGCAGGGATCTTTTTGGATAGCAAATAGTATAATTTGGGGAATTTTACTTGCTCCCTCAATGGCTTTAGCCGAAGTAGTAAAAAGAGATGTTGCTAGTAATATAGATAACATAAGGCTTAAATCATTTTCCTATTTGTTAATGACAATATTATTTGTCATTTTGTGGCTACTTTCCATGCCCTTATGGGAAATGTTTCTATCTAGCATACTAAAGATTGAAAATGATACCATTATTCATTTAATGACCATTCAAACTATATTTTATTTTGTTTTTATGCTTAATAACGGAGTGTTTGATGCAACATTGACTGGTTTAGGTTTAACTAAATATCTATTATGGCAATCCATTATTGTTAATATTGGATATTATGGGGTTGTATTTATTCTTTATAAGTCAAATGTTATTACAATGAATTTGGATAATATTGCTTATGTTTTTGGTGGCGGGATGATTGTTGATATGATTCCAACGATAATTTTATATCTTAAAGCATTAAAAAATAATAATATTAATATAGTAGAGATTTTTTATAGTTCAAATAGTTTAAAAAGAGGAACAAACAATGTCTAAATTTGCAATGGTATTCCCGGGACAAGGTTCTCAAGCGGTTGGTATGCTTGCCGATCTTGCACCTGTTTACCCTGTGGTAGAACAAACGTTCAAACAAGCCAGTGATGTGCTTGGTTATGATTTATGGGATTTAGTCCAAAACGGCACTGCGGAAGATTTGGGTAAAACTGAACGTACTCAACCTGCGTTATTGGCGGCTTCTGTTGCGTTATACCGTATTTGGCAAGAGAAATTCCCTGAGCAAAAACCTGCGGTAATGGCAGGACACAGTTTGGGCGAATATTCTGCATTGGTTTGTGCCGGTGTATTGGATTTCCAAGATGCGATCAAGTTGGTCGAGCTGCGTGGTCAAGCGATGCAAAGTGCTGTGCCGGCAGGTACAGGGGCGATGTTTGCGATTATCGGTTTAGATAACGAAGCGATCATCAAAGCGTGCGAACAAGCGGCAAGTGAAATCGGCGAAGTAGTTTCCGCAGTCAACTTCAACTCACCGGGTCAAGTGGTGATTGCCGGCACGAAAGCAGCGGCAGAGCGTGCAGGCGAATTATGTAAAGAAGCAGGGGCAAAACGTGCGTTACCATTAGCGGTGAGCGTGCCTTCACACTGTGCATTAATGAAACCTGCGGCAGAAAAATTAGCGGCAGCATTGCAAAATATCTCGTTAAACGTACCGCTTGTTCCAGTAATTAACAATGTGGACGTTGCCGTTGAAACCGATGCGGACAAAATCCGTGATGCGTTGGTTCGCCAGCTTTATAGCCCGGTGCGTTGGACGGAAACGGTCGAAAAAATGGCTCAAGACGGTGTAATAAATTTATATGAAATCGGTCCAAATAAAGTACTGACCGGCTTGGCAGGCCGTATTGTTAAAGAATTATCGGCAAAAGCGGTAAATGATGTGGCATCGTTTGAAGCGGTGGTGTTTTAATATGAAATATTCCCTTCCCCCGCTTGCGGGGGAAGGTGCCGAAGGCAGAAGGGGGGATTTGCTCGCTAGAGCAAACACAAGTGGTAAGATTTATTGAATATCTTGCAACTTCGTTGCAATCCCCCTCCCTAACCCTCCCGCGTAAACAGGGAGGGATTACACATAAAATAGGATTAATATATGCAAAATAAAATCGCATTAGTCACGGGGGCAACCCGTGGAATTGGGCGTGCAATCGCTGAAGAATTAGTTTCTAAAGGTGCATTCGTTATCGGCACGGCAACGTCAGAAAAAGGGGCGGAGTCAATCTCAGCTTACTTAGGTGACAAAGGCAAAGGTTTAGTCTTAAACGTAGCGGATGCTGAATCTATCGAGCAAGTGCTTGCTCAAATCAAAGAACAATTCGGCGACATTGATATTCTCGTCAATAACGCAGGGATTACCCGTGACGGTTTATTAATGCGTATGAAAGAAGATGACTGGTTCGATATTATTCAAACCAACTTAACCTCAATTTACCGTTTATCTAAAGCTGTATTACGTCCGATGATGAAAAAAGGCGGCCGTATTATCTCTATCGGCTCTGTGGTTGGTTCATCAGGTAATCCGGGACAAACCAACTACTGTGCGTCAAAAGCCGGTCTTGTCGGTTTTTCTAAATCGTTGGCGAAAGAAGTCGCTTCACGCGGTGTAACCGTAAACGTGGTGGCTCCTGGCTTTATTGCTACGGATATGACCGATGAACTTACTGAAGAGCAAAAAAATGCGATCTTAAGCCAAATTCCGGCGGGCAAACTTGGTTCTGCACAGGATATTGCCAAAGCCGTTGCGTTTTTAGCATCCGATGATGCCGCTTACATCAACGGTGAAACCATCCATGTCAACGGTGGTTTATACATGAATTAACCGCAACAAGCGGTCTGTTTTAAACCGAATTTTGCAAAGGTAGAATTCGGTTTTCTTTTTGGGGTTTCCCGTTTTCTTTTTTATTTGGATAGTGCACTTTATTTAAAGTGATTGTTGTAGGTATTGTATGAACAAAAATACGCTGATTGTCGGCTTCATGTTGTTTGCCGTCTTTTTTGGTGCGGGGAACTTGATCTTTCCGCCTAAGCTGGGATTTGAAAGCGGTGAACATTTTTGGTTTGCCATATCCGGCTTTATCTTAACCGGTGTCGGCTTACCGTTGGTCGCAACAATCGTTGCGGCTTGCTATGACGGTGGGTATAAAAAAGCCTTGGAGAATATTAGCCCGCTCATTTCACTCATATTGCTTTCTGCGATTTATTTAACCATTGGTCCGTTTTTTGCTATTCCGCGGACGGGGGCGACGGCTTACGATATGGTCATTGTGCCGTTTTTAGAGAAGCCTGACGCGACGTCTCTTTTGATTTTTACCGCTTGTTATTTTGGTTTGGCGCTGTGGCTCAGTTTAAATCCGAACAAAATGATCGATCGGATCGGCGCAATTTTAACGCCGGCATTGTTAATTGCCATTATTGTCTTGGTCATCAGAGCCGTGATGCTGTTCTCCGAAACGGAAATCCGTGAAACCAATGCATTTCATACACCTTTCTTTACCGGTTTTTTAGACGGATATCAAACGATGGATGCCTTGGCGGCGTTCGCTTTTTCCGTATTGGTGATTAACGGGATTAAAGCCAAAAGCCGGCACGACGGAAACGATTTAGTCAAGCAGACGGCTTATGCCGCGTTGGTTGCCGCATTTGCCTTAGCCGTCATTTATATCGCCATCGGTTGGATTGGTTACAAAATACCGTTGACGGTTGAAACGGCTAATGCGGTTGTGGCGAAAGGGCAAAACCTCGGTACTTACATTTTGAACGAAACGGCAATGCAGGCGTTCGGTGAATTGGGGCGAAGCGTATTGGGGCTGATCGTGACGTTGGCTTGTTTAACGACGGCAATCGGGTTGATTGTCGCCACATCGGCGTATTTTCATAGCATATTGCCACGGATTGCCTATAAGACCTATGCGGTGGTTTTCACGTTAATCGGCTTTGGTTTGGCAAATCAAGGATTGAATGCCGTGATTGGTAAAGCCATACCGGTATTGTTGGTGTTGTATCCGGTGGCGATGACGGCACTGCTTGCCTTGTCGGTAAATCTGCTGTTGCCGTTACCGAAAGCCGCACAAGGCGCGGCAATCGTATCGGTCGGTCTGATTGCTGCCTTTTCGATCGGTGGAGCGGAATGGACGGTGCAGCTACCGTTGAAATCCTATTCAATGGAGTGGGTACCGTTTGCCGTTATCGGAGGGATCGTCGGTTACGTTTGGGCGAAGATAAAACAAAGTGAATAATACAAGCGGTGATGTTGTTCGTTTGATTTGCAAAAAGCATGTCAAAACCGACCGCTTGTGACGGAGGATATATGCCGGAATTACCGGAAGTTGAAACGAGTGTCCGAGGAATATCACCTTATCTTGTCGGACAGCGGATAAAAAAGATCATTATCCGCCAGCCTAAATTGCGCTGGAAGGTCAGTGATGAATTATCCGCAATGCAAGGTGCGAATATCATTGAGATTTATCGTCGGGCGAAGTATTTGATTATTCGCACGGACAACGGCGATATTTTGATTCACCTCGGCATGTCGGGGTCGTTGGGAATTTTATCGGTCAACGATGATAAAGCGATCGGTAAACATGATCATGTCGATCTGATTACCGACAACGGTGTGATTTTGCGTTATAACGATCCGCGTAAATTCGGCGCGTGGTTATGGGTTCATCGGGCGGATGAATCGGAGTTGCTGGCCAAATTAGGTCCGGAGCCGCTTTCGGCTGAATTTACGGCGGAATACCTTTACCGACAAAGTCGCCATAAAACCGTCGCGGTAAAAAATTTCATTATGAATAATGCGGTAGTTGTCGGTGTTGGTAATATTTATGCCTGCGAGTCTTTATTTATGGCGGGCATCCACCCTGAATTAGCTGCCCAGAATTTGAAGCCGAAACAGTGTGAACGTTTGGTCGCCGTGATTAAAACAGTGTTGACCAATGCCATTATTCAAGGCGGAACGACGTTAAAGGACTTTATTCAGCCCGACGGCAAACCGGGTTATTTTGCGCAGGTTTTGCAAGTGTACGGACGAAAAGGCGAAGCGTGTAATGATTGCGGTACGCCGATTGAAGCTAAAGTCATCGGGCAACGAAACAGTTTCTATTGCCCGAGATGCCAGCGTTTACCGACGTAGACAAGCGGCGACTTACCAACCTTGTCTACGATGCTAAAACCAGCACCTTAATCAGTTAGTTGTTCAATTTAACGTTTGGGGTGATTATGGCTAGATGTTATTACTTTTTCTCTGCCTCAATAGTAAGACCTTCTATTGGTATAATAAAAGGCTCCCCACCTTTAACGGCTGGATAAATGGCTTGTGGCGGATCATACATGCAACTATTATCGGATAAAATGTCACAAGGTACTGTACAAACGGTATTGACTGACTGGCAATTTGTGCCTTGCTTTTTATCCTGACATTCTTTAATTGCGGCTTCACTTGCATCGTTTGACGTAATGTGAAATCCCATTGTATCAAAAGGTGTGCCGTTTTTTTCACCGCGAGCTATACCGAAGCATGAATTACTAAATGCCAGCAGGAATTGACAATCAGTCTTTCCCTCTTTTTGACATTGAGCAAGAGCGTCTTTTTTTGCATCTTCAACGTTCTTATAAGGATCATCATTTCCCCATATCAGATTGCTGCTCGCTGAAAAATAAATTGCTGACCAAATTCGAGGTTTAACTTTACGTTTTGATAAAGCATCATCAGAAGCTAATATTTCTTCACGATACTCACCACATTTATATTCTTTTTCGATATCACCAAATCCGGTCGCTTCACGAATTGAGGTGATTTTTTCATTCGCATCAGTAAATACATAAGTCCAAGTTGTTTCGCCGGTATAGACTTTATCTGTAGTCATAAAAATAGTTGTCGCATTACGTCCTACTTCATAAGTTTGTAAGTCATATAAAGATAATTGATAACCAAAAATATGGCTTATTTCATCATTTTTAATACATGTTAAGTGTATATCCGGGAAACGTTTACGCTCAAAAAATTCATATACATCTTTACCATGCCAATAAATCGTATCGGTTGGTTTAATGATCGTTGAACAAGCTGATAAAAACAGCATAATATTTAAACTAAAAAAATATTTTAATATAGATATATAATTTTTAAACACAATAACTCCTTAGATTTTAAGTTATATAACAAAGCGCAAACTCAATTTTCCCTAGTCATATAAAAAGCACAAAGTGTCGAATTTTGTGCTTTTTCTTTAATGCGTTAACGGATTAGTGGGTGTCTTTTTTAGCGGACTCTTTCGGCAGTACCAAGTTTAAGATAATTGCAACAATGGCACATAAACTAATGCCTTTGAGAGAAAATTCGCCCACGTTAATCAGCATGCCGCCGATACCGAACGTCATGACGACGGATACGATACACAGATTGCGCGCTTCGCCCATATCTACTTTCGCCCGAATCAGCGTACTCATACCGACCGCAGCGATAGAACCGAACACCAACATCATGATTCCGCCCATGACAACACCCGGGATGGTTTGTAAGAATGCGCCGACTTTACCGCAGAAAGAGATGGCGATAGCCCAACAGGCCGCCCAGGTCATGACTTTCGGGTTAAAGTTTTTGGTGAGCATTACCGCGCCGGTGACTTCGGCATAAGTCGTATTCGGTGGTCCGCCGACCATCGCCGCTGCGGATGTCGCTAAACCGTCACCTAATAGTGTACGGTGTAAACCCGGTTTGTTGAGGAAGTTTTTACCGGTGACGGAGCTGATTGCCATAATACCGCCAACGTGTTCGACCGCAGGGGCTAACGCAATCGGTAATAAATAGAGAATCGCTTCCAGTTTAAATTCCGGCGCAGTGATATTCGGTAGGCTGAACCATGCGGCATCATAAACCGGTTGGAAATTAACCAAACCGAAAAACAGTGAAACGATATAGCCGACTACAATAGCAAACATGATCGGTACCAACTTCATTAAGCCTTTGGCAAACACTGCTACGATCAACGTTGTGATAAGGGTAATCATGGAAACGGTGACGGCGGTAGAATAAGGAATATCGGTACCTTTACCGATCGCCATATCCACGCCGACCGGTGCCAAGCCTAAGCCGATGATGATAATTACCGGTCCGACAACCACCGGCGGAAACAGTTTGTCCAAGACAGCTATGCCTTTGAATTTCACCAAGGCGGATAACGCAAAATAGATAAATCCGCTGCAAACGATTCCCCCCATCGTGACCGGAATCCCCCACGTTTGTACGCCGTATTGAATCGGTGCAATAAACGCAAATGATGAGGCGAGGAAAATCGGGACTTGCCCTTTCGTACAGATTTGGAAGATTAATGTGCCGATACCGGCGGTGAGAAGTGCCGTGTTCGGATCAAGTCCTGTAATTAACGGCATGAGAACCAAAGCGCCGAAGGCGACAAAAAGCATTTGTAACCCGACGAAGGCTTGCTTCGGTGTGCTGATATTTTCTGTTGTCATTTTTCAACTCTCTTAAGGTGTGATAGTCGCCGGTTACTTTGTTGTAACCCGGACGTGCATTATATAGAAAAAAGAAACGAATTTCAGGAAAATTTGTCGTCATCGCCGTGGCGATGTTCGCATGACAATCTGTGCGACAGAGGGACTCAACGAAACAAGCGGTCGGTTACGCTCAATAATTTGCAAACAGAGAAAGAAAAGAGGACGAAAATCACCGCCCGCAAACGGGCGGTGAGGATGGGAGTTATCCTGCAACGGCAGTACCGACGGTCATATGCAGCCCATAAAATAGGGTACGTCCTATCATTTCGGCAAATATTACCATCAGAGCCACAACGCTTAATATTCCTATTTTGGATGATTTACATAAGGCGACGGCAGCCAACGCCAGCAGCGTAAAACGGGCGGCTTGCAGATTTGCAAAATCCGGCACCAAACTGACCGCTTGTTGTATCGAGCTATGGATATGGGCTAGCCCGAAAGCTTGATAAATTACCACAATCACCGCGCAAAACAGCCCGATCAAATACAGATAAGGCACATAGCTTAAGTGATATGTTTTGTGCGGATTGGCATTTAACAACGCATAGCCTAACGCCGAACCACCGATGAGCACGGTTAAGTAGAATTGCCATGTAGTTAACGTCGTATTCCATGTCGGGACGGTGTCAATATGATAAACATTGTTCATCATAGACATGAAGACCAAGCCTAACAGCGCAGTAAACATGAGACATACTTTTGCTAATTTTTCAGGCATTTTCCCCAGTATGCTCAGCAACCAGTACAATCCGGCAAAACCAAAGAAAACGGAACCGCCGGCAATTTCATTACTCAACATCGATGAACCGACCCGATTAAGCGAGTTGAAAGCCCTAAACGGTGAGCCTAAATGCAAAATCGAGCAGAAAAAGCCAATACCCAATAAAACGAGTAACACAAACATCGCTTTATGTAAGTACTGCTTACTTTGCAGGGTATTCGGTTGATATAACGCCCAGCTAAACAGCAACCACACGCCCACAACCGATTGCGCCAATACGGTAAAAATAATCAGTGGTAATTCGTGTAATCCGTTCATGTTACACCTCCCTCGGGTTGGCTAAGAAGCCGTTGGTATCACCGCTCGGACGGCAATGTTTGTTCGGCTTGATGACTAAATTCGGCTGTGTCACTTCCGCCGGCGGTAACGGTGCGATAGATGCCTGATTGCCGTATTTTTCGCGTAACTCATCAATCGGTGCAAAATCTAACGCACGCAGCGGACAAGCTTCAACACAAATCGGTTTATGCCCTTCTTTGATGCGGGAGTAACAACCGTCGCATTTGGTCATGTGCCCTTTTTTCGCATCGTATTGCGGTGCATCATAAGGGCAAGCCATATGGCAGTAACGGCAGCCGATACAGATTTCTTCGTTCACAATGACAAAGCTGTCTTCGTTTTTGTGCATTGCTCCGGTCGGACAGACTTTGGTACACGCGGGATCGGCGCAGTGGTTACACGAAATCGACAAATAATAGGCAAAGACATCTTGGTTCCAACAGCCGTCCGCCTGCTGAATCCAATTGCCACCGGCGTACTCATAAATACGGCGGAAATTTACCTCGGTGCCTAAATCTTTATAGTCTTTGCAGGCTAATTCACAGGTTTTACAACCGGTACAACGCTCGGCGTCAAAATAAAATCCATGTTGTTTCATCATTTACCCCTTACGCTTTCTCGATTTGAACTAAGTTGGAATGTTGCGGATTACCTTTTGCCAACGGTGACGGTCGATGAGTGGTAACGGCATTGACACAACCGCCGTGATCGACGCGGTTACCGAACATATTGGCTTGCAGCCATGCGCCTTGCCCCATGGCGAGGACGCCCGGCATGATTCGCGGGGTAATCTTTGCCGGCAGGCGGGTTTCGCCGATTTCATTAAAGATACGTACCCATTCACCGTCTTTAATTTGTTTCTGTTGTGCATCAATCGGGTTAATCCACACTTCTTGCGGGTTTGCCGCTTGTAATACATCAATATTGCCGTAAGACGAGTGGGTTCTTGCTTTGTAATGGAAACCGACTAACTGGAACGGATATTTTTCCTTTTTCGGATCCTCCACGCCGTTAAATCCGGCGGAAAAAACCGGCAGCGGATGGATGACATCGTCTTCCGCCAGTTCCCACGTATTGGCAATGTTCGCCAGTTGTTCCGAGTAAATTTCAATTTTACCGGAAGGCGTTTTAAGCGGATTGGCTTCCGGATCTTGACGGAACGCTTTGAAAGCGACGACGTGTTCGTCAGGGCATTTACGTTTATACACGCCGATCGTTTTCATCTCTTCGTAGCTTGGCATATCCGGATTGCGGGTTTTGGTTTGTTCGCAAAGGTAACGAACCCATTCATGTTGGGTGCGCCCTTCAGTGAATTTTTGATACACCTCATCGCCCAAACGTTTTGCCACGTCGGCTAGAATCTCATAAATCGGGCGGCGTTCGAATTTACGGCTGGTGGCAGGCTGCCCTAAAATCACATACGCCATATTGCCCGCCGCCTCGTGCGGAATTAAATCTTCCTGCTCGGTTGGCATTAAATCCGGTAGAACAATATCGCAGTATTTCATCGATGCCGTCATAAAGTGATCGATACCGACGATCATTTCGCATTTGCTGTCGTCCTGCAAAATATCGTGCGTGCGTCCGATATTACTGTTTTGGTTAATCAGCGTATTACTGGCGTAGCACCACATAAATTTAATCGGGACATCGAGTTTCGCTTTGCCTTGTACGCCGTCGTGAAGGGCGGTCATTTCCGTGCCGTGATCAATCGCATCCGGCCAAGTGAACACCGAAATTTTGGTTTTCACCGGGTTGTTTAACATGGAAAACCACTCCGGCTTCATGTCGTACGTGCCTTCACGATCGCCGGTATTACCGCCGTTGATTCCCACATTTCCCGTTAAGATCGCCAACATGGCAATGGCTCGGGCGGTTTGTTCGCCGTTTGAGTGGCGTTGCGGTCCCCAGCCTTGACAAATAAACGCCGGTTTTGCTTGCCCGATTTCTCGTGCAAGCTTGATAATTCGGGTGCTTGGAATACCGGTAATTTTTGCCGCCCATTCCGGGGTTTTGGCAATGCCGTCTTCACTTTGTCCTAAAATATAGGCTTTGTAATGGCTGTTTTTAGGTGCACTGGCTGGCAAGGTTTTCTCATCGTAGCCTATACAATATTTATCTAAAAAGGCATGGTCTACCATTTCTTCGGTAATCAATACATAAGCGAGAGCCGCGGCCAAGGCACCGTCCGTTCCCGGGCGAATCGGAATCCATTCGTCTTCACGACCCACACCGGTGTCGTTATAACGCGGATCGATTAAAATCATTCGCGCATTAGAACGTTCGCGCGCTTGCTCCACATAATAGGTTACGCCACCGCCGCTCATACGGGTTTCGGCAGGGTTGTTCCCGAACATGACAACCAGTTTGGAATTGGCGATATCGTCAGGGCTGTTTCCGCTACGCTCGCCGTACAGATATTGCATCGCCATACGGATTTGTGCCGTACTGTAACTGCCGTAACGACTTAAAAAACCACCGCAAGCATTCATTAAACGGTAAGGCACGTTAGAGTTGGTGATATTACCGCCGTCTACGCCCGTGCCGTATAGCACGTGTACCGCCTCATTGCCGTAATCTTTTAAAATGCGTTTTAAATTATCGGCGATCGTATCTAACGCTTCGTCCCAACTAATGCGTTTAAATTTCCCTTCACCGCGTTTTCCAATGCGTTTCATCGGGTATTTTAGACGGTCGGGATGATTCATCCGACGGCGAATGGAACGACCGCGCAGACAAGCTCGAACTTGATGGTTTCCGTATTCATCATTACCGGTATTATCGGTTTCGACCCAATACACTTCATCGTCTTTAACATGTAAACGTAATGCACAGCGACTACCGCAGTTTACCGTACAGGCACTCCATACCCATTTGTCTTCCGTGGTGTTTTTTGGCGGAGTTTGCTCGTTTGCCATCGCGTTAAACGGCAAAGATATATCCGCTGCAATTGCCGCAACCCCCACCGAAGTGCCTTTTAAAAAGGTTCTTCGATTTAATGTCGGGTTTAATATCGAGTTATCCATAAATATCCCCCATATTGATTACTCACTTCAATCAAAAAGTAAAAATGTGTTAGTGATAAAAAGTGAGGCAAAGGTCTCATATTGACCCAACCGATACAAGGTAGTTTTATGTAGTATTTTTAATATGAGAATTCAGTTTTTTTTAAAAGTAAAAAGAGAGTTAAAGCATTTACTTTTCATTAACAACATAAAGGTGTTTTAGGAAAAGCAGTGGAACTCGTTGCTTAATAGGTGTAAATAAATGTTTACGAAATGAAAAAATATTTGACATCGTCATCATATTTTTGTGGAGAAAACGCTTTTTTCTATTAAAATCAACTTGTTCATTTTTGATTGACGGGTGTTTATATGAAAAATAAAACATTAGGAAGCACCTTAATCGTTGCGGGTACAACGATTGGTGCAGGGATGCTTGCCATGCCTCTGACTTCAGCGGGTATCGGTTTTGGTTTTACGGTGGTGTTGTTAGTCGCTTTATGGTTATTGTTGTGTTTCAGTGCGTTATTGTTTGTGGAAGTGTATCAAACCGTAGAAAGTGATGCCGGGATTGGGACGTTAGCCGAAAAATATTATGGAGCGTTCGGTCGTATTATTTCGACTACGGTATTGATTATTTTCTTATACGCCATTTTGTCCGCTTATGTTTCGGGCGGTAGTTCGATTTTAGCCGGTATGTTACCTACGATTGTCGATGCCGAAACCACCACAAAAATTGCCGGTGTGATTTTTACGGTATTTTTCGGTGCGTTTATTGTCATCGGAACCACAAGCGTGGATGTCATTAATCGTATCTTGTTTACCACGAAAATCTTGGCATTTATCTTGGTGCTCTTTTTATTATTGCCGAAAGTATCGATTGATAACTTATTGGAAATGCCGATTAACAATGCGTTATTGATTTCGGCAAGCCCTGTATTTTTCACGGCGTTTGGCTTCCACGGCTCGATTCCAAGTTTAAATAAATATTTGGAAGGCAATGTAAACGCTCTACGTATTTCAATTTTAATCGGGACATCCATTCCGTTGATCGCTTATATTTTATGGCAATTGGCAACGCACGGAGTGTTAAGCCAAACGGAATTTCTCCAAATTTTAGAAAAAGATCCGACTTTAAACGGGTTGGCGGAAGCGGTACGTCAAATTACCGGCAGTACGCTGATTAGCGTCGTGGTGAAAATTTTCTCGGCATTAGCGTTAATTACCTCTTTCTTAGGTGTGGCGTTAGGCTTATTCGAAGCTCTTGAAGATTTGCTCAAACGAGTGAAAATCCATGCCGGACGTAAAGCATTAGGCTTATTAACCTTTATTCCGCCAATGTTATTTGCCTTCTTCTATCCGAAAGGATTTATTGCCGCATTAGGTTATGCAGGGCAAATGTTTGCGTTCTATGCGATTGTGTTACCGATTGCGATGGTTTGGAAACTTCGTCGCCAGTCGCCGAATTTAGCTTATCGTGTGAAAGGGGGGAATGCGTCATTGCTTATCGCCCTTGTCATTGGGGTATTTATTGTGATTGTACCGTTCTTAATTGAACAAGGCTTATTACCACACGTAGTCGGTTAATGGTTGCCGTTTGCAAGCGGTTTGTTTTTTGAGATATTTTGCAAATGTTTGCGTCATTTTATACGAATGACTTTGTTGCAACATTGGCTATGCGGGCTTTTTGATGAGGCGAAAAAAATGTTAAAAGAGGATATTTTAGATCAGTATCACGCACTGATTTTTGATATGGACAGTACGCTGATTGATACGATGTCAAGCCATGCTCTTGCTTGGGAAAAAGCGGGAAAAAAAATCGGCTATGAGGTGAAAGGCGATGTGATGTATCAATTAAGCGGTGCGACATCGTTTACCATTGCAAAAGCGATTATGGCGCAATATCAGGTACCGGCGCACTATTTGGAGCAATTTGTGCAAATAAAACGGGAAATTGCGACACAAATAATTTTGGACAATGCGACGTTATTGCCGGCTTTTGACATCGTGAAAACGCAATTTGGGAAAAAGCCTATGGCATTAGGTACAGGCTCTCATCGTAAATTGGTAGAACTCTTATTCGATCATTTTCAATTAACGCCTTACTTTCAAGCGGTAGTTGATTCTGAAGAGGTGACAAAACATAAGCCCGATCCTGAAACATTTTTGCGTTGTGCGGAAAAGTTGGGAATGAAGCCGGAACACTGTTTGGTGTTTGAAGACGCCGATTTAGGCGTACAGGCCGCATTAGCCGGCGGAATGGATGTGTTTGATGTCAGAACATTGCAACTCATTCAAGCGGAACGTAACTCATGATTTTTTAGCGGGTTGTTTGATCACTATACTGTTGAAATCAATATCTTTCCCCTCGCCGCGTTTGCGGGAAAGGGGCTAAATAAAGAAGTATTAGAGGACGTTAGGGTATTAGCTTAAGGTTTCCAAGGCTTGTTTCAAATCTTCAATTAAATCTTCCGCATCTTCACACCCCACGGAATAACGCAATAATCCGTCGGTTACGCCTTGTTTTAAGCGCTCTTCCGGGCTGACGCAAGCGTGTGACATTTTTGCCGGATAAGAGATGATGGATTCGATTCCGCCCAAGCTGACCGCGACAAGCGGAATGTTGACCGCTTGTAAGAATTTCGTGACATTTTGGTAAGAGCCTAAATCGAAGGAGATGATCATACCGCCATGTTTGGATTGTTGCATATGGATTTTATGCCCTGCGTGGCCGGCAAGCCCCGGGTAGAAAACCTGTTTGACTTTCGGGTGAGCGGCTAAAAACTCGGCGATTTGTTGGGCATTGCCGCTGGCTTGTTTGATACGCATTGCCATCGATTTTAACCCCCGCATGGTCAGCCAACAATCGAATGGGGCGGCGATACCGCCGAGGACGACGGCAATTTTATGAATTTTCTCCGCTAATGATGCGTTATTGGTTGCCAGCGTGCCGAGAACGACATCGCTGTGTCCGTTAATAAATTTGGTTGCACTGTTGATCGAAATGTCAACGCCTAAACCGATAACGTTTGACAGTAACGGCGTCATAAAGGTGTTGTCGCAAATCGTTTGTAAATTGTATTTTTTGGCAATGGAAATGACCGCTTGTAAATCGGTAATTTGCAGTGTCGGATTTGACGGTGTTTCTAAATAAAATGCACGGGTATTGTCTTTGATTGCCGTGAGGTAGTTATTCGGATCGGTGGCATCGACGAAACTGACTTCAATACCGTAAGCGGGCAGCATTTCCGTCATCAGTTGGAATGTCCCGCCGTAAATATTTTTACAGGCAACAATATGATCGCCTTGTTTAAATTGTAATAGCGAGGCGCTGATTGCCGCCATGCCGGAGGCAAAAATTTCGGCATGTTCGGCTTCTTCTATCGCACAAATCGCATCGCACAGCCCGCTGCGGGAAGGGTTGGAAAAACGGGAATAGATCGGTCCCGAGTGGCTGTCCAAATCGCTTTGATGGAAAGTCGATGCTTGATAAATCGGTACGGACGAACTGCCGGTCGTTTTATCCGTCATTTCATAACCGTGTAATACTTTGGTGTTTATTTTCATTGCGATTTCCTAAAGGATGAGTTAAGCAATATCAGGAGTCGAAGCTCCTGATATCAACGTTTAAAGGGTTAAACCAAGCACAATGTAAGCCAATAAGGCAATGATTCCGGTAACTAACGCATAAGGGAATTGGGTTCGGATGTGTTCGATATGTTCGCAATCCGTTGCCATTGACGCGACGATCGCGTCGGAGGAAATCGGCGAGGTCATATCACCGAAGATGGAGCCTGAGATGGCCGCACCAATCATATATTCCGGTGGAACACCGACGGATACGCCGAGTTGCACGCCGATTGGGATCATAATCGCAAAGGTTCCCCAAGATGTGCCGGTTGCCAGCGACATGATAGCGCTAATTAAGAAGATAAAACCGATGGTCAAGCTGGGTGGAATCACGCTGGATGAGATTTTGGCAATATAAGCACCGGTGTGTAAGTCCCCGCAAATGCTGCCCATTAAAAAGGCAAAGATCATCACCGAGCTGATTTTTACCATACTTGCAAAGCCGATATAAATTTCTTTGAAGAAACTGTCGATGGTAAAAAGACGGCGCGCCATAAACCAAACGAATGACACCGAAAGCCCGAAAATTACCGCATAATATACCGAGGTTGAACCGCTGCCTTTGGAAAAGTCTCCGTGCCCCGTAATATATAGCATAACCGGTACGGTCAATACGGTAGATAAAATCGGGATAAGGAAGTTTAGGATACTGTTACTGTTTGGGTGATCGATGACGTAGTCGTTTTGGTCAGCTTGGCTTTGGTCTTGTATTTTTTTGCGTTTGAGACGGGGATATTTGGTTAATAATTCCGCTTTACGCATAGGTCCCCAAGACGCTCCGGTAAAAATGTAGAAAAGCACTGTCGCTAACGAGAAGAACGCCATAAAGTGATAGACCATGGAACCGGCAAGAATTTCAAACGGTTCACCGGAAAGAAAACCTTTACTGATTTGTACGCCGATGACTCCCATCATCGCGGCCCCCCAACCATTAATCATTGCCGAAGAACAAACGGATACACAGGAAGTTTGGATAATGTAAGACATTTTTTCAGGCGGGACGGCGTATTTTTCAGCCAGTTTTTTAGTCGACACACCGGCAACCAACTGGTTAATCGAACTTTCGACGAAAATCAGGGAAGTAATGATCATCGCCAGCAGTTGGACGGAACGACGCCCTTTAATCAGCTGCGATTTTTCACTCAACGCTTGAACCAAACTCCGCATACCGCCGGTCACGACAACTAACCGCATGATACCGCCGATCAAGACCATAAAAATAATGGTTTTGGCATTACCGCCGTCGGCAAAAATGTGAATAATACCGTCTAAAGTGGCTTTAATCCCGACGAGAATATGAAAATCATGCAACACGATAAATCCGAATACGGAACCGGTCAGTAAGGAGAGAATCACTTGGCGGGTTAAAACTGCCAATAAGATGGTTAACAGCGGTGTCAGCACCGCCCAAATACCGTAATCTTGCATAATATGCCCCTTCAGCTTATCTTACTCTATTGTGCTAATGCATAGGTCAAATCTTCAATCAGATCATCTATGGATTCAATCCCGACCGATAAACGTAATGTAGTATCAAAGATACCGATAGCCGCTCTGGCTTCCGCTCCCATACTGGCGTGAGACATGGTCGCGCTATGGTTGACCATACTTTCGACTCCTCCTAGTGATTCCGCCAAGACAAAATATTGCAATCCTTTGATAAAGCGGTTTACCCGTTCCAAATCGCCTTTTAAACGAATAGTAACGACCGCACCGCCGCTACGCATTTGCTTTTTACACAGTTCATAGTCGGGATGAGAAGGTAAACCGGGATAATGGACTTCTAAAATTTCGGGATGACTTTCTAAATATTCGGCAACTTTTAAGGCATTGTCACATTGACGTTGCATGCGCAGATCGAGCGTTTTCATGCCGCGTAGCGCAAGGTACGCATCAAACGGAGAAGCAATCGCCCCTAAGGCGGTTTTTTTCGCATTGAGTTCGGCGGCAAAATCTTCACGGTTGGTAATGAGCGCTCCGCCGATAATATCGGAATGACCATTAATATATTTACTGGTGGAAAGCATGACTAAATCCGCTCCGAGGCTGAGTGGTTGTTGGTTCCACGCTGTAGCAAAGGTATTATCGACACAGGTAATGATGTTGTGCGCTTTAGCAAATCGGCAGACTTTTTCAATATCCACAATACGTAACAGCGGATTCGTCGGGCTTTCGATCCAAATCATGCGGGTATTGCTTTGTAATGTTGCCTCTAATTCCGCCTGATCATTTAAGTTAATGTAGGAGAATGAAAATCCGAAAGTGCTTTTACGAATGCTTTCAAATAAACGGAATGTACCGCCGTATACTCCGGTAATCACAATAATATGGCTGTCTTTCGGTAGTAATTCTAAGGCGAGCGAGGTTGCGGCGACACCGCTGGCGGTTGCCGTAGCATAAATGCCGTTTTCGATGTCGGCCAATGCGGTTTCATAAGCATAACGAGTCGGATTGGATACGCGGGAATAACAGAATTTACGTTGCTCGTTCAAATCACGTTGGATAAACGAACTCGCCGTGGTAATCGGGGTGACAATCGCATCATAAGCTTCATCTTTTTGGTAACCGGCGTGAACGGCTAGAGTCGCAATGGACTTTGATTTTGTTCTCATAGATAACTCCCATCGAGTAGTGTTAAAGGTGGATGGGCTAATGTTCACACTATTGACCCGTAAAATAAAGGGTGTTTTAATTATATAAATTTAAATCAGTTATCAAAAAATCTTCACAATGAAAAACCTCCGTCATATGTCGCTCAAACGTATTCATTGCTTTGTGGCTATTGCTAATTTGGGTAACTTTAATGATGCGGCGAAAGAGCTCAATCTGACACCTTCCGCCGTGAGTCAAAACTTGAAATTGCTGGAAGAAGAATTAGGGGTGACGTTAATCAAACGGACGACAAGAAGTTTATTATTGACGGATGCCGGTTGATATTTCTATCAAAATGTCCAAAATATTTTAGCTGATTTGGATCATTTATATAGCAATGCGGGCACTTATAACAAAGAAGCTAAAGGCGAATTAACCATTACTTGCCCGGTTGCGTTCGGTTGCTCACAACTTGCGCCGCTTATTTATGAGTTTAGCGAACGTTATCAGCATATCAATGTGAATATCAAGTTAAGTGACAGCTTAGTGAATTTAAACGAAGAAGATTATGATATTGCCTTACGTATTGTTTCCATGCCGCCGGATAATTTTTCCCTCCGTTATTTATGTCCGATAGACTGGGTTTATTGTGCTTCAACTGAATATTTAGCACGACGCGGCAGACCGGAAACGATTGAGGATCTACGCCATCATCAATTATTAATGTATCCGGAAATGAACCCGACCTTAAAAAAAATGGATGATGCCGAAACGTTGAAATCAATCAAATCAAACTGCAGTTTATTTTCACTGCAAGCGGTCTTAAATCATAAAGGCGTCGCTTACTTACCGCTTTATTTACTGGAAGACAACATTAAAAATCACCGAATTGAGCCATTGAAATTAACCGAACAACTGGTGTTTCATACGCACCACTTATATGCCTTGTATTTCCCTTCGCGTCATAACAGCCCGAAAATTCGGGTCTTTATTGATTATTTATTGGAAAAATTTGCTCATCAGACTTTTTCGATTGAAATATGACGAAGAGAAATAAACGGCATGCCTTTTTATCTGAGCATATACGGACATGTATCTGACTAAACGAAAATAAGGCATGGTAGACAAAAGTGTTGGTAAAAAGAGGCTTGAGGCATTTGCCGTTTGAAACCTAATGTTTTTCAGGTTGCCTGAAAAACAGATAACCATGATAGGAGAGTTATATGAAAAAATTTTTTATAACCGCATCATTGCTATGTTTACTATTTCCGACCAAAAATGCTTTTGCCAATCCGTACCAGCCCGGTTCGCAATCTTGGCATAACTGGAACGGAATGATGCAAGCCGAAATAGATAAACAAAAACGGGAGCGGCAGCAACAGGGCGGTTATCAAAGCCCGCCTGTTCGCACGGATACGCGTTCGCATTATGATGTGTTTGTTTATCATGAGAATACGGGAGAATGGCTTCGTCAAGAACGCGTGTTAAAAACAACGGGGGACGCTGTTTACCGTGCGACCAAAAGTGAATTTAAAAGACAATACGGTAAAGATGCCACCAGTGGATTTGTTTGGCTTTCCAATGAGTTGTCATTTGTCGGGCTGCTGAAAGACCAAAGCGGGAAATGGTTTGCCTACCAAACAACAAAGTCAAAAGGGAGAGAAAATTTTATAGCCTATTGCCAAACGCAAAATCTTGATTGCAGATACCCGCTTGACGGCTATCAAAAATTAAGCGGATATGGAAACAAAAACTTTAAATTATTCGTTACAAACAATCAAACAGGGGCGTATGCGCTTTATTATGTACCGAATGTCATCAATAGCGATGCCGCTGTCAAAATGGCAGAACAAAGAATGATAAAAGAAGGGAAAAATCCGAAACAGTTTGTAGTCAGTGAAATTTGGGAAGACAATGATAATTTGCACATATTTTTTGCAAAAACCAAATATGGCGAATGGATAAAGAGAAGCGAATGGAGTTCGGGGGAATCATTTGAGCGGTTTAGAAACCATTATGATGATTTGTTTAAAAAGAATTCTTCCGGATATTACGAATACATTGACGGATTTTATTTAAAAGATTGTTGCAGTGTGGATAGCAACGGAAAACCAATAGAAAACAAAGTAAGACCTTGATAAAAACAAGTATGGTATTGGCATAAATTCTATTTCACGCATTTTATAAGGGTACTGCCAAAATAGCTTTCATCGGCTTCAATTTCACCTTCAAGCATCTCCGGATGCGGACTGTTTTGATAGATAAGCAATCGTAGACGATGGAAGTAATAGGTTGCTGCCGTTTTGTTTACATTTACCAATTCAGCCGCTGTTTGAGCAGTGATGCCTGCCACAAATAGCCCTATGAGTTTATTTTGTTTATGCTGACTTAGACGACTTACTTCAAAAAAAGAAAGCGGAACGTCTTGTACTGTAAGACTTCCTGCTGTTTTTTAGCAGCAAATTTGTCCATTACACCTACGGACATGTGTCTGACTAAACGAAAAAAGCCTTGGAACTATTATTCCAAGGCTTTTTATGAATTTGGTGGAGATAATCGGGATCGAACCGACGACCTCTTGAATGCCATTCAAGCGCTCTCCCAACTGAGCTATATCCCCAAAAGCGCAAGAGATAATATGCTCTCGCTTTTTCTCTGTCAATCTGAAAATACGGCAAACAGATTAACTGCTTAAAAACTAACTAGTTTTGTGCTTGGATAAAGGCAATCGCTTTTTGAATACGCGCAAGGGTTCTCGTTTTGCCGACTAACTTCGCCGTAATATCCATGGATGGTGATTGTCCAGAACCGGTGACCGCTAAACGGAACGGCATACCGACTTTTCCCATACCGATTTCAAGTTCTGCCGCTGTTTGGTTCATCGCATCGTGGATATTTTCAACCGTCCAATCATCACAAGCGGTCAGTTTTTCCGATAATTTTGCAAGTGGTGCAATTGCTTCCGCTTTGAAGTTTTTTGCGACCGCTTTTTCATCGTAGCTATCAAATTCTTGATAGAAATAACGGCTTTGGCTCGCTAACTCTTTTAAGGTTTTTGCACGTTCACTTAAGACTGGAATGATCTCTGCTAATGCAGGTCCTTGAGAGAAATCAATTCCTTGATCATTCATATGCCATTCAAGGTATTTTGCGACATAGTCCGCAGGCAAACTACGCATATAGTGTTGGTTTAGCCACTGTAATTTTTCAGTGTTAAAGGCACTTGCCGATTTGCTTACCGAATGAATGTCGAATAATTCGATCATCTCTTCACGAGTAAAGATCTCTTGGTCGCCGTGTCCCCAGCCTAAGCGTACGAGATAGTTAATTAAGGCTTCCGGTAAATAGCCGTCATCACGATATTGCATTACGCTGACTGCTCCGTGACGTTTAGAGAGTTTCTGACCGTCATCGCCGTTGATCATCGACACGTGAGCGTAAGTCGGGATTTCTGCCTCTAACGCTTTTAAGATGTTGATTTGGCGCGGCGTGTTGTTGATGTGATCTTCACCACGAACAACGTGGGTAATGCCCATATCCCAGTCATCAACAACCACACAGAAGTTGTAGGTCGGTGCACCATCGGTACGGCGGATAATTAAGTCATCCAGTTCGCTATTGCTGATTTCAATGCGCCCGCGCACCGCATCATCAAAGACCACTGAGCCTTCCGTTGGGTTTTTAAAACGAACCACGTGCGGTTCGCTCGGATCGTGCGAATGATCGCCTAAGCAGTGGCGGTCATAACGTGGTTTTTCTTTGTTTGCTTCTTGGTTTGCACGTAATTCATCTAAACGCTCTTTTGAGCAATAGCAACGGTATGCCGTGCCTTCTTCAATCATCTGATCGATCACTTGGTTATAACGATCAAAACGTTTTGTTTGGAAATAAGGACCGTGTTCCCACGCTAAATTGAGCCATTCCATGCCTTCAATAATCGCTGCGGTTGCTTCCGGGGTAGAACGCTCAAGGTCAGTATCTTCAATGCGTAATACAAATTCGCCGTTGTTATGTTTTGCATACAACCAAGAATAAAGAGCGGTTCTCGCACCGCCGACGTGTAAATAGCCTGTCGGACTTGGCGCAAAACGGGTACGCACTTTCACATTCGGATCTAAAGGAAAAAGGGTTTCAATCTTCATATTATCGCCTATGTTTTTTAGAATTTTATCAACAAAAAGATCTTAATATTTTACTCTTCTTGAGAGGGAATCATAGTGGAAAATGAACGAATCTGATGATTTTTACAACGAATGGGCTGAATTTCACAAAAATGGATTGACTGAAAATTTTTGCTCCCTATAATGCCTCCCCACAACAACGGGCGATTAGCTCAGTTGGGAGAGCACCTCCCTTACAAGGAGGGGGTCACTGGTTCGAGACCGGTATCGCCCACCACTTCAACGTTTGAAGTCCGTTGTGATAATCTAATTTAGTTTGAAAAGGGCGATTAGCTCAGTTGGGAGAGC
>NZ_JBGYBX010000021.1:0-30130 GCF_041817755.1 Glaesserella sp. | reverse complement strand
GTTTTAATACGAGAGAAACCGCAAGTTAGAGATAGCTTGCGGTTTTTTTTATTTTGCGAAAGTAATGAAACAGAAGAAGAAAAGAAGAGAAGAATGAGGCTGACAAGCGGTCGGATTGCGGGGGAATTTTGCAAATGTTGGAAAAGAGAATGGTAAAAAATTAAACATAACCTAGTTTAGAAGGATAAAATAGTGGTTTCAGCTTATACTCATATAGTTAAAAACCACTATTCTACCTGTATTTTTATCAGAAAGATTATTGTATTGATGCAATATATTTCAACATTACCCCGGCTGCAATCGCAGAACCAATCACTCCAGCTACATTCGGCCCCATGGCGTGCATTAACAGGAAATTCTGTTTGTCGGCTTCAAGTCCAAGTTTGTTGGATACGCGAGCTGCCATCGGTACGGCAGAAACGCCGGCAGAACCTATCAGTGGATTAATTGGATTTTTACTGCTAAAGCGATTCATGATTTTCGCCATAATCACACCGCTTGCAGTACCAATACCAAAGGCAATAATACCTAGCGCTAAGATTCCTAAGGTTTGTGGTTGTAGGAATTTATCGGCGATTAATTTTGAACCGACGGATAAACCAAGGAAAATGGTGACGGTGTTGATTAAGGCATTTTGAGAAACATCGCTGAGTCGTTCAACTACGCCACTGACACGCATGAGGTTACCAAAACAGAACATCCCCAACAGTGGAGCGGCATCCGGTAATAGCAATGCGACTAAAACCAATAACACAATCGGGAACAATACTTTCTCACGGGTACTGACATTTCGCATCTGTACCATTTTGATTTTACGCTCTTGTTCAGTCGTCAATGCGCGCATAATCGGTGGTTGGATTAATGGTACCAACGCCATGTAGGAATAAGCTGCAACGGCAATTGCGCCTAATAACTCAGGGGCCAGTTTACTCGCAAGGTAAATGGCTGTCGGACCATCCGCACCACCGATAATACCGATCGCTGCGGCTTGTGGCAGAGTGAAATCAATAATGCCAAGCCAGTTTAATCCCACAGCACCCAGTACAGTCGCAAAAATCCCAAACTGAGCGGCTGCACCAAGGAGCAAGGTTTTCGGGTTCGCAAGTAAAGGTCCAAAATCAGTCATCGCACCGACCCCCATAAAGATCACCAGTGGCGCAACACCCGATCCAATTGCCACTTGATAGAATTGGGCTAACACACCAGATGTGTACCCAAAATCTCCCGCAAGAACTTCAAGCTCATGGCGAACTGATGGCAGGGCTAAACCTAATGCTTCCTTAATGGCGTTTGGATCGACTTGGCTACCCAATTTTTCCGCGACCATCGCAAGTTGCTGTGTCGTGCCGTGATGAAGCAAGTTATCAAGAGCCGTCATGGCTAAACCAGCTTCGGGGATATTCGAGAGCAAGCCCCCGAATCCAATAGGCAACAGCAACAGCGGTTCAAATTGTCGGGCGATGGCGAGCCATAGCAACAAGAGACTGATAGCAATCATAATGGCTTGCCCTAGCTCAAGGTGCATGATCCCCATGCCTTGAATTAATGCTGACAAACTTTCCATATTTCCCCCTAGGCGATTTGCATCAGCGTATCACCCACGCCGACTACATCACCTGCTTTCACTTTAATGCCTTGTACTGTTCCGGATTTTGCCGCACAGATTTGGGTTTCCATTTTCATCGCTTCAAGGATGAGTAATACATCACCTTCAGCGACTTGCTGTCCTTCATTTACTACAACTTTGATGATATTTCCTGCCATCGGTGCATTGACTGGCTCGCCGTTACCACAAGCGGTCGCTTGTGGCGCAGAATTTGCAACTGGGGCAACAGCTTGAGTTGGAGCAGGGGAGGCTATTGGCGCAATATTGCTGATGTCACCACCTTCACTGACTTTCACGACAAAGGCTTTGCCTTCTAATTCAACGGTGTAAACCGCGGAACCCGTCGTTTGTGCTACCGGTTTTTCTGCTTTTGGTGCCATTGGTTTGGTACTCTCTTTGGTAGGAACTGGCTCAAAAGCATCTGGATTGCCACGATTTTCTAAGAATTTCCATCCGACTTGTTGGAAGAGTGCAACAATCAATACATCATCAATACTATTTTCAGCTAATGTAATGCCTTTTTCTTTGGCTTGGGCGGTAATTTCAGTGGTTAATTTTTCCACTTCAGGCGCAAGATGATCCGCAGGGCGATCGGTAATCGGTGCTTTACCTTCTAACACTCGGGCTTGTAATTCGGTATTGACCGGTGCAGGTGTGCGTCCGTATTCGCCTTTTAAGATACCCGCTGTTTCTTTCGCAATATTTTTATAACGCTCGCCCATAAGTACGTTAATCACTGCTTGTGTGCCGACAATTTGTGATGTTGGGGTGACTAGCGGAATATAACCGAGATCTTTACGCACTTCCGGGATCTCTTTTAACACCAAGTCTAATTTATCCGATGCATTTTGCTGTTTTAACTGGCTTTCAAGGTTGGTGAGCATTCCACCCGGTACTTGGGCGACTAAAATGCGACTATCTACACCTTTTAATTGTCCTTCAAAGGCATGGTATTTTTTACGTACTTCACGGAAGTAAGCCGAAATTTTTTCTAATTGCGGAATATCCAAACCGGTGTCATAAGGGGTATGTTGTAACGTGGCGACTAGCGCTTCCGTTGCAGGGTGCCCGTAAGTGCCGCTCATAGAGGAGATGGAGGTATCTACGCCGTCCACACCTGCTTCAATCGCTTTGAGTAATGCCATTTCCGCCATGCCGGTGGTGGAGTGGCAGTGCAAATGTAATTCGACATCATAACGGGATTTAATTTCTTTGACCAAATCATAAGCTGCCATTGGTGTGAGAATACCCGACATATCTTTAATCACTAACGAATCAATGCCGATTTCAAGTAACTGCTCGGTGACATCCAGCCACGTTTGTGTCGTATGAACGGGGCTGGTGGTATAACTTAACGTCCCTTGCGCATGTCCGCCGTATTTACGCACCGCTTGTAATGCGCATTTCATATTGCGAGGGTCATTCATGGCATCGAATACACGGAAAACACTCATACCGTTTGCCACGGAACGATCGACAAAGCGTTCGACCACATCATCGGCATAATGGCGATAGCCTAATAAATTTTGTCCGCGCAGTAGCATTTGTAGTGGGGTTTTCGGCATCGCTTTTTTCAATTCACGTAAGCGCACCCAAGGATCTTCTCCTAAAAAACGGATACACGCATCAAAAGTGGCTCCGCCCCACGCTTCTAATGACCAATATCCGATCTCATCTAAGGATTTGGCGATCGGCAACATATCATCTAAACGTAAACGGGTTGCGAATAAAGATTGATGCGCATCTCTTAATACCACATCAGTAATAGCAATTTTTTTCGGTTGAATAGTCATTTTATAATCCTCTTATTTAAGACCTTGAGTACGGCGGTGATGCGCGATAGCCGCCACAATAACGGGGCGTAGGCGTTCTAAATCATTTGGTGTGTTAGAGTGAATCGGTGGGGATTGAGAGGGGGATGGCGTTGTCTCAATCATCGGTTCGGGAAAATAGCGATTAATCAGACTCGACATCAGTTGAATGGCGAGGATCAGCAAGAACAGGAATAACATCACAAATCCCATTCCGACAAACATCAGATTAATGCCTTCCGTAATCAGTTCGGTATTGGTCATAGAAAGTTCTCCGAAGATGAAATCCTTTCGTACTGTAGATCAATTTTGTTAGCATTTCTATAATTTAAATCAAATTATATTTGCAAAAATTTTACAAAATAACCTTTATTGATCCGTTCGTATTCGCCAATAAGTCGCAAAACGAGGCTTGCCGCTTTGGGTTAAACCGCGATATTTATAGGTGATTAACGTGCCGATGGCAGGTGGATTATCCCGTTCTTTATCGGAAAAGCCCGAACCGATACGAAAACGCCCGCGATGATTTTCACAAGTCACTGCGCCCAGTTTGTCGGCATATTTCCCTTTACCTTTATGATGGGCAATCACGGTACATTCTTCATCCAGTACGGTTTTCAGCTTTAAAATTTGAGCCGAACGCCCTTGAATGTAAGGTGAATCCGGATTTCGCACCACGACGCCCTCACCGCCAACCTGTTGAATTTGCTCAAAAAATTGATTGAGATGCACTTTATCCTTGACGGGAATTTGTTCAATAATCTCAATATAAGGTGTTGGATTCTTCGCAAGGTAATCTTGTAGAACCTTTAATCGATCAAATAAATTTCCCTCGGCATTCGGCACATCAAAGACATGTAATTTCAGCTTATACCAACCTTTCGGCGAGGAGGAACGCACCGTTGCAGAGATTTCCTCAAATTTCCCCCGCTCGCTGAACAACTCGCCGTCAATCGCAAAGGGCGGAAAGCCTTGAACAAAATAATCGGGCGGTAAAAACGGATAACCTTGGCGGCTGATGAGTTGTTTACCGTCCCAAAAACCGCGTACACCGTCCAGTTTCTCGCTCATGACCCAACCGGTCACTTCTTGGTCTTTGTATTGTTCCAATAACATTAAGTTAAAGGGTTGAGCACATAACGTTGAACTAAAAAAGAAGAGAAAAAAGCGCCACATAGAACCTCCGTTAAAAATCGGAATGACTATAGCCAAGTGCGCAAAAAAGATCCGAATGAAAACCGTGTTTTTCGACGGTGATCGAAAAACGGAAAAAAACGCTTGAATATCGGTAATCGACTTGTTTCGTTGTTGACAAGCGGTCTGTTTTAGGGAAAATTTTGCAAAAATGTAACAATAACCGACCGCTTGCGTCTAATGGAGAGCCGTTATGCAAAAATTACTGTTTATCATCAATGCCGCGCCTTACGGCAACGAAACGTTTTTCAGCGGATTACGTCTTGCCTTACAACTTCAAGAGCAGCATGACGTTCAATTGAAATTATTTTTAATGTCGGATGCCGTGAGTGCGGGATTGGCAAAACAAAACCCGGCGGAAGGCTATCACGTCCAACAGATGTTGGAGATTTTAACGGCGCAAGGTGCGTCGGTGAAATTGTGTAAAACTTGTACCAATGCCCGTGGCATAACGGATTTACCGCTTGCGGCGGGCGTGGAAATCGGTACGCTTGCGGAGCTTGCCGATTGGACGGTAGACGCCGACAAAATCTTAAACTTTTAGGTGTAGAAATGACAACAAAACTGACTCCCGATGAAGCAATTGATATTGCCTACGATATTTTCTTAGAGATGGCGCCGGAGAATTTGGATCCCGCCGATATTTTACTTTTTAATCTTCAATTTGAAGAACGTGGCGGTGTAGAAGTCGTCGATACCGGCGAGAATTGGGAGGAGGAAATCGGCACGTTAATTGATCCGGATGCATTTGTCGAAGTTTGGGTCAGTCTGTATAACGATCAAGACGAAATCGAAGACGTTTTCGCCCGTTTCTTAATTTCACATGATGCCGACAACCGTGAATATCATGTGATTTGGAAGGAGTAACGCATGGCGGATATTTCCGAATTTTCACAACAGTTTCGTGAGGCGATGGCGCATTTGTCGGCGGCGGTAAGTATTGTGACCAGTGCCGGTGAGGCGGGTAAAGTCGGCATAACCGTTTCATCGGTTTGCTCTGTGACCGATTCGCCCGCCACGCTACTGTTTTGCATTAATCAACGCAGCGAATTGCACGATATTATCAAGCAAAACGGTAAAGTGGCGGTGAATGTGCTGAATCATGAACAGGACGAGTTGGCAAAACATTTTGCTGCGATGTTACCGAGTACAATGGAGGAGCGTTTTGCTTGGGACATTTGGGATGAAGGCTATGCGGCGCAGCCGGTGTTGCGCCATGCCATTTCATCCTTGCAAGGGGATATTGTGGATACGCACGAAGTCGGTACCCATACGGTTTTTATCGTGCGTTTGGCGGACATTCAAACATCACCGAATCACAGTTTGGTGTATTTCGGGCGGCAATTTAAGCGTGTCGAAATTTGATAACAATCAAACAGATAGAAAAGACCGACTATTTTAGTCGGTTTTTTTATTGCCTCCGGAGTAAAAAAGGATAAGATCAACGCACCGTGCAAGCGGTCTGTTTCGCTTAACAATTTGCAAAAAGTGCGACGACCGTTTGGAATAAGAGAAATAACGTAAAGGAGAGATTATGCAAGAGTTGATTTGCTATAAGCAAATGCCGGTATGGACAAAAGATTCCCTTCCGCAAATGTTTCAGGAAAAACATAACACCAAAGTCGGTACGTGGGCGAAGTTAACCGTACTAAAAGGCGCACTTAACTATGTTGAATTGAACGAAGACGGTGATATCGTGAGCGAAACGGTCTTTGACGAAGCCCGCCAACCGCCGTTCGTTGCGCCGCAAGTGTGGCATAAAGTGGCGGCGTTAACCGACGATTTGGAATGCCGGCTTGCATTTTATTGTCGCCCCGAAGATTACTACGCCAAAAAATATAATCTGACAACCACTCATTCGGAGGTGCTGAATGCCGTCAAGCATATTCAGTCGGGCAAGGTGCTGGATTTGGGCTGCGGACGCGGGCGCAACGCGCTTTATCTGAATTTATTGGGATTTGATGTGACCGCCGTGGATCACAACGCCGAAAGCATTCAATTTTTGAATTATCTGATTGAAAAAGAAGGCTTGGAGCACATGCAAACCGCCGTATATGACATTAATCAAGCCAATCTTGCCGGAGAATTCGATTTAATTGTGTCCACTGTCGTGATGATGTTTCTAAACCGCGAACGGATTCCCGCTATCATTGATAATATGCAAAAAAACACCAAAGTCGGTGGTTATAACTTAATCGTCAGCGCCATGAGCACGGAAGATTATCCTTGCCCGATGCCGTTTTCCTTTACTTTTAAAGCCGGTGAACTGAAAAATTATTATCAAGGGTGGGAATTGGTGAAATATAACGAAGATCTTGGTGAACTGCATAAAACCGATGAAAACGGCAACCGTATCAAAATGCGTTTCGCAACGATGTTAGCAAGAAAAATCGCCTAGGTTGCCCGCCACCGAGCCTCCGCCTTACCGTTAAACGGGCGGAGGGAATGACAAGCGGTCATTTGATCTGTCGCTAAAATTGATATAAACATTTGCGTTTAAAAGCCACAAAGATACAAGATTGTGACTGAAAAATGAGTATTATACAGTTCGTTCCAGCTTGATAATCCTATCTGCGCTGTCCAATGTTGATTGCATGGTAATTTCCCCGACGATATTTTCTCGTCGGGTATAACTGCCAAAGGTGACGAATAAAATAAAGGCGATAATTAAAGTGAGAGAAACGGAAAAGACCACCCAACTTGGCACGGAAGAAATCAGCACAGCGGTACTTTTCCATTTTCTATAATTTATAGCTTCTTGTCGGAACATAATCTAATTGATTTTAGATATGATTAATATCACAAATAAAAATGGAAAAACCAACCGAATAGAATATATACTAAATAGGTGTGTTTTTCCATTTGTTATGATTAGTCACTTTTTGATGAAGTATGTTTTTTATATAGTTCAATAAAGTAATAATATATTTTTCTATACAGATATGGTATAGATACTAATATTAATATATCTATTAATACTTTATATGTTATGGGAATTTCTATATAACTATGGTATAGTTGAATCAATACTACTGCTATTAGAACTCCAAAAGTAAATACATTTTTATCTTTCATAACTAATCAGTCGGAATATTGCCATTTTGCAATTCTCTCATAACATTATCCTTATAATTTTCTCCTAAGTTTTGTCTACTATGCCCAAATTATTAGGAGAATTTGATCGCTTGTTATTGTAGTGAGATTATTTATTGTTAGGCTTATTTAAATATCCATCCAATATCCCTAAAATTTTATAAATGGCTAAACAGAATACAAAACTACATAAAATGGCTATTATTCTGTCTAGAACAGTATAAAACTTAAGAAATACAATAATAAAAGGAACTATTAATATAAAAATATTGGGCGCATAAATTTCATTGAATTAATACCCTAATGCATTATTAATAATATTACCTGCTGGTGTTTCGTAGTCAGGATGTCGGGCGATTTCCGCTTTCATAAGAGTTCTCCTGTTAAAGGTAATAATATTCAAGATTCAATTCAATCTTTACCTATAACTGTGCACCTATCTACATAATAATCTAGGAGCAAAATTTCTTTTTCAAATAGACGATTAAATGTGGCAAAGTAGTACCTAAGATAACGCAAGAAATAAAAAGATATTCTTTATGTTTTTTATCTATCTCTAAAGGCGAGATAAGGATAAAATATAAGAAAAGAAATATTCCCACCGTAATCATGCTAATTAACGGCATAATATATTTTATTGCATTACCAAACTTGAACATCTCTAATATATTCTCCGTATGCTTCTGCATCAAAAACAGGTAAGTTATTGTCTATAGCATAGCCGAGAGCTGCACCATATAATCCGCCGAAAATGCTTCCTACAGGACCGGCAGCACTACCTACACCAGATCCAATAATACTTCCAATTGTAGTAGCATCTCCAATAACTCTTTCCGTATTATCTTTGGTAAAACCTGAATCACTGCCGTACCTCTCTTTTTTTACACATTGAGATGCATCAGCACAACCTTCATCAGTACAATTATGATAGCTTCCACCACCGAAAACATGACTAATTTCGTTCATTGTTAGTTCTTTCATAAATCACTTCATTTACAGTTTGGTTAGAAAAGCAGATTGAATTCCACTCAATCTTCACTCGGTAACTGTACAGTCGAACATATGATAATTATTCTCATTTGATTTGCAAGTGTAAATTTTGCTCATTAGACCAGTAGGAGTTGTGCTATATGAGAGTGTAAGCGGTCGGTTCTGTCCGGTTTTTTGCAAAATTATCGCTTATTCGCTTGTAGCATGGCTCTGAGGTTGGCAATATTGTCGGAGACTTTTTGTTCTTTTTGTACTTCGGTCAGCTGCGGTTTATCTTTTTCCCACAGCAAATCATCTTGCGGTAATTCGAGTAAAAATCGGCTGATTTCGGGTTTAATCACTTCACCGTATTGACGGCGTTCTTTGCATAAAGAAAAGGTGAGTGTCTGTTGTGCGCGGGTAATGCCGACATAAGCAAGGCGACGCTCTTCTTCCACATTATCTTCATCAATACTGGTTTGGTGTGGCAAAATGCCTTCTTCCATTCCGATCAAGAAAACGTGTGGAAATTCCAACCCTTTGGATGCGTGTAATGTCATCAGTTGCACCTGATCGCTTTCGTCATCGTCTTCACCACGTTCCATCATATCTCTTAGAGTCAAATTGGTGACAACTTGATTTAAGTTCATTGGCTCGCTGAGTTCATCGCCTTCCAACATTTTCTCAACCCATTCAAACAGCGTTTGCACATTGCGACTTTGCATTTCCGCAGATTTTGGAGTCGTCGCTGTTTCGTAGAGATAGGCTTCATACTGAATTTTCGCCAACATATCCTGAATTGCCGATTTCGGATCGGATCTGACCGCTTGATCGGACAATTCCACCACCCAACGAGCAAAATCCTGCAAGGCTTGATAAGGCTTCGGGGTTAAACGTTGGATCAGTTCAAAATCAAAAATCGCGTCAAACAAACTCACCTGTTTTTCATTGGCAAGTTGCCCTAATTTTTCGAGTGTCGCTGCCCCGATTTCCCGTTTCGGCGTATTCACAATGCGTAAAAATGCCGCATCGTCATCTTGGTTCACCAACAGACGCAGATAGGCCAACATATCTTTGATTTCGGCTTTGGCAAAGAAAGAAGTTCCGCCTGAAATTTTGTAAGGAATACGATTTTGGATCAGCAATTTTTCCAACAAGCGAGATTGATGATTACCACGATACAAAATCGCATAATCTTTATACTTGGTTTTGCGTGAAAAACGGTGTGCGATCAACTCGCCCACAATGCGTTCGGCTTCGTGTTCTTCATTTTTCGCTTCAATCACATTGAGTTTCTCACCCTCGCCCAACTGCGAAAAGAGGCGTTTATCAAACAAGTGATCGTTGTTATCAATCAGAATGTTGGCACAGTGCAAAATCCGTTGGCTCGAACGGTAATTTTGTTCGAGTTTAATCACCTTGAGCTTCGGAAAATCCTGTTGCAACCGTCCCATATTTTCAGGCTTTGCCCCACGCCACGAGTAGATCGACTGATCGTCGTCGCCCACCACGGTAAAATTGCCCTCGTGACCGACCAACAGCTTAATCAATTCATATTGGCTGGTGTTGGTGTCTTGATATTCGTCCACCAACAGATAACGGATTTTCTGTTGCCAACGTTCTTTGGCTTCAGGAAACTGCTTAAACAGCAAGGTCGGCAACATAATTAAATCATCAAAGTCCAAGGCATTGTAGGCTTTGAGCTGATTTTGATATTGATCGTAAAAGTGGCTGAATACCCGATCACGATCGCTTTTTGCCAAAGCAATCGTCTGTTCGGGCAAAAGCAGATCGTTTTTCCAGTTAGAAATGGTCGCCACCAACAATTTCAAAAGATCTTTATCTTCCGTCACATTTTCAGGCAACAGATGTTTCAACAACGCCAGCTGATCGTGTTCGTCAAACAGCGTCATCCCCGACTTATAGCCGAGTAATTTATGTTCACGCTTTAAAATCTCAAAACCAAGGGTGTGAAAGGTTGAAATCGTCAATCCCCGACTGCTTTCCTTACCGATAGAATGTGCCACACGCTCACGCATTTCACGGGCGGCTTTATTGGTAAACGTCACCGCTGCAATCTGCTTCGGCGAATAACCGCAACGGGCAATCAGATGGGCAATTTTATTGATGATCACCCGTGTTTTGCCCGAGCCCGCGCCCGCCAGCACAAGGCAAGCCCCATTGACATAGTCTACCGCTTGTTGTTGTTGAGGATTCAGTTTCATTGTATTTCCCTTTGATGTAAGCGGTACGATTTTAGTGATTTTTTGCAAATTGTCGAATAAAACTGACCGCTTGTATTTTGGGTGGTAAAATTGTGGTTATTGATGATTGTAAATACCTGAGCGATGAAAACACTCGATCCCCTTTTCTTACCGTTAGACCGTTCCGTTTTAATTGAAGCCTCCGCCGGAACCGGTAAAACCTACACGATGGTGAATCTTTATTTGCGTCTGTTGTTAGGCGTAGGTTGTCACCCGTTGATGGTGGAGCAGATTCTGGTTGTCACCTTCACTAAAGCCGCGACACAAGAATTGCGCGATCGTATTCGGGAGAAGGTGGCGCAGGTCGCAACCTTATTTCAACAATATCATCTCGGCGAATCGCAAGCCTTAGCGGACGATCCGTTTCTATTGGCGTTATATCAGCGGGTGAAACCGCATTTGTCGGAGGCGCTGTTGCGTTTGCGTATCGCCGAGAAAGACATGGATTTGGCGGCGATTTTTACCATTGATAGCTTCTGTCAGAAAATGTTGTTTCAGTTTGCCTTTGATTCCGGGGTGCGCTTTGATCTTGACTTGCAAACCGATGAGCATGAATTGTTGGTTCGTTTAAGCGAAGAAACATGGCGGGAGCTGTTTTATCCGATGAATTTAGCGCAATCGCAAGCGGTTGCCGAGCAGTTAAAAAATCCTTATGTCGCTTTGGAAGCTGTCAAAGGTTATCTGTACGGTCCGCAGCCGGCGCTGTCGGCAGATCAACAATGGTTAAATGCGGATATTGACGCTTATTTCACCCGTTTCACTCAATTTCTTCGTGACGCAAAAGCGCACTGGACGGCACACGGCGCAGAAATGGTGGCAATCATCACGGCGGAATTGGAGAAAACCTACAAAAGCGGCGTAAAAAAATCATTGAGCCGCAAGGCATATCAATTGCGTTGGCTTAACGGTTGGGTACAGGAACTGAACCATTGGGCGGTAAGTGAGCAGGCGGATTTTCCGACCAACAGTTGGTCCCGTTTTTCTCAAGGATACTTAACCGAAAAAGCCGAAGAGAGCGCCGAGCCGCTCGTTCATGATTATTTTGCAAAAATCGACGCTTATCTGACCGCTTACCGACAACAATTTGAAGGTAAGCAGAAACCGATGCTGCAATTTCGGTTTTTTACCCGTTTACGCGAAAAGTTGGTTCAACATAAGCAAACCCATAAAGAAAAAAGTTTCGGTGATATGTTGAGTTTTTTGCATCAAGCGCTACACGGTGAGCGAGGGAGAGCCTTGGCGGAACAAATCCGAGCGTTGTTTCCGTTCGCGATGATTGATGAATTTCAAGACACCAACCAAGAGCAATATGATATTTTCAGCCGTATTTTTATGCCGGAAAATCGCGGTAATCAAGGCTTTATTATGATTGGCGATCCGAAGCAGTCGATCTATAAATTCCGTGGCGCCGATATTTTTACCTATTTGGCGGCGGCAGAGCAGACGAGTGAAAAAGCCACGCTTAGCCGTAATTGGCGATCGTTGCCGAATGTGGTGGAAAGTACGAACCGCTTGTTCGGCTTTCCGCCGAACAGTTCGGCAAGCCCGTTTTTATATCGAGGGATTCAGTTTCACCCGGTCAGTTCGACCGCATCCGACGAGAGACTACAAGGGGCGGCGAACACTCACTATTATTTGCAACCCGAATTTGACGAACGGCAGGCTGCCGCACACTGCGCATATTATATTCAGCAACAGTTAAAACAGGCGGAGCAAGGGACATTATATTTGCAAAAAAACGGGCAAAACCGACCGCTTGCAGCCAAAGACATCACGGTGTTGGTACGCAGCCATACTCAAGCCGGCTTGATGCGTCGGGCATTGGCGGCATGCCATATTCAATCCGTGTTTTTTTCCGAACGCAACAGCGTGTATGACACGCAAGAAGCTCGTGATTTGCAGTTTTTGCTGCGCGCCTGTTTGAATCCTTATCATCAACGAACGCTATTGTCGGCGCTCGGCACACCGTTATGGGGGCTGACGGCGGCAGAGCTTTTTCAGCTCAAACATGATGAAACCGAGTGGGATAATCGGGTAAATGCCTTCGTACATTATCATCAGGTGTGGCAACAGCAAGGTGTGTTACCGATGTTACACCAGATTTTTATGCAACAAGGCATCATTCAACGGATAAACGCCGGGGAAAATGCCGAGCGTCGGATTACCGATTTACTTCATTTGGCTGAGTTGCTCCAAAATGCGATGCCGAATTTAGAAAACGAGTCCGCCTTATTGCGCTGGTTCGAACGGCAATGTGCGAATCCGAACGGTCAATCGGACGAACAGAAGCAGCGTTTGGAAAGTGAAGAGAGCTTGGTCAAAATCGTCACCATTCACGGTTCGAAAGGGTTGGAGTATCCGATTGTATGGTTGCCGTTTGCAGGTAAAGCCAGTCAAGGGGCTAAAAGTCAGTCTATGGTGATCTACCATGACGAACAGCGTGTCGCCCGTTGGGATTTCGGTTCGCAGTCAGAAGCAGTGAAAACAGCGATCAATCAAGCGGAATTTGCGGAAGATCTGCGTTTACTCTATGTTGCCGTTACACGGGCAAAATACCAGCTCAACATGATTTTGCCGATGCGGTTTGAGAAAGGCTGGTCGGCATTCCATTATTTGTTGAGTAACGGTGAAATCGGTTTGGGGAGTACGAACGGCGGAGAGGAAACCGCTTTCTTATTGAAACAAAAAGGGATTGCGTGTTCGGTCACTTCGTTATCGCAGGAACCGCCGACGGATGATTGGCAACCGACGGTTTATCGTGAAACGGCGGTAAATGCCGCGACCTTTAACGGCTCGATTCGTAATAAAGGACTCATCACCAGTTTCAGTGCGATGCAAGCCGAAAACGACTATTTGCAAATTCATCGTTCGATCGCACCGCTTGTCGCTTTTAGCGATGATGCCCAGGACAATGATCGTTCGTTATTACCCGTCGATATCACGGAATCGGATGACGCGGCATTTTCGTATACGCCTTATCGTTTTCCGCATAGTGCCAAAGTCGGTAATGTATTGCACACTTTATTTGAGCAATGGGATTTTTGCCAGCCGCTAACGACGGAAGCCGTTCGGCATGTCTGCGAACAGCTGAGTTTGGGTGAGGAATGGATGGTGCCGTTACAAGATTGGCTTGAGCGGGTAGTGTCTACGTCGTTCGGCGATCAACAGATAAGTTTAAAAGCATTGGATAGTCGCCAACGTTTAAATGAATGGCAATTTTACTTGCGTTTGGCGAATGCGGAGGCATTAGGTCAGCTGAATGCGTTGCTGAAAAAACACTCGTCACTTGCCCGTCATTTGCCTGATTTACAGCTAAATCAAGTCGAAGGTTTCGTCCGAGGCTTTGTAGATTGCATAGCGAAGGCAGACGGTAAATTTTATCTGCTGGATTATAAATCCAATTTTTTAGGTTATCTTCCACAGGACTATCAGCTTGAAAATCTACGAAAAACAATGGGGCAATATCGTTACGATTTACAATATCTGCTTTACACACTGGCATTGCACCGTTATTTACGTTCCCGCTTGGGAGCGCATTATGATTATGAGCGGGATTTCGGTGGGGTTGCCTACCTCTTTTTACGCGGAATGGACGGCACCGCAAACCGCGGCGTATTTTTTGAAAAACCAAGCCGACAGTTTATTGAAGAAATAGACGTGCTGTTCGGGTAGTGGTGTAATAATCGAATATCATTTATTAAGTGTTATGTTGAATTTGCAAAAAACTCGACAAATCAGACCGCTTGTAAATCGGTATTTAATGCAAAAAGAACAGTTTTTTCGTTCATATTTTGAAAAAGGGCTTAAAGCCTTGTGCGGTACATCATACCTAGTACTATAAGGCTTTAAGCCAATTTTTATTGGTGTTGTTGTCGGCTATGCCGAGATGTGTTGATCTTAAAGATTATTTACACGTCACTGCCTTTGAGATCACGGGTATATACTTTATCCAACACATCTTCCAAATCATCGGTAATTCGATTGGCCAAAATAACGTCGGCTTGTTGCTTAAAGGTATTTAGGTCGTTAATCACTTGAGATTGGAAGAATTCTTCGCCTTTATATTCCGGTTCATACACAATGACAGGTACGCCTTTCTCTTTAATTCGTCTCATCACCCCTTGAATACTGGAACTGCGGAAATTATCCGAACCGGATTTCATGGTTAACCGGTAAACTCCGACAACGGACGGTTTTTTCTTCAGTATTTCGTTTGCAATAAAATCTTTTCGGGTGCGGTTAGACTCTACAATCGCACTGATTAAATTTTGCGGAATATTTTGATAATTCGCTAATAACTGCTTCGTATCTTTCGGTAAACAATAACCGCCATAACCGAATGATGGATTATTATAATGCGTTCCGATACGGGGATCGGTTGAAACTCCGTCAATAATATGTTGGGTGTCCAAACCGAAGGTTGCCGCAAAAGAGTCCAGTTCATTAAAGAAAGCAACCCGCAATGCTAAATAAGTATTGGCAAATAATTTGATCGACTCCGCTTCCGTCGGGTTTGTCAGAATAATCGGCGCATTCGGTGACAGACTGCAATCACGTAACATATGAGCGAATTTTTCCGCCGCTGCATTGCAATCACCGACGACAATACGAGACGGATGCAAATTGTCATACAACGCCTTGCTTTCACGTAAAAATTCCGGTGAAAAAATAATACGATCGGTATTAAATTTTTCACGCATTTTTTGGGTGAAGCCGACCGGAATCGTTGACTTAATAATTAGATATGCCTTTGGATTTCGTGCAATAGCGGCTTCTAATACGGATTCTACCGAGCGGGTATTAAAGTAATTGGTTTCCGGATCATAATCCGTCGGCGTTGCAATAATAATGAATTCCGCATCTTTGTAGACTTGCTCGGCATCAACCGTAGCATGTAAATCTAACGTTTTTGTTGCCAAGTATTCACTGATTTCCGTATCTTGAAGCGGAGAGACTTTTCGGTTAATCATTTCCACTTTCTCAGGACTGATATCCAATAAAGTCACTTCATGCTGTTGAGCCAACAAAATGGCATTAGAAATACCGACATAACCGGCACCGACTACTGTAATTTTCATACTTTTCCTCTTTCTTAGGTTATTTTATTAGAACGTGCTTGCATTTTTATTGTTAGGTTATACCGAACGGTGTTACCCTAAACTTCATTTATTCAACTGTTTTCTCAGCCGTTCTTCACAGACGTTAAGTAATATTTCTGTCGTATGAAGACGTTCTTGAAACAAGGTACTGATATAAATGTGACGGGCTAACGAAAGCGTTAAGTAAATTTCAATATCTTGCAAACATGAGGTTTCACTCTCAGTTAAAAAACGCTGTAAAAAGGCATGTTCATGTACCTTTAATGCGTTAATATCCGCATAGTTACGTAATGCAAACTCTTGAATATGCGCAAGATAATTTCCCGCATCCAATGCTGCCGGACCTTGGCAAACCAAATCCAAATCCAGTAAAACCATCTGACCCGGCAGACCGTTTCGTTCTAGAATTTGATCTTGATAAAAATCCCGATGAACCGAGACGAAAGGTACTTCCGTTAACCGATTAACTAATTGCTCACAATGAGAAAGTACCGACGCAATGCGAGCAGCCCACTGAGGTAATAATGTCTGAGCTTGGCTTAAACGATCACGAAGAATGTCCAACTCATGTAACGGCGTCCAGACCGGCAGATCCAACATTTGGGCGACATGGCTTTTATGTAAAGCATTTAATGCATTAGCAACTTGATTGCCGAGAAATTCTAAACGTGCATTTCCCGGTATCAGCATTTCACCGAGGCTTCGACCGTTCACTTTGTGTTGCAACCAAGTGTGTTGTTCAACCAATATTCCTAACGGCTCCGGCACACTCACATGCGCCGTATCATTAAATCCTTTACTCCACAGCGCTTGTTGAATCGTATAAGAACGTTTATCCAATCCCTTACTGCGATATTTACCGATAATACATTTTCTTGTTTGATTATCGGTGCCGACTTCGTAATCGATTAATGCTCTACGTCCCACTTTGTAACGCTTTAACGAAACGGTTTCTACGATACCTTGCTCAGAAGGCGGAAGTGCATTCATCAATAATGTTTGCATTTCGGTATGGTTCGTTAATGTATACAGGATAGGATCTGCGGATAAATCGATCTGTTTTTCACTATGAACGACAAATTGATCATCCGTTTTGCTCAGTACATCTTCAGCTTGTTGTAACAATTGCAATGTATATTGTTCCCAATCTACGGAGCGTTTACGGAATGGTTCCGCCCCTAACCGTAATATTGCCGTCGCAACAAAATAGCGAAGACCGTCAAAGCTACAGGATGTTTTTTGCCGATAGTGATATAAGAAAGCGTGAATAATTTCATCTGCTTGCCAACCGGGTAAAACACCTTCAATCACTTGTAGTGTCAGTCGTGCATAAAATGTCGCCAAATCCATTAACGGATTGGCGCTTACCGCCCGATCCCAATCTAATACATACAATTCACCCCGCTCATTTTGAACAATTTGATCCAATGAGAAATCACCGTGAATCAGCTTAAAGATTTCAGGTTGAGAAGCTAGCCCGCATTCAATTCGCTGAATGAGTCGGTGAAACCATTCGGCGTGATCCGGTAAAATATGCTTGAATGTACGTAGCACCGCGTGTAATGACTCGATTTCATCACAATGCCCGTATTTTGTCGGGTGTAAATAAGGTGTGTTATGTATATCGGCAATAACCTTAGCTACATTTTCGATATCTGCTTTTGATGGCAACACACCATCCTCCGGGCACAAACTTTCCCCGTCTTGCCAATCGGTAACTAAGGTGCAAAGCGACCCGTCTACTCCTAAAAGTTTGACACCGCCTTGTGCTACGCCGAATACCGCACCGGTCAATACCTTGCCGAAGTCGCTTGGTTTTATGCAACGAATTACCGCAATAGGTTGCTTATTCTCATCACTGATTTTAGCAACGAGCCTACGTTCGGGCTTATACCGTAAAATGTCGATACATAGTTCGGATTTCGCTAACTTCGGTAGTGATACTTTATCAAACATCTGCCGGCGTTTATCACTATCTATCAACCAATCCAAAGGAATGCCTTTATCATAAGCCGGATGGTAAAAAACAATCTTTAATGCGTTAAGCGTAAAAGGGGCATAAATACCGATATCATCATTATCTTGTTTTATATGAAGCCCGGTACGTTCGAAACGTTCTACCGTTAATGCTTTGGCAAAATAATATTGAACGGAGCCATCCTCGAATTTGATTTTTACCGTTCCGGCGCAGCTTGTACTTGGTTTATAACGTAAATATTGAATTTCCGCTTGAAGCGCCCCTTTCAGTCGAGGAATAGTTTGAAGCTGAGTTAGCAATACTTCGCTATCTAATAAAGCAACTAGTCCGGGAAGGGCATAGTCTCTTTCAACAATTTGTTTATCTGCTTTGGTAAGCATAATTCGTACCTCTATGGTATGTCCTTAATCGCAATGCTAATTTCCGCAATGCCAATTTCGTTAGTGTGAGCCGATTTGCATCTTCCACCAATTTGCATAATTACCGTTTTGCTCAACTAATTGTTTGTGATTACCTTGCTCCACTACAACACCGTTATCTACAAAAATGATACGGTCGGTTTTTGCCGCAAAAGCCAAATCATGTGTAATCATGATCGTCGTACGTCCCTTCATTAAGTTGTGCAATGCGCTGATTACATAGCTTTCACTTTCTTTATCGAGTCCTACTGTCGGTTCATCAAGGATAAGAATGGCACTCTTATTAATTGCAGCCCGAGCAATCGCAATACGTTGTCTTTGCCCACCGGATAAAGAGCCGCCGCGTTCGCTTAATACTGTGTCATAGCCTTCAGGTAATGCACTGATAAAATCATGAGCCTGTGCTAACTTAGCCGCATTGATAATCTCTTCTTCGGTCACTTGCTCAAGGTTATTGATTGCGCCCAATGCAATATTTTCACGAATACTGAGTCCGAACAGCAAGTTATCTTGTGGAACCATTGCAATCTGCTTACGAACACTTTCAATGGTATAGTCTTGGATATCATTACCGTCTATTCGAATGACACCGCCTTTCGCTTCATAAAGTCTCAATAACAAACTGGTGATTGTTGTTTTACCTGCACCTGACGGTCCGACAATCGCAACACTTTCTCCCGCTTCAATTTTAAAATTGATATCGTGAAGAATCGGTAAGGGGTGATCATCCGCTTTGTTATAACCGAAGCTGACATGTTCGAAATGAATTTGCCCGCGAATATTCGTTAATTCCGTTGCATTCGGTTTATCTTTAATATCAGGTTGTTCATCCAGTAGATCCACAACCCGCTCTCCGGCAGCCAATGCTTTGGACAATCGCCCCGTATATTTGGCATATTCACGGACCGGTCGGAATGAATTGTTCAAATAAGAAACGAATACGATCAAATCGCCCGGTGTCATTTGCCCGGCTAACACGGAATTTGCGCCTTGTAATAACACCAGTGCCGTTACCACGGAAACCAATACATCTACACGGCGTTCTAATCCTGCAGCCAGCTTTTTAGATTTAACCTCTTGCTGACGACTCTGTAAGTTATCCCCTGAAAAGCTACGAATCGTCTCATTTTCTAAGGATAAAGACTGTACCGTACGGATAGAACCGATATACTCCGCCGCTTTTGATGCTAGAGAACCTTCCCTTTTGCGCTGCGCCCGACTTGCTTCATGAATCCTTTTCCCCGAGTGGTTTGTCATCCACCACATAATAGGTAATGACGCGATTGCTAATAGAGTCAGTTGCCAGTTCAGATATAACATGACGCTGAACATCCCTATCAGAATGAACATGTTTGCCAGCATCGGCATCAATGCGGTAATAACCGCTTCACGTAACATTGCAATATCATTAATCAGACGCATCGTCAGATCACCGGTTTTGGCTTGCGAATGGAAACGTAAAGAAAGTCGTTGTAAATGAGCAAATAAGTCATTACGCACATGACTTAAAATACGGCTTCCGGACAAGGCTAATCCGACGGTACTAAAATAGCTTGCTCCCGCCATCATTAATGCAATCAGGATTACCGCTCCTGCACTTCCCCATAAAATGTATTGGGTATCTACGGAGGCTAAAAGCGTATCTACGAAGCCTCGGCTTTTTGCCTCGCCGGCAGCTGAAGGGTCGGTATTTACATCAAACAACACGTAATCGACAACAAAAGCTAAAGGTAAAGGCTTCAGTAATCGCATTGCGGTTGAAAGCAGTAAGGCAATCAGTGCCCCGACAATCAACATCCTTTCCGGGCGAATATATTCTCTCAGTCGGTAAGCCATTGCCCACCAAGCATTCTTATTCATAAAGCTATCCTTGTTATAAAAAACGGCTTCGCCAAACGGTTAGCCGTTTTCTTGCTATCTTTATTTTTTACAGGTTTTCGCAATATTTAAAATACGATCCACTACCGCTAACCAGCTATGGTGTTGTTCCGCCGTCAAACGTGCAGCTTCCGCTAAGCGTTGTGTTTTTTTCGGATTTGCCAGCAGTGATGCAATACTATCCGCCATTTTTTCAGGGTTTTCCGCTTCCACCAGTAAACCGTTATAATCGTGCTCGACAACGGTTGCCAAATGTCCGACATTCGTAGCAATAATCGGTAAGCCGGCTGCCATATATTCATAAATTTTTAACGGAGAAAAATAAAACCGTTCCATATTAGGATAAGGTGCCACGGCAATATCCATTTGTCCCAACCACTCCGGAACTTGCTCCGGTAATACCGCGCCGGTAAATCGAACATATTCCGAAAGCCCTAATTTCTCAATATCCGCATGCAATGTGGTATATTCAGGGCCGTCGCCGACAATTAATAAACGGGTACGGTAACCGCGATCACGCAATACCGCCCATGCTTGTATTAACACTGATACGCCGTGCCATGGTTTTAATGTACCTAAAAAGCCGACCGTCACTTCCGAACTGCTCGACATATTTTTTAATCTGGCGGCATTTAACTTGGCTGCCGGCGCAAAACGATCTAAAGCAACGCCGTTCGCTACAACATGGACTCGCCCTTTTGCGCCATCAAATGTTTCCAAATAATGCTGTACGCCCGGTGAAACCGCAATCATGGCGTCCGCATCAGTAAACACAGATTCGGCAATCGCTTGAGCCTGCTCTTCCAACGGCAATTCACGGTGCTTTTTCTGTTCTTCAATTAACGGCGCATTCACTTCCAATATCCCGATACACTGATGTTTTTTCGCAAAAGACATACCGGCATTACTCCATAAAGAATAACGTTCGTACACCAAATCAAACGGTCCGGCATTTTCCAACATCTCTTCTACTTTGGGGTTTGCAGCCAATGCCGCTAAAGCCCGCTCCTCTTGAGAAGAGTTTGGTAATTCCGCCAATGTATGAATCGTAATCCCTTTTAGCGCTTCCGGAACATCTCCGCCCAAACGCTGTGCGAATAACGTGACCTCAAGACCTCGTTGAAGCATTCCCTTAATAACCTCTTGTACATGTACTGACGCCCCTTTAGTACCGAATACAGGAATACCGGGATCAGCACAAACATAAGCAACTCGCATAATTTTTCCTTTTTAAAATAATGAATCGATTAAATACCGTGGCAATTAATTGCTTTTATTCTGTTTGGCAATAGCCGTCGCAAAAATAGAGCGTAATGATGCGGCATTGATATCTTCGTCATACTCTCGTTCGATCAAGGCACGAGCCGTTTTTGATAACGTTTGGCAAAGTTCAACATCATTCAACAGTTTTTCCATGGCATCGGCTAAGGCTTGAGGATCTTGCGAAGGTACGCACAGCCCGGTGATATTGTCTTGCACTAATTCCGGAATGCCGGCCACTTGCGTCGAGATAACCGGAGTACCGAGCGCCATAGATTCTAACAAGACGGTCGGCAAACCATCTCTATCTCCGTCATCACTGATTACGCAAGGCGCAACCATCATATTGGCACTCTTCACAAAATCGATAATATCGGGTTGCGGCATCGGACCGACCATTTTTACCACATCACCAATACCTAACGCATGGATTTGTGCCTGTAGAGACTCTCTTAATCCGCCGTCACCGACAAGCGTACAACGCATCGATACATTACGTTTTTTCAGAATGGCCAATGCATCCAGCAACACGCTAAATCCTTTTTTAGGCACTAATCGTCCGACGGCAAGAATGTGTTTTTCTCTTGATTCAAACGGCGTATAAGGAAATTTGCTCAAATCCATACCGTTATAAATGCGAACGGCTTTCGCCGCATCTGTACCGTATTTCTCTTGCAAATAAGCCAAATTGTAGTCCGATACCGTCACTGTCGTTTCCGCATCACGCATTTTTAAATCCAGCTCCGTCGATTCTTCATATTGGTAATAAATGTCTTTTGCGTGCGCCGTAAAGGTATAGGTAATACCGGCAAAAATTGCCGCTTGTCTTGCCACGGTTGTTGCTTGGGTACCAAAATGAGCATGCAGGTGCTGAATTCCGCGTTTTTTAATTTCTAGTGCCAACAAAATGCTTTGCCCGATTTCATGAATGGAGCCTTTCGCATCCGGTAATTTCATCGCAAAATCCGGTAATTGGCGAAAGCCCTCACAAAATAACGGCCACAGCGTTTCCGGATTCCGCTGTTTATCCATTAAACGACTTACTGGCGCTCTGACTTGAGAAATGGCATCTTGGAAATGGGTTTCCATTACCGGTCCTAACGCAAAAATATCGATTTTGGTTCCCGCCCGTTCATGCGCCAAAATTTCATTCACCACAAAGGTTTCTGAAAAACGAGGGTAACGCTTAAGTACATAACCGATGTACATCGGTTTTTCATCTAAGGCGATTGCTTTATTCATATTATTTATCCACAACAATAGTTAAACTAACGAGAAACCGCTTTGCTCATAATCTTATTCACTTGAGCAACGACCTGATCCAATCCATTAAAACGCAAGGTGTCACGCGCATTCAATTGCGGTTTTTGCGATTTCATCCAATCGGATAACGCTTGCGGCGTTAACTCATTCGGATGTAAACAATCAATCACGCCCATCTCCGCTAAGCGGGAAGCGCGAATCCACTGTTCTTCTCTCGGTTTTACCCGAGGGACAATCAATGCACGTTTATTAAAGGATAAAATTTCCGTTGTCGTGTTATAGCCTCCCATTGAAATAATGCATTCCGCGTGATGCATTAATTTGAGCGGCTCGGCAACGAAGTCCATCACTCGGATTTCAGGACGTTTTGCCGCTAATGCTCGCAAATGTTTACGCTGATCTTCCGGCATCAATGCACCGCAAATTAACAGCCCGTTCCAATTCGGCGGCAATTCGGCTTGTAAAAACGCCGCAGCAAGCGAAAAACCGTCTTGGCCGCCACCGACCGCACAAAGCGCATACGGAGACTGAACATAAGCCACTTCCGCATTTAATCCCTGATCTTCCATACGGCGGGTTTGATCCAAATATCCCACATAACATAACTTATCGCCAATTTCCGAATCCAAGCCGTATTCTTTGGCAAGATCGTATAATTGCGGATCGCCGTAAACCCAAATACTGGAAAAATACAAGCGGATAATTTCTAAGTTTTTCAATTTTTCCCATTGCTGACGAACAACGTGAGGTTCATCAATAATATCGCGCAAACCTAACACGATATGTGTGCCGCGGCTGGCCAATTCCGGTAAAATGTTATCCAACTCGCTCATTGCACCGCGCGGTACATTGTCAACCACCACGATATCCGGTTCAAACGCCTCTAATGCCGCATGAATAATCTCCTTACGGATTTTAACCAAGCGCTTGATATCGTGTCCTAAAGAACGCGGAATATAATCGCCGTCCGACGTTTTATAGTATGTCGGCATCGTCACCGTATCCGCCCCTTTCGGCAGTTTAAAAGCGCCGGATTCCCGAACACCGGAGAGTAACAATACATCCGTTTCCGGATTTGTTTCCAATATGGATTGTGCTAACAGCATATTGCGTCGAATATGCCCCAATCCCATCGTATCGTGAGAATAAAAGGCAATCCTCGGTTTTCGGGTCAATAAATTGTGCTGGGTGAGTGAATCGTTCATAGTAACGTTCTCCTTAAAATGAACCTCTAAATTACGATTTGGCTTCCATTTGTGTTGACTGGTCGCCGTAAAGATTTCCAGCATTGACCAAACATAACAAATTAAGTTCTTCGCCCCCAAACGAATTCCGTTCACTTTCTATTGAAATAGTATTTGGCTCATCGGATGAGTTATGTAACCATATGATATATAAACAATTAATTTATCAAATCAATAAATGAAAAGATTTGTAAAACAAATTAAAAGTGAATTTTTCATTTATTTGACCAATTAATTTAATTCGGCAAAAATCGGGGAAAAAAGCAGAGAAACATTCAATAAAAATAATAAAAAATCTCAGCCGGAGAAGATTTAAATAAACTGCGGAAAAAAGATAACTCCTTGTCATCGATAATATTTATTAACCGATATTTGGTGTAAAAAAAGACATTTATACCTCAAGAAAAGATTATTCATTTATCTGACCAATCAAACAAGCGGTCTGATTTTGCGCTAAATTTGCAAAAATGACTAAAAAATCACCATATCACACCAATGACAACACCGTTCAACGAAAAATTTTGAAATACGACAAAACAGCACCGAATAATTGACGATTTCGGTCAATTTTTTGATAGGATAGTCATGTTTTATTTTTTTATATTTATTGTGATTACCCTGTTATTTTTTTTATGAGGTTTTTATGAACCCAAGACGTAAATCCAGACTAAAAGTCATTTTGTCAGTGCTAAGCGGTGTTGCCGTTGCCGCCGGGCTGACGCTTTATGCGTTGAGCCAAAATATTGATCTGTTTTATACACCGTCGGAAATTGTTTACGGCAAAAATGACGACCCGAAAACCAAACCGGAAGTCGGACAGCGCATTCGTGTGGGCGGCATGGTGGTCGAAGGCACCGTCAAACGGGATGATAAAACGCTGAAAGTGACTTTTGATTTGAATGATGTCGGTCCGTCCATTCAGGTGGAATATGAAGGTATCCTGCCGGATTTATTTCGTGAAGGACAAGGCATCGTAGCACAAGGTACGTTAATCGAACCGACCCGCTTACGCGCAACGGAAGTGTTGGCTAAGCATGATGAAAACTACATGCCGCCCGAATTGGGCGATAAAATGAAGAAAACCCACCAGCCGATGGGAATTTCCGCCGCCGATCTGAAAGGTGAATCGGAACGAGATCGTACGCAAACCGGAGAAAACAAATGATTGCCGAATTAGGTAACTACATGCTGGCGTTGAGCTTGGCTTTGGCAATTTTGGTTGCCGTTCTCCCGTTGATCGGTGCGGAAAAGCATAATGTCGCACTGACGTCGTTAGCCCGCCCGATGACATGGGCAATATTTATCGCCCTCACGATTTCGTTCGGCTCCTTATTTTACCTGTTTGCCGTTAATGATTTCAGCGTACAATACGTTGTCAACAATTCAAACAGCACCTTACCGCTGGAATACCGTTTATCCGCCGTGTGGGGCTCTCACGAGGGGTCTTTATTATTGTGGATTTGGCTGCTCTCTCTTTGGAGTGTCGCCGTCGCCGTATTCAGCCGCCAAATGCCGGAAGATGCCGTTGCCCGCGTGCTTAGCGTCATGGGCTTGATCAGTATCGGCTTTTTGGTGTTTATCCTGTTCACGTCCAACCCGTTTGACCGCACCTTTCCTGATTTTCCGGTAGACGGAAGGGAACTGAATCCGATGTTACAAGATGTCGGTTTAATTTTCCATCCGCCGCTACTGTATATGGGGTATGTCGGATTCTCCGTGGCGTTTGCCTTCGCAATTGCTTCGCTGATGACCGGTCGGCTTGATACCGCATGGGCAAGATGGTCTCGTCCTTGGACCATGGCGGCTTGGGTTTTCTTAACGCTCGGTATTGTTCTCGGTTCTTGGTGGGCATATTACGAACTGGGCTGGGGCGGCTGGTGGTTTTGGGATCCCGTAGAGAATGCTTCTCTCATGCCGTGGATTGCCGGAACCGCCTTAATCCATTCTCTTGCAGTTACCGAAAAACGCAGCACGTTCAAAGCATGGACGGTTTTGCTTGCCATCTTGGCATTTTCTCTCTGCTTATTAGGCACCTTCCTCGTTCGTTCAGGCATCTTAGTTTCCGTACACGCTTTTGCCTCGGATCCGACCCGCGGCTTGTACATTTTGGCTTATTTGGTCATCGTGGTCGGCGGTTCGCTGCTTCTTTACGCTTACCAAGGCAGCAAAATCAAGAGCCTTGACAATTCGGAACGTTACTCCCGCGAATCCATGTTGCTCTTGAACAACGTTCTGCTTATGGCATTTTTATCCGTTGTCTTTTTAGGGACGATTTTACCGTTAATCCATAAACAAATCGGCTTAGGCACGATTTCTATCGGCGCACCGTTTTTCAATCAAATGTTCATGATTTTAATGGTGCCGTTCGCCTTCTTACTGGGCATCGGACCATTAGTCAAATGGCGTCGGGATCAATTCTCCGCCATCCGTAAACCGGTGATCGTATCCTTATTGCTGATGACCGTTCTCGGTTTCGCATTACCTTATTGGTTTGCCGATACCATCATGGTCGGCGTCGTGCTCGGCACCATGATGTCCGTTATTATCGTGGCGTTAAGTGTATATGAATTGCACCAACGCGCGACTCACCGTCACCCTTTTATCACCGGCTTGTTTAAGCTGTCACGCTCTCACTGGGGAATGGTCTTAGCGCATTTGGGCGTTGCCGTCTCGGTTTTCGGTATTGCTTTCAGCCAACATTTCAGCATTGAAAAAGACGTGCGGATGAACGTCGGTGATAGCGTGCAGATTTTAGACTATAATTTCACGTTTAAAGGTATTCGCGACAGTAACGGTCCGAACTATATCGGCGGTACGGCAGACATTGAAATCAGCCGAAACGGTCAATATGAAGCTGCGTTACAGGCGGAAAAACGATTCTATAACGTCAGCAGAATGAGCATGACCGAAGCCGCCATCGACTGGGGATTTACCCGTGATTTATATGCCGCTTTGGGTGAACGTTTTGAAGACGGTTCTTGGGCGTTACGCCTTTACTACAAACCGTTTATCCGCTGGATTTGGATCGGCGGACTGTTTATGGCGTTTGGCGGTATACTATGCATGGCGGACAGACGCTACCGCTTGAAGGTGGCAGCGAAAACCGCCATCATATCATAAAAAACAAGCGGTGTGATCCGCACCGATTTTTACCAAATATAAGGAGACTCGATGAGCGAACAAAAAGGTCTGTTTCGAACATTACTCGATAAGTACAACGAACTTTGCAAAGACTTGGGCGTCGATCAAGGCGCATGTCGCGGTTGCGTGCCGATCGTCAAATTCGATCAAGATAAAGAGGATGACAAACCGTCCGATGTTACCCACGGGACACGCACCGACCAACAAAAGTAAGCGCTCAGGTCTAATCGACAAGCGGTACGATCCGCGCTGTTTTTTGCAAAATATTGCGCCAATCGTACCGCTTGTTGTTTGTAATCAAAACGGGGAAAGCACGCTTTCCCCGCTATTTTTTTAGGCTTTTTTCAAAAATTCCGATTTGAGCAACAGCTTACCGCAATCGACATTGTGATCGCCCGCGACCAAACGAATTCCTTTATATTTTGTGCCTTTCTTTAACACCTCGGAAGAGCCTTTCAGCTTGAGGTCTTTGATTAAAATCACATCATCGCCGTCATTTAACAGATTGCCGTTGCTGTCTTTTACGATCAATTTGTCTTCATCGATCTCAATCTCATCGCCGCTCCATTCATTTCCACAATCCGGGCAAACGAATTGAACGGAATCGTGATACGTATTTTCGCCTTTACAAGCCGGGCAAATCGGGTAGTCCATAAATATCCTCAATAGTGTATAAAAGCCGTCATTCTACTACAAGCGGTCGGTTTTACCGAAAAATTTGCAAATTCCCGTTACCTGACGTTATTTTGTCAACAAATCCAACGCTTCTTGATATTTCGCTACGGTTTTTTCAATGACATCGGCAGGCACTTTAGGCGCCGGGGCTTGTTTGTTCCAACCGCTGTTTTCCAACCAATCACGAATAAACTGTTTATCAAATGACGGCGGATTGGTGCCTTCTTTGTAAGTCTCAACCGACCAAAAACGGCTTGAATCGGGCGTAAGCACTTCGTCCATTAACGTTAAAACACCATTTTCATCCAGACCGAATTCAAATTTGGTATCGCAGATAATAATGCCTTTGGTTAATGCATACTCCGCAGCTTCTTTATACAACGCAATTGCAGCATCACGCACTTTTGCCGCAAGCTCTACGCCGATTTGGCGTTCACATTCGGCGTAACTGATGTTGATATCGTGATCACCTACTTCCGCTTTGCTTGACGGCGTAAAAATCGGCTCGGGTAATTTGCTTGCTTCAACCAAACCTTTTGGTAATTCAAGTCCGCAGATTGTGCCTGTTTTTTGATAATCTTTTAAGCCGCTGCCTGTTAAGTAGCCACGAACAATCGACTCAATTTTAACAGGGGTCAAACGCTTACACACGACCGCTCGGTATTGAATCGCTTCGGCTTCTTCTTTCGGTAGCACATCAAAGACTGAATCACCGGTAAAGTGATTCGGCATAATGTGTGCCAGTTTATCAAACCAAAAATTTGAAATTTGAGTCAAAATTTCCCCTTTGCGCGGAATCGGATCGTCTAAGATCACATCAAAAGCGGATAAGCGGTCGGTTGCCACCATTAACATACGTTTATCATCAATTTCATAAAGGTCACGGACTTTGCCCGAATAGATTTTTTTAAGGCTGATTTGCATGGCTGGATTCCTGTAGATTGAATAAAACGGGCAAATTATAACAACTTGCGCAAACGTTTGCTATTTATCATAAAAATAATTTATCTTCCGAACAAAAAAGACTTGTCATTCTCATTTTTTTAGCGTATCTTCCACACCAATTCATTTTTGGAGCAACCTTATGACCTTTATTCGCACTCACCATCATCACCATTTGACCGACTAATCTTTCGGGCATTTGGCGTGTTCGGAAGATAAACTTCCGAGAGCGAATTAAGATCAGCACAAAATTCACAACCCCTCGGAAGGCAACTTTCGAGGGGTTTTTCGTTATTCAAAATACAAAATAGAAGGAACACACTATGTCGGACAACAGACTTCGCATCGCGTTACAGAAAAAAGGGCGTTTAAGCAAAGATTGCAGCGAATTACTCAAACAATGCGGCGTGAAAATCACCTGGAACGAACAGCGTTTGATCGCCTATTCCGAAAATCTGCCGATTGAAATTCTGCGTGTGCGTGATGACGATATCCCGGGGCTGGTGTTTGACGGCGTGGTCGATCTCGGTATTATCGGCGAGAACGTGTTGGAAGAAGAAGAATTAGGGCGTTTACATGCCGGCGAACCGGTCGAATATAAAAAACTCCGCACCTTAGATTTTGGCGGTTGCCGTTTATCACTTGCGATTGATCGCGATCGCACCTACAACGGTGTACAAGATTTCAAAGATGCTCGCATTGCCACCTCTTACCCGAACTTACTCAAACGTTATATGGCGGAACAAGGTGTACCGTTTAAAAATTGTCTATTAACAGGCTCGGTAGAAGTTGCACCAAGCGCAGGACTTGCCACCGCCATTTGCGACTTAGTTTCGTCAGGCGCCACCCTTGAAGCAAACGGTTTAAAAGAAGTCGAAGTAATCTATAAATCCAAAGCTTGCCTGATTCAACGTGCCGAACCGTTGAGCGCCGATAAACAAGCTCTAGTTGATAAACTGCTCACCCGCATTCAAGGCGTACAACAAGCTGCTGAATCCAAATACATTATGCTCCACGCCCCGAAAGACAAACTCGAAGAAATCACCGCATTGCTACCGGGTGTTGAAAATCCGACGATTCTCCCTCTTGCACACGATGATTCCAAAGTCGCCATGCACGTGGTCAGCCAAGAGAACTTATTCTGGGAAACGATGGAACAGCTGAAAGAAATGGGGGCAAGTTCGATTTTAGTCCTACCGATAGAAAAAATGCTGGCTTAGAAATCTCCCCCTATCCCCCTCTTTACGAAAGAGGGGGGACAAATAAAGTCCCCTCTTTTGCAAAGAGGGGATTT
>NZ_JBGYBX010000020.1:0-51983 GCF_041817755.1 Glaesserella sp. | reverse complement strand
TGCAAAACCGATTTCTGCGGCAGTGAAAGAGTTCTTCGGCTCATCACAACTTTCGCAATTTATGGACCAAAACAACCCGCTTTCAGAAGTCACGCATAAACGTCGTATTTCTGCATTAGGTCCGGGCGGTTTAACCCGTGAGCGTGCCGGCTTTGAGGTGCGTGACGTTCATGCGACTCACTATGGTCGTGTCTGTCCGATTGAAACCCCGGAAGGTCCGAACATCGGTTTGATTAACTCGCTTTCCGTCTATGCGCGTACGAATGACTACGGTTTCTTAGAAACTCCATATCGTAAAGTGGTGAACGGTCAAGTGACTGAAGAGATCGAATATTTATCGGCAATCGAAGAAGGCAACTTTGTTATCGCACAGGCGAACTCTAACTTAGATGAAAACTTCCGCTTTACCGATACTTACGTTACGGCGCGCGGTGAACACGGTGAATCCGGTTTATATCGTCCGGAAGAAGTTCATTATATGGACGTTTCCACACAACAAGTGGTTTCTGTTGCGGCAGCGTTAATTCCGTTCCTTGAGCACGACGATGCGAACCGTGCCTTGATGGGGGCGAACATGCAACGTCAAGCGGTGCCAACCTTACGTGCGGACAAACCGTTAGTCGGTACAGGTATTGAGAAAGCGGTAGCCCTTGACTCCGGTGTGGCGGTGGTCGCAAAACGTGGCGGTGTGATCCAATACGTTGATGCGTCCCGTATCGTGGTGAAAGTCAATGAAGATGAAACCATTGCCGGTGAAGCGGGAATTGATATTTATAACTTAATCAAATATACCCGTTCAAATCAAAATACCTGTATCAACCAAATTCCGTGTGTGAAATTGGGCGAGCCGGTAGAACGCGGTGAAATTTTGGCAGACGGTCCTTCAACGGATTTAGGCGAATTAGCTTTAGGTCAAAACATTCGCGTAGCATTTATGCCTTGGAATGGTTATAACTTTGAAGACTCCATGTTGGTGTCTGAGCGCGTGGTACAAGAAGACCGCTTTACCACTATCCACATTCAAGAGTTATCTTGTGTGGCGCGTGATACTAAACTCGGTGCAGAAGAGATCACGGCAGACATTCCAAACGTGGGTGAGTCAGCATTAAGCAAACTGGACGAATCAGGTATCGTATATATCGGTGCGGAAGTGAAAGGCGGTGATATTCTTGTGGGTAAAGTGACACCAAAAGGTGAAACCCAATTAACCCCGGAAGAAAAATTACTCCGTGCGATCTTCGGTGAAAAAGCATCAGATGTTAAAGATAGTTCGCTTCGTGTACCAAACGGCACATCAGGTACCGTTATCGACGTTCAAGTCTTTACCCGTGATGGCGTAGAAAAAGACAAACGTGCAAAAGACATTGAAGAAATTCAATTACGTGAAGCGAAAAAAGACTTAACCGAAGAGTTAGAGATCTTAGAAGCAGGTTTATTCACTCGTGTTCGCAACCTATTACTTGAAGGTGGCATTGCACAAGCGACGTTAGATAACCTTGCACGTGAAAAATGGTTAGAACAAACCCTTGATGATGAAGCAAAACAAAACCAACTTGAACAGCTTGCAGAACAGCACGAAGAACTACGCAAAGAGTTTGAACGTAAACTTGAGATCAAACGTAACAAGATCATTCAAGGGGACGATTTAGCACCGGGCGTATTAAAAGTGGTGAAAGTGTATCTTGCGGTGAAACGTCAAATTCAACCGGGAGATAAAATGGCGGGTCGTCACGGTAACAAAGGGGTTATCTCAAAAATTAACCCGGTTGAAGATATGCCGTATGACGAAAACGGTCAGCCGGTTGAGATCGTATTGAATCCGCTGGGCGTTCCATCTCGTATGAACATCGGTCAGATCCTTGAAACTCACTTAGGTTTAGCGGCTCGTGGTATCGGTGATCAAATCGACAAGATGATCAAGCAACAGCAAGAGATTGCGAAGTTACGCGAATATATCCAAAAAGCGTATGACTTAGGTCACGGAGCGCAAAGCGTAGATTTAAGCACCTTCTCTGATGAAGAAGTGATGCGTTTAGCACAAAACTTACGCAAAGGCTTACCGCTTGCAACACCGGTATTTGACGGTGCACACGAGAGCGAGATCAAAGGCTTACTTGAGCTTGGCGGCTTACCGACATCAGGTCAAATTACCTTATATGACGGACGTACCGGTGAGAAATTTGAGCGTCCGGTAACCGTAGGTTATATGTATATGCTCAAATTGAACCACTTAGTTGATGACAAAATGCACGCTCGTTCAACAGGTTCTTATAGTCTTGTTACCCAACAACCACTCTGCGGTAAAGCACAGTTCGGTGGTCAACGTTTCGGTGAGATGGAGGTTTGGGCATTAGAAGCATACGGTGCCGCTTACACCTTACAAGAAATGCTCACGGTGAAATCGGACGACGTAAACGGTCGTACGAAGATGTACAAAAACATTGTGGATGGTACACACTATATGGAACCGGGAATGCCAGAATCCTTTAACGTAATCACCAAAGAGATTCGTGCATTAGCCATCGATATGGAGTTGGACGAAGCGTAGTTGATTTTCCCCAAAAAAATTTTCGTAGGGGCGGGGTTTATCCCCGCCCGCAGATGAATTGATATTTATCGGGTGGGGATAAACCCCACCCCTACGAATTTGAATTAAGCAGGGGTAATAAAACGCAACAAGCGGTCAAATCTTGCAAACAATTTGCCAAAACCGACCGCTTGCAACCAAAGATTTTCAGTTGAAATGGTGACCATTTCAAGAATAAAAACCTCAAATTAGGGGCAAAAACGTGAAAGACTTAGTTAAGTTTTTAAAAGCACAATCTAAATCGAACGACGATTTCGATGTGATTAAAATCGGTTTAGCATCACCAGACAAAATCCGTTCTTGGTCGTTTGGTGAAGTCAAAAAACCAGAAACCATCAACTACCGTACATTCAAACCTGAACGTGACGGTCTTTTCTGTGCGCGTATTTTCGGGCCGGTAAAAGATTACGAATGTCTTTGTGGTAAATACAAACGCTTAAAACACCGTGGTGTGATTTGTGAAAAATGTGGCGTTGAAGTCACCCAAACCAAAGTTCGCCGTGACCGTATGGGACACATTGAACTGGCTTGCCCGGTGGCACACATTTGGTTCTTAAAATCACTTCCGTCCCGTATCGGCTTAATCCTTGATATGCCGTTACGTGATATTGAACGTGTGCTTTATTTTGAAAGCTATGTCGTTATCGAACCGGGTATGACTGATTTAGAGAAAAATCAGTTATTAACCGAAGAACAGTTCTTAGACGCAGAAGAGCGTTGGGGCGACGAGTTTGAAGCGAAAATGGGTGCAGAAGGTATCCAAGCGTTACTCAAAGACTTAGATTTAGAACATCAATGTGAAATGTTGCGTGAAGAGTTACAAGAAACCAACTCAGAAACCAAACGCAAAAAAATCACTAAACGCTTAAAATTACTTGAAGCATTCATTCAATCAGGCAACAAACCTGAATGGATGGTAATGACGGTATTACCTGTACTTCCGCCGGATCTTCGTCCATTAGTTCCGCTTGATGGCGGTCGTTTTGCGACATCGGATCTGAACGATTTATATCGCCGTGTTATTAACCGTAACAACCGTTTAAAACGTCTTTTAGACTTAATCGCACCGGATATTATCGTGCGTAACGAAAAACGTATGTTACAAGAATCGGTTGATGCGTTATTAGATAACGGTCGTCGTGGTCGTGCAATTACGGGTTCTAACAAACGTCCATTAAAATCACTTGCGGATATGATCAAAGGTAAACAAGGTCGTTTCCGTCAGAACTTATTAGGTAAACGTGTAGATTACTCTGGTCGTTCAGTAATCACCGTAGGTCCATACCTACGCTTACACCAATGTGGTTTACCGAAAAAAATGGCGTTGGAATTATTCCGTCCGTTTATCTACTCTAAATTAGAAAGCCGTGGCATTGCTTCAACGATCAAAGCGGCGAAGAAAATGGTAGAGCGTGAAGATCCGATTGTATGGGATATTCTTGCTGAAGTTATCCGTGAACACCCGATCCTGCTTAACCGTGCACCAACACTTCACCGTTTGGGTATCCAAGCGTTTGAACCGTTGTTGATTGAAGGTAAAGCGATCCAGTTACACCCACTTGTGTGTGCGGCGTTCAACGCGGACTTCGATGGTGACCAAATGGCGGTACACGTGCCATTAACGCTTGAAGCACAGTTAGAAGCTCGAGCGTTAATGATGTCTACCAACAACGTACTTTCACCGGCAAACGGTGATCCGATTATCGTACCATCTCAGGACGTTGTATTAGGTCTTTACTATATGACCCGTGAGAAAGTAAACGGTAAAGGTGAAGGAATGTACTTCCTTGACCCACGTGAAGCAGAAAAAGCATACCGTACAGGTCAAGCGGAATTACACTCTCGTGTTAAAGTGCGTATTACTGAATATGAGAAAAACGCAAGCGGTGAGTTTGAAGCAACAACCAGCTTAGTCGATACCACTATCGGTCGTGCAATCCTATGGATGATTTCACCAAAAGGTATGCCGTTTAAACTGTTCAACCAAACTTTAGGCAAAAAAGCGATTTCAAAATTAATCAACGAAAGCTACCGCCGTTTAGGTTTGAAAGAATCAGTTGTATTCGCTGACCAAATTATGTACACAGGTTTTGCATATGCGGCACGTTCCGGTTCATCTGTTGGTATTGATGATATGGTGATCCCAGCACAGAAATATGAAATTATTTCAGCTGCTGAAGAAGAAGTTGCAGAAATCCAAGAACAGTTCAACTCAGGTCTTGTAACTGCCGGTGAGCGTTATAACAAAGTGATCGATATTTGGGCGGCTGCAAACGAACGTGTTGCGAAAGCGATGATGGAAAACTTATCAACGGAAGAAGTATTAAACCGTGAAGGTAATCCAGAAAAACAAGCATCATTTAACAGCATCTTTATGATGGCAGACTCTGGTGCACGTGGTTCTGCAGCTCAGATTCGTCAGTTAGCAGGTATGCGTGGCTTGATGGCTCGTCCAGACGGTTCGATCATCGAAACCCCAATTACCGCAAACTTCCGTGAAGGTTTGAACGTTCTTCAATACTTTATTTCAACCCACGGTGCGCGTAAAGGTCTTGCGGATACCGCATTAAAAACAGCAAACTCAGGTTACTTAACCCGTCGTTTAGTTGATGTGGCACAAGACTTAGTGATTGTAGAAGATGACTGTGGTACGCACGAAGGTATCGTGATGACTCCACTTATCGAAGGTGGTGACGTAAAAGAAGCATTGCGTGATCGTGTATTAGGTCGTGTGGTAGCTGAAGATGTCTTAAAACCAGGTTCAGAAGAAGTGTTAATCCCACGCAACACCTTAATTGATGAAAAATGGTGTGATGTGATTGACCGTGAATCTGTTGATGTGATCAAAGTTCGCTCAGTCGTAACCTGTAACACTGACTTCGGCGTGTGTGCAAAATGTTACGGTCGTGACCTTGCTCGTGGTCACTTGATCAACCAAGGTGAAGCGATCGGTGTTATTGCAGCACAATCAATCGGTGAACCGGGTACACAGTTAACGATGCGTACGTTCCATATCGGTGGTGCGGCATCTGCGGCAGCAAAAGAATCCAGCATTCAAGTGAAAAATTCGGGAACGATCAAACTTACCAATGCGAAATCGGTCACAAACAAAGATGGCAAGTTAGTATTAACTTCTCGTAACACTGAATTGACTGTGGTTGATGCGTTCGGTCGTACCAAAGAGAACTATAAAGTGCCTTACGGTGCGGTGCTTTCAAAAGCAGACGGTGCGGAAGTGAATGCAGGCGAAGTGGTTGCTAACTGGGATCCACATACAATGCCAATCATCTCTGAAGTAAGCGGTTTCATTAAGTTTAGCGACATTGTCGATGGCTTAACCGTAACACGTCAAACCGATGAACTCACAGGTCTTTCATCTGTGGTAGTACAAGATGTGGGTGAACGTGCAACGGCAGGTAAAGATTTACGTCCGGCATTAAAATTAGTTGATGCACAAGGCAACGATATTTTAATCGCAGGCACTGATGTTGCGGCACAATACTTCTTACCAGGTAAAGCGATTGTTACCTTAAATGACGGTGCAGAAATCTCTGTGGGTGAAGCGTTAGCACGTATTCCACAAGAATCTACAGCGACTAAGGATATTACGGGTGGTCTTCCACGCGTTGCAGACTTATTTGAAGCACGTAAACCGAAAGAACCGGCAATCCTTGCGGAAATTTCAGGTATCGTTTCATTTGGTAAAGAAACCAAAGGAAAACGCCGCTTGTTAATTACTCCAGCAGAGGGCGAAACACACGAAGAAATGATTCCAAAATGGCGTCAGCTCAACGTGTTTGAAGGCGAAATGGTACAACGTGGTGATGTGATCTCCGACGGTGCAGAAACGCCACACGACATCTTACGCTTACGTGGTGTTCACGCAGTAACTGATTACATCGTAAACGAAGTACAAGAAGTTTACCGCTTACAAGGGGTAAAAATTAACGACAAGCACATCGAGGTTATCGTGCGTCAAATGTTGCGTAAAGCCGTGATCACTAATGCTTACGACTCTGAGTTCTTAGAAGGCGAACAAGTGGAAGTGGCGCGTGTGAAAATCGCCAACCGCAAACGTGTTGCTGAAGGTAAACCGGAAGTGGAATTTGAACGTGAATTGCTTGGTATCACCAAAGCATCACTTGCAACAGAATCCTTCATTTCTGCGGCATCGTTCCAAGAAACAACCCGTGTGCTTACCGAAGCTGCAGTGGCAGGTAAACGTGACGAATTACGCGGCTTAAAAGAGAACGTGATCGTCGGTCGTTTAATCCCAGCGGGTACAGGTTTTGCCTATCATCAAAGCCGTATGAAAAAACGTGCCGTTGATGCTCCGGCAGCTACGTTTGACGCCCCTGTAGCGCACTCTGCTTTTGCGAGCGCAGAAGAGATCGAGGCCGAAACCCAAAATGTCGTTGCGGACGAAGCGACTCAAAACCTCGCAGCATTATTAAATGCAGGATTTGATGGAAGTGATGATGAGTAATCTCGCATAGTACTACCTGTGCTAGAAAGGAAAAAGCCCCGAACGAAAAGTTCGGGGCTTTGTTTTTTGCAAAAGATTGTGTAAATCAAACCGCTTGTGCTACAGATGTACTCAGATAGATTATAATATATTGAATAAAATTAATTTTTATCAAGTTATTGTTTAATAAAAAATGTTATATTTATTGATCCAAAAGGAGAGTTCCTTTTCTATTTTAATATTTTTGGTTCTTAAGGAGAAATAATATGAAAGTTTTTGGTTATTCTTATACTATACTGACATTAGGATTATTAACGGCTTGTGGCGGAGGTGGCGGTAGCGGTGGAACAACCGCGTCTGCATCGGGAACTCAAGTAACTCCGACAGACAGCAACCCACAACCCTCTATTGTTTATGTTACGGATACATATAAAGATTTTGTAAAGGAAGCTAAAAAAGTCACCATTATTGATAGTAATGATAAAGTGATAAAAGAAATTGTATTGGCCAATCATCCTAAAGGCATTATTCGAGAATCGTTTACAGTTGATAATGTTACAGAGTATTTAAAGGGGATTAATCAAGCTTATTCTGCAACGACGGCGATTTATAATTTAGGTGATTCTGGGGTAGCTAAAACAGCTAATATTATGGGACTGCCTACTTCAAACGAAAATATGCCAAAACAAGGAAAATATACCTATCAGGGACATTCTATTGGGCTGGATAACCAAGGTAAATTAACGTTAGTGGCTGATTTTGATACAAAAAGTGTAAATGGAAAAATTTATGCTCTTAAACAAGATAATGGCGTAGCATTATCCGATATTGTTTTAAGACAAGGAAACTTCTACAGAGGTCAGTTTACAGGAAAAAATCAGACCTTTGATGCAACGATGTTTCGAGGAACAACGAGTAACGCAGGATACTATGTTGGCAGTTTTACAGGACCAAATGCTGAAGAAGTTGTTGGTACATTATTAAAATCATATAACCAAGATCCCTATGCGATTTTTGCGGGTGAAAAGCAATAATTAAAATTGAGTTCATGGTAGGAGGGATAGCATAGGTGTTTTTGCTGGTGCTTGAGCAAGCCCAACGAGAAGCTTGCGGTCGAGCTACATCTGATTTTCTGCTTATCGTCGACCGCTAAAAATGAAACCGCCCTAAGCTGAAAAGTTCGGGGTTTTTCATTGAAAGGCGGTAAATTTTTAGAGAAATCTGACCGCTTGTTACAGTTTCTGCTTTTGAACTTCTCAATAATACGCTACTCTAACAAAAGATTGCTTGTCGATCTGATTATTATATTATTTTCATTATAAGAGGACTTGAATTATGGGTTTATTCGATTTTGCCGCCGATATCGGTAAAAAATTATTTAATAAAGAGGAAGACGCGTCAAAAGCCGTAACCGATCATATTGCGGAAGATAATCCGGGTATTGAAAACTTAAATGTGACGGTTGAAAACGGTACGGCAAAAATTACCGGTGCGGCATCAACGGCCGTTGCGATTGAAAAAGCGATTTTAATGGCGGGTAACGTTGCCGGCATCAATAATGTCAATATCGATGATGTGGTGATCAAAGACGGTCAAATCGCCGGTGACGATGAATTCTACGTGATCCAAAAAGGTGACACGCTTTGGAAAATTGCTGAAAAAGCCTACGGTAACGGCGCAAAATATAAAGCGATCGTGGACGCGAACAAAGAAGTGATCAAACATGAAGATAAAATCTTCCCGGGACAAAAAATTCGTATTCCGAAAAGCTTATAACTATTTGCAAAATAAAGAGGGAATCAGACCGCTTGCAAGCGGTCGGTTCCCTTTCCTTTTTTGCAAAATCCGCATTATTTCTCCTTTTTACATAAAATCTTGCGGAAATAACCATGAATAATTCGCTTAACTCTCGACAGAATCAGTCTAGATCGTTACAATTTCCCTCTATTTTTGTCCGTATTTTATATACCGAATCCCTTTAAATTTTATTGAGGTTTAAGAATGTCATTTTCTATCGAAACAACTCAAGGCTTAGAACGCCGCGCAACTATCACCGTAGCAGCAGATAAAATCGAAGCGGGCTACAAAGAACAATTAAAAGGCTATGCGAAAAACGCACGTGTAGACGGTTTCCGTAAAGGTAAAGTGCCGCATTCAATCATCGAACAACGTTTCGGTTTGGCGGCGCGCCAAGACGTATTATCCGAAGAAATGCAACGCGCTTTCTTTGACGCTGTTATCGCTGAGAAAATTAACTTAGCCGGTCGTCCGACATTCACTCCGAACAACTACCAACCGGGTCAAGATTTTTCTTTCACGGCAACTTTCGAAGTGTTCCCGGAAGTGGAATTAAAAGGCTTGGAAAACATCGAAGTGGAAAAACCGGTGGTTGAGATCACCGAAGCCGATTTAGACAAAATGGTTGATGTGTTACGTAAACAACAAGCAACATTTGCAGAAACAGCTGAAGCTGCAAAAGCAGATGATCGTGTAACTATTGACTTTGTTGGCTCAGTAGATGGCGAAGAGTTTGAAGGCGGTAAAGCCTCCGACTTCGTCTTAGCGATGGGACAAGGCCGTATGATCCCGGGTTTTGAAGAAGGTATCGTCGGTCACAAAGCCGGTGAGCAATTCGACATTGATGTCACCTTCCCGGCGGAATACCACTCGGAAAACTTAAAAGGTAAAGCGGCAAAATTCGCAATTACCTTGAAAAAAGTTGAAAACACCGTACTTCCGGAATTGACGGAAGAGTTCGTGAAGAAATTCGGTTCGGCGAAAACGGTTGAAGAGCTACGCGCCGAAATCAAGAAAAACATGCAACGTGAGCTAAAAAATGCCTTAACGACGCGCGTGAAAAATCAAGTGATCAACGGATTATTAGCGAACAATGACATTGAAGTACCGGCAGCAGCCGTAGCGGAAGAAGTCGACGTATTGCGTCAACAAGCGGTACAGCGTTTCGGCGGTAAACCGGAAATGGCAGCACAATTACCGGCGGAATTATTTGAAGCGGATGCAAAACGTCGCGTTCAAGTCGGTTTGTTATTCTCAAAAGTGATTGCTTCCAACGAATTAAAAGTCGATGAAGAGCGTGTGAAGGAGACGATTGCAGAATTGGCTTCAGCTTACGAACAACCGGCAGAAGTAATCGAATACTATGCAAAAAATCCACGTTTAACCGATAATATTCGTAACGTGGTTTTAGAAGAACAAGCGGTTGAAGCAGTACTTGCGAAAGCGAAAGTCACTGAAAAAACCTCTTCATTTGATGAAGTGATGGCGCAACAACAAGGCTAATTTCTCTAATCGGTATTATTGGGCACGCATTGGCGTGCCTTATATCACACGCCGTTGGCGAAGCATCGCCGTCATCATTCACTAACATGTAGAGAAAAAACCTATGGAACAACTCACTTTTGCACAACAACTTCAACAATTTGTCGCAAACCATACCATTATGGTGGTGGCTTGGGTTGCACTATTGATTGCAGTGGTGATCAACTTATATAAAGGGGTAACGAGCAAATTCAAAATCGTCGATAATGCTCAGGCAACCCAGTTGATCAACAAAGAAGATGCCGTATTAATTGATGTCCGTTCTGATGAAGAGTTCAGACACGGTCACATTATCGACAGTTTGCATTTAATTCCAAGCGACATTAAAACCAACAAAACACAGTCTATTGAAAAATATAAAGATAAGCCGGTGATTGTAGTGGATACCAACGGATTAACTGCACAAGGTTTAGCGAATGCGCTGGTGAAACAAGGCTTTACTAAAGTGTATGCCTTAAAAGAAGGTATTATGGGCTGGCGTGCCGCAAACTTACCTCTCGTTAAAAAACATAAATAATTCAACAAATTAGTAAGGATTTATCATGGCCGAAGAAAATCAAGTGACTGAAACGGAAGCGCAACAACAAACTCCGTTCGAGATGCAGATTCAACGTATTTATATCAAAGACGTTTCGTTCGAAGCGCCGAATCTCCCGCATATTTTTCAACAAGAGTGGAAACCTCAGCTGAGTTTTGAGCTGGATACCGCAACGACGCAAATCAGTGAAGACACTTATGAAGTGGCGTTACACATCAATGTACAAACCACGTTAGAAGATAGTAACGATGTGGCATTTATTTGCGAAGTCAAGCAAGCCGGCGTCTTCACGATAAAAGGTCTGGAAGGTGTTCAATTAGCGCATTGCTTAGCCGCAACCTGCCCGGAAGTTCTTTACCCTTATGCTCGTGAATTAATTGCAAGTTTGGTAAACCGCGGTACCTTCCCGGCATTAAACCTTTCACCGGTCAACTTTAATGCGTTGTTTATGGACTACTTAGAACGCCAACAACAAGCAGAAAACGGTGAAACACCGGCAGTGAACTAATTGTGTTGTTCGACAAACATAGGTATGCTTAAGCATACCTATTTTTTTAACTGAAATTCGATATGGATAAAAACTATACAGCTCCCGTTACTGTATTGGGCGCCGGTTCTTACGGTACCGCCCTTGCTATTGCTCTTTCCCGTAATAGTCATAAGACCTATTTATGGGGACACAATCCTCAGAAAATGGCACAAATGGCAGAACGCCGCATGAACCCGGAATTTCTGCCTGATATTGCTTTCCCCGAGGCTCTAGAGATTGAGAGCGACTTGGCTCAGGCACTCGGTAAAGCAAAAGATATTTTGATTGTCGTGCCAAGCCATGTGTTTCCGGATGTATTAATGCAAATTCAGCCGTTATTGAATGCAGAGCACCGTATCATGTGGGCAACCAAGGGACTCGAGCGGGATACGGGACGATTATTGCAGGATGTCGTTTTGCAAATTTTAGGCCAAAACCACCCGCTTGCAGTACTGTCCGGACCGACGTTTGCAAAAGAGTTGGCTCAAGGATTACCGACGGCGATTTCCCTTGCATCGGATAATCCGACGTTCGCCGATGAAATGCAGCAACGTATTCATTGTTCTAAAGCATTCCGAGTCTATTTAAACAATGACATGATTGGCGTACAGCTTGGCGGCGCCATTAAGAATGTGATTGCAATCGGTGCGGGAATTTCCGACGGCATGGGTTTCGGTGCGAATGCTCGTACGGCATTAATTACCCGAGGTCTGGCTGAGATCAGCCGTTTGGGTGTCGCTTTAGGTGCAAATCCGACAACATTTATGGGCATGGCGGGATTGGGGGATTTGGTGTTGACTTGTACCGACAACCAATCCCGAAACCGTCGGTTTGGTTTAATGCTCGGTCAGGGGCGCAAGGCGGAAGATGCTATGGCGGAAATCGGGCAAGTGGTTGAAGGATTCTACAACACGAAGGAAGCGTACCTTTTAGCTCGGAATCAAGGTGTAGAAATGCCAATTGTCGAACAAATTTATCAAATGTTGTTTTGCGGAAAACACGCCAAAGATGTGGCGATAACCCTACTTGGACGTGAACGTAAGGGAGAATAAGCATGACAGAACAAAAACCGAACCAAATTTGGCAGAACATCAGAGATGAAGCCAAAGAGCTGGCAAACTGCGAACCGATGCTGGCCAGTTTTTTCCATGCTACCATTCTTAAGCATCAAAATTTAGGCGGTGCATTAAGTTATATCTTGGCGAACAAACTTTCCAATCCGATTATGCCGGCTATAGCGCTGAAAGAAATTATTGAAGAGGCTTATCATGCGGATCCGAACATCATTTATAGCGCAGCATGCGATATTGATGCGGTACGGACACGCGATCCGGCGGTTGACAAATGGAGCACATCACTGCTTTATCTTAAAGGCTTTCACGCATTGCAAAGCTATCGGGTGACGCATTATTTATGGAAACAAGGTCGAAAAGCCTTGGCAATTTATCTGCAAAATGAAATTTCCGTTGCGTTTGATGTGGATATTCATCCGGCAGCCCGCGTCGGTTGCGGAATTATGTTGGATCATGCCACGGGGATTGTGGTCGGTGAAACTGCGGTGATTGAAAACGATGTTTCTATCCTGCAAGGCGTGACACTCGGTGGAACCGGTAAAGAACACGGTGATCGTCACCCGAAAATTCGTGAAGGCGTGATGATCGGTGCCGGGGCCAAAATTTTGGGTAATATTGAAATCGGGCGTTATTCCAAAATCGGTGCGAATTCCGTTGTGCTCCAAGCTGTCCCCGAATATGCAACGGCAGCGGGGGTACCGGCTCGAATTATCGGACAATCGCAAGATCAAAAACCGGCCTTTGAGATGAATCAATACTTCGATGATGCCCATGAAGGGCTAAACGGAGATGGGATTTAAAACTGCTTGGAGAAGAGGATAGACATAAAAAAACCGTTCGTTTTTTTCCGGACGGTTTTTTTGTTGGCGTAAACTTCTTATTCTACGGTCACGGATTTTGCCAAGTTTCTTGGTTGGTCAACATCCGTTCCTTTGATTAATGCCACATGGTATGACAACAATTGTAACGGTACGGCATAAAAGATCGGTGCAGTGATATGATCGACTTTAGGGAAGGTAATGATTTTAAATCCTTCTTGTGCGCTAAAGCCGGCTTCGCTATCGGCAAATACGTACATTTGACCGCCGCGGGCACGAACTTCTTCAATATTGGATTTTACTTTTTCCAATAAATCGTTTTCCGGTGCCACAACAATTACCGGCATATCATTATCGATCAGTGCCAACGGACCGTGTTTTAATTCGCCTGCGGCATAAGCCTCTGCGTGAATATATGAAATTTCTTTTAATTTCAACGCAGATTCCATGGCAATCGGGTAGAACTCACCACGACCTAAGAATAAAGTATGGTGTTTTTCCGCAAAGTCTTCAGATAATTTTTCGATATCTTTATCAAACACTAGCGCACTTTCGATTTGCGCCGGTAAACGTTGTAGTGATTTAATGATATCCGCTTCTTGATCTGGCGACAAATTACCTTTTAAGCGGCCCAAAGCGGCAGTCAAAAGCAATAAACACGTTAATTGGGTTGTGAATGCTTTGGTTGAAGCAACACCCACCTCTACGCCTGCACGGGTCATAAAAGCAAAATCCGATTCACGCACCAGTGATGAACTTGCTACGTTACAGATGGTCATTGCCGCCATGAAACCGGATTCTTTGGCTAAACGTAATGCTGCAAGGGTATCGGCAGTTTCACCTGACTGTGAAATAGTTACTAACAAGCTATTCGGACGGGTAACGAATTTACGATAACGGAACTCAGAGGCGATTTCCACATCGCATGCCACGCCTGCAACGGATTCAAACCAGTAACGGGCAACCATACCGGCATTGTATGAAGTACCGCAAGCTACAATCTGAATATGCTCTACATTTTTCAAAACGGCTTCTGCATTGTTGCTGATGGCTTCAATGTTCACTTTACCGTTGGTGATACGACCTTCTAAGGTATTCATAATCGCTACAGGCTGTTCGAAAATTTCTTTTTGCATGTAGTGGCGATATTGACCTTTATCCGCCGCATCGGATTCAAAGTTACCTTCATGGATTTCACGTTTAACCGGGTTGCCGAGTCGATCGAGAATAGTCACTTTACGGCGGGTAATTTCCGCCACATCACCTTCTTCAAGGTAGATAAAACGGCGGGTTACGCTTAAGAGCGCAAGCGGGTCGGATGCTAAGAAGTTTTCGCCGACACCTAAGCCGATAACTAACGGGCTGCCCGAACGTGCAACAACCAAATGTTCCGGTTCTTCTTGGTTCATGACGACAGTACCGTATGCACCGCGTAGCTGAACGACGGTTTTTTGTACCGCTTCAAGTAATGATTTAGATGAACGAAGTTCCCATTCAACTAAATGCGCGATAACTTCCGTGTCGGTTTGAGATTGGAAAACATAGCCACGGGCTTGAAGCTCTTCACGAAGTTCTTCATAGTTTTCGATAATTCCGTTATGGACGACGGCAATTTTACCCGAACGGTGCGGGTGAGCATTGGTTTCGGACGGTTCGCCGTGGGTTGCCCAACGGGTATGCGCAATACCGGTTCCTCCAATGATTGGGTTTTCTTCGATCGCTTCATCCAATGCTTTTACTTTACCGACACGACGAACGATTTGTAATTCGTTGTCTTTGCCTAATACAGCAACACCGGCTGAATCGTAACCACGATATTCCAAACGGTGTAAACCATCAACTAAGATTTCTGCGACATCACGTTGTGCTACTGCACCTACAATTCCACACATAAGTTTGCTTTCCTATTTGTTTAGATTTGAAAAATGATTTGTTCTTTCACCCTACAAGCGGTGAGAACCGATTAATATTTTGCAATAATCACTTCCACTCCCCTCGATTCAATCTGTTTTTGAATTTCCGGAGAAAGTTGATTATCGGTAATCAATTTATCAATTTGTTGCCATTCAAGCTCGATATTCGGCATTTTTCGTCCGATTTTTTGTGATTCGATCAACACAATCACTTCGCGGGCTACCTCTGCCATGACCCGACTTAAGCCGATAAGTTCATTAAATGTGGTTGTACCTTGCGCTAAATCAATGCCGTCAGCGCCAATGAACAGTTGATCAAAATCGTAAGAACGCAAGACCTGTTCGGCAACTTTCCCTTGAAATGATTCGGAACGGGCATCCCAAGTTCCGCCGGTCATCAATACCGTCGGTTCGCATTCCAAGGTGATTAATTCATTTGCCAAGCTAAGCGAATTAGTCATGACGACTAAACCGGGCTGGTGTAAGGTTTTCACCAAGGCTTTTGTCGTACTGCCGCTATCAATAATGATGCGGTTGTGATCACGAATTCGATTCGCGGCTTCGTTTGCAATGGCAATCTTTTGTTTCGAAAGTTGTTCGGAAGATTCTTCAATAATGTCGGAAGGCAATTTGATCGCACCGCCGTAACGACGCAATAAAAAACCGCTTTCTTCTAAAGCGGTGAGATCTTTGCGAATAGTGACTTCGGATGTGTCGAATAAATTGGCTAAATCTTCTACGCTAACTTCGCCTTGTTCCATCACCATATTGGTAATGATTTGACGGCGTTGTTGTGTGTTTCGTTTTGACATTATTTATCTTTTTAAAGTTTCGATTCGAAATTAAGCAAATTATATAGAGAAAGAAAAAGAAAGGGAAGTAAAGGAAAGTAAAAATTTTAGGTAAGAAAAAGGCGACTCTAAAGTCGCCTCTTACAAAATAAATCTTATTGATTGTTTTGAACGTAATCAATCGCAGATTGAACAGTCGTGATTTTTTCTGCTTCTTCATCCGGAATTTCGATATCGAATTCTTCTTCCAAAGCCATCACTAACTCAACGGTATCAAGAGAGTCCGCACCTAAATCTTCGATGAAAGAAGCTTCAGGTTTCACGTCTTCCGCTTTAGCGCCAAGTTGATCAACGATGATTTTTTTTACGCGTTCTTCAATGCTCATTTTTTGTTTCCTATTGTGAATTCGCCTAAATGCGAGAGTTAATAGTGTAAAGAAAAATAGGCTAAATTCAACCTTTATCACAGAAGGTCAAACCAGCACAGCTTTTCCACACACCTGAACTGAATAGTTTCGCTCAGCAAGCGAAAAAGCGGAATAATTCTAACATTATGAATACGGTTTATCCATAGCGGATTTTTGATTGAATCGGAATTTCTTTGCAACAAGCGGTCAGATCCGATAAAAATTTTGCAAATTCGCAAATAGTTTGCGGATTTTCAATGGTTTTGTTTTAGAATACCGCCCATTTCGTTTTATAGAATTGATACAAATAGGATAAATAAATGCGTACAAGTCAATATCTCTTTTCAACCTTGAAAGAAACCCCGAACGACGCTCAAGTCGTCAGCCATCAGCTAATGTTGCGTGCAGGTATGATCCGACCGCTTGCTTCCGGTATGTACAACTGGTTGCCGACCGGGTTGCGTGTGTTGAAAAAAGTGGAAAATATTATTCGTGAAGAGATGAATAAAAGCGGTGCTTTAGAAGTAGAAATGCCTGTGGTGCAACCGGCGGATTTATGGGTTGAATCTGAGCGTTGGGAAGATTACGGCCCTGAGTTACTGCGTTTTAAAGATCGTGGCGACCGCCCGTTCGTATTAGGTCCGACCCACGAAGAGGTGATTACGGATTTAGTGCGTCGTGAAGTGAGTTCATATAAACAACTTCCGTTAAACCTATACCAAATTCAAACCAAATTCCGTGACGAAGTGCGTCCTCGTTTTGGGGTAATGCGTGGGCGTGAATTTTTGATGAAAGACGCTTACTCGTTCCATACCAGCAAAGAGTCGCTTCAAGAAACCTATGATGTGATGCACCAAACCTATAGCAATATTTTCACTCGTTTAGGCTTGGATTTCCGTCCGGTTGCGGCGGACACGGGGTCTATCGGCGGTTCTGCATCACACGAATTTCAGGTGTTAGCTCAAAGCGGTGAAGATGATGTGGTGTTCTCAACCGAGTCAGATTATGCGGCAAATATCGAGCTTGCAGAAGCGATTGCGGTCGGCGAGCGTCAAGCCCCAACGGCAGAGATGACCCTTGTTGATACGCCAAATGCAAAAACCATTGCAGAATTGGTAGAGCAGTTCAATCTACCGATTGAAAAAACGGTAAAAACCTTAATTGTTAAAGGTGCAAGTGAAGAACAGCCGTTAGTGGCATTAGTGATCCGTGGCGATCACGAACTCAATGAAATCAAAGCAGTGAAATGCGAAGAAGTGGCGGAGCCGTTTGAATTTGCCGATGAAGCGGAAATTAAAGCGAAAATCGGTGCGGGCGTTGGTTCGTTAGGGCCTGTGAATATGGCGATTCCTGTGATTATTGATAGAAGCGTGGCGCTAATGAGCGACTTCGGTGCAGGAGCGAATATTGACGGTAAACACTATTTCAACATCAACTGGGAACGTGATGTGGCTTTACCGAAAATCGCTGATTTGCGTAATGTGGTGGAAGGCGATCCAAGCCCGGACGGTAAAGGCACCTTGTTAATTAAGCGTGGTATCGAAGTGGGTCATATTTTTCAATTAGGCACAAAATACTCTGAAGCGATGAAAGCCACAGTGCAGGGGGAAGATGGTCGTCCGCAAACAATGATTATGGGTTGCTATGGTATCGGAGTCACTCGTGTTGTTGCCGCAGCCATTGAACAGCACCACGATGAACGCGGAATTATTTGGCCGACCGATGCGATTGCACCGTTCACTGTTGCGGTGGTACCGATGAATATGCACAAGTCTGAAAGCGTCCAAGCCTTTGCTGAAGATCTGTATAAAACCTTACGCTCACAAGGCGTTGATGTGATTTTTGACGACCGTAAAGAACGCCCGGGCGTAATGTTTGCCGATATGGAATTAATCGGTGTACCGCATATGGTGGTAATCGGTGAGAAAAACCTTGAAAACGGCGAAATTGAGTATAAAAACCGCCGTACCGGTGAGAAGCAGATGATTGCTAAAGCGCAGTTGTTGGATTTCTTGAAAGGGCAAATCAACGCATAATCTGCAAAATTTTAGCTAAAAAAGACCGCTTGTAAGTGATTACAAGCGGTCTTTTTTTGTGAAATTTTACAAATTTGATGTTATTTCGCCAATAAATCTTCTTTTTCGCCATAAACCGGCACTAAGGTTTTTTGATAAGCCGCTTTTAATTTGCCGTTGGCTTTTAATGCCGCAATTTCGTTGTTTACAAAATCCAATAAGGCTTTATTGCCTTTTTGTACCGCCGGTGCGATAAATTCTTGAGGACCGACATTTCCGATAGCCACATCGAAGCTCGGATTTTCTTTCGCCCATGCCCACAGTAGCGCGTTATCGTGTGCCAATGCCACACCGCGACCGTCTTTTAGCGCATCAAAGGTTTCGGTATTTTGATCGAATTTAAGCAAGGTGATTTCCGGATGATTTTTTGTGAAATAGGCATCCGCCGTGGTCCCTTTATTGACTAACAAGGTTTTACCTTTTAATTGGGCAATATCGGTAATCGGTGCGTCTTTCGGTGAAACGACACCTAAGGCAACATTCATATACGGGCTGGCAAAGTCAACCACTTCCGCTCGAGCGGGCGTTTGAGTAAAGTTGGCTAAAATCAAATCGACTTTGTTGGATTTTAAATATTCCACACGGTTTGCCGCTTCGGTTAATACGAACTCGACTTTATCGGGGCTACCGAGTAAGTCATTGGCGATGTCTTTGGCAATTTCGACATCAAAACCTTGATTTTTGCCGTCGGCATCGACGTAGCCGAACGGCGGTTTATCACCGAATACGCCGATACGAATCACGCCTTTTTCTTTAATTTGCGCAATGCTGTCTTTGGCTGTCGTTTCGTTATTCGTTGAGCTCGTCCCCGCATTATCGCAGGCGGTTAATCCAAAGGCGGCAATTGCCGTGGTGAGTAGCGTTTTAAAGAGGATGTTGAGTTTCATCGGGTTCTCCTGTCAGCATAGATTTGTAAAAAAAGAGACGAAACGGACCGCTTGTTAATAATCCATCCCGTGTAAAAATTGTTTCGCCCGCTCTGTTTTCGGGTGATGGAAGAATTGATGCGGTTCGCTTTGTTCAATAATTTCGCCTTTATCCATAAAAATGATCCGATCGGCAACTTTTTCGGCAAAGCCCATTTCGTGAGTGACGATCAGCATCGACATGCCATCCTCGGCAAGTTCAAGCACGACATCCAAGACTTCTCGCACCATTTCCGGATCCAAGGCGGCGGTAATTTCATCCAATAAAATTACTTCAGGATTCATACAAAGTGTTCGAACTATAGCGATTCGCTGTTTTTGTCCGCCTGAAAGTTCGCGGGGGAACGCCGTTTTACGATCTAATAAACCGACACGTTCAAGCAGTTTATCCGCTTGTGCTTCCGCTTCCGCGCGGTTGCGTTTTTGTACCTTGAGCGGTCCGAGCAGGATGTTGTCGATCACATTCAAATGGGCAAATAATTCATAGCTCTGAAACACCATTCCGACCTTTTGGCGTGCTGTTTCCCAGTCGATTGTTTTACCGAATTCACCAATGCCGTCCATGGAAACGGAACCGCCTTGATGTTCTTCTAATCCGTTGACACAGCGAAGTAGCGTGCTTTTTCCGCAGCCGGAAGGTCCGAGAATAACCACGACTTCGCCTTTATGCAGATCTAAATTCAGATTGGAAATTGCCACCGTATCGCCGTAGCGTTTATGTAAGTTTCGGATAGTCAGTAATGCCATAGAACGTTAAGCCAGAGAGTGTAATGACAAAATTCTGCGGGATTTATGGCAGAAAAGAAAAGGATAAGAAGCTATTTTTTATTTCGATTGGTTATATACAAGCGGTCTGATGTTGTCACTTTTTTGCAAAAAAACGGCTGAAACAGACCGCTTGTCAATCAGGGTTTTTCGTTCAGTTTCACGCCGAAATGGTTGGCGATTTTACGTTCACTACTTTGTAATAGCGGAAGAGCGGAAAGGCGGTGATTGCCGACGACCATGGTCGAACTGCCGCCGCCGTCCAGGTTGATCGCTTTGGTTAAATCGAGTTGCACGGCTAAGGCGGCCAATTCGTCTAATGTCATACCGCGAAAACCGAGCTGGCGGCCTTCAACGACGACGAGATAGAGTGCGTTTCGTTTTTCATCCAGACCGAGCATGGTTCTCGGATGCTTACCGCTGAAAATATCTTGGCTGCAACCGATTTTATCGTTGGCGGCACATTCAAACTTAGCGGATTTTTGCTCAAAATAGTGCCAGCCGGAGACGGCCACTTGCCATTTCGGATCGGTTTTGCTGAGGCGGTTTTTTCCTTCGATGAGACATTTGTTGTCGGTAGTACAGGCAAAAAAGACGCGCGAACGGGTATCGCGCGATTTATGCCATGTTTTTCCGTTGCTGATCACCAAACCGATGGGTGAAAGATCTTTACGGTAAAAATTGGCGTTGACGGCGATATCCGTTTGGTTTTTTTGTGCGAAATCCGAGACGCTGATGCCTTTATCGGTCGGTGATGTGCCGATTAATTCGACGGTCGGGCAGTTGAGATCAATGCGCGCAATGTGGATATAACTCTCTTGCGTTGTCGTTTGGATACATGCCGATTTTGCTTCGCCGTGAGGAAGGAAACCGGTAAAAAGCCCTAGTCCGAGCAGAAATCGGGTGTATTTTGCTGTCATTTTATGGGTGATATGGAGAAATCAGAAGTCGATATATTATCAGAACGGCAAGTTTCGGCTAGTCAGAGATGATTTCGGTGCGAGTTTTCTTATGGGAGGTATGACCTGTGAGTAGCAGGTCATATTTTTGATGTGAATCAAATAATGATTGATCTTAGGCTATAGAATGAATCTTCCGTTTACGGAAAGCAATCTGTGTTTTACTTAATTACTTAAATCAGAAGGGAATCAGTATGAATGTAAAATTGCTCAGCATATTGGCTGCAACGACCTTATTCACGGCATGTTCGTCATTGTCCGATACGGTATCGACAGAACAATGTAAAGCCGTTTCCGAACAGGAGATTATGCAACTGTTCGATCGTTGGAATGCTTCACTGAAAAGTGGTGATGTGAAGCAAGTCGTGGCGAATTATGCGGCAGACTCCGTTTTACTACCGACGGTATCGAATAAAGTGCGGTTAACCGCGGAGGAAAAAGAAGATTATTTCCATCATTTCTTAGCAAATGCACCGGCCGGAACGATTGATCAGCGTCATATCCAAATCGGTTGTAATACGGCGTCCGATGTCGGCTTATACACCTTTACTTACGGTAAGACCGGGAAAAAACATAGCGGACGTTACAGCTTCAATTATCGCTGGGACGGTAAAGCGTGGTTAATTACGCATCACCATTCTTCGTTGATGCCGGAGAAAAAATAAGCGGGTGCCAAAATGGCGAATGCCGTACTTGAGTACGGCATTTTCGTTTATGGCATTAGAGTAACAAGGCGGCTCCCCACTTAATGATATCAAAGAAGAATTTGTTATCGTTCGTGGCAACATTATCTTTATTTTGAGCGGTGCCATCGCTACTTTTGTTCTCCTCAATCATTCCGTTCTTGTATTGCCCTTTTACCACGGCAAGGTCGTCCTTAGCGTTCGTTCGGAGCGTCGCACAGACCTCATCATCCAGCGGTTTCACTTTGGTATCTTTAAACTTCTTAAACTGCATTTGAGCATAATTCATCGACTTTTCATCTTCTTGGATGATTTTTACATACTCTTCGCCAATAATTTTCTCCAACGGATAAAAGAGAACGTATTGCGCGTGAATGTAAGCGTCTTCTTTCGGAAAATGTTGTTGTTGAATGCGGGTCAGATTCGGGTAAATGCATTCTTCCGCCTGCTTACTGGCAATGCGCCAACGTAGTGCGTCGCTGTCGGAAAGAATATAATCGGCGCCGATAAATTCACCGGGGAACGGTTGTTCCGCTTTGTCGGACGTACAACCAAGTAATAATAAGGTTATAAAAGAAAAGAGAACTTTGTGGCGCATAATCAAAGTAAAACGAAGAAAAATATGATGCGATTTTAACAATAAGCGCACTTTTGATAAAGTGCTCCCTACAATGAAAAATATTTTTCTCTAATTTTTGTTGCAATTTAACAGGGGGATATCGATAACCTGTTTTGGTAAAATTTGTATCGGAACAGACCGCTTGTCATGATGCAACGAAGGGCGGTTTTTAATCATTTTTTCCTTCAAAATCACTAACTTAATAAGAGCGATTCTCAATTCATTCAAGCGTGTAAAAACTTTTTTGAGGTAGATCACAAAATAGATTTATTTATGTTAATAACTTGTAAAAAGTGATTATAAAGTGCCTCAAATAATGGCAGAATAAGTTAACCTTAAGTTGATAAATTTTTACTTTCCGAGGAGGAAATTGTGCAAACTGTCAATGTAGATGTTGCAATTGTGGGCGCCGGCGGTGGCGGTTTACGTGCTGCGATCGCAGCGGCGGAAGCGAATCCTAACTTAAAAATTGCGTTGATTTCAAAGGTCTATCCGATGCGTAGTCATACGGTAGCGGCGGAAGGCGGTGCGGCAGCCGTGGCAAAAGAAGAAGACTCGTACGATAAACACTTCCACGACACTGTAGGCGGTGGCGACTGGTTGTGTGAGCAAGATGTTGTGGAATACTTTGTAGAACATTCTCCCGTTGAGATGACGCAATTGGAGCGTTGGGGATGTCCTTGGAGCCGTAAAGCGGACGGCGATGTCAACGTGCGTCGTTTCGGCGGAATGAAAATCGAGCGGACTTGGTTTGCCGCCGATAAAACCGGCTTCCATTTATTACATACTCTTTTCCAAACGTCTATCAAATACCCGCAAATTATCCGTTTTGACGAGCACTTTGTGGTAGATATTTTAGTCGACGACGGTCAAGCCCGCGGTTGTGTGGCAATGAATATGATGGAAGGGACTTTCGTGCAAATCAATGCCAATGCGGTTGTTATCGCAACCGGCGGTGGTTGCCGTGCTTATCGTTTCAATACCAACGGCGGTATCGTAACGGGTGACGGTTTATCTATGGCGTATCGTCATGGCGTACCGCTCCGTGATATGGAGTTCGTACAATATCACCCGACGGGCTTACCGAATACCGGTATTTTAATGACCGAAGGTTGTCGAGGAGAAGGCGGTATCTTGGTCAATAAAGACGGTTACCGTTACTTACAAGACTATGGTTTGGGACCGGAAACCCCGGTCGGCAAACCGGAAAACAAATATATGGAACTTGGTCCGCGTGATAAAGTTTCTCAAGCGTTCTGGCAAGAATGGCGTAAAGGTAATACGTTAAAAACGGCGAAAGGTGTCGATGTTGTTCATCTTGACCTTCGTCATTTAGGGGAAAAATACCTGTTGGAACGTTTGCCGTTTATCTGTGAATTAGCCAAAGCGTATGAAGGCGTTGATCCGGCAAAAGCTCCGATTCCTGTTCGCCCGGTTGTTCACTATACCATGGGCGGTATTGAAGTTGACCAAAAAGCGGAAACTTGCATTAAAGGCTTGTTTGCCGTAGGTGAGTGTGCATCGTCCGGTTTACACGGCGCAAACCGTTTAGGTTCTAACTCATTGGCGGAATTGGTTGTTTTCGGTAAGGTGGCCGGTGAAATGGCGGCGCAACGTGCCGTTGAAGCGACGACACGTAATCAAGCGGTCATTGATGCACAAGCGCAGGACGTGCTGGAGCGTGTTTATGCACTAGCCCGTCAGGAAGGTGAAGAATCTTGGTCACAAATCCGTAACGAAATGGGTGATTCCATGGAAGAAGGCTGTGGTATTTACCGTACACAAGACAGTATGGAAAAAACCGTAGCGAAAATTGCGGAGTTAAAAGAACGTTATAAACGTATCAAAGTGAAAGATAGCTCAAGTGTCTTTAACACCGATTTACTCTACAAAATCGAGTTGGGTTATATCTTGGATGTGGCGCAATCTATCTCCTCTTCAGCGGTAGAACGTAAAGAATCACGCGGTGCGCACCAACGTTTGGATTATGAAGAGCGTGATGATGTAAACTACTTGAAACATACTCTCGCGTTCTACAACGCCGACGGTGCACCAACGATTAAATACAGCGACGTGAAGATCACCAAATCACAACCTGCTAAACGCGTATACGGTGCAGAAGCCGAAGCGCAAGAAAAAGCTGCAGCCGCAAAAAAGGAGTAACAGAAGATGACTAACCCAAATAAAATGACGGTAGAAGTACTTCGTTATAACCCTGAACAAGATAACGAACCGTACTTATCAAAATATGAAGTACCTTATGATAGCCAAACTTCGTTACTCGATGCGCTTGGTTATATCAAGGATGAATTGGAACCGGAACTTTCATACCGCTGGTCTTGCCGTATGGCAATTTGTGGATCTTGCGGGATGATGGTTAACGGTAAGCCGAAATTAGCCTGTAAAACGTTCTTACGCGATTACAGCGGTCATATGCGAATCGAACCGCTGGCAAACTTCCCGATTGAACGTGATTTGGTAGTCGATTTAAGCCACTTTATCGAAAGTTTAGAGAGCATTAAACCGTACATTATCGGTAATAAAGCACCGGAGTTGGACGGTAAACCGCATCCTTCGGCGGAATTGGCGAAAAGCCGTACCAAACAAACGCCGGCACAACTTGAGAAATACCGTACCTTCTCAATGTGCATTAACTGCGGTTTATGCTATGCGGCTTGCCCGCAATTCGGTCTGAATCCGGAATTTGTCGGCCCGGCGGCATTGACTCTCGCACACCGTTATAACCTGGATAACCGTGACAACGGTAAAGCCGAGCGGATGAAGATCATCAACGGTAAGAACGGGGTATGGAGTTGTACATTTGTCGGCTATTGCTCGGAAGTGTGTCCGAAACATGTGGACCCGGCTTCGGCAGTCAACCAAGGCAAAGTGGAAAGCTCAAAAGATTATGTTTTTGCAATGCTAAAACCGCAAAAGTAAGGAGAGTAGAATGACAACAACAGCAAGCAAACGCAAAAAATATGTGCGTGAAATGAAACCGACTTGGTGGAAAAAGTTAGATTTTTACAAACTCTACATTGCGCGTGAAGCGACTTCAATTCCAACACTTTGGTTCTGTTTAGTATTACTTTATGGTGTAATCAGTCTCGGAAACGGGCATATGGGTTTTGCACACTTTATCGACTTTTTACAAAACCCGATTGTGGTGATTTTAAATATCATCGCACTGGGAGCGGCGGTGTTGCATACGGTCACTTATTATCGCATGACACCGAAAGTATTAAATATTGTCGTAAAAAACGAACGTATTAATCCAAATATCATTACATTAGGGTTATGGGTGGTAACTGTCGTTGTCAGCCTTATAATCTTAATTTTAATGTACGTGTAACGGAGGGAAGAAAATGAAAGAAGCACCAAAACGTTCAAATGAGCCGGTCGTATGGTTACTGTTCGGTTCAGGCGCAACCGTCAGCGCAATTTTCTACCCTGTGTTAATTTTAATCATTGGTTTTTTACTGCCGTTCGGTTTAATAGATAAATTTAACATGACCGAATTAGTGTATTTTTTACACAGCTGGATTGGGAAATTAGCAATTTTAGTTTTACTGATTTTCCCAATGTGGTGTGCGATGCACCGTATTCACCACGGATTACACGACTTTAAAATTCATTTACCGGCAAGCGGTGTGATTTTCTACGGATTATCAAGCCTTTACAGTGTATTGGTCTTTTTTGCCGTGATTAATCTATAATTGCTTAAATACTAAAGGCTGTTTCCGTTCGGAGACAGCCTTTTCGTTTTTATGAACTTCTCTTATTATTTTCAGTCTTATAGCGCACGGGTTGTCATGTTTGGCATGACAATGTGCATTCATTTTATTTATGAGGATTTTCGATGAAATCATTAAAATCATTATTGGCATTGGGTATTGCGATGGCTGTTTCATCAGCCACTTTTGCGGAAACGACGACACCGTTAACAACGGTGAAGGAAGGTGCAACGCAAGCGGTCACTTCCGCAAAAAATTCTGCAAAATCAACCGTGACTGACGCCGCTTCTTCTGCAAAAAATAGCGTAAGTGAAAAAGCGACGAAGTCAGTAAGCAGTGCGAAAGAACAGGCTATGACAAAAGCAACTTCCGCAAAAACATCAACAAGCAATGCGGTAACTTCTGCTAAAGAAACGGTATCAACCAAAGCAGCATCGGCTAAAACCTCCGGTGAAAATAAAGTTACGGCAGCAAAAGATACGGCAAGCAATAAGGCGGCTTCTGTAAAAAACGATGTTAAATCTGCGAAATCAAATGTTGCCGGAAAAGGAAAGGTCAATATCAATACGGCGGATGCCAGCACCTTACAATCCTTGTCCGGTATCGGTGAAGCCAAAGCAAAAGCCATTATCGATTACCGTAACAAAAACGGTAAGATTAAAAATATCGAAGAGCTTTCAAAAGTCTCAGGTGTTGGTGAAGCAACATTAGAGAAAATCAAATCTTCAATCAGCTTCTAATTGATCAAACGGCTACAAGTATTTGTAGCCGTTTTGCTTTTAGGATTGCCACCAGCCGGCAATGCCGATCACGATGATAAACACGACCAGCCAAATGAGATGCAGTTTGGCACTTTTTCGGTTGATTTCCTGATTATGTAAGCGGCGTTGTTCCAATTTTTGTTTATACCTTTCTAAATCCGCCTCGTTAAACGAAAATCCGCAATGCGGACACGTTATCGCACTGTCGCTGATTTTTTTACGACATTCCGGGCAACGGTGTAAAGCCATGAGTATTCCTTGTTGATGATGTTGAGAAGTTGTTTGACAAACTGTGCCGGGTTTTCAAAATGGGCGTTGTGCCCGGCATGACAAATCAGTTGATAAGGCAAACGGTATGTTTCCGCCATGTGACGAAATTTTCGATCATGTTCACCGATCAAAAAAGTACATTGCGATAAATTATGCTTGCCGTAAAAAGGTTGGTTTGCCAAGCCGGTCGCCTCTAACATTTGCGCAATCCGTTTTCCGTTGTTTTTTTGCTTTTTTTCGATTAAAACGGACCGCTTGTGATCGTCCAACGCAGCAAAAACCGGTTGCTGATACCATGCGGTTAAAACGTCTTTCATCGGTTCGTGGCGAAAGCGGCTTGCCCAAGCCGCATCATGAATACGACGGTTTTCCCGTTCATTCTCATCATTCAAGCCGACATGGGCGCCTTCCAAAACCGTATGGCACAAATAGCGGTTTGGCATATTCAAGGTATAATCCAACGCGATTCTTCCGCCCAACGAATAACCGACAAGTAAGAACGGCTGAGGCGGTAGCAATGCCGTGAGTGTGGAATGCAGCAGGTTGCGCATTTCATGAAAATCACGGCAGGCAATGTGTCCGCTCTTGCCGTGAAAAGGCAGGTCGATCACAAGCGATCGGATTTGCGGAGAATTTTGCAAAAGAGCAATGATGTCCGCCCAATCTTCTTGCGAACCGAGCAGCCCGTGCAGAAAAACAACGGGCATACCGGAAGAACCGTACCATTGATGTGCCAACATTAGTCGATCGAGGCGCGTGAGATTTGTTCGATGAGCGTCTTATACAGTGCGCTGCCTTCTTGATCGTTGACTTTAATTTCGACAATCGTGACCCCTTTGCGGACATAAGCTTGTTTTAATTTCGTACTGAGATCCGCCCAAGTATAAGGTCGCAAATACTCTAAGCCGAACATCGTGGCAATTTGTGAAAACTCCAAATTATGCGACAAACGATAGAATTTCTCTTTTGCTTGCGCGTCGATCGGTAACATATCAAAAATAGCGCCGCCGTTATTATTAATGATAAATAAAATGGTCGGTTGAGTAATTTGACGTAGCAGCGAAATCGAATTGAGATCGTGCAAGCTGGAGATATCTCCGATCACCCCGACAGTCGGTAAGCCGTTACCTTTGGCGATACCGGCAATCGTGGCGATTAAGCCGTCAATACCGCTCGCTCCGCGATTGGTATAAACCGGATAGCCTTCCGGCAATTTGCAAAGCGCATCGACTAAACGCACAAATAAGCTGTTACCTAAGAAGAGGTTGCCGTTTGCCGGCAGTACGCGCTCAATATGATGTGCCAATGACGCTTCATTGAGATTTCCGCCCACCTGTTGTTCAATGAAGGTCGCACAGAATTGGGACAGTGCCAGCGGTTCAAGCAACCAAGGTTTTTGACGTAACGGCGGGTGAACACGGGTAAAATGGTGTGCTTTCGCCACGAAACGGGTTTGTTGGTGAGCATATTGATTCAAATAATCTTGCGAGTCGTCCACCAACCAAAATTCACCCTTGAATGCGGCTAAAAATTGATTAACCCGTTTACTGACCAACTGTGAGCCGAATTGAATGACGATATCCGCTTGCAATAAGCGTTGTTCGACGGTTTTATTCGACAACCATACATCGGCGTAAGGCAAACTTGCCTCGATACCGGACTGTACGTCATTGATTAAACACCAGCCCAAGGTATCCGCCCATAATTTCAGCCCCATACCTTGTTCAAGCGGCAATTTACCGACAATCACCACACCGCGTTTGGTACGCCAATAATCCCAATTTTCATGCATCAATACATCTTGCTGGGTGGCTTGTTGATCGATCCATTTTGTTTTTGATTGATTCAGCCAGCGTTGAATCGGTGTCAGCCACGGATCCGCTGCAATCGCCTGCTCATCAGCCTCGTACAGCGGTTCGGCAAACGGCGCATTAATATGCACCACGCCGCCTTGTTGCTGCTGTTTGGTACAGGCTTGTTCAATCGTTGCGACCAACCAATTTGCACTGAAATCCACAGTCGGTTTCGGCAGGTTGATCGCGGCAATCGGATAATCGCCGAAAATATGCGGCTGTTGAATGGCTTGGTTTGCTCCGCAACCGATTAACTCCGGCGGACGATCGGCGGAAAGGACGATCAATTTATGATGCGTCAAACTTGCTTCAATCACTGCGGGATATAAATTGGCGACGGCAGTACCGGAGGTGACGATAATCGCAACGGGATCGTTGGTCGCTTTAGCCAGCCCCAATGCGAAAAAGCCCAAACCGCGTTCATCGAAATGACTGTGACATTCAACGTGGTTTTGATTTTGAAGAAATAAAGCTTCAAGTGTCAGCGGGGTCGAACGTGAACCCGGTGCAATACAAATGTGTTTAACGCCATAACGCAATAATGCATGTAAAACAACACGTGACCAACAACGGTTAAAAGTACTTGTGTTCATTATTCGGTCTCTTAATGTTATATAAACTGTAAATGGAAGGATTGTATCAAAATTTTGTAAAAAATTGAGGGAATTTAACCGCTTGTTCGGTATTATTTACACGAATCTTCATTATCTCAACAAGGAGTCACTATGATCGTTACCAGTTCAGCCATCAAAAACGGTGCATTTGAAGACAAATACGGTAAACGGGGCGCACAATTCAGTCCGAACGGCATGCCGACGTATTCTATCCCGTTTGACATTCAAAATGCGCCGGCAGGCACGAAATCATTTGCCGTGGTATTGGAAGATAAGGACGCCATTACCGCAAGCGGATTTGTATGGATTCACTGGCTGATTGCCGATTTAGAGCGAACGCACATTGCGGAAAACGAGAGTTTGCAGGCAACTGACTATGTTCAAGGTGCAAACAGTTGGGCAAGCGTGTTGGGAAAATTCGATATCACAGAGGCTTCTTCTTATGGCGGCATGGCACCGCCAAATTGTTTACACCGTTACGAGTTAATCGTGTATGCACTGGATACCAAATTGAATTTAGCGCCGGGTTTTCGGTTTAATGAATTACATTTCGCCATGCAAGGACACGTTTTGGCACAAGCTTCCGTGATGGGAACGTACGATGTATAGCCATTCGTACGGCAGTGAATAAATAAAAAAACCGACCTACAAGCGGTCGGTTTTTAACAGAAATTTGCAAATTTCTAAACAAAGGCATTACGCTAATTTTTTGATTTGCGCGCTTAATTTAGATTTGTGGTTAGCTGCTTTATTCGCATGGATAAGGCCTTTAGATGCCATACGATCTACAACTTTTTGCATTTCAACGAAAGCGGCTTCCGAAGCGGCTTTATCGCCGGTTGCTACGGCTGCGTATACTTTTTTGATGAAGGTACGCATCATTGAGCGTTGGCTTGCGTTGTGTTGGCGACGTTTTTCAGATTGAATCGCGCGTTTTTGTGCTGACTTGATATTAGCCAAGGTCAAACTCCTAAAGAAATCTGTGTAAAAATAAAAAAAACATAAAACAACGTTTTATGTGCTATCGATAGTTTAAAAGATTCATTTTCAACGAGACACGGGCTTGAAAATAACATCGTTTCACACAAGAAGTGTTCTTGAGTAAAAGATAGGGGCGGATTTTAACAGTTTTTTTCTGATTTTCCTATAACAAACTGCTAAAATCCCGATCAATTTTTTAAGAAGACAAAGAGAGCAGATTGTGAGCAAGAAATTATTAAAATCCGGCATGATTGTCAGTGGTATGACATTGATTTCTCGCATACTCGGTTTAATTCGAGATGTCGTTGTCGCGAACTTACTCGGTGCGGGCGTTGCCGCCGATGTATTTTTATTCGCCAACCGTATTCCTAATTTTCTTCGCCGCTTATTTGCCGAAGGCGCATTTTCCAAAGCCTTTGTTCCGGTATTAGCGGAATATAACGCCGATAACGATCCCGACAAAACCCGCGAATTTATCGCCAAAGTTTCCGGAACGCTCGGTGGCTTAGTGACGATCGTAACGCTAGTGGCAATGTTAGCGTCACCGGTGATTGCCGCATTATTCGGAACGGGTTGGTTTTTAGATTGGCTGAATGACGGTCCGAATGCGGAAAAATTCACACAAGCCTCGTTGTTGCTCAGAATTACCTTTCCTTATTTATGGTTTATCACGTTTGTTGCGTTATCCGGGGCAATTTTAAATTCCATCGGCAAATTCGGCGTGATGGCGTTTTCTCCGGTGTTGCTGAATGTGGCGATTATTGCGGTGGCGATTTTCGCCTCGCCGTATTTTGATTCGCCCGATACGGCGCTTGCGTGGGGCGTTTTTTTAGGCGGATTGTTGCAGTTCTTATTTCAAATCCCGTTTATGAAAAAAGAAGGCATGTTGGTGAAACCCAAATGGGCGTGGCACGATGAAGGCGTGAAGAAGGTGCGTAACCTGATGATTCCCGCCTTGTTCGGGGTGTCGGTCACCCAACTGAATTTGTTGCTAAACCAAGTGATTGCCAGCTTTCTGATTACCGGGTCGATCAGCTGGCTCTATTATGCCGACCGTTTAATTGAGTTTCCGCTAGGACTGTTCGGTATTGCGATTTCGACGGTGATTTTGCCGAGTTTGTCCCGTATTGCGAAACAAAAAGATCTTGAACACGATCAGCGTAAAGTCCGTTTTGAGCAGACAATGGATTGGGGCGTGAGAATGGTGTTGTTGCTCGGTGTACCCGCTATGATAGGCATGATGGTGTTGGCTCAGCCGATGATGATAACCATGTTTATGCACGGCAAATTCCAACTGACGGATGTGATCGCCTCTTCTCAAGCGTTATTTGTCATGTGCTTTGGTTTGATTAGCTATATGTTGATCAACATTCTCGCCAATGGTTTTTACGCTCACCAAAATACCAAAACGCCGGTCAAGATTGGGATGATTGCGGCAGTCAGTAATATCTGTTTCGGCGTGTTGGCGATTCCGTTCGGCTTTTTAGGTTTGGCGATGGCTTCGGCGCTATCCGCCGCCGTCAATGCCGGTTTGCTTTATCGCGGTTTGGCGCAAAAAGGGATTTATCATGTGACGCTGAAAACGGCGATATTTACCCTGAAACTGCTGATTTCCGCTTGTATTATGGGAGCGCTAGTCTCTTATTTTTCACCGGATTTGAACGGTTGGGCAAGCCTACACTTTTGGGCGAAAGTGCATTGGTTGGCATGGTTGATTATATTGGCGGCGATCAGTTATTTTGCCTCATTGATTGCCCTCGGCATCCGCCCGAAAGATTTGCGCTCGGCGTAAAACGATAAAATACAAGCGGTGACTTTTTCACGGAATTTTGCAAAATTCGGCGGAAAAGTCACCGCTTGTTTATTGGGGTTAGAGGGTCACAGAGACGTTTTCTTTCACTCGGCAACTACACGCCAGCACGTAACCTTGTGCGATCTCGTCTTCGGTTAAATCGCCGGTATTCACCACGTCATATTTCCCGCCCGTCACTTTGGTTTTGCATAAACCGCATAAACCGGTGCGACAGCCTGAAACCACAGGTTGCTCTTGCGCTTCTAGCGCAGCTAATAATGTCATGCCGACCGGCACTTCTGCTTTGATTTGTGACACGCCGTTGATCGTGAGCGTGGTTTTCTTGTCGCTACTGATTTCGCCGGCTAATGCCGTGTTGAAGAAGGCTTCAGTAAAGAAACGCTCTTCCAAGCCGCCGAGTGACAGAACGATCTCTTTCAGCGCATTCATATAGGCTTCAGGGCCGCAAGTCATTACGGTGTAATCGGCGATATTCGGTACGGCATTTTTGACAATTTCTGTGGAAATTCGACCGCTTGCAAAGCCTTCGGTGGCATCAACGGATGCGTTGATCACGAGATTCAGTTTCGGGTATTTCGCTTTTAATGCTGCCCACTCTTGTTTGAAAATGACGTCTTCAGGCGAGTGTACCGAGTGAATGACCGTTACATTGACTTCAGGACGGTTGGCGAGCAACCAACGTGCCATTGACATAATTGGAGTTACGCCGCTACCTGCGCCGACCAATAAGTAGTTATCAGCCCAAATTTGTTGGCATGAAAACTCGCCCATTGGGTTAGAAAACCAGACTTGATCACCAACTTTAACGTTGTGGTTTAACCAGGTTGAACCGACACCCCCCTCAATTTCACGCACGGTAATGGATACGAAGCGGCTTTCGCCCGGGGTGGATGACAGCGAATAGGCACGGGTAATGTGCGGGGTGTTTTTAATGCTGACTAACGCATATTGCCCTGCTTCGTATGGATAGAAGTCCTGTGCGATAAAGTTCAATGTGGTGACGTGAGGCGCTTCTTTAACGATAGAATGCACTTGTAGTTCATTGATACATAACGGATTTTTATTGGTATTTGCCATTTTTTATTCCTCTGACAAGCGGTCGGATTCGGTAAATTTTTTGCAAAATCCAACCGCTTACTTGCGACTATTTGTTGATAATGTGTCCGAAATCTTGTTCCGGTGTGGTTAAACCGCTTAAGCCGAATTTCTCATGTAATAACGCCATCACGTTATCGTTTAAGAAAGCCGGTTTGCTCGGACCGGAGTAGACATTTTTTACGCCTAAGGCTAACAGGGTTAATAACACGATAATGGCTTTTTGTTCGAACCAAGAAAGCACGATAGAAAGTGGCAATTCATTTAAACCGATACCGAGTTTTTGTGAGAGCGTAACGGCTAACATAATTGCAGAGTAGGTGTCATTACATTGACCCGCATCTAACAGGCGAGGTAATCCGCCGTCAATGGTGCCGAAATCCAATTTATTGAAACGGTATTTGCCACAGCCGAGGGTGAGAACCGCGGTATCTTTTGGCAAAGCGTAAGCCAATTCAGTGTAGTAGTGGCGCTCTTCCTTATCACCGTCACAGCCGCCGATCACAAAAACGTGGCTGAGTTTACCGGCTTTGACTAAATCAATGACCGCATCAGAAGCATCGACTAAGGTTTTGCGACCGAAACCAACGGTGATGTAGTGTTCTAACTCGCTATATGGGAAGCCTTCACATGCCAATGCTTTTTCGATAACCGGTGCAAAGTTGTGTTTTTCTAAATGCACCACACCCGGCCAACCAACAATGTTACAAGTGAAGATACGATCGGCGTAATCGCCCACATTCGGGTCGATTAAACAGTTTGAGGTCATCACAATTGCCCCTGGGAAGCGTGCGAACTCTTTTTGCTGATTTTGCCAGCCTGAGCCGTAATTGCCGACAAGATGTTTGTATTTTTTGAGTTCCGGGTAGCCGTGCGCCGGCAACATTTCACCGTGGGTATAAACATTAATGCCTTTGCCTTCGGTTTGTTCGAGTAGCTCTTTTAAGTCTTTTAGATCGTGACCGGAAATGAGGATACATTTCCCTTTCACAGGACGGATGTTGACGTTGGCTGGTACAGGGTTGCCGAACGTTTCCGTTTCGCCTGCGTCTAACATTGCCATCACTTTGAAGTTCATCGCACCAATCGCAAGGGATTTTTCGAGCAATTCGTTTAAATCGCTTGGTTTTGTACCTAACCATGACATAAAACCGTGATATTCCACATATAAATCATTGTCGAATTTGCCTAATACATAAGCGTGTTCAAGGTAAGCTGCCGCGCCTTTTAAACCATATAAAGCTAATAAACGCACGCCGTGCACCTCTTCACCGATTTCTTTACGGTCGGTATCGAGTGCAAATGCTTTGGCTTGTTCGGCTAATTGGTCGATAGAAATGCCTTTCAACTCAATATAAGCTAGCGGATGGTCAAGAGTTGGATTCGGCTCGACTTCGCTGACCGCTTTGATCAATTCGTTACGATAGCTAATCGCTTGTTGGGCATAGCCGACAATACGGTTTGAATCGAAGTTGACATTGGTTAATGTCGCAAAAAAGGCGCGTGGTGCAAAGTTATCGGCATCGTGGTTGATGATGCCGTGCTCACGCGCTTTTAACGCCCAAGCGGATAAGCTGTGCAAAGTGGCAATTAATAAATCTTGCAGGTCTGAGGTTTCGGCTGTTTTTCCACACATCCCTTGACCAAAACTACAACCGTTACCCACAGGGGTTACCATGGTTTGTTCGCATTGAACGCAGTACATAAAATCACTCCAAAAAAATAAATAAGAAAAAGAATACCCCACTAAAACAGTAGGTTTTAAAGCGTTCAAATAGTAGAGTGATTTAGTAGGAATTAAAAGTGTTCGTCGACTAAACTTCCACTTCTTTTGATCTAGGCTAAATTAATGCGATAAATCGGATATATCTTGTGAAATCATCGGTATCGTAATTCATGCTGCGAATTTTGCTGTAAATGCAGTATGATGTTGTCATTATACCGAGACTAAAAAAACAGCTTCATTATCCATCTCATGTCTTTAGAAAAACTATTACTCACTCGTCGTTTTATTTCGACCCTTGCTTATTTTTCAATGCAAACGGTCTTTTTTATCTACCTGCAACAAAAAGGCTTATCTAACTCTCAGATCGCATTTTCATTGTCGGTACTGTTTTTTTGTAGCCAAGCCCTTGCGATTTTTGCAGGGGTATTAGGCGACCGCTATGGTTTGGCGAAAATGATGTTAGTCGGCTGTATGCTCGATGTGATCGCCTATGTTTTCTTCTTGTCAGCGGAAAGCTACACGGTGTTATTAATGGCGACAATGTGCTTTGGTATGGGAAGTTGTCTGTTTGCAACTAATGCAAGGGCGTGCTTACTTGCATTGGCAGGCGATGAATATGCGGCGAAAACTCGCTTACAAGGCAAATTCTTACGGGTCACCAGTATGTCGTCGATGGCAGCTCCGTTGCTCGCTATTCCCTTTATCAAATATGAACAGATCAATGCGTTAATCTGGTGCTGTTTTCTCTTGGAAGCGGTGTTATTTGTGTTTATGGCAAAGCCGTTCTATCAAATGGAAAATGTGAACAATTTAGTGAAATTTCGTTGGGGGCAAATTCGAGAAATCATAACCAAAGAGTTTATTTTTGTTCACTTAATGCTGTTTGTGCCGTTAAGTGTCGCAATGTCGTTTTTTGTGATTTTTCCTTATCTGTTTGACAATAAACTCAATGCCCCGGAGCAGATCCCGATTGCGTTATTTATCAATGGGTTGATGACCGTTGCCCTACAATCGTATTTCTCCAAGCATATCAATTTAACCCGTAAGCAACTTATTTTCGCCAGCCCGATTTTAGCCGTCGGTATGGTTATGCCTTGGTTTATCACCTTGCATTATGCTTCGTTGGTTTCTGCCTATATCTATCTGGTGATTTTTACCTTACTTGAAGTGTATGCATTAACGGCAATGGCGAATTTACTGGTGAAATTTGATAACGGTAAAAATCGTGGATTTATCTTCGGATCGTCCCGCTTGATCCAGTCGATTTTGACGATGATGGTGATGAATTTAATTCCTGTACTGTTTTTGGTGTAACAGATGATGACACAAATTCTGCTTATCTCTTTCGGTGCGGTACTCGGCGCACTCTCCCGCTGGCAACTCGGTGTATGGCTCAATCCGCTTATCAGTCAATTTGCTTTTGGCACTTTAATGGCGAATGTGATTGGCTGTTTTCTCATTGGTATTGCGCTAGGTTTGAATTTAGAAGAAAGTTCCAAGTTATTATTAATTACCGGTTTTCTCGGCAGTTTCACGACATTTTCCGCATTTTCAGCGGAGATAGGAGAAAAACTGCTTCAAGAAAAGTGGTTGAATACGATAGGTGTTTTTCTACTGCATAATATCGTCGGCATTATGGCGACGGTGATCGGTGTGATATTGATAAAATTGATGACAAGCGGTAGGATTTAACCCGTTTTTTACAAATAAAATAAGACCTTACACATGACACTTTTTAATCAATCTTGGGAAAAATATTTACGCCTGATTTTCGCATTATTGGCGGTGGGGCTGTTTTCAAGCGGCGTAGTAACGTTTATTGCCTCAAATTGGGAACAGCTGACCAAATTTCAAAAGCTTTACGGCGTTCAAGCGCTGTTGGTTACGATAACGCTGATTGCTGTCGGGATTTATCGAAAAGAAAGCCGGCAGCATAAAGTCTTCACAAGCGGTGCGTTACTTTTTGTTTCGCTGATTGTCATCGGGGCATTGCTCGCCTTGATCGGGCAAATTTATCAAACCGGTGCGGATCCGTGGCAATTATTTGCGGTTTGGACACTGTTGCAGTTACCTCTATTGCTCTGTTTTCCGAATATTGCCGGGGCGCTGCTTTTTTTGGTTACGTTGAACCTGACATTATTACGCTATCAATTTGTTCACCAAATCGATATGGGATTTGTCGTCGGCGTGAATGTGCTGATACTCGGTATTATCGAATACACCAAAAACAGGTGGCAAGATCCGTGGTTTGTGGTCAGTAAAGTACAAAATCTGTTGCTTGCCGGCACACTGATTGGATTTTGTCTCGGACATATGACACAGATACCGCTCACTTGGATATTATCATTGGCATTATTGCGGTTTTATCAAAAACAACGTGCGGATTTGTTCAACCGGGTGTTGCATTTCTTGGGGATGATTGTCTCGGCGGATTTATGGTTGCTGGAGAACGGCGAAATCATGCTCGGTACGCTGTTAACCTTAGGAGCGATTATTTTTATTGCCGTTCGGGTCAAAAAAGAAGCTGCCGGTTTTCCGCAGCTCCGCTCTCATCTTGCTTTGCAGATTTTATACTTATTCCTCGCCATTTTAGGTACGGTAATGTTATTGCTGTTCCTTTTCTTTTTGATGAATGCCGAACAATACTCTCTATTAGTGGTGTCTGCGATCGCTTTCGGCATTGCAATGGTTATTCGACACAATGAGAGTTATACGGATTTGGCGGCGGCTTGTGTTTTAATTGCATTATGGATGTGGATTGGTTTTTGGTTCTCCAATGAAGAGCAATCGTATTGGGTTGTATTGGGGATGGGGATTGGCGCTTCTGTTATTGTCTATATGATGAATTCGGCGCTATGGTTAAGAACGGTTATCGTGATACAAATTTTAGTCTTACTGTTTTTCTATTTGGGAAACGGGGGATTTGGTCTGCTCGGCTACTATATCGAAGAGTCGGAGCAGCCGGGCTTTATTTTCTATTTCTTTAGCCAATATGCTTATTATTGGTTACCACTGGTGACACTTATCCTTTTTTATAGCGTTGAGCATACTCATTTACGCCCTTTGGCTTGGGGATTTTTACTGTTTTATCTTTATTTCAGTTTTAGTCGCCATTTGAATTATATTGTCATGACCGAAGCAGCGGCCTTACCGGAGATACATTCGGTGGTGGATTTCATTCATTTGGTGACGTTTAATCTATTTGTTGAACCTTGGTCGATTTTCACTATTTTGCATTTTATTGAGCCAATCTCACCGCTTGTACTCTTTTTCTTACTGAATCGAGGGCAAATGCGTTCGATTCATTGGAGCATCGCCGTTTGGATTTCGCTGTTTTCTTTGATGTTTATCAGTAGTCCATTGTTGGCTTTCTGCTTTAGCTTAATGTTATTGGCCTATACCAAGCGGAGTACGACACTTTTTGTATTCAGTTTATTGGCAATGATGGTGACATTAGGGTTGTATTATTATTCTTTATGGTTGCCGCTGTTATATAAATCTTATTTATTACTGGCATCGGGAATCCTGTTTGCCGTTATCGTCATATATTTGTATCGTCAATATCCTGATCAGACGGAAAGTGAGCAAGATAATGCTTCATGCCAAAAACGAGTTCCGTTTGCGGCATTTGCAACGTTGATATTCACTTTAAGCATTGCAAATGTTGCGATTACACAAAATGAAGACGTGTTGAAAAACGGTCAATCCATCGTATTGAAACTGGCGCCTCAAGATCCGCGCTCCTTGATGCAAGGGGATTATATGGTGCTGAATTATGCGTTGCTCGAACAAGTTTATAGCGCATTGCCGGAGCAAAAACCGGACGGCACTCAGGTATATGCTTTACTGAAAAGGGATGAGAATGGTGTTGCAGTACTTTGTCGAGTCGAATTCTCTCCGCCGAAAACCTTTACGGGCTGTGCCGAAGGGGTGTATGTGCCGATTAACGTTGATACGTATTGGAATTTGTCTCTCCCGACTCATGCTTTTTTCTTTCCGGAAGGCAAAGCGAGTTACTACAATCAAGCGCAATACGGCGAATATCGTTTTAAAGACGGAAAAATTTTGCTGGCGAGATTGTTAGACGGGGAATTAAAGCCGTTATAACAAGCGTTAAGGTTTTCTTAAGATTTGACCGATAAAATTGGTTATATAACCACTTGGTGAGGAATCTATGCAGAAATTTTTTATCCTATTAGTCGGTTTTTTAACGATAGCTTGCCAAAGTTCATTGCAAGATGCGCAAAAAGAGCAGGCAAAACAGATGCTTGATCAAGGTATCGCAGCGTATAACCAGCAACACTATGCCGACGCTTTAACATATTTCCGACAAGCCGATGCGCTCGGGCATATGAAAGCCGGACGCTATATCGGTCTCAGTTATCTCAACGGTTATGGCGTCGCACAAGATTCTGCAAAAGCCTTTGCCGCATTCCAATCTGCAGCCCAAAAAGGCGATATTACCAGCCAATATTGGCTGGGTTATCTTTATGAGAACGGTATCGGCACAACCAAAGATTTAACGCAAGCGGTCAGTTGGTATCAAAAATCTGCAATTCGTACCGATCATGTCGGCGAACCTGCTCGTGAAGCGCTCAAGCGCCTTAATATGCAATAGGAAAAACGTATGAAAAAATCACGCTTATCTTTGTTGCTCTTCGCAGGTATTTCAACGGCTTATGCGGATATTCAATCCGTTACGGCAATCAGCGAACCGACCGGTGCCGGTCAGAAAGTCACGGCGGTGGAGCTGAAATATACGGCTGCACCGGTAAACGTAGAACCGTCGCAATTTGCCGTTGAAGGGAGAACCATTACCTCCGCACAAGCAGATACTACGGGCGTTCGCTTAACATTATCGGCAGACGATGCGAATTCAGGCGTCACCATACAGCCGGCGCCCCGCCAGCCGTCGGTCGAACGGGATACCACGCTGACCGTCAAACAGCTTGTACCGTTAAAAGACGAACAAGGCAAAACCGTTCCGACCTTTGAAAAACAAAGTGAAAAAACGGTCAATTTAGTGGCGGATGACTTTCGTCAGTTGGAGTTTAAAGATGCCAACGGTGTGGTGGTGAAATACAATTTATTTGTGCCGAAAAATTATGATCCGAAAAAATCGTATCCGTTGGTGATGTTCATTCACGATGCAGGCGCAACCAACGACAATGTGAAAAATACTCTTTGGCAGGGCAACGGGGCGACCGTGTGGGCAAGCCCCGAATGGCAGGCAAAACACCCTTCTTTTGTGCTCGCCCCGCAGTTTGATCATGTGATTGTGAACGATAAATCAGACGATCCTGCGGATTTGGACGCTACCATTAATTTGATTAAATCGTTAAGTAAAGAATACAGCATCGACACTAAACGTCTCTATGCCACAGGGCAGTCGGGCGGTGCGATGATGTCGATTGCGATGAACATCAAATACCCGGATTTCTTCGCCGCCAGTTATATTGTAGCGGGGCAGTGGGCGGCGGAAAAAACCGCACCGATGGCGAAAAATAAATTCTTTATTTTGGTTTCGGAAGACGATCCGAAAGCTTACCCGGGGCAAAATGCGATTGTAGATGTGTTAGCTAAACACGGTGCAGTGGTGCAAAAAGCGGTATTAACCAACGGTAATGCCACGGAAGCGGAGCATAATGCGGAAGTGAAGGCGTTGTTAGCCAAAGAAGGCAATGTGCATTATATGGCGGTACGCTCTAAAACCTTGCCGGATCAAGTAAATGGTATAAATGCAACCAGCCCCGGTCAAGCTCATATCGGTACGTGGAAAATTTCCTATAATATTAATGCGATTCGCGAATGGTTGTTTGCACAAAGCAAATAACTGAAACAACAAGCGGTAAGATTTTGCAAAATTTTTGCAAGAACTTACCGCTTGTCAAAGCTTACGGTTTATAGATGAATTCTACACCCTCATCATCTTCTTCCGTCCAACCGTCATCATCTAAGTCGTCCCAATCGTCTTCGGTAATCGGGTTTAACATTGCTTGTTGATGATAGTCGTCCCACTTGAATGCGACTTCTTCTTTTGCTTTTTCCTCTTCTTCAACACGCGGATTTGCTTCGATAAAGTCCATAATATCACGGGTTAAAGCGGATACATTTTGCCCTGTGGCGGCAGAAATCAAGTAGTAATCACCTTCCCAACCGATCTCTTCTACAATCGCTTCGGCTCTTTCTCTCGCTTCTTCTTCGCCAATGGTGTCGATTTTGTTAAACACCAGCCATTGCGGTTTATCCGCTAATTTTTCGCTGTATTGATAAAGTTCCGACTCAATAATAGAGATATTTTGTGCAGGATCGCTTTCATCAATCGGCATAATATCGACAAGGTGAATAAGTACTCGGCAACGCTCTAGGTGTTTTAGGAAGCGGATCCCCAAGCCTGCACCTTCAGCCGCACCTTCAATCAACCCTGGAATATCTGCCACCACAAAGCTACGATCCGCCCCAACTCGTGCCACGCCTAAACTTGGCACAAGGGTGGTGAACGGGTAATCTGCGACTTTCGGTTTTGCAGCGGATACCGCTCGGATAAAGGTGGATTTCCCTGCATTCGGCAAACCTAACATTCCCACATCGGCAAGTAACATCAGTTCTAACTGTAAATCACGTTTTTCCCCCGGTGTGCCGTTGGTTTTCTGACGTGGAGCACGATTGACCGATGACTTAAAGCGAGTATTTCCTAAACCGTGATACCCCCCTTTTGCCACCAACATTTTCATTCCGTGCTTAGTTAAATCGCCAATCACTTCTTGGGTATCGTTGTCAATCGCACGAGTACCAACGGGTACACGCAGGGTGATGTCACTACCACGATGTCCTGTACAACCGGCACTGCGACCATTTTCACCACGACCTGCGGCAAACCGTTTTTCAAAACGGTAGTCAATAAGTGTATTTAGGTTTTCGTCAGCGATTAAATAGACATCGCCACCATCGCCACCATCGCCACCATCAGGGCCGCCTTTCGGAATAAATTTTTCACGGCGGAAACTGACACAACCGTTACCACCATCGCCTGCTTCAACTCGGATCAGGGCTTCGTCAATAAATTTCATATCTTCTCCTATTTCCCTATACAGCCTAAGGGAAATGTTTATTTTCTTTTAACTAATTTATGCCCGACCGCCGATAAAATCGTGCCGGACACCACAATAAATGCACCGATATAACTCAATAAATTCATATCAGGGCTTGCAAAGGTATCGGGAAATGCCCAATGTCCAATGCTTGAAAAAACCATCGTAAAAATCGGGACTAAAATCGTAACTACGCTCACTTTTGATGCGTCCCAGTGATTTAATGCTTCGGCATACGCACCATAACCAATCAAGGTATTTAAACAACAGAAAATGAAACAACCCAATAAAAACGGATCAAATCCATCTATGTTTATCCGGCTGGCAAATGGGGTAAGCAGCAATGCACAACCCGTATAAATAATCAGCAAAATCTGCTGTGAACTAAATTTTGCTAACATCATCTTTTGGGCGATCGCATAAACCACCCAAACAACTGCAGCACCTGCTCCGACAAGAAGCCCAAAAGCATAAGTTCCAAACTGAAAAATTTCCCCGAAACGCTCATTAAAAAAGGCAATTAAACCAACAATAAGCAATAGTAAGCCGATTTGCTGATGTCGCCCAAACTGTTCTTTAAAAATCACCACGCCACATAAGATCATCGTGAACGGGGCTAGCTGCCACAATACTTGACTGGTTGTTGGTGAAATAAAGTTTAAACCATAGCTAAATAAGAAAAAATTCAGCGACAAACCTACCACGCCTAATCCGATTAACCAAAGAAAACGTGGAGTGAAAGCGGTCGGTTTCGGCAATTTTTTTGTAAAGCCTAAAATCAAGAACAAACCGATTGCTGCTACCACAAAGCGAATCCACACAAGTGTTTGAGCATTCATCATGCTCAAGATTTTTTGTGCCGCAATCGGTAAAGCTCCCCACGTCATTGCCGTAAGTAAGGCTAACGAAAATCCAAGTAATGGACGTTGTGGCTTCATATTAAATCCGTTTATGTCGATAAAAAAGTTTATGCCCGGCGGCGGAAAGCATCGCACCGAATACAACAACGATAGCGCCGAAATATGTCAGGTGATTAAAATCCGGCTCAGTAAAATGTTCCGGATGCAAATAAAATGCCAGGTGCGAAAACAAAATGGTGCAGATTGGAATCAGTGGCATCATAACACTCACTTTCGTCACTTCCCAACGATTTAGCGCTTCGGCATAACTGCCATAAGCAATCACGGTATTCAAACAGCAAAAGATTAAGCAGAACCACGCAAAAGCGGTGAGATTTGCCGTTTGAGATAAATCCGTTAACGGTGTGAATACCAAGCTACAGCCAAAATAAATAAATAACAGGATCTGCGGTGAGCTGAATTTATACAGCATCATTTTTTGGGCAATGCTGTAACAAAGCCAAATCAAGCTTGCGCCTACAGCAGAAAGCATTCCCCACGCGTATTCATTCATCTGCGCAAGATCGTCAAGGCGATCATTGAAAAACAAACCCAAGCCGATCAGTACAATGGCTAAGCCGATTTTCTGATGTAAACCAAAACTTTCTTTAAACAGATACACCCCGATAAGTGCCATGATTAATGAGGAAAACGGACTGATGATTTGACTTGCCGCCGGCGGAATATGATTTAGCGCTAAATTGAATAAATAAAAATTGCAAGATAAGCCGAATATACCTAACAGCAGCAGACAAACATCACGGCGCGAACAAGCGGTCGGTTTCGGCAATTTTTTTGCAAAAAATAAAATAACAAAAAGCCCGGCCATTGCGGTAACAAAGCGAAACCAAACAATCGTTTGAGTATCCATGAATTTCAGTACTTGTTGTAGCACAATCGGCAACATACCCCACATCATTACAGCAGTTAGGGCAAAGAGAAAACCAAGTAAAGGCTGTGATTTTGACATAAATCCACTTATTTCAAGAGTAATAAAAAACCCCGCTAAATATTAGCGGGGCATTTTAATCTTATTCTTTTGAAGATTATTCAGCAATAATGCTGACATATTTGCGATTTTTCTCGCCTTTAACTTCAAATTTTACTTTACCGTCAGCAGTTGCGAATAAAGTGTGGTCTTTACCCATACCTACATTGCTACCTGCGTGGAATTTTGTACCACGTTGACGAACGATGATGCTACCTGCTAATACAGATTCGCCACCGAAACGTTTAACACCAAGGCGTTTAGCTTCAGAGTCACGACCGTTACGAGTTGAACCACCAGCTTTTTTAGTTGCCATCTACTTGATCTCCTCTGAAATTATGCTTGAATCCCAGTGATTTTCACCTCGGTGAACCACTGACGATGACCTTGTTGTTTACGGCTGTGTTTACGACGACGGAATTTAACGATGCGAACTTTTTCGCCACGACCGTGTGCAACCACTTCTGCCACTACTTTACCGCCGGCAACAACCGGGGTACCGATTTTAACATCTTCACCATTAACGACCATTAACACTGAGTCGAACTCAACTTTTTCACCTGTCGCTACTTCAAGTTTTTCTAAACGAACAACTTGACCTTCGCTTACTCGGTGTTGTTTGCCGCCACTTTGGAAAACTGCGTACATATTTACTCCGCTAATATGTGCCTATCGCTGCGCGTTTGGCACCCTTAAATTCATATAAAATAGGTGCGCAATTCTACGCAAAAAGTTAATTTAGAGCAAGTAAGAATTTGATAAAAATTTGAATTTCTGTCGGTATAACGAAAAAGACCGCCTCAACAAGCGTTTGAAACGGTCTTTCTAGGTAATCGGATCATTAAATGTGTGACCACTTCCAATGACCGTTGACCGCCGTACCTAATACCTCAAATTGATGATTAAATGCCGTTAAATTCGCAATTTTACCGGGAGCGATCGATCCTAATTGATCGTCTACATGAATGGCTCGTGCAGGATAAAGGGTACACATCCGAATCACTTCATCTAACGACAAATCGGTATGTTGCATCATGTTGCGGATTGACTCGATCATGGTAATTGCCGCACCGCCAAGGCTGCCGAACTCGTCTATGCATTTGCCGTCTTTATAGAGTACCTTTTTACCGACGAAGATAAAATATTCCATATCCGTTGTACCCGCCGGGGCAACCGCATCGGTCACGATCACTAATTTATCGCCTTTCACTTTTTTGGCAATACGCACATTGCTCCAATCGACGTGCAAGCCGTCAACGATAATGCCCGCATAAATATCACTATCCAATACGGCACCGACTACACCGCCGTCACGTCCGGAGCTGATTGGTGACATTGCATTGTGCAAATGAGTGGCGAAGCCGATTCCCTCTTGAATGCGTTGTTTGGCTTGGGTAAAGGTTGCGTTGGAATGACCGAGAGAAACAATGATCCCTGCATCCACAAATGTTTTAATATGATCCGCTGTTGGATTTTCAGCCGCAAGCGTGATTTTAGTAATGACATCACGGTTTTCGCATAGAAACGTCAACATCTCTCCACTGATTTCCCTAATATATTCCGGGCGATGAACGCCTTTTTTCGCCACACTTAAATAAGGACCTTCTAAATGTAAACCGAGAGCTTGATGTTTATGTTTGGTAAGATATTCTCGCATGACCTGCACCGCCTGCTTCATCCCTTCATCCGGGGAGGTAATGAAAGTCGGCAGATAGCTGGTCGTGCCTGATTTTAAATTTGCTTCTTGCATAATTTCGAGTGTGCGGACACTGATATCTTCGTTAAACATCACGCCGCCACAGCCGTTCAGTTGCAAATCAATGAAGCCTGCCGACAGATTTGCGCCTTCCAAGTCAATCTGACGAAGTTCTTTCGGGAGTTGTTGTTGATGAACGATCGCCTCGATTTTATCGTGATTGACAATGACGGCATGTTGATAGAGTACGGCATCACCGGTATAAATCACGCAGTTCGTCAATGCATAGTGGTTCATTTGTCCTCCTAACGAGCAACATTTTGTTCTAATTGTTTGAAATATTTGACGGTTTTAACTTTCAACTCTTGCGTCGCCGGTTCATCGCAGACCACAACCGCACGGCGATGCAATTGTATTGCGCTGATTGTCCACAAATGATTGATCGGACCTTCAACACAAGCTTGTAACGCCAATGCTTTATTATAACCGGTGACAAGAATCAGCACTTCTTCCGCATCCAGTAATGTTCCGACACCGACGGTTAAGGCGAACTTCGGCACTTTATTGACATCGTTATCAAAAAAACGCGAATTAGCAATCAGCGTATCTTCCGTCAATGTCTTGATGCGGGTGCGGGAACTCAATGATGAAGCCGGTTCGTTAAAGGCAATGTGACCGTCGACGCCGACCCCCCCCATAAACAGATGAATTTTACCGTAAGAACGGATTTTTTCTTCATAACGTTCGCATTCAGCATCTACATCTTCCGCCATGCCGTTTAATAAATTGATATTTTGCGGCTGGATATCCACATGGTTGAAGAAATTTTCGTACATAAACGTGTGGTAACTTTCAGGATGTTCCTTAGGTAAGCCGACATATTCATCCATATTAAACGTTACCACATGTTTAAAGCTGACTTCCCCCGCTTGGTAGAGTTTGATTAACTCTTTATAGGTTTTTTGAGGGGTACCGCCGGTCGGTAAGCCGAGTACGAACGGTCTGTCCGCCGTCGGTTGAAAAGCGTTGATTTTATCAACGATATAACGAGCAGCCCATTGACTGACTTGCTCCGCGCATTCCAAAGGAACTAAACGCATACATCCTCCTAGAAAATCAAAAGTTGAAATAAAACTTCATTAAATTGGATTATAAAGGAAGATTTGCTTCATTTGTAATGAATTTACCTAAAATTTGAACAAGATCACAATTTTGGCATTAATTTGTGCGAATCAAGCGACTCATTACTTGTCCGGCTGGCTTTTCTTTGATGATTTGCCAATTTTCAGGGAGCGCTAATGGCATATGATGTTTTTCCGTTTCAACATAAATCAGGGCATTTTCAGCCAACCAGCCGTTTTGGGCAAGGTGAGCAAGGACTTGCGGCACAAAACCTTGATGAAAAGGCGGATCGACAAACACGATATCGAACGGTTCACCGCTGTTTTTTTGCGCTAAAAATTGCAGACTGTCGGTTTGTATGACCGTGCCTTTTTCCGTTTTTAGGGCGAGTAAATTCTTTTTCAATTGAACGGCGGCATTTGCAAATTTTTCGAGGAAAGTGACCGCTTGCGCTCGGCGGGATAAGGCTTCGATACCGAGTGAGCCACTGCCCGCAAAACAATCCAAACAGCGTGAATCGGCAATATCCGTCATCAACCAATTAAAAACGGTTTCTTTCACCCGATCCGTCGTCGGGCGTAATCCTTCCGCCGTCAGTACAGGTAGTTTTCGTCCGCGCCATAATCCGGCAATCACTCGGACTTCACCCTGTTGACGATTTTGTAGAGAAATTTGCGTTTTTTTCATACCTGCTAATAAAAATAATCGATAAAAATGCTAAACTAGCATCAGTTTATTCCATTTTTCAGCAAAATGGATTTTTTAATTTTATGCGGGTGTAAAAAATGACGGATGAGAAAAAGAAAAAAGGCTTTTGGTCTTGGTTAGGGTTCGGCAAAAAAGAACAACAAGAAACGCCATCGGCTCTTCAGCAGGAAGCCGAGCAGACAGCGGACGAAACGAATCAACAAGCGGTCGGTTCCGAGCAACAAATTGCAAAACCGACGTTGGAGTCGGAAGCAAAAGGGGCGATTCAAGAGGTTATCGATAAGGTCGAACAAAACATCGATGATGTCAAAGCCTATGCCGAGCAAGCGCAAGATCGTCTTGAAGAGACGGTAGATCGGATTGACGAATGGGTTGAGCAAATCGAAGATCGCATTGAAGAAAAACTGGATGTGGCCGAAGATTTTGTGGAAGAAAAAGTCGCGGAGCTCAAAGCTGTAGCAGAAGCAAAATGGGAGGCGATTGAAGATACCGTTGAAGAAAAAGTTGAACGTCTTGAGGAGATGTTTGACAAAGAAGATTCGGATGACGACGATAAATCGTCTGACCTCTCCGCCGTATCGGAAGAACCGCTTGTTCAAACGGAAAAGGACGAACCGATCGTCGAAGAAATAACCGAACAAGCAGCTTATCAAGAAAAACCGAGTGAAGGCGGCTTTTTTAGCCGTTTAATCAAAGGGTTGATTAAAACCAAGCAAAGTATCGGCTCCGGTTTCCGCAATTTCTTCCGCGGTAAAAAGATCGATGATGATCTGTTTGAAGAGTTGGAAGAGCAGTTATTGATGGCGGATTTAGGTATGCCGACCACGACGAAAATCATCAATAATTTGACGCAGCATGCAACAAAACAGCAATTGCGTGATGCCGAATTACTTTATCAACAACTAAAATTAGAACTGGCGGAAGTACTAAAACCGGTGGCTCAGCCGTTGGTTTTAGAAGAAAAAAAACCGTATGTGATTTTAATGGTCGGGGTAAACGGTGTCGGAAAAACCACAACGATCGGTAAATTGGCGCGCAAATTCCAAGCGGAAGGCAAGTCGGTGATGTTGGCGGCGGGCGATACCTTTCGAGCAGCGGCCGTAGAACAACTTCAAGTTTGGGGAGAACGTAATCACATTCCGGTGGTCGCACAAAGTAGTGGTTCCGATTCCGCCTCCGTGATTTTCGATGCCATGCAATCGGCGGCGGCAAAAGGTATTGATGTGTTGATTGCCGATACCGCAGGGCGTTTGCAAAATAAAAATAATCTGATGGACGAACTGAAAAAGATCGTGCGCGTGATGAAAAAATATGATGAAAGCGCGCCGCACGAAATTATGCTGACGTTAGATGCCGGTACGGGGCAGAATGCCATCAGTCAAGCGAAATTATTTAATGAAGCGGTCGGTTTAACCGGAATTACCCTAACCAAACTCGACGGCACGGCAAAAGGCGGGGTGATTTTCGCCATTGCTGATCAATTTAATATTCCGATTCGTTATATCGGTGTGGGCGAAAAAATTGATGATTTACGCCCGTTTAATGCGGATGAATTTATTGAGGCATTATTTGCCCACGAGGAAGAGAAGTCATGATCAAATTTACCAATGTCAGTAAAGCCTATAAAGGTGGCGGTAGACCGGCATTGCAAGGAATTAGCTTTCATTTGCCTAAAGGAGAAATGGCATATATTACCGGTCATTCCGGTGCGGGAAAAACGACATTACTTAAGCTGATTATGGGGATTGAACGTGCCAACGGCGGACAAGTGATGTTTAACGGACATGATATTACCCGTTTGGCGGAGCATGAGTTACCGTTTTTACGCCGCCAGATCGGGATGGTGCATCAAAACTACAGTTTATTGACGGATCGTTCCGTACTGGATAACGTGGCTTTACCGCTGATTATCATGGGATTGAATCAGGCGACGGTGGAACGGGAAGCGCGTTTGGCGCTATCACGCGTCGGGTTGGAAAATAAAGCAAATTTCTCACCGTTACACCTTTCAGGCGGAGAGCAACAGCGGGTGGATATTGCCCGAGCCATTGTTCATCGTCCGCTGTTGTTATTGGCGGATGAACCGACCGGCAATCTTGACGACAAACTTTCTTTTGAAATTTTCCGTCTTTTTGAAGAATTTAACAAAGCCGGAACGACGGTACTGATTGCGACTCACGATACCAATATTATTGCTCAACGCCCGAAACCGTGCTTGGTGTTGGAAGAAGGGCATCTTAAGGCTTAAGGATTGATCATGCTACATTCATTTAATACACAAACCCGTTATATTTTACGCTCGGTTCGGCAGGATCTGTTTAAACGTAAATTCGGGACCTTATTGACGATTTTGGTCATCGCCGTGTCACTTACGATTCCGACGGTCAGCTATTTATTGTGGAAAAATACCAGTCAGGCAGCATCGGAATTTTATCCGGAACCTGAATTGACGGTCTATTTGCATAAAAATTTGGCGGAAAACGATGTTCAATCAGTGGTTGAACGGATTCGCCAATTCGATGCGGATAAAATCGAGTCGTTGAATTATATTTCCCGCCAGCAGAGCTTGGATGAATTTCGGACATGGTCCGGTTTCGGTGAAGCATTGGATATTTTGGACGACAACCCGCTGCCGGCGGTGGTGATGTTAAAGCCGAAAAAGGATTTCACTTCTCCTGAGAATATGTTGGCGTTTCGAGACGGTTTACAGAAAATCAAAGGCGTACAAGAAGTCCGTTTGGATAACGGCTGGCTTGAAAAATTAACGGCATTAACCCGGCTGATTGCACGCGTGGCGGTCACTTGCACCTTATTAATGTTTATTGCCGTATTTTTGGTCATTAGCAACAGCGTGCGATCCGATGTGTCAAACAGTCGCGCCTCGATCGAAGTGATGCAGTTATTGGGGGCAACGGATCATTTTATTGCCCGTCCGTTTTTATATACGGGAATGGTATACGGTTTCTTCGGCAGCGTATTGGCGCTGTTGTTCAGTGCGATGACCATCAGTTACTTTACCGGCGTGGTGCGTTATGTCTCGGATATGTTCACCGTCAAATTCGAGTTACACGGGTTTGATCTCAGTGAGATCTGTTTGATTATCGTCAGTAGCGTTTTTCTCGGCTGGTTATCGGCAAAAATTGCCACCAACCGCTATATTCAAAAAATCGGGGCGTAAAGCTTAATAGATACAAGCGGTGCGATTCGAGCGGAAATTTGCAAAATCCGCATCGGATCGCACCGCTTGTTGTCCGGTAGATCAGTTGAACGGCATAAAGAACAGCGACAACGGTAAGATGATGATATCACCCAGTAATGTCACCGGTGTGAGGGCAATTTTACTTAACAGCAATTCACCGTCGATTTCCGTTTTTCCGGCATGATATTGTTGAAGCCTGACCGGCAGCGCCTTTTCAAAGCGGTAATCTTGTTTGAGGTTATCGGAGGCCTTATAGATATTTCCTTTTACCGTAAATTGTGCAGTGTATCCCTGTTTTTCCTTTTTAAACCCTAACTCACGGAGAATATTCTCTTCCTGAGACGTTTGCGGCGGATAGAAAAGCACAAAATCCGTCCCGAACGTTTTTTCATCGGTAAGCGTCAAGACAAAGGTATTTTTGCAGTCGGCACAACGATTTAGGATATGAAATGCTTTCGACAATTTGGCGTTAACAATCGGTGTTATTTGTTTCGTAGAATTTTCATCTAAAAAATACCAATAACGTTCCCCCATCATCACCAGCCGCTCACGGCTTTTACCGAAGGCATGTACGTTGTCTTGTGCAATGGTTTGGGTATGACCGCTGGTTTGGGTGACGATCTCGCCGGAACCCGAAACGATCCCACCGTTACCGCCTGCCCACAACCATGCGGTACAGCCCGACATCCCGATACTTGCAGATAACACCATGAAGTTAATCAGTTTGGTTAATTTCATCTTTCACTCCTTACATGAACGAATCACATTGCAAAATGATGTTCGGAACCGACCGCTTGTATTGTATTACTTCATTTCGGCAAAGGCCTGGTCGGCGGCAGCCAGCGTATCGGCAATATCTTGGTCGCTGTGAGCCAATGACATAAAACCGGCTTCAAAGGCGGACGGCGCGAGGTAGACGCCTTTTGCCAACATGTGATGGAAGAAG
>NZ_JBGYBX010000019.1:0-3454 GCF_041817755.1 Glaesserella sp. | reverse complement strand
TTACATTCCGCAAAATTATAAACCTACAGGTAACGGGCTGTTTGATTTATTGAAAGCGGCAAAAGGCTTAGATATTGAAGTTCAACGGGAAAAAACAAACGATATCGCTACGGCTAAAGCGGCATTGAACACCACTCAAAAACTTTTCGGTTTGACCCAGCGCGGTATTGTGTTATTTGCTCCGCAACTTGACCAATTACTAAACAGCAATCCTAAAATTAGTGAATCACTCGGCAGTGCAGCCAATATTTCTAAAAATTTAGGCAAAGCCAATACGGTATTGTCCGGTATTCAGTCAATTTTAAATTCCGTCTTATCCGGTATGAAGTTGGATAGTGCCATTAAAAAAGGCGGTACGGAATTAGAACTGGCGAAAGCGGGATTGGAATTAACCAATGAACTCGTCCGAAACATCGCCACAACAACCAAAACTATAGATACGTTTTCCCAACAAATCAATAAATTAGGCGGATATCTGCAAAACGTCAGAGGCTTGGGCGGTATCGCTGACAAACTGCAAAATTTGCCTAACTTCGGAAAAGCCAATTTAGGTCTGAATATTATTTCGGGATTGTTATCCGGTGTCAGTGCCGGTTTTATGTTGGCTGATAAATCGGCTTCCGCAGACAAAAAAGCAGCTGCCGGTTTGGAATTGACCACTCAAGTTTTGGGAAATATTACTAAAACGATCTCGTCTTATATACTCGCTCAACGAGTGGCTTCCGGATTATCGACAACCGCCCCTGTTACCGGTTTAATTGCATCAACCGTCGCACTCGCTATTAGTCCGTTATCATTTTTACGGGTAGCGGATCAATTCAAACAAGCCGATGTATTGAAACAATTCTCTGAACGATTTAAAAAATTGGGATATGAAGGTGACAGCTTATTATCCGATTACTATCGTGAATCAGGCACTATTGATGCGTCCGTCACCACGATTAATACCGCTTTAGCCGCTATTTCCGGCGGTGTCGGTGCTGCCAGTGCGGCATCATTAGTCGGTGCGCCGGTTGCTTTATTGGTAAGCGGTATCACAGGATTAATCAGCGGAATTTTAGAGTTTTCCAAACAACCAATGTTTGAACATGTAGCCAATAAAGTTCACGACAAAATTATTGAGTGGGAGAAAAAACACGGCAAAAACTACTTTGAAAACGGATATGATGCACGTCATCTAGCCTATCTTCAAGATAACTTAGAATTTTTACAATCTCTAAATAAAGAGTTGCAAGCCGAGCGTGTGATTGCGATTACCCAACAACGTTGGGACAATCAAATCGGTGATCTTGCCGGTATCAGTAAACTGGGCGAAAAAGTACAGAGCGGTAAAGCTTATGTTGATGCGTTTGAAGAAGGTAAACATTTAAAAACCGATAAATTAGTCGGCTTTGATCCGAGTAAAGGCATTATTGACGTGACTGATTCCAACGGTAAAAAAACGCAGAGCATTACTTTCACTTCGCCGTTACTGACACCGGGCACCGAATCAAGAACGAGAACGCAGGAAGGCAAATATTCCTATATTACCAAACTGCTTGTCAATCGCATTGATCGTTGGCAGGTCAAAGACGGAGATGCCAGCTCGACATTTGATTTCACTAATATTCTGCAACGTATCGCCACTAAATTGGATCGTGCAGGAAACGTGGTTGAAGCAAAAGAAGCAAAAATTGTTGCCGATTTAGGAAAAGGTGACGATAACGTTTTTGTCGGTAGCGGCGCTACAGAAATTGACGGCGGCGAAGGTTATGATCGCGTACATTATAGCCGCGGCAATTACGGTGAATTAAACATTGATGCAAAAGATGAAACGGAAAAAGGCAGCTATACCGTTAATCGCAATGTAGGACAAGGAAAACCGGCTCACGAAACAATCGTAGTACATACCAGTAAGGCCGGAAGCCGTGTAGAAAAAATCGAGTATCGAGACAGTAATCACCAACATGCCGGTTATCAAACAACGGATAAATTAAAATCCGTTGAAGAAATTATCGGTTCATATTCCAACGACACGCTCAAAGGAAGCAAATTTGCCGACGTTTTCCACGGCGGTGAAGGTAACGATACCCTTGAAGGACGTGGTGGTGATGATCGATTATTCGGTGGTCTCGGCAACGATTACATTAGTGGTGATGAAGGTAATGACTTTATTGACGGGGGGAAAGGCCACGATATTCTGAGCGGAGATGCCGGTGATGATATTTATGTCCACCGCAAAGGTGACGGTAACGACAGAATTACCGAAACAAGCGGTAATGACAAGTTATCATTAGCCGATTCGAATTTGAACGAATTCACTTTCTCAAAAGAAGGAAACAGCTTAATTATCAAACGTAAAGATAATGGAGAAAATATCAAAATTTCAAGCTGGTACTTCAAAGATAACTTACGTAAAGAATTAGGTCCGTACTTCCCTCATAGCATTTCCAAAGGCGATGATAAAATCGAAGAAATTATCGGTAAAGATGGTGAACGTATTACATCTCAACAGATCGATGACTTAATTGAAAAAGGGAACGGTCGGATTGCAGATGACGCATTAAATAAAGTTGTAGCAGATTATGCTGCGAAAAAAGCGAGTACAAACACTATTGCCAGTGTAGATAAGCTTATTTCATCAGCAAGCGGATTCTTGTCATCTACTGATGAAAAAAGTGCGTCTAATATTTTACAACCGCCTCAAATTAATTTAACTCCTCTACAATTAAGTAGCGCAGCAGCTTAATATTTTAAATATAGCGATCCTATTTTTTTAAAAGAAATAGGATTGCTATTTTATTTTTAATAAGGACATCCTATGGAAAAACAAAAGGATTTAGGATTAGTTGCGCTTAAAATACTTGCGCAATATCATAATATTGCAATCAATACTGAAGAAATAAAACATAAATTTGATCTTGAAAGCAACGGCTTATCGTTAACCTCATGGTTGTTAGCTGCAAAAGAATTGGAGCTTAAAGCCAAAAGTACTAAAAAAAGCATTGATCGCTTACCGTTTATTAACTTACCTGCATTGATATGGCGCGATGACGGGAAGCATTTTCTTTTAGTTAAAATTGATACCGAACATCAACGTTATTTAACTTTTGATATAGAACGAGATGAAGCAAGAGTTTTCTCACAGGAAGATTTTAAACAACTGTATCAAGGCACTTTAATTTTAGTGACGTCCCGAGCTTCAATTATCGGGCAATTAGCAAAATTTGATTTTACTTGGTTCATTCCCGCAGTAATAAAATACAGAAAAATTTTCATTGAAACACTTGTTGTATCTGTTTTTTTACAAATATTCGCTTTAATTACACCGCTCTTTTTTCAAGTTGTGATGGATAAAGTACTTGTACATCGAGGATTTTCTACACTGAATATTATTACTGCCGCTTTAGCCGTCGTTGTCATCTTTGAAATTGTCTTGAGCGGATTGAGAACTTATATTTTTTCTCATAGCACT
>NZ_JBGYBX010000018.1:0-36595 GCF_041817755.1 Glaesserella sp. | reverse complement strand
CAATGGGTGATCGACAAAGTCAATCAAGCCGTTATCGACGTTTTACAACTTAAACCGCGTAAAACACTTGGCGACATCAAAATCGCTTGCTTAGGTTTGGCATTCAAGCCGGATATCGACGACTTACGTGAAAGCCCGGCGGTGAAAATTACCGAACAATTAGCGACCAAATACCCGAATCAAATCTTTACGGTAGAGCCGAATGTGGAGGTACTCCCGCCAAAATTAGCAGCCAAAGGCATTTCACTGATTGATCTCGACACCGCGCTGAACCAAGCGGACGTATTGGTATTATTGGTTGATCATAAAGAATTTAAAGAAGCTGTTTCCATTTCAAGCGAATCGATTGTAGTGGATACGAAGGGGATTTGGTAGGGCGCTCTTATATTTTTTACCACCGTATTCGGATAATTTTTAAATTTAATTTAGTGGTTTAGTAATGGATAAAATAGCTTTTAAAAGCAAATTAGCACAGGAAGGTATTTTCTTAGAAGATGCACAATTAGAAAAAATTGTGCATTTAATTGGAAATATTCCAGATAATTTGCAAGAAGAACAGCAAAAGCAAATTCAGCAATTACAGGATGAGCTGTATCATTTAAGGGTTGAAAAGAGTAAGTATCAAATTTTACTGACTCAACGTTTTCAAGATAGAAATAACCAAACAATTGCATATCAATTTGGTCGTTTGCTACTAGATTTTTTCAAAAATCCTATCCGTAATTTTATTACTCCAAATGATCTTTTATCAATTTATGGGCAATTCTTAAAGCGTAAAGAGAAGAAAAATGTTCTTACAACATTTGAAAAAAAATGTTTGGAATGGTTTTATCACCCAGAGAATGGAAAACAGATTGATGATACTTTTGAAAAACTAATTGATCAAAAAAGTCTTGCACCTGAAATCACTGTAAATAATAAATCTGTTCAACATAATCAGACTAAACCGCGTACTCCACTAAAATTAAGTTTTGCACATAAAAAAGCAAAAGAATTAAAAGTGGCGGTTATTTTAGATGAATTTAGCTTTAATTCATTTAAAGATGAATTTACCCCATTAGTTATTACACCAACGAATTGGAAAATAGTTTTTGCACAACAACGACCTGATCTATTTTTCTGTGAATCTGCGTGGAGTGGTAATGATAGTGTAAATCGCCCGTGGAAGGGAAAAATTTATGCCAGTGTAAATTTCAAAAAAGAAAATCGCACGGAATTACTCCAAATTTTGGATTATTGTAATAAAAATGGTATTCCAACAGTATTTTGGAATAAAGAAGATCCAACCCATTACCCTGATCGTGTTCATGATTTTGTCAAAACAGCTCAATTATTTGACTTTGTATTTACTACAGCAGAAGAATGTGTAGAAAAATATAAGCAAGAATATGGGCTTAAACACGTTTATGCATTACCTTTTGCAACAAATCCAACGGTATTTAATCCTATTGAAGACGGCAAAACAGAACGCACTAAAAATATCGTTTTTGCTGGTAGCTGGTATGCTTATCATATTGAGCGATCCAAGACTATGCATAAATTATTTGATTCTTTCTTGAGTAATGGATATGAACTAGAATTTTATAATAGATATTATGGGGATAGTGATCCAAATCATTTAATTCCTGAACAATATTTAAAATATGAAAAACCTAGTGTTCCGAATAAAGAAATAGGCAGAGTTTATAAATCAAGTATCTTCGGCTTAAATATGAATACTGTAATAGATTCAGACACAATGTTTGCTCGCCGTGTATTTGAATTGATGTCAAGTAATACATTAGTTTTATCTAATTACTCAAAAGGTATGGATAAAATGTTTGGTAAGAATGTTATCTTTTTAGATACAGAACCACAACGATTAAAGGCTTTAAATAAAGATGAAATTAATCGTATTCGTGAAGAAAACTTAAATAATGTCTTACAACATCATACTTACCAAAAACGTTTTGAAACTATCTTAAATGCTGTTGGAATTATTTATGATAAGGAACCGGAAAAAATTACTTTAGTAACTAAAGTTCATAACAGAGCAGAATTATTATCTGAAATTAGTCATTTCCATAAAGAATTCGGTAGTAAGCCTTACCGGTTATTACTCATTATGACGAAAGCATTTTCTGATTTGGATGTGGCGGAAATTTATTCCGAGTTCAATTATCAAAAAATAAATGTAGTAGCAGAGTCCTATATTGAACGATATGGTAATGAGCGTTCAATATATGTTGAGACACCTTATTTTATTTTAGTAAACAAATTACAAGAACTAAATCAACAGCAAATGGATAAAGCATTATTACATAGTAGCTATGTTACTGATGATTATATTTCGTTAACTCCATATAAAGAAAGAAAATATATTTTTGAGACAACAATGAAAATGACTAATGTCTTTGCACCTAAAAATAAATTTATGGAATCGATTACATTGTTTAATCAAACTGTTCAACAACGTATTTACTATATTTAAACAAGGAGGGAATCATGGATATTAGTATTATTATTCCTTGTTATAACGCAATAGGTAAAATTGAATCTTGTATTGCCTCTTTAGAAAATATCGAATACCCGACTTCACAATTCGAAGTGATTTTTATCGATGATTGTTCTAAGGATAATACGTTTCATTATTTAACTGAATTAGCTGAAAAATACTCTAATTGGAAAGTGTTACAAATGCCGCAAAATAGCGGTTCACCTTCAGAACCCCGTAATAAAGGAATACTGGAAGCAAAAGGGGAATACGTTTTTTTTCTAGATTGCGATGATGAAATATTAAACGATACGTTAAAAGAACATTTTCAACTGGCTAAGAAAAAGCATGCTGATATTGTTCGTGGCTATTTACTTGTTGATGACGGAAATAAGCGCTTCCCGGCTAATAAAATTCAAGAAGATTTAAATGGCTTGGATAAGCGTGAAATGATTGAAATAATTATTCGTAAGCAAAGCACGACTGTACCAAGTTTAATTAAACGGAGTTTATTAGAGAAATATAAGATTAAATGGAATTCAGATTTGCGCATGGGGGAAGATACTGTTTATTTATCCGATGTTCTTTCCGTAGCGAGAACTATTGTTTATATAGATCATCCTACATTTATTTATAATAAAAGAATAAATCTTGAAGCCTCATCAACTCAAACTTATGGCTCAAGGGAATTAAAAAATCATCTGACAGTATGGCAGACGGCGCAAGAAAAATTAGCCAAACAAAAAATAGATTATTACAGTATTCGCTTACAGGTAGGATTACAAACTGCGATACAATCAATGATTGCTTATAATCATTTTGATATTAGTGAAAGTGATTTCACCGCGTTGGCAGACTTTATTAATAAAAATAAAGCATTAATTACGACATTTAACTATAACGAAAGAATTAAAAGTGTACTAAATGAAGTATATGAGCGTAATTATATTGGCTTTTTAAATGCAATTAAACAAAGAATGGTGATTGCCGGTTATGATTTAAAATTTATTAAACCGATACTTCCTGAGTTGGAAAAATATTATCAAATTCGTATTGATGAATGGCGAGGTCATAATGCACACGATGAAAAACATAGTGAAAAATGTTTGAAATGGGCAGAGATTATTTTCTGTGAGTGGATGTTGGGTAATGCAATATGGTATAGCCACAGAGTAAAAGAGCATCAAAAACTTTTTATTCGTATGCACCGTTTTGAATTAACAACTCAATGGTTTAAGCAAATTGATTTTACTAAAGTCAATAGAGTGTTTGCCGTGTCACTTTATTTCTTTGAAAAATTGGTTGAATACACAAAAATTTCCCGCTCTCAAGCTTGTTTATTACCTAACTATTTGGATAGTAATCACTATGCCAAATCAAAAGATAAAGATAAATTATTTAATTTAGGGATTATTGGTATCTTGCCTTCTCGTAAAGGGTATTTAAATGCGCTGAAAATATTAAAAGAACTGGTAAAGAAAAATAAAAAATATCGGTTATATGTGTATGGCAAAATGCCGGAAGAGCTACCTTGGGTCAAAAATAATCCGGAAGAAATGGCATACTTTGAGGCTTGCAAGCGGTTCGTTAAAGAGAATAAATTGCAAAAAAATATAATCATCAAAGGCTGGGTAGATGTGAAAACAGAGTTAAAAAATATCGGGTTTATTCTATCGACAAGTGATAATGAAGAAATTCCGGAAAGTTTTCATATCGCACCTGCTGATGGTTTTTCAGCTGGCAATCAAGGGCTGTTGTTAAATTGGAATGGTGTAGAATATATCTATCCTGAAAAATATATCTTTAATTCAATACTAGAGATGGCAGAACATATTCATTCTCAACATTCAATGAATAAATTTGTTCACTATAATCAGCAAGGATTAGATTTAATACAAGATCGGTATTCAGTAGAGAATTTTGTGAAACTATTCCGTAAGCAAATACATATTTCTGCCGGTCGTTTCTCTTCAGCACCTTCATCCAAAAAAGAAGAGATTGTTGAACAAAAAATGATTGCTGAAATTCGTAATAAGAAATTGACGACAGATGGCATTATTATTGATTTACCTAAAGAAGCACAAAGTGATTGCAAATTGATTTTGGAATATAACTTGAAGCCTTCTGCTAATACTAGGGTTAATGCAGCTTTAGTTGCAATTAAATCAGTTAATACAGAATTCGTGCTGGGATTCAAACCATCCGATCTTAAAGAAATCGGTCTGTACAAATACCTGAATACAGTAGCTAATGAACAAAGCCATTTTTTAGAAATAATTTTATCTAAAAACAATGTGGTTGAACAATTAAGGATTATTTTATGGCAAAAAGATGCTGAGATTGAATTGATAAATGCTAATTTGATGAGATTTTAACTATTATAGAGGTTTTTTATGTATTTCATTGGACAAACTAGATTTAGCATATATATTCCAGGAAGTAATGTCTGGAATGTGTCTGGATTTTCGGAAGAAGAATACATTGCTCATCTGTTTTCAGATGAGCGTATGTCCGTTAGAGTAAAAATTTTTTCAGAAATATCAGTCCCATTAATGAATAAAATGAAAAAACAATATGATTTTCACCATATTGTCTCTTATTCATCAATCTTACCCCAAAAGTGGAAAAATATACTATTTAATTTACAAAAAAAATATCCTTTTTTATACTTATATGAAGTAGATTCAGAAAATGAGAATCCCTTTTGTTCAATCTTAAAAGGAAAAAAAAGTGGAACTGTAGCCTTCTTTCGTTTAGATGATGACGATCTGCTATCTATAAATTATCTGGATAATTTAGAAAAATATAATAAATTAGCTTATAGAAATATGGCTGTTTCTTTTGGGAAAGGTATTATTGCTTTTTATAAAGGAAATAATTATATAGATTTTAGAGATATTGTGCAGCAGTACCCTTCTATGGGTCAAGCCTATATAGGTTATTGGTCTGGTAGTAATTTAGAGTTACCACCAATGTACAGTCATCATAATTTGGATCAAAATATTCCTGTTATTGTAGATTCTGCAAATATAATGTATTTACAAACGTACCATAAACAACAAGATTCACACTATCGTTTTTCAAAAACAAATATCCACGAGATTTCCGTTGAGGCAGAATTATCTAAATATCCAAAAAATAAAAATTATGAACAATTATCAGCTTGTTTTCCTGTGTTGGATATGAGTATTAGAGAATTTTCAGATAAGATCACATCTTATTTTTCTTTATCTAACTTAGAAATCTCTAAAAAAGATATATCGATACCAATTCAAAAAAATAAAGAGAAGTGTTTATTTGAATTGGAGTATGAGATTATCTTATCTGAGCGGTTGGTGTCCCCCAAAGCTATATTATTCTCTTTTAAGTTTAATAAAAATATAACTGTTGAAACAGGATTGAGTTTTTCATCCTATAATGATATAGGTTGGTTCAAATATATTAGTGGATCTAATGGTATGGCTAATGGAATGTTATCATTTATTTTGGATAAACCAGCACAACTTACTGACTTTAGAATAATAATATGGGACGATAGATTTAAATCAATATCTATAAAATCTATTTGTATTTCTTAACTTTTAAGGTTTATATGATGTCAAAAATAACTTATCCCTTTATTGAAGATAAGAAAGGGAGAAAATTACATTATGTTTTAAGGTTTGCTGAAAACACCAAAAATGCTCGAACACTCTTTATTCTTCATGGTTTGGGATTCAGTGATATTCCCAGTAGCTTTAAAGATCCTAATTGGAATGTTGTATGTCCATTAGATAACTTTGGTTATAAAAATGAAGGTAGTTGGTTTTTGGGTGAAAATGGTGATTTCTTTGTAAAAGATCTTATGCTTCAATTAATAGAATATATTAAAAAAGAAACATGTTGTGATCGATTATATTTTTGGGGATCCTCTATGGGAGGGTATGCAGCTATTCTATACGGTTTACTTTGTGGAGCGGAAGCAGTGTTTGCGAATGTACCTCAGATTAAATTGAGAAACACTCAATATACAGATGATAATATTTCAATAAATAATTATTTGAATTTTGTTTTAGATAGAGATTTCCCTCATTGGATTGATCTGACTTCCTTGCTAGAAAGTACCGATAAAGGGAATTATCCTATATTTTTTATTACACAAACAAGATTTCATCCTTATAATTACCTAAAAGAGCATATATATTATTTTATCAATAAATGTAATGAAATGGAGGCAAATTACTTTTTAGAAATTGTTCCCAAGGTAGGGCACTTGATGTATCGTAATGTTGCGGAATCAATTAAATTACTTGATGAATATCAAGAGGATATTGAAAATTGGCTTGAAAAGAGAAAATTATATATCGATCATAAAAATAAACTTATCAGAGTATACAGAACATGTAATGATGATAATTCTATTGAAATTCAAATAACTATGAATTCAGATGAGAGCGTTGGTGAAAAAGATCTGCTATTATCTTTTAGCTATGAGTGTTTGAGACATCACGATGCCTCATACTATGGATTATTATCATCCCCAAACCAAGAAATAGGTTTTTTTAAGTACATTCCTACTAAACCTGGAATATATAAAAGTGTATTTACTATTCCTTTTCCAGATAATCAACAAGAATATATAGAGTTTTCGATAAGGGAGTTTTATCCTAAAGGGAAAACAAAGGTGAATGACATACATTATTACACTTTTAAAAAATAATTTATGTATTTGATATAATTTATTTCCGGGAGTGTGGCAGTGGAGATATTTTTTGTATTAGTTAAAAATGCTCTTATAATATTTTTTATTATTTGATACAAAACTCTTTTATGGGTACTTATCCCATAAATCTGTTAAGGATATAGGACGATAGATGTGTTTATTATTCAAACAAAAAAGAAAAGATTTGTTAAAATGAACTATAACTATTCTGAAAAATATGCCTATTCTGATTTTGAAGAAATGGACTATTTCAAATATATAGGAACCATACCTTTAACTATATAGTTTAGAGATTAAATTCGTAATACTGGAGAATATGCATTTATATTTTTTTCACTCAAGAATTTCATAAAAAAAGAAAAGTATCATTTTTGTAGGAGAGAGAAAATTGAAAAAGTAAAGAAGTAGCTCTTTGTTATGATATTGCATAATATATTTTAAAATAGTACCTATGATAATTTATAAGGACAAATTGTAAAATGAATAAAAGATCTATTAGATTGAAAGAATTTATCCCGAATCAAACGCGTTTTGTTTATTCTGATGGCTACTATGATAAATGCTCTAATTTGGAGAGAGGAATTAGTTACTATATAGAATCTGATAAAGATGGATTTATTATAACAGGTAATTACCACCTTAGTGATAAGAAAATTATTTTAATGGGTGATTCTTTTATAGAAAGCAATTTCATTAGTGCCGATAAAAAAACAAACTATTTATTGGAAAAATTATTTGTTGAGTCGGGACTTGATATTGAAGTCTTGAACGCGGGTGTATCAGGATCAACTCTTTTAAATTTACTGAACACCTTAATTAATAAGGTTATTCATATTAAAAGATCTTCAGAAAATGGGAAGGTTGTTATTATCTTATTTGTACCCTCAAATGATTCCAATGTACTTAGACTGCAGGAAAGTTATTGGAATAGTAGCCAATATTATTCTAATATTCTTCCAACTAGCGGGAAATTTCATCAACATAATCAGGTTAAGAGAAACAAAAATGATTTTATAAACATATTAAGAATTTTTAGTGAAGTATGTAAACTCTATGACATTCAACTTTTTGTAACTGATATTATGCATCGAAATGATGATTTAAATTATTATACCATTAATAGTTGGATAAAAAATATTTGTGATGAAAACCATATATCATATATTGATATTTCAAAGCAGATTTCATTGCATCAAGATTATTTTTATGACGAGAGACATCTACTCCCTAAAGGAGCATCGGTTCTTGCACAATTGTTATATGACAACCTCGTGGGACAATTGGGTTATATTTGCTCGCCTTATTTGTCAATAAAGAAATACGGAATTTGTCAAAATATGGATTTGACCAATAATGTTAATTATTCTGAGGAAATTCTAGTTAATGAGTACTCAGAAGTTTCTCTTTGGTTGAACCTCAAGGTGATAAAAAAAGAATCATATAATTCAATGTTGTATTGTATTGATTATCATCAGGATATCGATCCTAGTTTAACGAATTTAATATATAGCCAATTTGTTGGTTATTTTTCATATATTGGTTTGCAAAATGAAGGCTATAGCTCTTGCCAATTTATTAAAATTAATATACCAGTAGGCGTTAAAAAAATTAAAATCGGTATCTGTAGATGGAATCGGGATGCGAGTATTTATGTTTATAATGCAGAAGTGAAGTGTATTTCTAAATATCTTAATGCATAAATTAGTTGGTATATTTGATGAAATTCTATCTAATTAGCGATAATCTTACCCGTCACTCATTGCTTTTAGAGACGCTTGATCTTCGGGAATCTTGGTGGTTATACAACAAAAATAATTCTATTCTATTTGTCGAATCCACTTGGAACGGTTATAAAGATCGCTGGAAATACAAAATCGCCTCCTACCCCGATCATCCAAACCGTACCAATGAAAAATTGGTGCGGTTGGTGGAAAAAGCTAAGGACAAGGGGATTCCGACCGTATTTTGGAATAAGGAAGACGGGGTGCATTTCGATCGGTTTATTGATTCGGCAAAGCATTTTGATCATATTTTTACGGTGGATCAAAATTGTGTCGAACGCTATCGAGCGGTGGTGCCTGCGTCGACAACCGTCGATGTGGCGATGTTTCCCGTTCAGCCCCGTATTCATAATTATCAAGGGTTTCAGTTTAAGCATTGTGCGGCGAATTTTGTCGGGAGTTACAGTAAGCATGTGCATGATCAGCGTCGTGCCCGGCAAGAGATGTTATTTCGCGCCGCACAGCGCGCCGGGCTGCCGGTGACGGTGTTTGATCGGAATTCGGCACGTAAATCGGACAATTATCGCTATCCGCAAGCGGAATTCGGTTTGGATGTTCGTCCGACGCTCAATTATGAGCAAACGGCGGATATTTATCGCCAGTATGCGGTGTCACTGAATGTGAATACGATTGAGGATTCACCGACCATGTTTTCCCGCCGTGTGGTGGAAATTTTGGCATGCGGGGGTATTTTGGTTTCTACGCCGAGTTTGGCATTGAATACGTTATTTAAGGAATATTGCCATATCGTACATAGCGAAGATGAGGCGGCGGCATTGTTTGAGCGGCTGAAATTCGGTCCGTCGGCACAAGATTTGGAAAGGGCAAGAGCCGGGGCGGACTTTGTGTTGAATCGGTTTACGTGGCGCCATTTTTTAACCCAAATAGAAGAGGTTATTGGGCGGCGAATGTAGGGCGTACAGCGTACGCCCTCTAGTGGTAGGTTTTAATAAATTTTTGGTATGCTTGTAAAAAGGCTTCGAAATCTTCCAATCCGCAAAATGCGAGACTTTCTTCATTATAAAAATGAAAACCTTCTTCCAACTGATCGAGATCGTCAAAATCCATGTCGATATTGTTGGCTTTTACCATCACTTCGTCGGCATTCAAATATAGGCTGTATTCATGGCCTTCTAAAATCCATTCGTAATAGTTTGATGCATGTGTGCGACATTTTTCGATTTCCCGAAAGATGTCGTTCAGATCTTTCGGATTTGGGGTGATTTCGGTATTTAACCAGCGGGCAAAGGCTTCATGTTCCATTGAACATTTGGCGATAACGCCGTGCATGGTGTGGGTAAATTGGTATTCCATAATAAGTTCCTCTTTAGTTGCAAGCGGTGCGATTCTGTGATTTTTTTGCAAATTATTAAACGAAACATACCGCTTGTTGTACATCCCTTCTTTGAGGGAAGGGATCGGTAAAAATAAGGTGTAGGGCAGTATAACCTATTTTCTCCGAAATGACTTCTTATCAAATCTCTCCTAACCCCTCGGAGCTAAAAGAGGAGCGGGGAGATTTGATAACGGTATTCGCCTTAAGAATAATCTTATCCTTTTGCAAGAATACTTTTTAAAAATCTTGCCGTATGTGAATGTTGATTTTCCGCAACCTCTTCCGGTGTACCGGTGGCGATAATTTGTCCGCCGCCACTGCCGCCTTCCGGACCGAGATCGACGATCCAATCCGCCGTTTTGATCACATCTAAATTATGTTCGATCACCACAATGGTATTCCCTTGATCACGTAAGCGGTGCAAGACTTTGAGCAGTTGTTTAATGTCGGCAAAATGTAAACCGGTGGTCGGTTCGTCCAAAATGTACAAGGTTTTGCCCGTGTCACGTTTGGAGAGTTCCGCCGCCAGTTTTACCCGTTGCGCTTCACCGCCTGAAAGGGTGGTCGATGATTGTCCCAAGCGGATATAGGATAAACCGACGTCCATTAGCGTTTGTAGTTTTCGGGCGAGCATCGGTACGGGGTCAAAAAATTCGCGCGCTTCTTCAACGGTCATATCCAGTACTTGGTGGATGGTTTTGCCTTTATAGCGAATTTCTAAGGTTTCGCGGTTATAGCGCTTGCCTTTACAGTGATCGCAGGGGACGTAAACATCCGGTAAGAAATGCATTTCGACTTTGATCACACCGTCGCCTTGGCAGGCTTCACAACGTCCGCCTCGGACATTGAAACTGAATCGTCCGACGTTATAGCCTCGGGCACGGGCTTCTTGCGTACCGGCAAAAAGTTCACGAATCGGGGTGAATAAGCCGGTATAGGTCGCCGGATTTGAGCGTGGTGTCCGACCGATCGGGCTTTGGTCAATATCGATCACTTTGTCAAAATGCGCCAAGCCGTCGATGCTTTTGTAAGGCGCAAAATCGCGGTTTTCGGCACGGTTTAGCGCATTCTGAGCAATCGGAAATAGGGTATCGTTAATTAAGGTGGATTTGCCGGAGCCTGATACGCCGGTAATACAGGTAAATAAGCCGACGGGGAGGGTTAAATCAACCTCTTTTAAATTGTTGCCGCTTGCCCCTTTCAAAATGAGTAACTTTGTCGGATCGATTGGCGTGCGTTGCGCCGGTATGTCGATCTTTTCTTTACCGGAGAGGAAACGTCCGGTAATCGATTCGTCATGTTGCATGATCTCTTGTGCGGTGCCTTGGGCGATAATATTACCGCCGTGTACGCCGGCACCCGGTCCGATGTCGACGATATGATCCGCCGCCATAATCGCATCTTCATCATGTTCCACCACAATAACGGTATTGCCTAAATTACGCAGATGAATCAGTGTGTTTAACAAGCGTTCATTATCCCGCTGGTGTAAACCGATGGACGGTTCATCCAAGACATACATGACTCCGACCAAACCGGCGCCGATTTGACTTGCTAAGCGGATACGTTGGGCTTCTCCGCCGGATAAGGTTTCCGCCGAGCGGGAAAGGGATAAATAATTCAGTCCGACATTGACTAAAAATTGTAGCCGTTCACGGATTTCTTTGAGAATTTTCTCGGCAATTTGAGCCTTTTGCCCGCTTAGGGTGAGGTTGTCAAAAAAAGCGAGCGCTTCACCGATGCTTTTTTCCGAAACTGCAGGTAAGTTGGTTTGTTCAATAAACACATAGCGGGCTTCGCGACGCAAACGAGAGCCGCAACAATCGGTACAGGCTCGGTTGTTGATGTATTTTGCCAATTCTTCACGGACGGAGTTGGATTCCGTTTCTTTGTAACGGCGCGCCATGTTATTGAGGATACCTTCAAAAGCATGTACGCGTTTGACGCTGTCCCCACGATCATTGACATATTGAAATGCAATTTCTTCTTTAGATCCGTGCAGAATAATCTGTTGAAGTTTCTTCGGTAGCTGATTAAACGGTGTTTCAATATCAAACTCGTAATGTTTTGCCACGGATTTTAATAAACCGAAATAGTAGAAGCTTCGACGGTCCCAACCTTTAATTGCCCCGTTTGCCAATGAAATATCGGGGTTTTGAACCACTTTCCGTTCATCAAAATATTGCTGTACGCCCAAACCGTCACAGGTCGGGCAGGCTCCCGCCGGGTTATTGAACGAAAACAAACGGGGTTCCAGCTCGGTTAAGGCGTAGCCGCAGTGCGGACAAGAGAAACTGGAGGAGAAGAGCAGTTCTTCCGCCTTCGGATCGTCCATATCCGCGATAATTGCCGTTGAGCCGGAGAGCTCCAACGCCGTTTCAAAAGACTCGGCTAAGCGGGTAGCAATATCGGTACGGACTTTAAAGCGATCGACCACGACTTCAATCGTATGTTTTTTTTGCAATTCAAGTTGCGGCGGATCGGAGAGATCGCAGATCTCGCCGTCGATACGCGCACGGATATAACCCTGTGCCGCTAAATTTTCCAACAGTTTGATATGTTCGCCTTTGCGCTCTTTAACGACAGGGGCGAGCAACATTAAACGTTTTCCTTCAGGTTCTTCCAATACCCGATCCACCATTTGAGATATCGTCTGTGCCGCAAGCGGAACGTCATGATCCGGGCAACGGGGTTCACCGACACGGGCAAACAGCAAGCGCAAATAATCGTGAATCTCGGTCACGGTACCCACGGTAGAACGCGGGTTGTGTGAGGTGGATTTTTGTTCAATCGAAATGGCGGGTGATAACCCCTCAATGTGGTCGACATCCGGTTTTTCCATTAAGGATAAAAACTGACGGGCATAGGCGGAAAGGGATTCGACATAGCGACGCTGCCCTTCGGCATAAAGCGTATCAAACGCTAAGGAGGATTTGCCGGAACCGGATAAGCCCGTAATGACAATGAATTTATCTCTTGGTAAAGTTAAATTAATATTTTTAAGATTGTGAGTTCGGGCGCCCCGAATATCAATATGTTGCATAAATGCGTTCTCTGAAAATGTAAAGCGGATTTTATTAGTTTGTCGATTATTATCGCATAATTTGAAATGACTGTACAAAATATCAGTTTTAATGCGTGATTTTATTTTCATTTTGAGGCAAAATAAGCGCAATTTTTTTAACACATGATTTTTTATAGAGGATACATTATGGCTGGTGTAAATAAAGTGATTATTGTCGGGAATTTAGGTGCGGATCCGGAAATGCGTACTATGCCGAACGGCGATGCGGTTGCAAACATTAGTGTTGCAACCAGTGAAGTATGGAATGATAAAAATACCGGTGAGCGTCGTGAAATTACCGAATGGCACCGTATCGTTTTTTTCCGTCGTAACGCAGAGGTTGCCGGACAATATTTGCGTAAAGGTTCAAAAGTCTATGTAGAAGGCAAACTCAAAACCCGTAAATGGCAAGATCAAAACGGTCAAGATCGCTATACGACTGAGATTCAAGGTGACTTATTACAAATGTTAGACAGTCGTCAAGGCGGCGATTTCGGTGCGCCTCAAGGGCAGGGAGGTTGGGCAAATACGGCTCCGCAAGGTGGTAATTATAACCAAAGCGGTTATAGCGAGAATTATGCGCAAGCCAACTACGGTGGCGCTAAACCTCAGTCGACTGCAGCAAAACCGGCGGCACAAGCCGAACCGCCGATGGATAATTTTGATGATGATATCCCGTTCTAATTATCCGTAGCGCATGATGCTTTAAACCCACTCGACAGAGTGGGTTTTTTATCAGTTAACTGTTTGAAAGATATGCAAAATACGATTTTAACGATTACCCAACTTAATTATTCCGTTAAAAATATGTTGGAGGTGGAATTCGGTCATGTATGGCTGGTCGGGGAAATTTCCAATTTCAGCCAGCCCGTTTCGGGGCATTGGTATCTCACCTTGAAAGACGAACATGCTCAGGTGCGCTGTGCCATGTTTCGTATGAAAAATATGCGGGTAACGTTCCGTCCGCAAAACGGTATGCAAGTATTGGTACGGGCAAGTGTCAGTTTGTATGAGCCACGCGGTGATTATCAAGTCATTATCGAGAGCATGCAACCGGCGGGTGACGGACTGTTACAGCAACAGTTTGAGCAATTAAAAGCAACATTGGCAGCGGAAGGGCTGTTTTCCCAGGAGCATAAAAAACCGATTCCGCCGTTTGTAAAATGCGTCGGTATTATCACTTCCTCAAGCGGTGCGGCATTGCAGGATATCTTGAATATACTCAAGCGTCGGGATCCGGCTTTGCATGTTGTGATTTACCCGACCTTGGTCCAAGGCAAAGAAGCGACGCAGGATATTGTCAACATGATCCGATTGGCAAATACACGACAAGAATGTGATGTCTTGATCGTCGGGCGTGGAGGCGGCTCTTTAGAAGACTTGTGGTGCTTTAATGAAGAGGCGGTAGCTCGAGCTATTTATCATTCAAACATTCCGATAATCAGTGCGGTCGGTCATGAAACGGATGTGACGATTGCGGATTTCGTCGCGGATTTACGGGCGCCGACACCGTCGGCAGCAGCGGAATTGGTCAGTCGTGATCAAGCGGATTTAATCCGTCGACTACAACATCAAGCCGATAAAGCCAGCTTGGCATTTGATCGGATATGGGTGGAAAAGTCAGGGCTTTTTGAGCGTTTGAAATTGCGTTTAAATGCACAGCATCCACAACGGAGTTTAGCTCGCCAACAGCAGCAATTAATGCAATTGGATAAGCGTTTAACACAGCAAATCGAACAGATTCTGCTGAATAAGCAACAGCGCTGGAAAATGCTCAGCCAGCGGGTTGAGCGTAATCCGCTACCGTTTCGTATTAATCAATCCCGACAGCAATGGGAGCGACTGGAGCAGCGCTTGATTTTTGCGACGGAGAAAAAAGTGGAAAACAGCCGTCAGGCGTTTCAAACATTGTGCGTGCAATTAGACAGCTTGAGCCCGTTAAATGTCTTGGCAAGAGGCTATTCGGTTACTCAAAATCAGGCGGGTAAAGTGTTGGTTGCAACGGAACAGGTGCAAGTCGGCGAGCAGATCTCGACGACCTTAGAAAAAGGGAGAATCATCAGCCGGGTGGTGGATGTTTTACCGTAATACAAGCGGTCGGTTTCGTTGAAAATTTTGCAAAAAAATGGCTGAAACAGACCGCTTGTAAAAAAATAAAAAAGCACCGGTACTTTCGTATCGGTGCATTTTTATTATCGCTGCTGATTAGAATACGGTGATCGCATTGTTTTCAATTTGCGTTGTACTTAGCGTTGATAAGATAGGATAAGAGAATGAGTCCGAATTTACAGAAATCGAATCAAAGCTCATAATAGCTTCGCCTATAGGTGCTGCTGCGCCTAATACTTCAGATATTTTGATTTCACCCGCAGATTCTTTGACTCCGTCCGTATCGTCTCTCAATTCTACGGCATCCAATATTGCTTGCGGTATTTTGGAACTCAAACCATATTTGTTGGTTTTAAGTTGGTCTTTATCCACATTGACATTCGAAATACGATCAACCAAAAACGAAACACTGGCTGGTTTTTCAGCCTTATTATAGACCGTGTTATCTTCCAAGATAAGATTTGATTTTTCTTTGCCTGTTCCGGAAATACGGAATACAGCCGTATTGATTTTACCTTCTAGTTCAAACGTGTTATTTCTAATCGTATATATTTTGGCGTTACCGTAAACTTCCAACGCTTCAGCATCACTATTTGAGGCTTGTTTAACTAATACAATATTATCTTCAATGGAGACTTCACCGCGTAATTTCATTATTTTGGTTGGGTCAATGACATTACGTTTCGTAGTGGCATTATAAGTCATATAAGCCGCATCTTGTACGTAAATCGGCACGCCACCTTTTACTTCGTTTAATTCAGCGGTGTTATTTTGAATGGTAATCGTACCTGAGCCTAATCCCGTGACGTTTTTAGTATTAGTCGTATTGTTAAATACCCCGATTAAATAACTGGCGGATTGGCTATCGACAATCTGGTTATTAGTAATGTCCACGTTATAGTCAAGCAAAGCCTCTTGATTACGGAATTCAATACCAAAAGTTGCTGTTTTATACGGTGTGTTAATAATACTTAACCCGGAAATTACGTTATCGTTGATAACATATTTGCCACCACTGGATGTTTTATGGCTGTTAAGGTTGATCGAGTTGTTATTTGAGGTTAATTGAATTGCCGTATAACTGTAATAATCACCTCGTGCTTTTGCCGCATTACCCGGGCCAAAATCATCCACCTTTAATGTAAAAGTCGGATCTTGAATAACCGTATTATTCTTGATGGTAACATCATCCATGGTGTAGTGGCGGTTATAAGCGGCAATGCCGAAGAGACGATCGCCGATTGAGGTATTACCCTCTATCACAATATGGTTCCCATCATGAATATCCAATCCTTTGCGGTAGTTGTGATCCGTTGTATTATTTAGATATTTAATACCGTAGTTATACGATCCGGCGCTGGCAGCAATACCGTATCCTGTACCACCGTCTTTCTCATGACCGTTTCGGCTTGCTAAATTCCCTTCTGCGACAAAGTTTTTTTGATATCCGAATAATAAACCGCCAACACGGTTGTCATGTAAATAGCTGTCGATGACTTTGTTATTTTCACCTAGTGGTAGATGTTGGTAATTTTCGGTAATTTTGCCGCTCATAAGAAGGTTGGCAAAGTTTGCTGTGCCGGGGATTCTTGGATCATCCTTAAGCGCATCACTTGAGGTAAAGTAGATACCTGCACGATTCGCTCCGCTGGCTTCAATTCGTTGAATTGTAATTTGATCGGAATCAGTAACTAAAATGCAGTTAATTTTACCGAAATAAGTTGAATCTTGATCGCTATTTGGGTATTTGCGATAGAAATCGGTTTCTTTTTTATGTAGGTATTGTACGGAAAGATCGCCAACAATCTTATTTGTTTGACCTTTGATCAAAATACCTGCATAAGCGTCAACATTATCGGTATTGGTATTTGAATTAGAAATGTCACTCCAAGCCTGTTCTTTATAGAAAGTAATTAATGTTTTCGGAACGGATTTACCGGCTTCAGGAGCATCCGTACCATTTACTCGACCGTTTCCTTCACCAAAGAGCGCTTTAACATTTGAATAAGTATTATCCCAAACAATCTGATCACTGATGTATAGTTTTCCGCTTAATTGAACGGATATGCCCAATTCATGAGCCTTAGCCATAGCGGCTTTAATGGCTGCAAGACTGTCTGTTTTACCGGTCGGATCCGTACCAAAGTCACTGGCTTTAATATATTTGCCATATTCGGAATGGCTGTAAATATTTAATTTACCTTTCGCATAATCAACACTTTCAAGTATATGTTCAGTCGGATTATTTGTGGCAGTATCATTCACGGTGCTATCCGTTACGGCTTGAAGTTGCTTTGACGCCGTTAGCGTATAGATACTTTCTTTTGAAGTGGTATTTATGCTATTTTTTACGACATTGCTAGATGTAATTTTTGTCGACACGCCGAGTGGTGACGCAAGCGTATTTTCCGTTTGGGCAGTAGTGGCGGTATTTTCCGATGTTAACGTGTTTGAAGCATTGAGAGAAGTGGTGTTCGCAGATGCCGTATCGATTACATTCGGTGTATTGTTTGAATGCTCCGTCGAAATTGCACTGGTTGAGGTGCTTTTAGCTTCTTGCACATGACTGATCGGCGCTTTATCCGATGTTTCGCTTGGCTGTGATGCGGATGAACCGCCACCTCCGCTACCACCTCCGGCAGCAGCGCCTGCGACTAAGCCTAAACCGGCAATACCGCCAAGAATTTTAAATAATGTACTTCCCATAATTCCATCGCCTGCAGGCTCTGCTGCATTTGCTACAGAGACTTTTTCCGCCGTAATCACATTTCCGCTGTTTGGTTCGATCGTGGTAATGAGTTCGTTTGCTTGGATCCCATTAATGTCACTATCGTAGCGGTAGTAATCTTCGATAATGATATCGGGCTGATTACTTCCGTTTTCTTTCGTGTTGATGTGAAGATCGCCATTAACGCGTTTAAAGTTTAGCTGTTCGAGCTGCTCTCCGGTCTCTGCATTAACTAATTGATAATTCACGTTTTTGAGAGCTTTAATGCGTAAAGTCTCTGTTTCGCCTTTAAGTAGTTTATAACTACCGATTTGAGTTGCGATTCCATTTGTTGCTGAATTAGCGGCAACAACAGTAATGCCGTATTTTGCCATAATTTGTCTCCTTTTAAAAAACTCGGGTTTGCTTTTTCGCGATTGTTATAAGAAAAGTTAGCTATAAAGTTAGGTCTCTGCCTGTAAAATTTACATAATTTGATTGTTTTGTAATCTAAAGTAATTTTATTTGTGTGTTTGCTTTACAGCTGACAAAAATTTACTAAAAATTTCGTGCAAATGCAAATTTTTTATGTATTCTTGACAAAGTTTTCATTAAAAGGGATTTATGGAGAACAAATTAGATGGAAAACTTACGTTCTATTCGACTACTATTACTTGTCTTTACGTTTTCGATTACTTCGGTTAAAGCGAATCCGTTAAAAGATCTTTTACATACCACCTTGCAATCCGCACCTGAAGTATTAGAGGCGACTGCAAATGTGGATGCCTCTTTAAACCGTACGGAGCAATCGAAAGCGGGGCATTGGCCTGTGGTTTCTGTTACCGGAAGCGGTGTCATTACCCAACACTATAAAAACAGTACCAACACGAAAAGCAGAATCACGCCGGGCGTCAAAGCAGAAATGAATCTGTATTCCTTTGGTGCGATAGACAAAGAAATTGAAAAAAATGTAAAGGAGGAGGAGTTCTATCAACATAAGCTGGTTTCTACACAAGAAGAATTGGCTTATACCGTATCACAACTCTACTTAAAGGCCTTGAATCTTAAAGAAGCTATTAGAGTCATGAAACACAGTTTGGCAAGGCATAATGCGATTTTGGGCAGCCTTGACGTGATTGTCGATAATGACGGTGGGCGTTTGTCCGAATATACACAAGCGGAAGCCAGAATGCTTACAGTTGAGCAGAATATTAACCGTTATAGCAAGCAGTTGGCAGTGACCTTAAATACATTATCAAAATACAGTAATGTAAAAATAACGGCAGAAGATTTACAAAACCCATTCCAAGGATTAACGGATAATGTGTTGTTTGCAAAATATACAGCCAAAGATAAATCACAAAACCCCTCCTACAAAGCACAACATGCCGAGTGGGAAGCTAAACGACTAGCGGTTGAGGTTGAAAGTAAAAAAGAATTACCGAAAGTTAATCTCGTCGGATATGCGACAAGAGACGATCAATACATCGGTGTGGAGGTTTCTTGGGATATTTTAAATCGTGGAAGTCGGTACACTGTTCAAGAAAAAGAAATTGAAACTTATGCGGCAAAGCAGCGTTTAGAGCGTTTATCGCGTGATTTGGAGGAGGTTGCGCAGCAATCGTTAATTAATATTAAAGAAAGCCGTATGCAACTGAAAACGTTAAAAGCGCAAATCAATGCATCAAGAAAAGTCGTGGACTTTTACAAATTACAATTTGATACGGCGCGCCGTTCTTTGTTAGATGTGCTGAATGCTGAAAAAGATTTGGCGGAAGTTGAACTGACACAGGCGAATACAGAGGCGGAACTTTCTTTTGCAATACTCGACTATCTTTATTCTCAAGGCACTATTGCGACTTGGGCAAATCAACATCATCAAACTAAATAGGGTAAAAGAATATGAAATTAATTATTGAACATTTATCCGTGATGACCCAATTGCTTGGAGCCCATCTTTCCAGTGCCACATTAACCGCGCATGCAACACGTACGGACGGAATGGGGGTGAATTTTCGTTCCCTTTCCGAATATCTGACAAGCGAAGGGTTTGAAAACACATTGTCTAAACGCGCGTTATGCGATATTCCGGCATTATCTGTTCCCGTATTGTTGTTCCTAAAAAACGAAGAAGCGGCCTTGGTGACGGAAATTCAAGTGGATGACGAAGGCAACCGCCTTTATAAGCTGCATCATCCGGATAATCTGAGCCAATGGGTAAATGAAAATTCTTTAAGTGAAAGCTATTTAGGTACATGTTGGTTCGTCAAACCGCGTAAAAGTGTGGACAGTCGTTCGGAGCTACCGGAATATAATCTGCCGAAAGCATGGTTCTTTAAAGTGATTTGGCGCTTTAAAAAATATTATTACCAAGTGATTCTTTCTACTTTCGTGATTAATTTTCTTGCGTTGGTCAGTTCGTTATATGTGATGAACGTATACGACCGAGTGATACCGAATCAAGCTTACCAAACGCTTTGGGCATTGAGTATTGGTGTGGTATTGGCGATTACGTTTGAATTCATTGCAAAAATGATGCGGGCGTATTTAACCGATATTGCCGGTAAAAAAGCGGATTTAATCATCAGTTCGGCGCTATTCCGGCGGGTTATGGGGCTGAAATTGCAACAACGGCCGGCTTCTTCCGGATCTTATGCGAATAATTTGCGGGATTTTGAATCGGTACGTGAATTTATGACCAGCGCCAGTTTATTGACATTAGTCGATTTACCGTTTTTATTGCTGTTTGTAATAGTGATTTGGATGATTGGTGGAGCGCTTGCGTGGGTACCGATGTTGATTATTCCGATTGTGATCATCGTCAGCGTATTGGCTCAAATTCCGCTCTCCCGTTATATTAATGAATCCATGCGGGAATCATCGCAGCGCCAAGGTTTAGCGGTAGAAGCGCTTGAAGGCATTGAAACCTTAAAAACCAATAATGCCTTGAATTGGGCGCAAAAACGTTGGGATTTTTTCACGGCAAAATCTTCCGCTTCAAGCATTAAAGTGAAAAACATGAGTAATTTCGTGACCAATTTTACGATGGCAATGCAGCAATTGAACACGGTCTTTTTAGTCGTATTAGGTACCTATCTTATTCATAGTGAATCTCCTGACAGTAAAATTACCATGGGGGCATTAATTGCATCCGTGATTTTATCCGGACGGGCACTGGCACCGTTAGGACAAATCGCAGGACTTGCCGTGCGTTTTCAACAGGCATGGTTGGCGCTCAAGGGGGTGAACAATATTGTCGAACGCCCGATAGAACGTGATGCGGAACGCAGTTATCTCACATTAAATGAGGTACGAGGAAACCTTAAATTCGAAAATGTTGCATTTTCGTATACGCAAGACAAAGAATCAATCAGCGCATTGAATTTATCTATTCATGCCGGTGAGAAAGTGGGGGTGTTAGGCAGAATCGGCAGCGGAAAATCCACCATCCTTAAACTGGCTTCCGGTTTATACGAACCGCAAAAAGGCAGTATCGCGTTAGATGACATCGATTTACGTCAAATTGATCCGGCGTTATTGCGTAACCAGGTGCTATTACTCGAACAAAATCCGCGTCTGTTTTTAGGTTCGTTGCGTGAGAATTTGGATTTATCCAGAATGGATCATTTTTCCGATGACAAAACCTTACTGGATGCACTGTCCCGTTTCAATTTACTGGAATTAATCCGTAAACATCCGCGCGGATTGGATATGCCGCTAGGGGAAAACGGGCTGGGGTTATCCGGCGGACAGAAACAAATTATTGCGCTTGCAAGAATGACCATGCGTAATCCGAAGATTGTTTTATTGGATGAACCGACGACCGGTTTGGATAATGCGACGGAACAACAAGCGTTAACGGCAATTGCCGATTGGGCAAAAGAGAAAACGCTCGTGGTTGTGACGCATCGCCCTCAAGTATTGCAGATCGTTGACAGAATTGTCGTAGTCGATAACGGCAACATCGTGATGGACGGACCGAAAGACGAGATATTAAAACGCCTTGCGCAAAACGGCAAAAAGAAAGAACAAATGGATTAAAAGGAGACAATGATCATGGAAACATCGACGAACCAAGCGAACACGGCGCTTGCCGAGCGGGTGAATAAGAAAGATCTCAAATTACTCAATGATCTTCATGCGGCTTTACAACAAGAAAGCCATAAGGCAATTTGCTTTAATATTACGTTACTTTTTCTGTTAATGATGGTGTTTGTCGTTTGGGCTTACCATAGTCCGATCGAAGAGGTAACTCGCGGGCAGGGCAGTATTATTCCGAATAGCAGAGAACAAGTGATTCAAAGTTTGGATCCTGGGATTCTAAGTGAAATGCGGGTGAAAGAAGGGGACGTGGTGGAAAAAGGGCAGATCCTGTTGAAATTAGACGACACCCGCAGCTCGGCCATTTTACGTGAAAGCCAAGCCAAAGTGGAAAACTTGGAGGCTCAAGTGACCCGTTTACGTGCGGAAGCCTACGGATTACCGTTGGACTTTCCGCCAAGCGTACCGCAAGATCTGCAAAAGCGTGAAGAAACCATTTATAACAGCAAAAAGGCAGCATTGGAGAGCTCAACGCAAAGCTTGATAAAAAGTCGGAATTTACTGGAAAGAGAAGTACGCATTATCACTCCCGTCGTGGCCAGAGGCGCAATGTCGGAAGTGGAATTGCTTAAAATTAAGCGTCAAATCAGTGACCTACAATTACAAATTATTGAACGCCAAAACAAATACGTGACGGATGCCAGTGCGGAGTTAACCAAACTGGAAGCCGAATTGTTCCAAGCCAAAGAAAACATGGCGATGCGTGCCGATCCGGTTGAGCGGGCTTTCATTCGCGCACCGCTGAAAGGTATTGTAAAAAATATCCGTATTAATACGATTGGCGGGGTAATTAATGCCGGACAGGACATTATGGAAATTGTTCCGATTGAAGATGCCTTGTTGGTTGAAGCCTATATCAGCCCGAGCGATGTGGCGTACGTCAGTCCGGGAATGCCGGCGGTGGTGAAACTGACGGCATACGATTATGCGATTTACGGTGGATTAAACGGGGTGGTTACGCTACTCAGTCCGGATACGTTACATGATCAAAAGAGACCGACGGACTTAAAATTGAACAGCAATGCGGCATTTTATCGGGTGTTAGTGCGGACGGAATCCAATAACTTAACCGATAAGAACGGTAAAGCCTTACCGATTATTCCGGGGATGATTGCGTCTGTAGATATTAAAACCGGTGAAAAAACCGTCTTTCAATATCTGATTAAACCGATTACTCGCATGAAACAAGCATTACAAGAGCGCTAAACTTTTTTGCAAAAAATTCGGCGGATCTGACCGCTTGTTGAAACAAAAACGGAAGCATTTGCTTCCGTTTTTTCGTATTACATTATGTTATAAACAGTTCTTTTCACCGCGTGAAAGGCTGATTACTCCGGAGCGGACAATTTCGATAATAGTCGTTTCCGCCGTTACCGCTTCAATAAACGCATTCAGTTTATCGCTGGTACCGGCTAATTGAATGGTGTACTGTTTCGGCGTGATATCGACGATTTGTCCGCGGAAAATATCAACCATGCGTTTTAGTTCATCCCTTGCGCTGCCAATGGCTTTGACTTTCAGTAATAGCACTTCACGTTCGATATGTTCACAGTGGCTGAGATTAATGACTTTGAAAATGTCGATTAATTTGTGCAACTGCTTCTCGATCTGTTCAAGCACTTTTTCATCGCCTTGCGCCACAATCGTCATACGTGACAAGGTTGGATCGTCTGTCGGTGCGACGGTCAAACTTTCAATGTTGAACGCGCGTTGTGAAAAGAGTCCGACCACACGGGATAAAGCTCCCGATTCGTTTTCTAATAAGACGGATAATGTTCTACGCATCTGTTCTCTCCGTTTTGCTAAGCATCATATCTTTCATTGATTCACCACGAATTTGCATCGGGTAAACGTGTTCGGTTTCATCCACTCGGACATCGACAAAAACTACTCGGTCTTTAATTGAGAATGCTTCTTTAAGCTTGCTCTCCAGTTCGGACGGGTGGTCAATCCGAATCCCGACGTGCCCGTAAGCTTCGGCAAGTTTGACGAAATCGGGCAGCGAATTCATATAGGATTGTGAATGGCGACCGGCATAAATAATATCCTGCCATTGTTTTACCATACCGAGGAAGCGGTTATTTAAGTTGACGATCACAACCGGCGTATCGTACTGTTTGGCGGTAGACAGCTCTTGGATATTCATTTGAATACTGCCGTCACCGGTGACGCATACGACAGTTGCGTCAGGGAAGGCGAATTTGACGCCCATCGCCGCAGGTAGACCGAACCCCATGGTGCCTAAACCGCCGGAGTTGATCCAACGGCGCGGCAGATCAAACGGGTAGTGCAGGGCGGCAAACATTTGATGTTGACCTACGTCGGAAGCAATGTAGGCATCACCATTGGTTAATCTGTAGATAGTTTTAATGACTTCTTGCGGCTTAATGACATCACCTTGCTCATAACGCAAGCAGTGACGGCTTCGCCAACCTTCGATTTGTTCCCACCAAGCGGTTAGATCCGACTGACTTTTTGCAAGACTTTCATCCTCCAACAACGATAGAAATTCATCTAATACGTTTTTGGCGTTGCCGACAATCGGAATGTAGGCCGGTACGGTTTTAGAGATGGAAGACGGATCGATATCCACATGAATCACCTTGGCGTTCGGACAATATTTTGCCAAATTATTCGTGGTTCGGTCATCAAAACGTACGCCGATACCGAGAATCAGATCACTTTCATGCATCGCCGTATTGGCTTCATAAGTACCGTGCATCCCCAACATGCCTAAAAACTGTTTGTCGGTACTCGGATAGGCGCCTAATCCCATCAGTGAGCTGGTCACCGGCAAATTGAGTTTTTGAGCGAATTCGGTTAACTCGCGGTTTGATTCGGAAATCACCGCGCCGCCGCCGACAAACAATATCGGCTTTTTGGCGACTAAAATCGCTTTTAGTGCCCGCTTGATTTGCCCCTTATGACCTTGAACCGTAGGGTTATACGAGCGTAGCGAAATTTCTTTCGGGTAGGCATAGTTAAATTTATTGGCAGGGTTGACGACATCTTTCGGCACATCAATGACGACAGGACCCGGTCGACCGGTTGACGCAATATAAAAGGCTTTTTTTATGATTTCCGGAATATCTTCCGTATTTTTCACTAAGAAACTGTGTTTCACCACCGGACGGGAAATACCGACCATATCACACTCTTGGAATGCATCCGTACCAATGAGACTTGACGGAACTTGTCCGGAAAAGACCACGAGCGGAATGGAGTCGGCGTAAGCCGTACCGATTCCCGTAATGGCATTGGTTGCCCCCGGACCGGACGTAACCAATACACAGCCGACCTTACCGGTGGCTCTCGCATAACCGTCTGCCATATGTACGGCGGCTTGTTCGTGGCGAACAAGTACGTGTTTGAGTCCGCCTAAGGTGTGAATGGCATCATAAATATCAAGAACCGAACCGCCCGGGTAACCGAAAACGTATTCTACGCCTTCGTCACGCAAGGATTGTACGATCATTTCCGCTCCTGAGAGTTTTTTCATTGAATCCTCCAACTCATATTGAAATAGGATGTTTGCCAAGCAAACGATAACGTGGCGGATTTTGCAGAAAAAAAGGTAGTTTGTCTATAGGGGATAAAAAGAAGTTTTATTGATATTTTTGGAGTAAAATACTTTAATTTTTTAAAAAATGGTATTTTATAATTTTAATTTTTGTATTTTTTGCTTTTTTAATAGTTTATGCCAAATTTTATAAATCAAACAAAATTTAATAAAGGTTGCTAAAATGTGATATGGATCACATTTTGAACAAGCGGTTATTTGTAAGTATTCATTTGTAAGAATTTGTTAAAAATTAGAGTTTTATCACAAAATCTTATGTGCATTTAAGATAGAATGGCATCGTTTTTTTATCACTTAATTAAAGGATGCCATATATGGACGATAAATTACGTCAAGCCGCACTTGATTTTCATGAATTTCCGATTCCCGGTAAAATTGAAGTTACCCCAACCAAGTCCCTTGCCACACAACGTGATCTTGCATTAGCTTACTCCCCCGGTGTTGCCGAGCCTTGCTTAGAAATTGAAAAAGATCCTCAAGCGGCGTATCGCTATACCTCAAAAGGGAACTTAGTCGCCGTTATCTCAAACGGTACGGCAGTATTGGGCTTAGGGAATATCGGCGCATTAGCCGGTAAACCGGTGATGGAAGGAAAAGGCGTGCTGTTTAAGAAATTCGCCGGTATCGATGTTTTCGACATTGAAATAAATGAGCGCGATCCTGAAAAATTAGTTGAAATTATTGCCTCTCTTGAGCCAACGTTCGGTGGTATCAACTTGGAAGATATCAAAGCACCGGAGTGTTTCTACATTGAACAAAAATTACGTGAACGTATGAATATTCCGGTTTTCCATGATGACCAACACGGAACGGCGATTATCAGCGCGGCGGCGGTGATTAATGCGTTGCGCATTGTGAACAAAAAAATCGAAGAGGTTCGTCTTGTTGCCTCGGGCGCGGGTGCCGCATCCATCGCATGCTTAAACCTCTTGGTTTCTCTTGGCATGAAGCGTGAAAACATCATCGTTTGCGACTCAAAAGGCGTGATCTACAAAGATCGTGACGATCGTATGGATGAAACCAAAAAGCTATATGCGATTGAAGATAACGGCTGGAGAACTTTAGGGGATGCGATTCCGAATGCAGATATTTTCTTAGGTTGTTCTGCTGCAGGTACTTTAACTCAAGATATGGTACGCACCATGGCTGCGCATCCGATCATACTCGCTTTAGCGAACCCAAATCCTGAAATTACTCCGCCGGAAGCGAAAGCTGCTCGCCCGGATGCGATTGTGTGTACCGGTCGTTCCGACTATCCGAACCAAGTCAATAATGTACTGTGCTTCCCGTTCATTTTCCGTGGTGCATTGGACGTTGGCGCCACTACCATTAATGAAGAGATGAAACGCGCAGCGGTTTATGCGATTGCCGATTTGGCACTGGCGGAACAAAACGAAGTGGTCACGTCGGCTTATGGCGGTGAAGGTACAACATTCGGACCGGATTACATTATCCCGCGTCCGTTCGATCCGCGTTTGATCGTACGTATTGCGCCGGCGGTGGCGAAAGCGGCAATGGATTCCGGTGTGGCGACACGCCCGATTAGCGATTGGGATGCCTATCATGAAAAATTGACACAATTCGTTTACAAAACCAATCTCTTTATGAAACCGATCTTCAGCCAAGCGAAGGCGGACAAACAACGCATTGTGCTTGCCGAAGGGGAAGAAAATAAAGTGTTACATGCAACCCAAGAAATCGTTTCAATGGGGCTTGCTTATCCGATATTAGTCGGTCGTCCTGCGGTGATTGAAGCGAAGATCAAAAAATTGGGCTTACACCTTGAAGCGGGTAAAGATTTTGAAATCGTGAATAACGAAAATAACGAACGTCATAAAGAATTATGGCAACGTTATTACGGTTTGATGAAACGTAACGGTATCACCGAAGCCATTGCAAAACGCGTCACGACCTCCAATACGACCGTAATTGCCGCACTATTGGTTGAAATGGGCTATGCGGACGGCTTAGTGTGCGGTTTATTCGGAACATACAGCCGCCACTTGGAAGCGATCAAAGACATTATCGGAGTAAGAAAAGAAGTGAAAGTTCCGGCGGCATTGAACAGCTTAGTCTTGCCGACCGGTAACGTCTTTATGACCGATACTTACGTGAATGCGGATCCGACGGCGGAAGAACTGGCTGAAATCACCTTGATGGCATCGGAAGAAATTAAACGTTTCGGTATTGAACCGGCGGTGGCGCTAATGTCTCATTCCAACTACGGTTCGTCCAATCAGCTCGGAGCGCCGAAAATGCGCAAAGTGTTGGAAATCGTACAACAACGTGATCCGAATTTAATGATTGACGGTGAAATGCACGGGGATCTTGCTTTATCGGAAAAACTTCGCCGTGATTATATGCCGGACAGCCCGCTAAAAGGCTCGGCGAATTTATTGGTCATGCCGAATATGGAAGCTGCTCGTATCAGCTATAATTTACTTCGTGCAACCACCACGGCGATTACCGTCGGACCAATCTTAATGGGGATGAATAAATCGGCACATATTTTAAATCCGGTTTCTTCCGTGCGCCGTATTATCAATATGGTGGCGTTTGCGGCGGTTAAAGCACAAACGAAAAAAGGATAAATTGAAGATTTTCCCTCGTTCGTCAACGGGCGAAGGGAATAGAGGCTGACAAGCGGTCGGTTTGATGTTGAAATTTGCAAATTTTTCAGAGGATCCGACCGCTTGTTTGAACGGAGAGTAAAATGAAAAAGAGATGACCTTGGTCATCTCTTTTACGTTTAGAATGCAACGCTCTCTTTCAAGCTGACCGTCAAGTTAAACACTAAATTATCCGCACTGCCGTCTTTACTGTCTAAACAGTAATAACCTTCACGCTCAAATTGATAACCTTGTTCTGCTTTTGCATTCGCTAAACTTGGCTCAACAAAACCCTGTTTAACCACTAACGATGTTGGATTTACCACAGCACAAATATCTTCTTCCGCACCCGGATTGGCTACGGTAAAGAGTTTGTCGTAAATACGGAACTCCGCAGGTTTATTATGTACCGCAGATACCCAGTGAATTACGCCTTTGACTTTGCGTCCGTCCGCAGGGTTTTTGCCTAAGGTTTCAGGATCGTAGCTGCAATAAATTGTCGTGATCTTACCGCTTGCATCTTTTTCTACACGTTCCGCTTTAATCACATAAGCATTACGCAAACGTACTTCTTTGCCTAATACAAGACGTTTATACTGTTTGTTCGCTTCTTCACGGAAGTCTGCTTCATCAATGTAAAGTTCACGGGTAAACGGCAATTCACGGCTACCAAGCTCTTCACGATTTGGGTGATTTGGTGCAGTTAGCCACTCTTCGCCGTCAAAGTTTTCAATCACCACTTTAACAGGGTTAATTACAGCCATTGCACGTGGTGCGTTGGTATTGAGGTCGTCACGAATACAAGACTCTAATGCACTGTATTCCACCACGTTATCTTGTTTTGTCACACCAATACGGCGGCAAAATTCACGGATAGAAGCAGGGGTATAACCACGACGACGTAAGCCCGAAATCGTCGGCATACGAGGGTCGTTCCAACCATCGACAATACCGTCATTTACCAATTTCAACAGCTTACGTTTAGAGGTTAATGTCCCTTCTAAGTTTAAACGTGAAAATTCGTACTGATGCGGTAACGGACGTTCAATCGAAATATTTTCTAATACCCAGTCATATAAACGGCGGTTGTCTTGGAATTCCAAGGTACAAATGGAGTGAGTAATACGCTCAATCGCATCCGAAATACAGTGGGTGAAATCGTACATCGGGTAAATGCACCATTTATCGCCGGTTTGGTGGTGGCTGGCAAATTTGATACGGTATAACACAGGGTCACGCATGACGATGAATGGTGAAGCCATATCAATTTTCGCACGCAAGCTCATTTTGCCTTCTTCGATTTCACCGTTTTTCATTTTTTCGAAAAGGGCTAAATTTTCTTCAATCGGACGATCACGATACGGGCTGTTTTTACCCGGCTCGGTTAATGTGCCTCGGTATTCACGCATTTCATCAGGCGAAAGCTCATCTACATATGCCAAGCCTTTGTTAATTAATTCAATCGCATAACCGTAGAGTTGATCGAAATAATCGGACGCATAACGTGGTTCACCTTCCCATTCAAAGCCTAACCATTTCACATCTTCTTTGATTGAATCGACATATTCCACGTCTTCTTTTACCGGGTTGGTATCGTCAAAACGTAAGTTACATAAGCCTTTGTAATCTTCTGCAATCCCGAAGTTTAAGCAGATGGATTTGGCGTGACCGATATGCAAATAACCGTTCGGTTCAGGCGGGAAACGGGTATAGACATTATTATGTTTGCCTGAGGCTAAATCTTCATCAATGATATGGGTAATAAAATTGGCTCGAACATCATGGTGTTCGTTGTTTAAAATCTCTTCGCTGCTCATAGTGGCTCTCATTCAGTTAAAAATAACGAAACATTCTACACTTTATCGGGGTTAACTCAAAATAGTTAGCTTATTTGTGATAAAAATTGACTAAAAAACGACGACAGCCTACAATTTCGCTCCGCACATTAACCTACTACAAGCGGTAGGTTTCCTCCCAAAATTTGCAAACACTTCTCAAATATTGAATTAAGGAACCTAAAAATGAAACGATCCCTTTCGATTGAATTTTCTCGCGTCACGGAAGCTGCGGCATTAGCGGCATTTGCTTGGCTTGGACGAGGTAATAAAAATGCTGCCGATGATGCCGCGGTTAAAGCCATGCGCTTTTTGTTAAACCAAATGGAAATTCGCGGTGAAGTCATCATTGGCGAAGGGGAAATCGATCAGGCGCCGATGCTTTATATCGGCGAAAAAATCGGTTTGTGTCGTCCGGAAGATACCGAAGTGACTATTGCGGTTGATCCGATGGACGGAACGCGAATGACGGCCATGGGGCAGGCAAACGCCCTGTCCGTGCTTGCTGCCGGTGGGAAAAATACGTTCTTACAAGCGCCGGATATGTACATGGAAAAATTGGTTGTCGGTCATGAAGCTAAGGGGATGATCGATTTGAATTTACCGCTTGAGCAAAATCTACGTCGTGTTGCGTCTAAAAAAGGGAAATTACTTTCTCAATTAACCGTTGCTGTACTTGATAAACCACGCCATAAAGAGGTTATTGCTGAAATGCAAAAATTAGGTATTCGTGTGATGGCGATTCCTGATGGTGATGTGGCAGCGGCAGTTCAGTGCTGTTTACCTGAAGCAGATTTAGATATGTTATATGGCATTGGTGGTGCCCCAGAGGGTGTCGTGGCTGCGGCAGCAGTTCGTGCTTTAGGCGGTGATATGCAGGCGCGTTTGATTCCTCGCAATCAGGTAAAAGGCAATACGCTTGAAAATTTCGGCTATGCGGAAAAAGAGATCAGTCGCTGTGAAGCATTAAATGTACCGATTAATGAAGTGTTAAAACTTGAAGAGTTGGTTCGAGACGATAATTTAGTGTTCTCCGCCACAGGAATTACGTCGGGTGATCTGCTCAAAGGGATTCAACGTAAAGGAAATCTGGCCGTAACGGAAACGTTATTGATTCGCGGACGTTCGCGTACCATCCGTAAAATTCAGTCGTATCACTATTTGGATCGTAAAGACGCGGATTTATACCGCTTGATGAATGTTTAAAAAAATAGCAATTGTGATCTAAATCACAAAAAACAGTTGCACACTTTTTTTTAAATCTTTATAATGCACCACATCAGACGCGGGGTGGAGCAGCTTGGTAGCTCGTCGGGCTCATAACCCGAAGGCCGTCGGTTCAAATCCGGCCCCCGCAACCAGTTTTAAGGCTCATTGTTCTGTTAAGGACAATGAGTTTTGTTTTATATGCACTTTGCATTTGCAAAGTTTTGTATAAAACAAACCGCTTGTAGCCCCACAACGGAGATTTGGGGCTTTTTTGCGGCTGATAGTCAGCTTTGTTTTATGTAAGAGGACTGAATAAAGTCCTTTTTTTATACCTGCTAAACGGAGAACACTTTGGCAACATTAGAACAGAAATTACAAGAGCTTGTCGCCGATACCATTGATGCAATGGGATTTGAATTAGTCGGCATTGAATGTCAGCGTGCCGGTCGTTTTTTAACCGTACGTTTATATATTGATAAAGAAGGCGGGGTGACCATCGATGATTGTAGCGATGTCAGTCATCAGGTCAGTGCGATTTTTGATGTGGAAGATCCGATCGCGGATAAATATAACCTTGAAGTGTCATCACCGGGACTCGATCGTCCGTTATTTACCCTTGCCCATTATGAGCGCTTTATTGATCGTGACGTCGTGATCCATTTACGCATTCCAATGTTTGATCGTCGTAAATGGCAAGGAAAGTTAGTTCGTGTCGACGGTGATTTAATCACGTTAAATGTGGACGGCAACGAACAATCTTTTGCATTCGGCAATATTCAAAAAGCAAATTTAATCCCCGTTTTTAATTTCTGAGGACATAACCCCCCATGAGTAAAGAGATTTTATTAGCCGCAGAAGCGGTATCCAATGAAAAGTTATTACCAAAAGACGCGATTTTTGAAGCGCTTGAGACCGCATTAGCCATTTCGACAAAAAAGAAAGCGGCGGCAGAACGTGAAGATCGTAAAACCGGCAACGGCATTGATATCGATGTCCGTGTGGTGATTGATCGTAAAACCGGCGAATTCACCACCTATCGTCGTTGGTTGGTCGTTGAAAAAGTCCATCATCATACCCGTGAAATTACTTTAGAGGCTGCGCAGTTTGAAAACCCGAATATCCAACTTGGTGATTATGTCGAGGATGAAATTGAGTCGATTGCCTTCGACCGTATCACTATGCAAACTGCCCGCCAAGTGATTAGTACGAAAATTCGTGAAGCGGAGCGTAATAAAATTGTCGAACAATTCCGTTCACAATTAAACAGCATTATCACGGCAACAGTAAAAAAAGTCAGTCGGGATCAAATTATCTTAGACTTAGGAAACCAAGCGGAAGCGGTGATTGTACGTGAAGATATGCTACCGCGAGAAAACTTTCGTCCGGGTGATCGGGTACGTGGCGTACTTTATGCGATTAAGCCGGAATCAAAAGGCCCTCAATTGTTTGTGACCCGTGCAAAACCAGTGATGATTGAAGCGTTATTTAAACTGGAAGTACCGGAAATCGGGGAAGAAATCATTGAAATCAAAGGTGCGTCTCGCGATCCGGGGTCTCGTGCCAAAATTGCGGTAAAAAGTAATGACAAACGAATTGATCCGGTCGGCGCTTGTGTCGGTATGCGCGGCGCACGTGTTCAGGCGATCAGTAATGAACTGGGCGGTGAGCGCGTCGATATTGTTTTGTGGGATGACAATCCTGCACAGTTTGTGATTAATGCGATGGCACCGGCAGACGTCAGTTCCATTGTCGTCGATGAAGACAATCATTCAATGGATATTGCCGTTGAACCGAACGCATTAGCCCAAGCTATCGGTCGTAACGGGCAAAACGTGCGTTTAGCGACACAATTAACCGGTTGGACATTAAATGTGATGACCACCGAAGAGCTGGATAAGAAACATCAAGCGGAAGACAATAAAGTCATCAATCTCTTTATGGATGCATTGGAAATCGATGAAGAATTTGCACATATTCTGATTGATGAAGGCTTTACCTCTTTGGAGGAGATTGCTTATGTACCGGTGAACGAACTAACGGCTATCGACGGTTTAGAAGACGAAGACTTAGTCGAAGAACTACAAACCCGTGCGAAAAATGCGATCACGGCGAGAGCATTGGCGGAAGAAGAAGCGTTAAAACAAGCCCACATTGAGGACAAACTATTAAATCTCGACGGTATGGATCGTCATATTGCGTTCAAATTGGCTGAAAAGCAGATTACCACCCTTGAAGAACTTGCAGAACAAGGCGTTGATGATTTAGCGGACATTGAAGAATTGACCGCGGAAAAAGCCGGTGAGTTGATCATGGCGGCTCGTCAAATCTGTTGGTTTAGCTAAGAACGGGGGAGAGAAAGAATGAGTGATAATGAAATTAGAACTGATGCACCGACAAAATTAAGTTTACAACGTCGTACGAAGACGACGGTCAGTAGCACGACAGCCGGCGGTAAAGCCAAAGAGGTGCAAGTGGAAGTGCGCAAATCGCGTAAAGTGGATACGGAAGCCATGAAAAAAGCACAGGAAGAGGCGCTAAAAGCAAAACAAGAAGCGGATGCAAAAGCAAAAGCCGAGAAAGAAGCCGCCGAAATGGTTGCAAAAGAAAAAGCGGAAGCAAAAGCGAAAGAAGAAGCGGCTAAAGTCGTACATCAAGTCCCGGTTATGCCGAATAAGCAAGCTAAACCGGCACAACCGAAAGTTGAAGTTCAACCGAAACAAGAAAAAACGGTTGATCCTGAAAAAGAAGCAAAACGTAAAGAAGAAGCAGAACTTCGTCGTAAACAAGAAGAACTTGCACGTCAAAAAGCGGAAATGGATGCAAAACGTGCAGCGGAAAACGCACGTCGTTTAGCGGAAATTGCCCGTGAAGAAGCGAACGAATCGGGCGAAGATTATGAAGATGATCGTTTCACCTCTAAATACGCCTTGGAAGCGGAGCGTGATTCGGAGCGTCGTAGCGAAGGCAATCGAGGTCGTGGAAAAGGCGGTGTCGCAAAAGCGAAAAAAGGCGGACGTGATGACGAAAACGGTAGTAAAAACGAACGTCAATCCGATCGTCGTAATCAAAAAGATGCAAAAGGTAAAGGCAAACATGCGAAGAAAGGTAGTGCACTACAACAAGCCTTTACCAAACCTGCTCAAGCAGTAACCCGCGATGTGATTATCGGTGAAACCATTACGGTGGCGGAACTGGCGAATAAAATGGCGATAAAAGCGACGGAAATCATCAAAACCATGATGAAAATGGGCGAAATGGTGACGATTAACCAAGTAATCGACCAAGAAACCGCACAACTTGTCGCAGAAGAAATGGGACACAAAGTTATTCTGCGTAAAGAAAACGAATTAGAAGAAGCGGTATTGGAAGATCGTGATACCCATGCAGAATTAGTGACACGTGCACCGGTTGTGACCATCATGGGGCACGTTGACCACGGTAAAACGTCCTTACTTGACTACATTCGCAAAGCAAAAGTGGCGGCAGGCGAAGCGGGCGGTATTACTCAGCATATCGGTGCATACCATGTGGAAACCGATGACGGTAAGATGATTACCTTCTTAGATACCCCGGGACACGCCGCGTTTACGTCGATGCGTGCACGTGGTGCGAAAGCAACGGATATCGTGGTACTTGTGGTAGCGGCGGATGACGGTGTGATGCCACAAACGATCGAAGCGATCCAACATGCCAAAGCGGCAGGTGCGCCGATTGTGGTTGCGGTGAACAAAATCGATAAACCGGAAGCGAACCCTGATCGTGTAGAACAAGAGCTTTTACAACACGAAGTTATCTCAGAAAAATTCGGTGGTGATGTGCAATTCGTGCCGGTTTCTGCGAAAAAAGGCATGGGGATTGACGACTTATTAGAAGCTATCCTTCTTCAATCCGAAGTCTTAGAATTAACCGCAGTGAAAGACGGCATGGCAAGCGGTGTAGTGATCGAATCTTACCTTGATAAAGGTCGTGGTCCGGTTGCAACCATCCTTGTTCAATCAGGTACGTTAAATAAAGGCGATATCGTACTTTGTGGTTTTGAATACGGTCGTGTTCGTGCAATGCGTGATGAAAACGGTAAAGAAATCGAAGCAGCAGGCCCGTCTATTCCGGTGGAAGTATTAGGTCTTTCAGGTGTACCGGCAGCAGGAGATGAAGCGACTGTTGTTCGTGATGAGAAAAAAGCACGTGAAGTTGCTTTGTATCGTCAAGGTAAATTCCGTGATGTGAAATTAGCGCGTCAGCAAAAAGCTAAACTGGAAAATATGTTTAGCAATATGGTGGAAGGCGATGTGGCTGAATTGAACGTGATTGTAAAAGCAGACGTACAAGGTTCTGTAGAAGCGATTGTTCAATCCTTACACGAACTTTCAACGGCAGAAGTCAAAGTGAAAGTGGTTGGATCGGGCGTGGGCGGTATTACTGAAACCGACGCAACCCTTGCAGCAGCATCAAATGCTATCGTTCTCGGCTTTAACGTCCGTGCCGATGCCTCTGCACGTCGTATTATCGAAAGCGAAAACATTGACTTACGTTACTACTCAATCATTTATGAGCTATTGAATGAAATTAAAGCAGCGATGAGCGGTATGTTACAGCCTGAATTCAAACAAGAAATCATTGGCTTGGCAGAAGTGCGTGATGTGTTCCGTCATCCGAAATTCGGTGCAATCGCTGGTTGTATGGTCACTGAAGGTATCGTTAAACGTAACAACCCGATTCGCGTATTGCGTGACAACGTCGTGATTTTTGAAGGCGAGCTGGAATCTCTCCGCCGTTTCAAAGATGACGTATCGGAAGTGCGTAACGGCATGGAATGCGGTATCGGCGTGAAGAACTACAACGACGTAAAAGTCGGCGACCAAATCGAAGTATTTGAAGTCGTTGAAATTAAACGTTCAATTTAATTAAAAGTTTTAAGGGCGAATTTGTTTCGCCCTTTATTACAAGCGGTCGGATATAAAGAAAATTTTGCAAAAAATCTCTGAAATCTGACCGCTTGTTGATCTGCACCCCAAAACTTGGACACCTAATTTGAGGTGCAGATTATGTCCCATCCTTATCAATTTCGTTTAGACATTATCAAATTGGT
>NZ_JBGYBX010000017.1:0-5802 GCF_041817755.1 Glaesserella sp. | reverse complement strand
GAAAAAGGTGTATTGATTACCGGTGTAGCTGAAAAAGGACCGGCGGATCTTGCCGGTATCGAAGCGGGCGATTTAATTCTGACGATTAACGATATTGAAGCAGAAACACCTTCCCAAATGATGGAGATGATTGCCGATATGAAACCTTATACAAAAGTAAAAGTCGTCGTCTTACGTCAAGGTAAATTATTGGAGTTTCAAGTCGTTATCGGGGAATTTCCCGAATTATAACTTATAGGAAACATATGAAGAATATTGTTATTACTGTTGACGGCCCAAGTGGAGCGGGTAAAGGTACATTATGCCATGCTCTTGCCGAAAAATTAGGTTTTGATTTTTTAGATTCAGGGGCTATTTATCGCATTCTGGCACTTGCGGCGGTTAAACAAGGCATAGATTTTGAAAATGAATCAGCTCTTGCTGAGTTGGGACGAAATTTGAATGTTAAATTTATGCCTGAAAATAATGAAATTAAGGTTATCTTAGATGGTGAAAATGTAGGTGACCAAATTCGAACCGCCGAAGCAGGACAGAACGCCTCAAAAATCGCAGTGTATCCTCAAGTACGTGAAGCATTATTACAACGCCAACGAGACTTCCGTAATCCAAAAGGGTTAATTGCGGATGGGCGTGATATGGGAACGGTTGTCTTTCCCGATGCTGAAATTAAATTTTTTCTAGACGCAAGCGCCGAAGAGCGTACAAAAAGGCGCGTAAAACAGTTGCAAGAAAAAGGATTTAGTGCTAATTTTGACGAGATTTTAGCCGAGATAAAAGAACGTGATTTTCGCGATAGGAATCGCACAGTAGCGCCTTTAGTCCCGGCTAAAGATGCGTTGCTCTTAGATTCAACGCATTTGTCTATTGATGAAGTGATTCAACAGGCGTTAGATCATATTCGTCAATCACTTTAGTGTTGTTTGCTTAACAAAGGATTGTTAAGTTGTTATCCCTAACCCCATTTAGATGGATGCTAAGTGGACGTTTTATTTTATTTAAGAAGATTAATTATGACTGAATCTTTTGCTCAACTATTTGAAGAATCACTAAAAGGTCAAGAAACCCGTTTAGGTTCTATCGTTAAAGGTACTGTGGTTAAAATCCAAAAAGGCCTTGTATTCGTAGATGCTGGTTTAAAATCAGAATCTGCAATCCCTGCTGAAGAGTTTTTCAACGCACAAGGCGAATTAGAAGTTCAAGTCGGCGATGTGGTTGATGTAGCTCTTGATGCCGTAGAAGACGGTTTCGGTGAGACCAAACTTTCTCGTGAAAAAGCGAAACGTAACGAGTCGTGGGCTGCATTAGAGAAAGCCTTCGAAGAACAAGCAACCGTTGTTGGTTTTGTAAACGGTAAAGTAAAAGGTGGCTTCACTGTTGAGTTAAACGGTGTTCGTGCATTCTTACCGGGTTCATTAGTTGATACTCGTCCGGTTCGTGATTCTTTAAATCTTGAAGGTCAAACTTTAGAACTTAAAGTAATCAAATTAGACCAAAAACGTAACAACGTTGTGGTATCTCGTCGTGCAGTAATCGAAACAACAAGCTCTGCTGATCGTGAAGAAGTATTAGCGAACTTAGTTGAAGGTTCTGAAGTGAAAGGTACTGTGAAGAACTTAACTGACTACGGTGCATTCGTAGATTTAGGCGGTGTTGATGGCTTATTACACATCACAGATATGGCGTGGAAACGTGTTAAACACCCAAGTGAAGTTGTTGCAGTAGGTCAAGAAGTAACTGTTAAAGTACTTAAATTCGACAAAGAGAAAACGCGTGTATCTTTAGGCTTAAAACAATTAGGTCAAGATCCGTGGGCAGCTATTGCACAAAACCACCCGGTAAACAGCAAATTATCCGGTAAAGTAACTAACTTAACAGACTATGGCTGTTTCGTTGAAATTTTAGACGGTGTTGAAGGTTTAGTTCACGTTTCAGAAATGGACTGGACAAACAAAAACATTCACCCATCTAAAGTGGTAAATGTAGGTGATGTGGTTGAAGTCATGGTACTTGAAGTTGATGAAGAACGTCGTCGTATCTCATTAGGTTTAAAACAATGTAAACCTAACCCGTGGGAACACTTCGCTGAAACTCACAACAAAAACGATAAAGTAAAAGGTAAAATCAAATCAATCACTGATTTCGGTATCTTTATCGGTTTAGAAGGTGGCATTGACGGTTTAGTTCACTTATCTGACATTTCTTGGAATATGACTGGCGAAGAAGCTGTTCGTAACTACAAAAAAGGTGACGAAGTAGAAGCTGTTGTATTACAAGTTGATGCAGTGAAAGAACGTATCTCTTTAGGTATCAAGCAATTAGAATCCGATCCGTTCACAAACTTTGTTGATGGCACTAAAAAAGGTGCAATCGTGAAAGGTAAAGCGGTTGAAGTTGATACTAAAGGCGTTAAAGTTGAATTAGCAGACGGCGTAGAAGGTTATGTTCGTGCAGCTGAAGCAACCCGTGATCGTGTAGAAGACATCACAACAGTGATCTCTGTGGGTGACGAAATCGAAGCGAAATACACAGGTGTTGATCGTAAAGCACGCATTGTAAACCTTTCTGTTCGTGCAAAAGATGAAGCTGAAGAATCAGCAGCACTTGCGCAAGTGAATAAGCAAGAAGAAGCAATTCCGAATGCTATGGCAGAAGCGTTCAAAGCAGCAAAAGGTGAGTAATTAGCTCTCTTTAGAAAAAGCGGATATGTTTTGACATATCCGCTTCACTCAAAATCAAGGAGAAAAATATGACTAAATCGGAATTAATCGAGCGTTTAGTAGCTAAAAATGCTTCATCATTACCCATAAAAGCGGTAGATGACAGCGTGAAAGAAATCCTAGAACAAATAATGCGTTCACTTGAAAACGGAGAACGTATTGAAGTCAGAGGTTTCGGTAGTTTTTCTCTTCATTATCGCCAACCCCGTGTCGGGCGAAACCCTAAAACAGGTGAAAGCGTTAAATTAGGTGCCAAATACGTACCTCATTTTAAGGCCGGTAAAGACCTTAAAGAACGCGTTGATTCCCTTTAATCTTACTTATGACGTGTGAAATATCACATAGATACATATATAATGTAATAACGGAGACACTTATATGAAATATATCTTTGGTATCGTTATCGCTTTAGCTCTTGTCATTGTAGCCGTTACCGTCGGAGCAAATAACGATCAGCTTATTACATTTAACTATATAATTGCTAAAACCGAATTACGTTTATCCAGCTTAGTTGCTATTTTATTTGGTTTCGGATTAATCCTCGGCTGGCTCATCACCGGTTTTTTCTACCTGAAAATTAAATTGCAAAATATTGCGTTAAATCGTCGGATCAAACGCCAAGCCCAACAAATTAATGAGTTAACCCTCCCTAAGGCTGAATAATGCTTGAGCTATTGTTCCTTTTATTGCCTATCGCAGCATTATACGGCTGGTACATGGGACAACGTAGTGCAAAAAAGGATCAAGAAACGGTTCATAACAAGTTTTCCCGTGACTATGTAACGGGATTAAACTTTCTTTTATCCAATCAGCAAGAAAAAGCCGTTGATCTTTTTCTTTCTATGTTACAAAAACAAGAAGCGGAAAATCAAATTGCGACAGAATCTCAATTTGAAGCCGAATTGACGCTAGGTAACTTATTCCGTTCCAGGGGAGAAGTCGATCGTGCATTACGCATTCATCAGGCATTAGAAAACAGCCCCGATTATTCATTTGAACAAAAACTATTAGCCAAACAACAATTGGCAAAGGATTTTATGGCTGCCGGTTTTTATGATCGGGCAGAAAATTACTATATTACCTTATTGGACGAACCGGAGTTTTCCGTTCATTCACTAACACAACTTACGGTTATTTATCAAAAAACCAAAGAGTGGAAAAAGGCCATCAATGTTGCCGAGAAATTATTAAAAATTGCACCGGATACGGATAAAGTCCCTCTAGCACATTATTATTGCGAATATGCCCAATCTATTCAAGAAGATGAAAAAGCCTTTATTGGAGCCGTAAATAAAGCCCTCGAATATTCAGAAAAATGTGCAAGAGCCTCGATCTTGTTAGGTGACTTTTACTTGGAAAAACAGCAGTTTGCCCAATCCATCATCCATTTTGAAAGGATTCTAGAGCAAGAACCAAGCTACATTAGTGAAGTGTTGAGTCAAATAAAGCAATGCTATATAGAATTAAACCAACTCGATAACTTTGAGTTATTTTTAATCAAAGCAAGCCAAATTAAACATAACAGTAGTGTTGATTTGGCTTTGGCTGAATTTATTGAACAAAAAGACGGTATAGAAGCGGCGCAATCTAAAATTTATCAACAAATCAAGCAATTTCCGAATCTCATTACCTTTCACCGATTTATTCAATATCAAGTCAGTGAAGCGGAAGAGGGACGAGGGAAAGAAAGCTTAATTTTGTTACATAAAATGGTGGGTGATCGAATCCAAAAAGGATTTCACTATCGTTGCTTAAATTGCGGTTATCAAAGTTACCGTTTAACATGGTATTGCCCGTCTTGTCGAAAATGGGAAAGTATTAAACCGATGCAAAGTCTTGCGGAAGTCATCTAAACTTAAGGAGTTCCAAACATGGATAATAAAATTATCGTCGCACTCGATTATGAAACGGAAAATGAAGCGTTGCATTTTGTCGATCAAGTAGACCCGTCACTTTGTCGCCTGAAAGTAGGCAAAGAAATGTTTACGACATTAGGTACAAACTTTGTCAAACAACTACAAGCCCGTCAATTTGATGTTTTTTTAGATTTAAAATACCACGATATTCCGAATACCGTTGCTCGAGCCGTACGTTCTGCCGCAGATCTAGGCGTTTGGATGGTCGATTTACACGCTTCAGGCGGTTTACGCATGATGGAAACCGCAAAACAAATTTTAGAGCCTTACGGCAAAGATGCACCATTATTGATTGGTGTCACAGTGTTAACCAGTATGGAAGATCTTGACCTTCTCCAAATTGGTATTAATGCCTCCCCGATGGAGCAAGTTATCCGTTTAGCGCATCTGTGCCAACGAGCCGGTTTAGACGGTGTCGTGTGTTCTCCGCAAGAAGTCGACGTACTGCGTACGCACTGCGGTAACGATTTTAAATTGATTACTCCGGGGATCCGTCCCGAAGGCAGTGATGTTGGTGATCAACGTCGAGTCATGACGCCTAAGCAAGCCATTGAAACAGGTTCGGATTACTTAGTGATCGGACGACCAATTACGCAAGCTCAAGATCCGCTTGCCGTATTAAAGTCGATTAATCAATCTATCGCCTGACAAGCGGTCAGATCATGAGGAAATTTTGCAAATGTCGTTAGTTTATTCAACTGAAGTCGGCAGAATAAAAGCCGAACCACCGAAGGCTGAACGCCCGAAAGGGGATGGAATTGTGCGAATTCATCGCCAAACCAGCGGAAGAAAAGGCAAAGGGGTTTGCTTGATTTCCGGTTTGGATTTGGATGATAGAGGCTTAATGTCTTTAGCCTCCGAGCTGAAAAGACGCAGTGGTTGCGGCGGTTCGGTCAAAGACGGCGTAATTGAAATCCAAGGCGATAACCGAGAACAGATTAAGCAAATATTAGAACAGAAAGGCTTTAAAGTGAAATTAGCAGGTGGTTAAATAACAATCCGCACGTAAAACGTGCGGTTTTTAGGCTACCCTATAAGGGCCTAGGACTTCACATGCCCCTCAAGAGGCATGTGAAAAACTGACAACCGCACAATAACTCTATGACTTACCCCTTAAAGCGGTCTACATATTCTTTCTTCGATAATCTATGTGAAATCATGTCTTCCTT
>NZ_JBGYBX010000016.1:0-9520 GCF_041817755.1 Glaesserella sp. | reverse complement strand
CGGAACAAGAGCGAATATTGCGTTTGCTTTTGCTTTGTTTTGTTTCATTGGCTTGGATAAAAAATATCTGTCGATTAAATGGGGTGGCTAATGGGACTCGAACCCACGACAACTGGAATCACAATCCAGGGCTCTACCAACTGAGCTATAGCCACCATCGCGGTTGATATCGCATTGCCTTTGGCGCGCTCGACAGGATTTGAACCTGCGACCTTTGGCTCCGGAGGCCAACGCTCTATCCAACTGAGCTACGAACGCGTAAATTTGCAGTGCGTCGTTGCGGAGGCGTATAATAGTGACTTCGCTCTCCCTTGTCTAGCACTTTTTGAAAATATTTTTTTAGCTGCTCTTAATTTATTCAAAACGTTTATTAATTATCAAAATCGATGAAATTATAGCTGTTTCGTTACGTAATAATAGACATATTTTAATAGTCTGCGCTGTCTATTCCAACGACTCGGTTGATGAAGTAATCGGTATAACCATTCTAATCCTGCGTTTCGCCATATTGCCGGTGCACGCTTTACTTTGCCGACAAACACATCATAGGTACCGCCCACTCCCATATATAGTGCCTCCGAATATACTTTTTGTGCGCTTTGCATAAATTTCTCTTGTTTGGGCGATCCCATTGCGACTGTGACAAACCGAGCACCAGTCCGTTTTATCTGTTGAATAACGTATTCTTCCTGCTCCAAACTAAAATAGCCGTCATGCTCCCCGACAACATTCACCTTCCATTGCCTTATCAACTTGCTTTTGGTTTCGGTTAATGTCTCCGCTTTACTGCCGACAAGAAAAACGGGGATGTTCAATTCACCCGCCCGCTGCATTAATGCCTCCCATAAGTCCGCACCGGCAATGCGTTCAACATCTTGCAGTCTAGAATATTTTTTCTTGATCGAACAAACTACGCTAATACCATCCGCATATTTGTATTCCGCCTCCCGAAGCAGCTGTTGAATTTTTCCGTCTTCATCCGCAAGAATTACTTTTTCCGCATTAATCGCAATCAGCTTGCCTTTTTTTACCTCATTTTGGTTCATTAAAAAATCAACAAACTCCCGCTGATTTTTCATCGCTAAAATGGAAATACCACGAATCATGGCTATACGATTCATATTTCATTTTTCTCTGTATAAAACCGAATGATCATCCGAGCAGTCCCCCAACAACACAAACAGATTACAGTGTAGAAAACAAAGCGGGAAACGAAACTGTCCGCCCCTTCTCTGACAAGCACTGCAAAATTGAAGATATTTCCCCAACAATAGGCTTGAATCAGCGCTGAAACACCTTGATTATCATGTGCTTTGGCATAGTTAAATAACTTATCAAACAGATTTACGATTCCGCCAATCACAACCATACCAGCCACAATCATCGGGAATCCGCCCATAATATAAAACGATCCGAGTAACGTCGGAGAAATTGCCAATCCTGAGGTGTTACCTAAAATTTCTTTAGTGAAATAATTGGCACTATTCCACACGATGTCGGGACGTTCTCCCCATATTTCGCGTGGAATAAACACATAAAAGTCACGGATAATCGGCATTAATCCCTGAAATTCAATCGGACTGTTTAAAATCGTTGCCACATTTTCCCACGGTGAAAAGGTATCGCGGCTCATGTAAAGGAAAGTGAATAAAGCTTCACTACCGCTCACATTCAATTTATACCGAATCAGCGCCAAAAGAAACATCACGATCACTGCAGATAGACCGCCGAAGAGTACCCATTTAATCGACAGATATTTTTTATCCAAGCCAATGAAACAAAACAAAGCAAAAGCAAACGCAATATTCGCTCTTGTTCCGCCGACGCTAAGATAACTGAGCATGCCCAACCCGAGCCCAATGATAAGGAATATCCACCATGTTTTTCGGCTCGGTTTTAAAAAAAAGAAAATCAATAATGCAGGGATAAAAAAGTAGAAAAAGCGTTTAAGTGCGACCGCATCTACTATCGGGGAAAAAATTTGATGGTATTTTTCCAGTTTAAACAGCAAGAAGCCCTCGTTCAGATAAAGAAAGGCGCCCATGGTCGTCAGCACAATCAGCAACAGCATACAAGCGGTCAGTTCCGCTTCTTTTTTTGCAAATGAACGAACTTCAATTCGACAACGGCAAAACGACCATCTCCGCCACAATGCAACGCCATGATAAGATGCATAATACATTAAATAGGCGCTCAATGCCGTCAATATCGTCGTGGTCAGCGTCGCGACATCCTCCGCTTGATATCCGAATCCCCACACCATCACCATTGAAAACGGAAAACCGAAGAAAAAGGTCATCACATAAACGGCACTAAATAATAAGTGGAAAGACAAACCCTGCTGTACGTAATCACGATACATGAGTTTAAGAATGATCCCGAAGGAGAGTAAATAACATCCGCTGAGTAAAAAATATTCCGCCATTATTCACCCGCTTTGCTGAGTATTTGCAATTTTATGCACAAATCCGACCTCTTGTAAGCCGATACCCTCGCTAAAAAACAGCGACTAATCATGGAGCTTAATCACCGTGATTGTCCTATCGAAATGTTTAATCTTTACCGAATGCTTTATCTAATTTTTCAGAAAGCACTTCACCTTCAAGCTCAAGCTGTTCAAAGCGCGGCATTAAAGCTTCCATTTTTTCAACATTCTCTTTTGTCGGCACATACATCGCCAAAATGATATGTTTGGATAATTCGGTCATTTCCACGGAAATATCACGCAGCCGTCTGACCTCAACATGCCGAAGTGTTAACGCTTTGGCACTGCGGATAATTTCATTAAACCGCTTATCCAATACGGTACGGAGACGCTCTTCCTCTTCTTCCGCCGTGGTCGGTTCCGGGTGTTTTATGAACTCTTTCTCAAACCAATCATCATTGTCCGCGGCATCTTCCGAATTATTCAACCAGGTTACAAACTTTTGATAATCGGCTTTGCCGACTGACGGATCCGTTGTGGTTTGTACGGCACAGCCCGCCAGCAATAACGCAAACAGAACGGCGACAAAATAGTTGAAAACGTGTTTCATAAAAAGTCCTTATACAAATAACAAAATGCGCCGCATTCTAGCATAACCGGGAAGAAAGCGATAATATCCTTACCCGTCAGCCAAATCGGTTAAAGCGTCCAGCCACGGAGTCAAGTAATTTGGAGCAAAAAAAGCAATCTGCGTTTTGTCTAATGTTTGCAAATCTCGGCGGGTTTGGACAATACGTTCGCGACTCAGTTCATCCTGCCAAACAAACGGTACCCCCTCTGCCTGCATATCCTCAGTAAACGGATTGTTTCGATGCAGTACCACCGGAATATTCAGCTGAATACATAAACAAAGGGTACCAATACCTTGCTGACGTTCAAAATTAAAATAGCCGAGATCGCAACGTTGTAATAGGGAAATATAACGGCCAAAATCGATTCGCTCCGTTAAGATATCAATTTGATGTGCCGCATAAAGCGACCTTGCACATTGGCTTACTTCGGCAATATAAGCATGGTTTCCTGCCGGATACCCCATTGGAATGAGAATATTCACATCATTTCCCAACCTTTGGTTGATTTTCTGTAGTGCAATCAAATGACGGTTAGAGCGATCCCCCGAATTTCCCAGTAAAACGGTTAAAGACGTATGCGACCTCTTCTGCCCATCGGTACTGAGAGACAACGGTGCCATTTTGGTCGGAAAATACACGACGCGATCATCTGCAATTTTACGCTTCAGCTGTTGGCGCACATAGCGTAAATCCCCTTGCGTTGCCCATATTCGGGGAAATTTTCGCTGTATCCGACGACGGATCGGATAAAATAACCTAAATCGCCAATCGGTCGAATCCTGATATAAATCGGCCCCCCACACATGCCACGTACAACGACAAGCGGGCAGTTTCCCAAAGAATATTGCAAACCATAAGAAAAGATTGAATTGCCCATGTAACACAAAATGCGCTTGCTCATCTGCTTTGGCAAGATCGATGACCGCCCGTACAATCGCTCGTTTTGACGGGTACGGATGTAACGACAGCCGAGGAAATTGAGATTGGAGCGTTTGTGCCCCTACGACATAAAATCGATGGGATTGATTGGGTAAAAGAGGGAGTACATCGTGTTGAAAAAAACGCAATAACTGCCGGTTATGATACGGAATGTCACTACTTAAAATATGGTAGATATTGTTCATGCGGAAAAACACAAATGGTCGGTAGGATAAGCCATTCAAATAACGGCTAACTGAAACGATCGTCGACCTCGAATTTAACTATACCGTATCGCAGTGGCACTTGTTTGTTTCAAGGTCAACACATCCAAAAATCACATAATTATCCGTTGGCAATCACTGTCCTTCCAAACGTTTAAGCTCTTCCGTCGCTTGCTCGTGCCACAATTTATCGTCCACATAAGAATCCGCCAGGCGTTCCGTTTGTTGAATCACTTCCCAATAATAGGACTTCGCCTTTTGAATATCTTTCTTCACCCATTTGCCTTTACTGTACAAATCGGCAAGATATAAATTTGCCGGCGGACTTGAGTAATTATTGAGCAATTGCAATCCTTTATCAATGTCTTGTTTTACCCCTAAACCTTCCAAGTACATAATACCCAAGATATGCGATTCTCTGCCTTCCGAACGTGCACGATCCAAGTAGTACTTCGCTTTTGCATAATCTTTAAGCTCAAAATAAATTTCACTGAGTTCAACCAATCCTGCATCAACTTGCTGCTTATTCAACTCCAAATAAAGATTTAACGCCCGCTTTAAATCCTTTTTCTCCATCCATAAATTTTTGGCTTCCGCTGCTTTATCAAACAACGCATTTAAATTCGTGTTATCTTCCCGATGATAAAGCTCCAAGGCTTTTGCTCTGTTTTTAACCAAACCGCCATACCCTTCGTAGTATGCCCAAGCCAATACTTTTCTAGCAAAAGCATGCTGCGGAGCCGCTTTTTGCAACAGCGCGACGACTTTATCAGGTAGAGGTTTTTCAAACACCACTACATCATTATCCAAACTTTCATAGCGACCGATCAGATACACCATTGCCAAACGCGTCTGTGCCGGCGCAAACCCTTCATCGGCAAGCCGTTGCAGTTCACTGAATGAAATATAACCGTTTTCATATTGCGCAACGGTAAAGTCCGATTTGTCATAAAAGTTTCCGAACGGATATTCATATTGAATATGATCTACTTCTATATAGCTCGGTATCCCTCGCTGATGGCGAACCGTACCGAAATATTCTGTTTTTCCTTTACTTTCGTTCGGTGCTCCCACACTATTCTTATTGCAAGCAAACTCTTTGCGAAATTTCAGTGTGATCTGACCGCTTGTGTCTTTGACCATTCCCCGCCCTTCTTTTTGCGGCACAAATTCACCGCTCAATCGGACTTTGGTTCCGCTCGGAATGCCCAAAACGGACTTCACTTTAGAAACAGGTAAAGCAAGATAATCCGCACTGGCAATATTCGGTTCAAAAGCAACATCCGCCGTTTTACATTCTTTAGCTGTTGCCCATTGAAATTCACGTTGATAATCTTGTCTAGACGGCACGGCATAAGACAATGTACAGCATAACAAGCCGAAACACAGTACCAAATGATGTGCTTTCATAATCATCCTCAATTCTCGAATCAAACAATCTTTAAATCCACAATCCCTTGTGGTAAAAAATCAAACTTATGTATTACATTAAAATTTTGTACATTAAAAGCCAACAAATGCATATTAACGTGTTTTTATGCATAATCAAAATCTACCGAGGCATGCTTGGTAAAGAATATAAAATATTGTTCAATATCAAGGGAGTCTATGTCTACTTCTCTCCAAACGTCGCTCCCATCCCTTACCCAGCTTTCTATGTATTTTACATTACTTATACATTTATGCTGGTTAGACATCTCTTACATTGTCACACAATTGAATTTTTCAATTTATTTTCAATTAGTTACACTTAAATCAGCTATCGATCGATGAAAAGTACCAATAAAGAGCAAATTACAAAAACTTTATTTTATAAAAAAAACAACCTTAAGTTTACATTTTTTTATCATTTTTGCGTGTAATTTTCTACATTTCTGTTTTGCAAAATAGCCTGGTAAACCAACCGCTTGTAGTTATCGTATTTAAAATAACCAAATCAAGGCGCAGCTGTTCAATGAGACAAACAATTTGATAATAGTATCCTATCCGGCTAAAAATTAAATTGATATATGATAAAAGTAGCTAAACCGCTGGTAGGATGAGAGGAAGCTTTTGCTCTGTTCATTCCATAAAGTTTGGTTTGTACAGAGCAAACATAAATAAGAAGTGAAAGTTAATCTTTGTGCGCTTTACGACGGGAAATAAAAAATAACGCTATCACAGCAACCATGAATCCTGTGACGCCGCCCATTACGCTGTACATTATTTGTTGTGATGGCGGCTCTGTCTGCTGCGGTACGGTCGGCGATTTGATAAAACGAAACGGCTGCAATCGATCATCCAGCGGCTGCACGGAGCGCATAATATTTAACTTTCCGTTCCAATCTTGTTGAGCAATCTGTGCTCCCTGCTGAATGGCACCCAAATTCTGTTCCGCCGACTGCTTAACCTGCTGAAACAGTATTTTCCATTTGGCAATCAATTCATCGTTTAATACCACGCGGGTTTGCACCGCTGCGAATCGGATAAATTCGCTTAAAAGTCGAGTCGCGTCTTCCGGATCGGTGAAGGTTAAACTGAAGGAATTTTGGCTTTCATTCAACTGAAAATGTTGAATTAACGACTGCGCCACCATGGCAACTGGCTGATGTTGTCTTGCCGCAATCTGTTTGACCGTCTCATGCTGAACGAGAAAATGTTGCAGTATATCGGGCGAGGTTAAATTACGTTTGAATTCTTGGTAAACCTGTTGCGTAATCTCTTCATCAAAACGGCTTTGCTCCGGAGCACCTTTCACTAAATTATAGGTGCCGTATAATGAATAATAATTGCCCAAATCAACCACTTTCGGCGCTTCAAATCGTGCAACAGATTTCCACTGCGGCGTCTGAAACATCGGCGCAGCAAACCAACCGATTACAGCACCCAAACCGATAAATACGACAAATAAACCTAATTTTGAAAAAAAGCCCGTCACAATCATCCTCTCTTTATGATTACATTTAAACCGTCCGTTGCTTCCTTGCTCGGCGTTTTAGCCTGCGCACCCAACGGGTAATGCGCCATGCATGTACAATCGAATACGAATATAAGAAAAACAGGGCGACAAAAGATAGGAACATAACCCATTGGTTCCAATAATAGACTTCGCCCAACACGCCGAATGCCGCACAAGCGCCTGCCCCTAGCGTAATGACCCCCAATGCCTGACGCGAACTTAGTCCTGCCCGCATCATTAAATGGTGGATATGCAAACGATCCGGTCTGAAAGGGCTTTTTCCCTTCCTTAAGCGACGGAAAAAAACCGCCACCATATCAATAAGCGGAACGGCTATCAGCCACAAACCGGTAATCGGGCTAATCGGGTGACCTTGACCTTGAGTACTGAGCAATAAAATCCAAATAATCGTGAACCCAATCAACGTACTACCGGAATCACCCATAAAGACTTTCCATTTTGCACCGAAAACACTTAAGTTAAATAGCGCATAAGGCAATAAAATCAAAATGATCGCAAAACACCAATACGCCAGTTGATACTGTTCGTCCAGCCACATCAAGGCCCCCAACCCGGCGAAACTGACCGAAGATAACCCTGCCAATAAACCGTCAATGCCGTCAATCATATTAAAAGCGTTGATAACACCGATAGTGATAAAGACCGTTAAAATAATACCTAACGCACCAATCTCAAGGCTAAAAGGTGCAATTAATTGCCCCAAATCCTCAATCGATAAACCGCTATAGATCATCACGCCTGCCAACGCAGCTTGAATACCGGCACGCAAAAACGGACTGATGTCAAAGCGATCATCCAACACACCGATGACCAGTAAAATGGTTAAGGCGCTCAGATAGAGCTCCGGCAACCGCATCTGATCCCATTCGAGTCCATAAAACGCCAAGTTACCTAGAAATAGGGCAATTCCACCGATAAGGGGAATGACGCCTTGGTGGCGCTTACGGAAATTCGGTTTGTCCACCAAACCGATTGCTTCCGCCACCGGACGCATTACAACGAGTGCCAAAAATGACACGGTAAAAACAGCAATAAATGTAAGCCACATATATCGGGTTAATCCCCTTAAAAAGTTACTGACATAAATAAGGTTGGCAGAATATCATAACCGCCAAAACTCTCAATTTTTTTTACCAAAAAGCACCGAAAAACGTCTTTTTGCAATAGAATAGCCGATGAAAACAGCGAAGTGTTATAGTAACGCTCCGATTCAATCTCACCATCAAGGAATTAGCATGACCACATCACACACTCTCTTTGAAAAAGCCCAAAAAGTTATTCCCGGCGGCGTTAACTCTCCCGTCCGTGCCTTTAAAGGTGTCGGCGGCACCCCCGTATTTATTGAAAAAGCACAGGGCGCTTATATTACCGATAGCGAAGGCAAACGTTACATTGACTACGTCGGCTCTTGGGGACCCATGGTGCTCGGTCATAATCACCCTGCCATCATTGATGCCGTGTTACGCGCCGTACCGAACGGATTAAGCTTCGGCGCACCGACAGCGATCGAAATCGAACTTGCCGAATTGGTCTGCAAATTAGTCCCATCGATTGAAATGGTTCGCATGGTCAGCTCCGGTACGGAAGCAACCATGTCCGCCATTCGCTTGGCGCGCGGTTACACCGGACGTGATAAAATCATCAAATTTGAAGGATGCTATCATGGTCATTCTGACTCACTGTTGGTTAAAGCCGGTTCGGGGGCTCTTACATTAGGTCAACCGAGTTCCCCGGGAGTTCCCGAAGATTTTGCCAAGCATACGCTCACCTGCGAATACAATAACCTTGATTCGGTCAAACAAGCCTTTGAACAATACCCGAATGACATTGCCTGCTTAATCATTGAACCCGTTGCCGGCAACATGAACTGCATTCCGCCTAAAGAAGGCTTCCTGCAAGGCTTACGCGAACTCTGCACACGATACGGTGCGCTCTTTATCATTGATGAAGTCATGACAGGTTTCCGTGTTGCCTTGGGCGGTGCGCAACATTATTACGGCGTCACCCCGGATTTAACCACGCTCGGCAAAATTATCGGCGGCGGTATGCCGGTCGGCGCATTCGGCGGAAAAAAAGACATCATGCAGCACATTGCCCCGACAGGTCCGGTCTATCAAGCCGGCACATTATCCGGCAACCCGATCGCCATGTCCGCCGGCTTAGCCTGTCTAACGGAATTAGCCAAACCGGGGAATGAGCAATTGCTCGCAGAAAAAACCGCCGTATTGGCAAACGGCTTCAAAGCCCTCGCCGACAAACACGGCATTCCGTTAACCGTACAATATGTCGGCGGCATGTTCGGCTTATTCTTTACCGAACAAGAGCGGGTAGAAAGTTATGCCGACGTGATGAAATGCGATGT
>NZ_JBGYBX010000015.1:0-47557 GCF_041817755.1 Glaesserella sp. | reverse complement strand
GCCGAGTTGTTTGGCGGAATAAAACAAAGAGCTGTTTACCCCAAAATAACCACGGATTACGCGACCGTCTTGAATAATTTTATTCATCACTTTATTTGCCAAACTGATTGGGATAGCAAAATTAAGCCCTTCGGCAAATTCATCGCTGTTTTTTCCTAAGCTCAGCGTATTAATACCGATCAACTCACCGGCAGAATTCACTAATGCGCCACCCGAATTTCCTTTATTAATGGATGCATCGGTTTGAATAAAATTTTGTCGTCCCATTTCAGACAATGCATTTCGACCGGTAGCACTGATAATGCCTTGCGTAATACTTTGTCCTAAATTGAGCGGATTACCGATTGCTAATACGACATCACCGATTTGAGAGATTCGTTTTTCATTTTGGGGAATAGTCGGTAAGTTATCCGCTTGAATTTTAAGAACGGCAAGATCGGTTAATGTATCGGAACCGATTAATACGGCACTGTAAATGGAACCGGATTGCAATGCGACAATAATTTGATCCGCATTTTGAATTACATGTTTGTTGGTTAAAATATATCCTGTAGAGGTCATAATAACCCCCGAACCTAAATTATTAACCTGCAATTCACTGTTTGTTTGAGAGGCGGTTGCATCAAATGCCTGATTATAGACATTGACTACTGCCGGGGAAGCGATTTTCACCGCAGAATGATAACTGATAATATCGTTGGATAAGATAGGGATATTACCTTGTGTTTGATTTACCTTAGGTGCAACATAAAGGATTAGACCGGCACAAAAAAGCCCGAATCCAACCGCTTGTGCTATTTTCTTTATCATATTTTAAAATGTTAATGTGTAAGCCGGTAAGATAGTAAAAAGACGCATATGCGTCTTTTTACTATTTTTGATTGGTGTAATTATAGAGATTTTGCAAGATTTTTTAAATAATCTTTGAATTTATTCCCGCATTTATTATGGTTCAGGCTATATTCTACAAACGCTTCCATATAACCCAATTTATCTCCGCAATCGAAAGATTTTCCCGTCATATGAAATGCTTCCACATTTTCTTTTTCAATCAACATATCGATAGCATCGGTTAACTGAATTTCATCACCGACACCTACCGGTGTTTTTTCCAGTAAATCCCAAATCGCCGCGGAGAATACATAACGCCCGACAACGGCAAAGTTAGATGGTGCATCTTCAACTTTTGGTTTTTCAACAATATTTTGAATAGTTGCCGTACCTGCCGGTTGAAGATCTACGCCTTGGCAGTCAACAATACCGTAATTACTCACTTCAGATTTATCCACTGGTGCAACCATGATTTGGCTGTTACCCGTTTCTTTAAAACGTTTAATCATCGCGGAAAGATTTTCTTTCCTTTGGTTGGCGGTAAAATCCGCTAACAATACATCCGGTAATACCACGGCAAAAGGTTCGTTTCCTACTAACGCTCTACCGCATAACACCGCATGTCCCAGCCCTTTTGCTTGCCCTTGGCGAACATGCATAATAGTCACATCTTTTGGTACAATCGAACGTACTTCATCCAAAAGCTGACGTTTAACACGTTTTTCAAGCATGGTTTCCAATTCAAAAGAAGTATCAAAATGGTTTTCGATAGCATTTTTTGATGAATGTGTGACTAACACAATTTCTTTTACCCCCGCTGCGACACATTCATTTACGATATATTGAATCAATGGCTTATCTGCGATGGTTAACATCTCTTTCGGAATAGCTTTCGTCGCAGGAAGCATACGAGTACCAAGACCGGCAACAGGAATAATTACTTTCATTTTGAAGTCCTTACATTAAAAGAATAAAAGGAAACCGCCTACTTTGTAGTCAGCAAGCGGTCTGATTTTATAAAAGTTTTGCAATTATTGGCGAAGTAAGGCTAATACTTCGTCAGTTTTTTCTTGCATTAATTGCTTATCGCCTTTCGTCTCAAGGTTTAAGCGAACAACCGGTTCAGTATTTGAACTTCTTAAATTGAAACGCCAATTTTCAAATTCAATACTGATACCATCCAGTGTTTCAACTGATCTTGCACTGTCTTTATAGGCATTTAATACACGTTCGATAGACGCTTTTGCATCAGTTAATTTACTATTGATTTCACCCGGTGACGGGAATTTGTCTAAACGGGAACCAACCAACTCACCTAATGTTTTGCCTGTCGTACAAAGTAATTCTAAGGTTAACAACCAAGGAATCATACCGCTGTCGCAATAGAAGAAGTCACGGAAATAGTGATGCGCACTCATTTCGCCACCGTAGATGCCGTCCACTTCACGCATTTTTTCTTTAATAAACGAGTGACCTGATTTAGACATTACGGCTTCACCGCCGGCTTGTTTAACAAGCTCTTCTGTATTCCAAATTAAACGCGGATCGTAAATAATTTTGGCTCCCGGGTTTTTCTCTAAGAACGCTTGAGAAAGCAAACCGACAACATAGTATCCTTCAATAAAGCCACCCTTCTCATCAAATAAGAAGCAACGGTCAAAGTCGCCGTCAAACGCTATTCCCATATCCGCTTTATTGGCAAGTACGGCATTAATCGAATCTTGACGGTTCTCATGAAGAATCGGATTAGGGATACCGTTAGGGAAATTACCGTCCGGATTATTATGCACTTTGACAAATTTAACCGGCACATTATGAGCTTTAAATTGAGCTTCAATGGCATCAATGACTTTACCTGCCGCACCATTACCTGAGTTAATCACCAATGTTTTTGGTGTTAACTTATTCAGATCGATATAAGATAAAAGATGCTCAACATAATCACCTAAGACACTTTTTTGCGTATAAGTTCCGCGTTTTGCCACCGGTGGGAAATTATTTTCTTCCGCTAAACGTTGAATATCGGCTAAACCGGTATCCGCACTGATCGGACGAGAACCCGCTCGAACCAATTTCATCCCATTGTAATCCATCGGGTTATGGCTTGCTGTGACTTCAATACCCCCATCAGCTTTTAGGAAAGAAGTGGCGAAGTAAACTTCTTCAGTACCTGTTTGACCAAGGTCGATGACGTCTACCCCTGAATCCAATAAGCCGTTTGTGACGGCACTCTTCAGTTCGTTACTGGTTAAACGAACATCACCACCCACTACGATATTTTTCGGTTTTAGGAATTGTCCGAATGCACGACCGATGCGATAAGCAATATCGACATTAAGTTCCGTACCTAATTGACCACGAATATCGTAAGCTTTAAAACAAGTTAGTTTGCTCATAGTAGTTTCCTTATGTTGTTGAGTTTGAAATTCACAGCTTCCGAATTATTTATTTTTGTTGTTCTGCATCCTCTGCTAAAGCTTTAATACGTTGGTATATTTCTTCACGATGAACGGAAATTTCCTTAGGTGCTTTTACACCTAATTTTACTTGGCTCCCTCTGATACTGAGAACCGTAATTTCGACATCATCACCAATTAATAAACTTTCCCCGATTTTTCGAGTTAGAATAAGCATTACCATCTCCTTTTATTTATGATTTTCTTATATATAGTCAGCTGAAATCATTTCAGCCGACTTGTTTTTTTATTATTAGAGTTTTGCTTGAATCCAATTCATTGCAACATCAAGAGCTTGTTGAATATGTTGTGGTTGACTTCCTCCAGCCATTGCCATATCCGCTCTCCCACCACCTTTACCGCCGACTGCTTGAGCCATTAGTCCGACAAGTTCTCCCGCATTTAGATTATCAGTTAAATCTTTTGTAATACCAACAATTAAATTGACTTTGTCTTCAGACTGAACTGCGAATGCAATAACAGCCGAACCCAATTGATTTTTTAAATCATCAACCATTGTTCTCAATGCTTTGACGTCTACGCCGTCTAAACGTTGAATAATGATATTGGTTCCTTTTATTTGCAGGGCTTGTTTAGCTAATTCTCCGCCGGTTTGAGAGGCAAGTCTTGCTTTTAGTTGTTCAAGCTCTTTTTCTACTTTTTTATGTTTTTCTTGTAACAGTTGAATTTTCTCAACCAAAGATGCCGAATCTGACTTCAATACTTCCGCGCTTTGATTGAGAATATGCTGTTGATGATGTAAAAGCGCAATTGCTTTTTCTCCCGTAACGGCTTCAACTCGGCGAATACCTGCTGCAACAGCACCTTCAGACACAAATTTAAACAAACCGATTTCACCTGTCTGTTTAACATGTGTTCCGCCACAAAGTTCAATGGAAAAAGCTGTCATTCCGACAACTCGCACTTGATCGCCGTATTTCTCACCAAATAATGCCATTGCACCTTTTTGTTTGGCGGAATCTAAATCCATAACGTCTGTCGTCACAACGATATTGTCACGAATTTTACGGTTAATGATACGCTCAATTTCTTCTAAGTCAGCTTTTGAAATCGCTTCACCTTGAGAAAAGTCAAAACGAAGTGAAGTTTCTGATACAAGAGAACCTTTTTGTGCAACGTGATCACCTAACACTTGACGAAGTGCCGAATGTAATAAGTGAGTTGCACTATGGTTTAACGTAATAGCGTGACGACGTGTCGTATTCACTTCCGCTTTCACCTTATCACCAACTGATAAAGTGCCTGAAGCTAATTGACCAATATGCCCAAAGACTTGACCATATTTTTGCGTATCATTGACTTCAAAGTTGCAAATATCTGAAGCAATCACACCGCTATCACCAACCTGACCGCCCGACTCTCCATAGAAAGCGGTACGATCTAACACAACGACTGCATTTTCACCCGATTGAATAGCTTCAACCGCTTTACCATTGCTAAATAATGCAACGACAGTCGCTTCACATTCTGTGACTTCATAGCCTTTGAACTCCGTTGAGCCATCAACTTTAATCACATTATTGTAATCTGTACCAAAATTACTGCTTGCTTGCGCTCTTGCACGTTGAGCCTGCATTTCACGCTCAAAGCCGGCTTCATCAATGGTAATGTCACGTTCACGGCAAACATCTGCCGTTAAATCCAGTGGGAAACCGTAAGTATCGTAAAGTTTAAATGCCACTTCACCTGATAAAACCTTATTCTCCACTTTGGCTAACGCATCTTCTAATAACGCCAAACCACGCTCAAGGGTACGCGCGAACTGCTCTTCTTCTGCTTTTAACGCTTTTTGAATATGCGCTTGTTTCTGCGTCAAAATCTCACCGGCCTGCCCCATTGCTTTCGCAAGCGTTGGCACTAATTGATAGAAGAATGCCGATTTCGCCCCGAGAATATTTCCGTGACGTACCGCACGACGAATAATACGACGTAACACATAACCACGACCTTCATTTGACGGCATCACACCATCCGCAATCAAATACGCACAAGAACGAATATGGTCTGCAATTACGCGTAACGATTTATTGTTCAAATCCGCCACATTTAACAAAGAGGCAATTTCTTTAATTAACGCTTGGAAAATATCAATTTCATAGTTTGAATTAACGTGTTGCAACACCGCACTGATACGCTCTAAACCCATACCCGTATCTACTGACGGCTTAGGTAATTTCTCTAAAGTACCATCTGCTTGACGGTTAAACTGCATAAAGACCACGTTCCACACTTCGATGAAACGGTCCCCGTCTTCTTCCGGCGAGCCGGGAGGTCCTCCCCAAAGATGATCACCATGATCGTAGAAAATCTCGGTACAAGGACCGCAAGGACCGGTATCGCCCATTTGCCAAAAGTTATCTGACGCATAAGGTGCGCCTTTATTATCACCGATACGCACAATACGCTCAGCAGGCACACCAATCTCTTTATTCCAAATCTCATAGGCTTCATCGTCCGTTTCATAGACGGTGACCCACAATTTCTCTTTTGGTAGCGCTAACCACCGCGGTGATGTTAAAAATTCCCACGCAAATGCAATCGCATCGGGTTTAAAGTAATCACCAAAACTAAAATTTCCCAACATTTCAAAAAATGTATGGTGACGCGCTGTATAACCGACATTTTCAAGGTCGTTATGTTTACCGCCGGCTCGTACACAGCGTTGAGAGCTGGTTGCTCTGTTGTAGCTACGCTTATCTAATCCTAAGAACACATCTTTAAATTGGTTCATCCCTGCATTGGTAAAAAGCAGAGTCGGATCATTTTCAGGTACAAGCGAGCTACTCGGCACAATCGTGTGCCCTTTACTTTGGAAAAATTCCAAAAAGGCTTGTCTGATTTCTGAAGTTGTTTTCATGAATATGACTCTATAAACGAAAAATGAGTTAAAATATTGTTAAATGTTTAACCTTCCTATTTTACACATTTTTTATCGTTTATTGCTATGTTATCAAATAAGAAATAGGCAAATTTATTCCAAAAACAAACCGCTTGCACAAATAATAAGTTGTGCAGGCGGTTTTAAACGAGTGAAATTTCCCTATTTCTATCATAGATATTTATTATTCGTTAAGCGGGACAACCAACATATCAACAGAAACATTATTCATGACTTGACGAGTAGACGACATAAACTTACTCCAAAAATCTTGGTGATGGCCGGTTACCAGTAAGTCAACTTGATATTTTTCAACGGCTTCTTCAAGAACTTGGCTAAAATCACCGCTACCGTTTAAACGTTCCGTCACAGGATATTGTACTTTTCCGGCTAATTCATCGAGGGCTTTTACCGTTTCTTCCGATACAGAGTCTTGTACTGAAGACATATTGATATCAATCAAGCCGGTATATAGGTCGGAAAAATTCACATCGACATGAATAACGGAAAGTTTTGCATTACATTTTTCTGCAAGACTTGCTCCTTTACGGAGTAATACCAAGCTTTCTTCCGAGAGATCAACTGCAACTAGAATGTGTTTGTACATAATAAACTCCTTGTTGTGTTGTGTTTAAATTTTCTAACGAGAATACTATCACACTCCATTCACGGAAAATTTGATGTAGTTCTCAAATTTGAAAATATTTTCCTAAAAAATAAAAAAACCTTTATCAGCTTAACTCATAAAGGTTTTTTTATATTTATCTGATAGTTATTTGCTCAAACGCAGTAAAAAAGGTTGGGAACGTTTTGGCGGTACACTTCGGATCTAAGATCGTAATCGGAGTATTCGATAACGCGATTAAGGCAAAACACATTGCCATACGATGATCATTATAGGTTTCAATTTCCGCATGTTGAAATTGATCTAACGGAAGCGGTTGAATACGGATAAAATCTTCACCTTCTTCAACGGTTGCGCCGACTTTACGCAATTCCGTTGCCATTGCCGTTAATCTATCAGTCTCTTTGACCCGCCAGTTATAAATATTGCGAATCACCGTTTCTCCTTCGGCAAATAATGCAGTGGTGGCAATCGTCATCGCCGCATCGGGAATGTGGTTCATATCCATATCAATTCCGCGAAGTTCCCCTTTTTCGGCTTGAATGAAATCATCGCCCCAAGTAATTTTTGCACCCATTTTGTCTAACACATCGGCAAACAAGCGGTCTCCTTGAATCGAATTTTTACCGATTCCGGTCACTTTCACACACCCTTTAATTGCGCCGGCAGCAAGAAAATAAGAGGCAGATGACGCATCACCTTCCACCAAATATTTTTTCGGAGAGAGATATTGTTGATTACCTTTAACAAAGAAGGTTTGATAATTTTGATGCGACACTGTCACGCCAAAATCTTTCATCATTGCCAAGGTAATATCAATATAAGGTTTTGACACCAATTCACCGATAATGTCAATTTCCATATCCCCTTCGGCAAGCGGTGCCGCCATTAACAATGCGGTAAGAAACTGTGATGAAATGGATCCGTCAACTTGAATTTTTCCTCCGTGAATACCGCTATTACGGATAGCAATCGGCGGATAACCGTCATTTTCGAGATATTGCACATGGGCTCCCGCTTGGCGTAATGCATCGACCAAATGTTTAATCGGGCGCTCTTTCATACGCGGTTCGCCCGTCAAAATCACTTCGGCTTCACTCTGCCCTTTCAAACATAATGCTGCGGTTAACGGACGCATTGCCGTGCCGGCATTGCCTAAAAAGAGTGACAAGCCGTTTTGCCACTGAAATGCACCGCCAATCCCTTCAATCTCACAGACGGTTTTATCATCGGACAATTGATATTTAACCCCTAATGCTTTTAATGCATTGAGCATATGACGAATATCGTCACTATCCAACAGATTGGTGAGCTTGGTAGTACCTTTAGCCAGTGCCGCTAACAATAACGCACGATTTGACAAGCTTTTTGAACCGGGAACATTAATTTCGCCACTGACGGCGGCAATAGGCTGTAGAATGAGTTTTTCCATGGTATTTTCCGAAAATTGCAAATTTTTAAGCGTAACCGACCGCTTGTAACAGCGATCGATAGCCGGATAAACGAGTTTTATTGATACACTTTCAATAATGCGGTAAAGAAACGATCATTTTCTTCCGGTAAACCGATACTGATGCGCAGATGATTCGGCATACCGTAACCGGCAATCGGTCGAACAATCACACCTTCACGCAATAATGCTTCATAAATCGGCTGTGCCGGGCGTTTGAAATCAATTGTAATAAAATTACCTTTTGACGGAATATATTCAAAGCCGTGCCGTTGGCAAAACGTCTCATAGCGTTTCATTTCCGTGCGGTTATTTTGTGCGACTTTTTCGACAAAGTCATCGTCTTGCATGACGGCAATTGCCGATGCTAATGCCAAAACATTACAGTTGAACGGTTGACGAACGCGGTTTAATAAATCCGCAATTTCAGGGTGCGAAACCGCATAACCGATACGCAAACCGGCTAATCCGTAAGCTTTTGATAAAGAACGGGAAACAATCAGATTCGGGTGTTTTTGTACTAAATCGAAAGAATCTAACCGCTCTGCAGAATCGGTAAATTCGGTATAGGCTTCATCCAACACTACCAAAACATGTTGCGGTACTTTCGCTAAAAATGCTGCTATTTCCGCTTCAGTTAAAAAATTACCGGTCGGATTGTTCGGATTGGCAATATAAATCAGCTTGGTTTTGTCATTAATGGCGCTTAAAAAGCCATCTAGATCATGTCCCCAATTTTTTGCGGGAATTTCACGCGCCACCGCATTAATTGCTTTAGTGACAAGCGGATAGACAATAAAGGCATATTGCGAATAGATAATTTCATCTTTTTCACTGGCAAACGTATGGGCAAACAGCTCAAGCAAATCATTTGAGCCATTTCCTAACGTAATTTGATCAGGCTGAACCCCAAACTTTTTCGCAATGGTCGCTTTCAGCTCAAAACCATTCGCATCAGGATAGCGAGTTAAATCATTTAACTGCCTTAAAATCGCTTGTTTCGCACTTTCGGGAAAACCAAACGGGTTTTCATTAGAAGCCAGTTTCACAATATTTGAAATCCCAAGCTCACGCTCAAGTTCTTCAATCGGCTTACCTGCTTGATAAGGGGCAAGGGTTTTCACGCCCTCATTGGCGAGATGGATAAATTGCATAATTCTTTCCTTTTTTGATTATAGTACCGCTAAAATACGGCTATTACATAAATCATCACTTTCAAAATAGGTCATTTCACCTGCTTGGCGTTGCGGAATAGGGAATAGTCGTACAGTCAACGGTTTATTTAAGCGAAATGCCATCGTTCCCGTATCACGCATTAATGCAGCGATTTGTTCAACCGTTGTATTATCCGGAATAGGCACTGTATCTAAGCCGATACCACAAACTGCACTGTATGTCAGTAACGCACGAATATCATATTGAGATTTCTCGGTACCTTGAGCCAGACCTGTATCTTCGACAACGGCTAGCATTAAACCTGAAAAGCCGACAAGCGGTACATTTTTGACAGATTTAAATACTTTCGTGAGTAGAGATGAGGCTTCTATCGTTCCTGAAGCGCCAAAGAAAGGTACGCCAAGTAATTCATAGACTTCCGTCATAGAGGCACAATTTTTAGAGGGTGCCGCAGAACTATCAATACCTGCAAACTGGAAATGAACACTATTCTGTACGCTTTGAATTGCCTCTAAAACCTGATCCACATGATATTGCAATGCTTGAGACATCGCTTGATAACATTGCTCAAAGAAAACATTATGCTCTGCTTTTGGAATATTTTTTAACACAGAAACTAATAAATCCGGCGTTTCAAAACCAATCACAAAACTATTTGGTAATTCGCTACGATGATAGCCGGCAGGAAAATAAGGAATAAAAGGTTTACAGTTGAAATTGACCGTAAAATTAAAATTGCCTTCCCCACGAGCAGTCACTTTTGCAATTTTTTTCACCGTTTGAGCCGCTTCTATCAACAAATTATTATCTAAAAACCCATTTTGATCCGGCTCAACATTGATACAAGCGTTACATAAATCCCCATAGTCTGCAATCAATTCCGGTAACATCTCAATTTCTCGAGCTGTTTTGGCCTCACCAATAGCAAAACGAATACGTAATCCGCTATCATTTAACTGCAATAAAAGCTGTTTTAAATAAGCTAAATCAGCTTTTGCCGTCTCCATATCAGTGAGATCTAAATACTCACCAAAAGGGTTGGAGACAATTCTGATGGATTGAACCGTATAGCCTTTTTGTTGAAGCGCAGGCACAAGTAAATCAAATTCCTGTTTTGCCGTTTGTAGCGTGGCTTCCCATGTATTTTTATCTTTCTTTAAAGATAAAAACAGTGTGACAGTACGGAGTCTACATAATGATTTATCTTGATAATTCATTAACTATTTTCCGCTTCAAACTTCTGCATAAACGCTATCAACGCTTGTACGCCTTCAATCGGCATGGCGTTATAGATGGAGGCACGCATACCGCCTAACACTTTGTGACCTTTTAAGGCTTGTAAACCGCAAGCGGTCGCTTCCGCCACAAATTTTGCATTGAGTTCATCGTTACCAGTGGTAAAGGTGACATTCATTAAAGAGCGGTTCGCTTTAGCGACCGTATTGCGATAGAAATTACTGTTATCAAGATAGCGATAAAGCAGTTCCGCTTTGGCTTGATTGCGTTTTTCAATTTCAGCTAAACCGCCTAGTTCAAGCAGATGTTTAAACACCAATGAACAGAGATACCAAGCAAATGTTGGTGGGGTGTTGATCATGGAGTCGTTGTTAGCTTGGGTTTCGTAATTCCAAATAGATGGCGTTGCTTTACGAGCCTTGCCAATCAAATCTTCACGCACAATCACAAGAGTGATCCCCGCAGGTCCTAAGTTCTTTTGTGCGCCTGCATAAATGATACCGTATTTGCTGATGTCAATACGGCGAGCCAGAATGTTAGACGACATATCCGCCACTAACACCGCATTGCCTACTTTCGGCTCCTCAAAAATTTCCACACCGCTGATGGTTTCGTTCGGGCAGTAATGAACATAGTCGTACTGCTCTGCAATCTCGCTGAAATCAAGGTTGCCCACTTTGAGTTCATCACCCTGCTCTAAAATATTGATTTCATCAATTTCACAGAAATTGTACGCTTCTTTTGCTGCAGTCGCCGACCAGTGTCCGCTGGTTAAATAAAGTGCTTTGCCTTTTTCGCCGATTAAGTTCATCGGAATTGCCGCAAACTGCCCTCTCGCACCGCCTTGTAGGAATAAAATTTTGTAGTTTTCAGGAATGTTATAGAGCTTACGGAAATCTTGTTCACATTCTGCGATCATTTCCATAAACAATTTACCACGATGGCTGACTTCCATTACTGAAGTCTGTTGATTTTGCCAATTCAACAATTCTGCTTGTGCTTTTTCTAATACGGCAGTCGGCATCATCGCCGGACCGGCACTGAAATTATAAACTTGTGTCATTGTGTTTGCCTCTTGTTTTAAAAATTTGAAATATTCTAGCATATTTTCTTCATAATTAGCTCAGTCAAATCTCCCCTAACCCCTCTTTGCTAAAGAGGGGAGCAGATCGAGGTTTATTATTAGAACATCTAAAGTTTAGATATGATTTTGAAAGAGCTTCGATCTCGTATTTACGTTTGAGTTAGTTCCCCTCTTTAGCAAAGAGGGGTTAGGGGAGATTTGGCTGAGCATCATTAAATGAGAGCGTGAAATTACCCTGCCATTACCGCCTCAATCTCCCCAATCTCTTTCGGCACACCTGACGTGAGATTTTTATTACCATATTCGGTGATCAAGAGATTATCTTCAATTCGGATACCAATGCCTTTATATTGCTCTGGCACATCCGCATCTTTCGGGATATATAATCCCGGTTCAACGGTAAGCACCATACCGATTTCGAGCGGTCTATCTCGTTCATTACCATAGTCGCCAACATCGTGGACATCTAAGCCTAGCCAATGCCCTAAGCCGTGCATATAAAATTGTCGATAGGCTTTATTCTCAATTAACTCATCCACATTGCCTTTTAATATACCTAAACGCACCATTCCTTCAGTCATAATACGCACCGCTTTGTCGTTAGCCAGTTTGATCGAGCTTTGCGGTACAAGCAGTTTCGTCGCTTCTTTTAAGGCTTCAAGTACGATTTCATAAACTTCACGCTGTGCGATTGAGAATTTACCGTTAATCGGAATCGTACGTGTAATGTCGCCCGCATACATCGCAAACTCTGCCCCAGCATCAATTAACAGTAAATCGCCGTCTTTTAATACTTGATCATTCTCGTTGTAATGTAAAATACAGGCATTCTCTCCGCTCGCAATAATTTGGTTATACGCGGCAAAACGTGAACCGAAACGGGAAAACTCATGCTGAATTTCACCTTCAATTTCCATTTCATAGCGGTTTGGTCGGGTCTGTTTCATCGCTCTGATATGCGCTAACGCAGAAATATGACAGGCTTGCTGAATCAATGCGACTTCATGTTCGGATTTAAACAGGCGCATTTCGGACAGCATAGGCTGCCAATCCAGTAATGTTGTCGGTACTTTTTGACGATTTATCGTCATACTGTCAAAGGTATCAAACACGATTTTGTCTCCCCATGACTGCAAACCTTTCGCGTAATAACAAGCGGTCAGATCCGCCGTTTTTTTTGCAAAAACGGATTGAATGTCATCGATATCGTAGGCTTCATCAATATTGAGAACTTTTGGTGCATTTTCGGTGCCTAAACGGCGACCGTTCCACGTTTCTGCCAGAGGATCCCGTTTGCGTAAAAAGAGAACGCTTTCACACTGTTGCGCTTTTTTAATGAGTAATAGGACGGATTGAGGTTCGGCAAAGCCGGTCAGATACCAAAAATAGCTGTCCGGACGAAACAGATAGGTATTGTCATGATTTCGACGTTTTTCCGATTCGGTAAAAACAATAAGAGATGAATTGTCTTGCATTTGCCGGAAAACAGCTTCCCGTCGGTGGACAAATTCGGATGACGGTAAGGTGTGAAGGTAAGTTAAATCCACGGAAAACTCCTTTATAAAAAGAAAATTTTCACCATTTTAACACGAATTAATGTGAGGAATTTCAAATAAATTTACAAAATGAATAGACAATTTATGTAGAGAGAGCAACAATATTGCAATAAGCATCTTTAGGAGTGGTTGAATGATAACTATCGAACAGTTTTTGAATGTTGTATCGGCATTGCGGAATCCGGAAAAAGGGTGTCCGTGGGATATTAAACAAACATTTGATTCAATGGTTCCGTGCTTATTGGAAGAAACTTATGAAGTGGCCGAAGCCATTCACACTAAAGATAAACGAGCGTTACGAGAAGAATTAGGTGATTTATTGCTGCAAGTGATATTTCTCAGCCAATTGGCAAAAGAGGAAGGATCGTTTACCTTTCAAGATGTGTTAACGGATATTCATGATAAATTGATTTATCGTCATCCGCATGTTTTCGGTGATAAAACCGCACAAAACAGCGAGGAGGCGTTACAAAATTGGGAAGCACAAAAAGCAAACGAAACGAAACGAAAAGAAAATCGCAAGATTCTATTTTGGATGATATTCCTTTCGCACTACCCGCTCTCACTCGGGCGAATAAATTACAAAAGCGCTGTGCGAAAGTCGGCTTTGATTGGCAAAATCCCGACCATGTTTATTTGAAGGTAGAAGAAGAACTGCAAGAGGTACACGAAGAGATCAAACGCACCCCTCATCAACCGGAAAAATTGGCGGAAGAATTGGGTGATCTCCTGTTTGCCACAGTGAACTTGTGCCGCCATCACCACGTAGATGCGGAAACTGCTTTACGCAACGCCAATGTAAAATTTGAAAACCGTTTCAAGGGAATTGAAAAATTATTGAAAGCGCAAGGGAAATCTCTGAGTGATTGTTCTCTCGGTGAATTAGATTTTCTTTGGAATGAAATAAAAACTATGGAATAAATTGACAAAATTAGGTAAAGTGACGACATTTACTCTTTGTGTAAAGAAACACGATAAGTAATAATCATAAACAGACATAATGAAACAGGAATTGTGCTATGCCAAAAATCTTACTTGTTGATGATGATGTAGATTTAACGGAACTTCTTGCAGAATTGCTTTCTCTTGAAGGTTTTGATGTTCATACTGTGCATAACGGTCAAGAAGCATTGGATGAACTTGAGTTACAAAGCTACGAATTAATTTTATTAGATGTCATGATGCCCGTTTTAAATGGTATCGAAACCCTTAAACAAGTTCGCCAGAAATACACGACTCCTGTATTAATGTTGAGTGCAAGGGATGACGAGATCGATCGCGTACTGGGTCTGGAGCTTGGTGCGGATGACTATTTGCCGAAACCGTTCAATGATCGCGAGCTCGTTGCACGTATTAAAGCTATTTTACGCCGTACGACAGTCACGAAAGTGACCGGTGTTGACGGTATGTCGGAACACTATGATGATGACAGAAAACTGTTACAGTTCGGCGGTGTTGAACTCCACCCGGGTCGTCAACAAGCAATTTTTGAAGGCAAGGATTTAGATTTAACCGGAACGGAATTTGCTTTATTGCAAATTTTAATGCGTAATCCGGGACAAATTCTGTCACGTGAATTGCTAAGCCTTGAAATTTTAGGTAAACGGTTAACACCGTATGATCGTGCAATAGATATGCATATTTCCAATTTACGTAAAAAATTACCGGAACGTAATGACGATTTACCATGGTTTAAAACGTTACGCGGTCGCGGATATTTACTCGTTACGGAAAAATAATCAGCTTAATTTAGAAGTCCCTCATGAGTATATGATGAGGGACTTTTTTCGTTTGTCTTCCGAAGTCTATGTTTGCTCTATTTGATAAAATAAAAAATCTGCACAACTATTTGGCGTATCAAATCTTTGCGTCATTTATTACCACGATTGCCATTATTTTGGCCGTTGCTCTTACACTACCTAACTTTGATGCGCGTGCATTTAATCCGATTGAAGATTCTGATCGTACTTTTTTTCAAAATGAAAGCCTTTATACCCAGCAAGAATATAATTTAGATGAAGTGTTCGGGCGAAATTTAACGGTTTCAACGGCAAACGGGTTTGACGTGGTATTGTTGGAAAAGACAACTAATCGGTTAGTCGGTATTGACGACAGTAAGCGCAGCGTGCTACAAGCCTTTACCTTTAGGGCGAGTAACCATTACGCTCCGTTACAACGTCGCTTTGGAACAATTGAAGTTTACGGCCCGTTTTTGGTGAAATCTAATACCCGTAGTTACTATCAATATTTCATCAAACAAGTAAACCCGCAAAAAGAGTTCATTAACTATTTGTTTGATTCTCCCGGCATTATGCTGTTTATTCTACTGATAGTCAGTACACCGCTATTACTTTGGTTGTCTTATCGTATTGCCAAACCGGTAAAAGCATTGCGCTTAACCGCAAATTCCGTGGCGACAGGAAACTTGACGGTAAACCCTAAACTGGAAACCGAAGGAATCAATGAATTACGTCAAGTAGGAAAAAGCTTCAATCAAATGATTACGGCATTACAGCGCTTAACCAGTTATCAACAACGTTTATTATCCGATGTGTCTCATGAGCTTAAAACGCCGCTAACGCGTATGCAACTTGCTTTATCTCTTCTAAGACGACGTTATGGTGAATCCGCCGAAGTAACGCGTATCGAAGGTGAAATTGAGAAACTGGATACCATGATTCACGATTTATTGGCACTCTCCCGCAAACAAGCGAATCACCATTTAAAACGCGAAGTCTTTTCCATTAACCGTATTTGGGAAGAAGTCCTTAGCGATGCGAAATTCGAGTTTGAGGAAAGCGGGATAAAATTGTTTATCAGTCAAAAGGTTACGCCGCCGGAAGGATACTTTATTAACGGTAATGTTACGTTGCTATCCAGTGCGGTTGAAAACGTATTACGTAATGCGAAGAAATACGCAAAACAAAACGTTAGAATCATGATTTATATTGAAAAATCAACATTATTTATTTTGATTGATGATGACGGCGAAGGAATTCCGTCAAATCAATATGATGAAATTTTTAAACCGTTCTATCGTGTCGGAGAAGACAGAGCCCGTCAAACGGGAGGAACCGGTCTGGGACTGGCGATTGTAGCAAATGCCATTCAGCAGCACCAAGGCACCGTTGCCGCTGAAAAAAGTCCTATCGGCGGATTACGTATAAAAATACAATTACCGTTATGGCTTGAATAAACGGTTAATACAAGCGGTCATTTTGTGTCATTGTTTTGCAAGTGACCGTTTTTAAATTTTAGGCACCTTTTTGCATTATTTGCTGTCTATTCCGATAAATTCCGCCATAAGTCATTTATGGTACCTCTTACTGCTTGTCGAAATATGATGAACTTGATTGAAATTTCAAATCTGAATAAATATGTCGGAAATCCCGACTCTCCCGCACACATCCTAAAACAAATCAATTTGACGATTGAACAAGGTGATTTCGTTGCCATTATGGGAGCCTCCGGTTCGGGGAAATCGACATTAATGAACATTCTCGGTTGCTTGGATACCGCCAGCTCAGGCTCGTATAAAATTGATGGGAAAGAAACACAAAGCTTGTCAGCCGATCAACTCTCGGATCTTCGTCAACGTAAATTCGGCTTTATTTTCCAGCGCTATAACCTGCTTCCGACTCTCACCGCCGTTGAAAATGTGGCTTTACCGGCTATTTATGCGGGTATCGAAAGTACCAGCCGCTTGGCAAGAGCCCAAACATTACTTGAAAAATTAGGCTTGGGAGATAAAACGCAGCATAAACCGAATCAACTGTCCGGCGGACAACAGCAACGCGTCAGTATTGCACGGGCATTGATGAACGGCGGGGAAATTATTTTAGCGGATGAGCCGACCGGCGCCTTGGATTCTCACAGTGGTGAAACGGTATTATCGATTTTACAAGCGTTGCACCGGGAAGGTCATACACTGATTTTGGTTACGCATGATCCAAAAATTGCTGCCCATGCACAGCGTATTATTGAAATCAAAGACGGGGCGATTATTCGTGATGAACGGCAGCAACCATTGCCGGAAAAAAAGGGAGCGCCACAACAGGAAAGCAAAAAGCCACGGCTTTGGGATCAACTTTATGAGTCTTTTAAAATGGCAACCAGCGCCATCATGGCGCATAAGCTACGTGCGTTGTTAACTATGCTGGGGATTATCATCGGCATTGCCTCCGTTATTTCCGTTGTGGCGTTAGGAAAAGGTTCTCAGGAACAAATTCTTTCCAGAATCAATAATTTAGGCACAAATACCATGAGTATTTATAACGGTACCGGTTTTGGAGACCGCCGAGCCAATTTAACGAAGAATTTGACCATTGCCGATGTTAACACGCTTTCCCAACAAAATTATGTCGAAAGTGCAACGCCTAACAGCTCTCACAGCGGGACGATTATTTTCGGCAATACTGCCGTCACCGGGCAGATTAGCGGTGTCGGTGAACAGTACTTTGACGTACGAGGCGTTAAATTGCTTTCCGGACGCTTATTTACCGCAAAAGAAGTACAACATGCCGCCCAAGTCGTGGTGATTGATCCGAAAACAAAACAAGAATTGGGGTCGGATAACCCGATCGGTGAAGTTATTTTGGTGGATAAAAAGCCGTTAGAAATTATCGGTATTGCCGAACAACAAAACACCATGCAATCAAATCTGAATTTATGGACACCCTATACTACCCTTATGCAGCGGATTTCCGGAGAGAAAAAAATCGATTCGATTACCGTGAAAATAAAAAATGACATAGAAAGCCAAACAGCCGAAAAAAGCTTAACGGAACTGCTCACGGCGCGCCATGGTAAAAAAGATTTTTTTGTCATGAATACCGATACGATTAAACAAACCATTGAAAGTACCACAAACACGATGACGCTACTCATCTCGTCTATCGCGTTAATTTCATTGATTGTCGGCGGTATCGGTGTGATGAATATTATGCTGGTTTCAGTCACGGAACGTACCAAAGAAATCGGTGTTCGAATGGCTATCGGCGCAAAACAATATAATATTTTGCAACAGTTTTTAATTGAAGCCGTGTTAATTTGCTTACTTGGCGGCATTATCGGCATCCTGTTTGCTACAGCGATTATTTTAAGTTTTAATTATTGGGGAACGGATTTTAAAATGGTATTTTCTACTTTATCGGTCGTGATTGCGGTATTATGCTCTACCCTGATTGGTGTAGTATTCGGTTTTATCCCGGCCCGAAACGCCTCACGCTTAAATCCGATTACCGCCCTGGCTCAGGAATAAGAAATCATTCACAAGCGGTTCGATCAACCCTAAAATTTGCAAATTTCATTGCTTAACCGACCGCTTGTATCGAAAGGAAAATGTATGAACAACTTAGCGCTCGAACGTATTTTAAATGAAAAATTAAATGCCGATGCCATTACCGATTATGCCCCTAACGGCTTACAGGTGGAAGGATGTCGAACAATCCGTAAAATTATCACCGGTGTCACGGCCACATTACCGTTGATTGAACAAGCGATTGCGAAAAATGCCGATGCCGTTTTAGTACACCACGGTTACTTTTGGAAAAGTGAAGACCCTTGTATTCGTGGTATGAAAGGCAAGCGTATCAAGCAATTACTGACTAATGACATTAATTTATACGCCTATCATTTGCCGCTTGATATTCACCCTGAATTAGGCAATAACGCACAACTCGCCAAACATATTGGCGCCGTCCGTTTCCAAGGATTAGAAGATAAGCCGAATTCCGTCCCTGCCGTCGCAGAATTCGACCAACCTATTTCGGCAGATGAACTGAAGCAACGCCTTGAAAAATCGTTACAACGCCACGTTATTTTATGTGATGAGTTTGTTGGTGATTTCCCTCAAAAAGACATCAAAAAGGTAGGTATCTGTTCCGGCGGTGGGCAAGGTTTTATCGATATGGCATTTGAACGGGGATGCGATGCTTTTATCAGCGGTGAAATCTCGGAACAAACCACCCATTCGGCTCGTGAACAAGGGATCTATTATTTTGCTTGCGGACATCACGCTAGCGAGCGGGACGGCATTAAAGCATTAGGTGAATGGCTTGCGGCAGAATATGGGTTAGACGTTGAATTTATTGATATTGATAATCCGGCTTAGGCTGATTCACAGAGCAAAAAAAGGAATAGCGAATACTATTCCTTCTTAATCACCATAACGGCGTGTTCATTTACTGTATTAAGACAGTTAGTCTTCAATATGTCTCAATGTTTGACCGGTATAAATTTGTCTTGGTCGAACGATTTTCAAACTTTCTTCGTACATTTCTTTCCAGTTTGCTATCCAACCTACCGTACGAGCCAATGCAAAAATAACCGTAAACATGGAAGTCGGGATACCGATTGCCTGTAAAATAATACCAGAATAAAAATCGACATTCGGATAAAGCTTACGTTCAACAAAATACGAGTCATTTAATGCAATGCGTTCTAACTCCATAGCCACTTCCAATAACGGCGTATTTACTCCTAATTCTTTTAGCACTTCGTGGCAAGTTTCGCGCATGACTTTTGCTCGCGGATCGTAGTTTTTATAAACGCGGTGCCCAAAGCCCATCAAACGGAATGGGTCATTTTTATCTTTCGCTCGTGCAATAAATTCGGGAATACGTTCAACCGTACCGATTTCCTGTAACATTTTAATGCAAGCTTCATTTGCACCACCGTGTGCCGGTCCCCACAGGGATGCAATTCCAGCAGCAATGCAAGCAAATGGATTCGGACCGGAAGATGCTACACCACGTACCGCAGAGGTGGAGGCATTTTGTTCATGATCCGCATGGAGCGTGAAAATTCTATCCATCGCCCGTTCAAATACCGGATTAACCACATAAGGCTCACAAGGAGTTGCAAACATCATATATAAGAAATTACCCGCATAAGTAAGATTATTTTGCGGATACATAAACGGGCGACCGACATTGTATTTATAACACATTGCTGCCAGTGTCGGCATTTTAGCCAATAAACGGATTGCCGTTTTATCGCGATGTGCTTTATCATCACTGTCCAAATCATTGTAGAATGCCGCTAATGCACTACTTGCCGCCGCCATGATTGCCATTGGATGAGAATCCCGACGGAAGCCTTGAAATAAACGAGTAAATTGCTCGTTTACCATATAGTGCGCAGTAATTTCTTTTTTAAATTCGGCACGTTGCTCCGGCGTCGGTAGCTCCCCTTCAAGAAGTAAATATGCTGTATCTAAGTACGTTTTTTTCAAGGCTAATTCATCAATCGGATAGCCTCTATGTAGTAAAATACCTTTATCGCCATCAATATACGTAATACTTGATTCACATAACGCCGTCGAAGTTAAGCCTTGATCGTAAGTAAATAATTTTTCTTTTTGCAATGCTTCCACACCGATTGCATCATAACCTAAGTTACTTTGGTATACCGGTAATGGAAGCTTACGACCATCGCTTAAATGTAGTTCTGCTGTTAATGTTGGATGTAGTTTTGGCATATAAATTTTTCCTTCTGTATTTTCCCTAGGTAGTTCAAACAACCTAAGGCAATTTTTATGTATCCCTATCGGGGCGATTTAGGTATGTCGGTATGATTAAACCATAGTTTTAAATATCAAATTGTCGGCTTTCTCCATATAGCTGTTAATTTCATTAAAGTTCATATAGCGGTAGGTATCATCCTTGTCGTTTTCCAAACTTTGTACATAAGTCTGATATTCTTCCGGGCTCGGAATTCGACCTAATAGAGCACAAACAGCCGAAAGTTCCGCAGAAGCCAAATATACAAACGCATCTTTACCCATACGGTTAGGGAAATTACGTGTTGAAGTTGAAATGACGGTAGCGCCGTCAGCTACGCGGGCTTGGTTACCCATACAGAGTGAACAGCCCGGAATTTCAACCCGAGCACCGCTTTTACCATAAATACTGTAATATCCTTCTTCCGTCAATAATGCAGCATCCATTCTGGTCGGTGGTACAACCCATAAGCGGGTTGGTATCATACCTTGACTTTGATTGAGCAATTTACCGGCAGCACGGAAGTGACCGATATTGGTCATACAGGATCCAATGAACACCTCATCCACTTTGGCTCCTTGAACCTCCGATAGTTTTCTCGCATCATCCGGATCATTTGGTGCGCATACAATCGGTTCTTTAATTTCATTTAGATCAATATCGATAACTGCTGCATATTCCGCATCCGGATCTGCTTCTAATAACTGCGGATTTTCAAGCCAAGCTTCCATTCCTTTGATACGGCGTTCTAAAGTTCGTACATCACCGTAACCTTCCGTAATCATCCATTTCAGCAAAACGATATTAGACTTTAAGTACTCAATAATAGGTTCTTTATCCAATTTGATAGTACATGCCGCAGCAGAACGCTCAGCAGAGGCATCGGAAAGTTCAAACGCTTGCTCGACTTTAAGGTGCTCTAACCCTTCAATTTCTAAAATCTTACCGGAAAAAATATTTTTCTTACCAGCCTTTTCCACGGTTAACAGCCCTTGTTGAATCGCATAATAAGGAATGGCGTGAACAAGATCACGTAACGTAATACCCGGTTGTAATTCACCTTTAAAGCGAACCAATACGGATTCCGGCATATCCAACGGCATAACACCCGTTGCGGCGGCAAACGCCACCAAACCAGAGCCGGCAGGGAAAGAAATACCAATCGGGAAGCGTGTGTGGGAATCACCGCCGGTACCTACCGTGTCCGGTAACAGCATACGGTTTAACCATGAGTGAATAACGCCATCCCCCGGACGAAGCGAAACACCGCCACGATTCATAATAAAATCAGGTAACGTATGGTGTGTTATCACATCAACCGGTTTCGGATATGCTGCCGTGTGGCAGAATGATTGCATCACAAGATCTGCCGAAAAACCCAAACAGGCTAAATCTTTCAATTCATCGCGCGTCATTGGACCGGTTGTATCTTGAGAACCAACGCTGGTCATTCGAGGTTCACAATATTGGCCCGCACGGATTCCCTCAACTCCGCACGCTCTACCCACCATTTTCTGCGCCAATGTATAACCTTTCGTATCCGATACCGTACTTTGTGGTTTAACAAATACCTCACTTTCAGGTAAGCCTAATTCGACACGTGCTTTGTGGGTCAGACCACGACCGATAATTAGCGGAATTCGACCGCCCGCACGGACTTCATCAAGTAAAACGTCGGTTTTTAAACTAAATTCAGCTAATATTTCATCACTGTCATGCTTACAGATTTTTCCGGCATACGGGTATAAATCAATCACATCTCCCATATTCAGCTTACTGACATCCACTTCAATCGGTAATGAACCGGCATCTTCCATAGTATTAAAAAAAATCGGAGCAATTTTACCGCCTAGAACTACACCGCCTGCACGCTTATTCGGAATATATGGAATATCTTCACCCATCAGCCAAAGCACAGAGTTCGTTGCGGATTTACGTGAAGAACCGGTTCCTACAACATCACCGACATAAACTAGCGGGAAGCCTTTTTCTTTCAATGTTTCAATTTGTTTCATCGGTCCAATGACGCCGGGTTGATCCGGTACAATTCCATCACGCTCATTTTTTAACATGGCCAGTGCGTGTAAAGGGATGTCCGGTCGAGACCACGCATCTTGCGCAGGCGATAAATCATCGGTATTGGTTTCACCGGTCACTTTAAATACGGTCAAAGTAATTTTTTCAGCCAGTTTAGGACGTGATAAGAACCAATCTGCATTAGCCCAAGATTGCAAAATCTGTTTTGCAAACGGATTTCCGCTTTTCGCTTTTTCGGTAACATCGTGGAAATTATCAAACATTAGTAAGGTATAAGAGAGTGCTTCAACAGCGAGAGGGGCTAATTCAGGGTTATCTAATGCATTCAAAAGAGGATCAATATTATAACCGCCTTGCATCGTTCCCAATAATTTAACGGCATGTTGTGCAGAAATTAGCGGGGATGTGGCATCACCTTTCACCAATGCGGATAAGAAAGACGCTTTTACATACGCCGCCTCATCTACACCGGCCGGAATTCGATTTTCAAATAACTCAAGTAAAAAGACCGCATCATCCGTTGCCGGGGATTTTAACAGTTCGACAAGTTGTGCCGTTTGTTCTGCATTAAGTGGTAATGGAACGATACCTTGTTTTGCACGTTCTTCAACCAGTGCACGGTATTCTGCTAGAAAAGACATAATAAGGAATCTCCGCTTCAAAATAAAATAGATAAAAAATAAGAACAAAATCATCATAACAAAGGAAACAAAAACAACAAGTCAAAATGTTATGATTTTTTACAATTTGTTAACAATGTCACACATTTTTTTATGGCACCGTACAATACATTCAACATATCGTTAGACAGATTATTGTGCAACTGAATTATTTTTATCAAATAAGTAAAAAGGATACATAAAGGACAAACCGCATCACGTGTCATTTACACTCACATTTTATTGAATGGTATTAATTTAATTCATATAAAAAATGAAAATATTAAAATTGACATCATATATATCTTTCTTTAAAGTTTAGCCGTCTAAACGTCTAGAATGACGTACAATTTTCCTTAGAAAGGATATAACCACCATTAAGATGATGCGCAATCGAGGTTCTCAATGAGTTACGCAAAAGAAATAGACCTTTTAAATCAAAGTGTTGCCGACTTAAACGGCAAAATTAACGTCTCTTTTGAATTTTTTCCGCCGAAAAATGAAAAAATGGAAACCTTGTTGTGGGATTCAATCCACCGCCTCAAAGTCCTCAAACCGAAATTTGTGTCGGTGACTTACGGCGCCAATTCCGGTGAGCGCGACCGAACTCATTCTATTGTCAAAAGTATTCAACAAGAAACCGGGCTGATTGCCGCACCGCATTTAACCGGCATTGATGCCACGTCGGACGAGTTACGACAAATTGCTAAGGACTATTGGGACAACGGTATTCGTCACATTGTTGCGTTACGCGGTGACGAACCGGCGGGATATACCAAAAAACCGTTTTACGCTTCAGATTTAGTAAAATTGTTAAAGGAAGTGGCGGATTTCGATATTTCCGTCGCCGCTTACCCGGAAGTCCATCCGGAAGCGAAATCGGCACAGTCCGATCTACTCTACCTCAAACAAAAAATCGATGCGGGAGCAAACCGAGCCATCACGCAATTTTTCTTTGACATTGACAGCTATTTACGTTTCCGTGATCGTTGTGCTGCGATCGGTATCGATGTTGAAATCGTACCGGGTATTTTACCGGTTTCCAATTTCAAACAACTGGAAAAAATGGCCAAAATTACTAACGTAAAAATCCCGAGTTGGATGACCAAAATGTATCAAGGATTAGAAGATGATCAAACCACTCGCAATTTAGTCGGCGCCAGTATTGCGATGGATATGGTGAAAATTTTATCGAAGGAAGGCGTAAAAGATTTCCATCTTTATACTTTGAACCGTTCGGAACTCAGCTATGCGATTTGCCATACGCTCGGTATTCGTCCGGAATAAAAGCCACTTCACTTCGACCAAATATCAAAAAGAAAGACACGCTTCGGCGTGTCTTTTGTTTATGTTGTGGTTTTACAAGCGGCTCGATTCGTTGCTTTTTTTGCAAAAATTTCAAGGAAACCGACCGCTTGTTATTCCTTTTACCAGTAGCCCAGTACTTTCCACCAAAGACCGCCGACCAAGGCAAATATAACAACATTCACGACGCTCATCACAAATCCGGCTTGCCACCACTCTCTTAACGTCGTATAGCCCGAACCGAAAATAACCGGTGATGTTCCTGTCGCATAATGGGTTAAGGTCATCATAATGTTCGAGGCGGCAGCCATCATCAGTGCAGCCAACATCGGCGGTGCTCCTAATGAAATGGCGGCGGCTAAAAAGGCGCCGAACATAGCCGTAATATGTGCCGTTGTACTGGCGAACATGTAATGCGCATATAGATATGCCAATACCAATAGCGCCCCAGCCACCATTCCGCTGAGTCCAAGATCACTGATTCCGCTTTCCAATGTGAGCGAAAACCATTTGATTACACCGAGCTTATTCAAATACGTTGCCATCATAATCAAGGCACCAAACCAAATGATTGTATCCCATGCATTTTTTTCTTTTAACACGTCGTCCCATGTCAGTACACCGCTTAACAACAGCAAGCTCAAACCGATAAATGCCGTTGCCGTCGCATTTACGGATAGCGCTTTATCCTGCAACAATAACGCCGGTAAATCCGCCCATAAAATCAGCAGAATGGCAAAAATAACCAACATGATTTTTTCATCGAACGACATTTTACCCAATTCCTGCAAACGGTCATTGGCAAATTGCACGGCATTCGGCGTTTCTTTAATTTTCGGCGGGTAAAGCCAATACAGCACTAACGGCATAACGGCAAAGGCTACCAAGCCGGGTAACAACATTGCAATTGCCCATGCACCCCAAGTTAAGCGAAAATCACTTCCTACCGTTTCCGCAATCAGATTGACGACCATCGGATTCGGTGCCGTTGCGGTAATGAACATTGCCGAGCTGATCGGGTTAGCATGATAATTCACTAACGCCAAATATTTGCCGATCCGATGTTGGGTATTTTGTTCGGGCGTGGAATGGTAACTGCCTGCAATCGCTTTCATAATCGGATGAATAATACCGCCTCCTCTTGCCGTATTGCTCGGTGTCACCGGAGCAAGTAGCAGTTCGGACAGACTTAAGCTATAAGCGATCCCAATCGTTTTTTTGCCGAATAAGGCAATAAACCAATAACCAATACGGGCGCCTAATCCGGTTTTCAATAAACCTCGTGAAATCATGATCGCCACCCCAATCAACCAAATCAATGGATTGGAATAAGACGACAACGCATGATTCATGGCTTCACCGGGTTTTTCCGAGGTGATCCCCGATACGGCGACAATCATGACGGCAATCACCGATAATGCCCCTATCGGCATGGCTTTTCCGATGATGGCGGCAATGATCCCGACAAATATTGCCAGTAAATGCCAGCCTTGCGCAGATAATCCCTCTGAAGGAGGAATCATCCAAATGACCGCAGTAATGGCAATGGCAATGAAGGTAGGAAGAGGTTTAAAACCGAGTTTTCTATTCATATTTGCTCCTTGGCATCAAAAAATGAATATGCAACGAATAACTTCAGATGGGGGGGAAACCGTCGGATTATCCAACGTATTTACCATATTAAATAAAGGAGCAATATGATGCCAGTGTATTTGCTAATTTATTTAGCATTTTTAGCATTGATGTGACAATGGATACTTGATAGTTTGATAAACCTATTCCCATAAAAAATCCGCCCCGAATCGGTAAGAGATTCAACCGATATTTCGGAGGCGGATTATTTCGCCTTTGAACATGCGCAGGTCTGTATACAACAAGCGGTAATTTCCGTTCGATTTTTTGCAAAAAACGCACTGAAAACCACCGCTTGTCCCGTTACCGTTTATTTTTGTCCGAACCCTTTCAATCCGACCACATGTACGTATTCTTGGTTATTGGCAATTTTACGAACCAATTTGTACGTCGTACCGCGTTCCGGGCTGATATTTTCCGGTGCGGCAATCAGCAATTGCATATCCAAGCGTTCGCACAGTTCAAATAAGGTATTGATAGAAGTCGCATCCAAACGAGCGGCTTCATCCAAAAAGAGCAAACGGGCAGGCAGAATGTCTTTGGCGCGTAAACGGCGTGACTCCTCTTCCCAGCTTTGTACCACCATCAACAGGATTGACATCCCCGTTCCGATCGCTTCACCGGTGGATAACGCACTACTCTCGGCGCGCATCCAGCCGTCCGCGCCACGGAAGGTTTCCACTTCAAGATCGAGATAATTACGGTAATCCAACAACTCTTCCCCGATAGTTTGCGGAGTACGTTGTCCCATTTCAATATGCGGATTCACGCGTTTATATAACATCGCCAATGCTTCCGAGAAACTGAGTTTTTGATTCTCAAACAGATCGCTGTGCTGTTCCCTTTCGCTGGATAATGCATTGAGCAAAATGGCGTGAGTATCACGAATATTTACCACCAAACGCACGCCTTTGACCTGTCCGAAGGCAATATTCTGTAAGCCTTGGTTAAGTTGCAAAATGCGGTTTTGTTCACGTTGGATGGTTTTGCGCAGAATATTTGCCACACTTTCCGCGCTGATTGCCAATTTTTTCTCACGGCTGGTCAGCTCATTGGTTAAACGGGAAAGCTCGATTTCCATCTGCTCAATCGCGTCGATCGGATCGTCGGTTTTGATAATGTCTTGACGAATTCGCTCACGTAAATGTTGATACACCGAAATAAAGAACGCCACTTTGTTTTCAGGCTTACGGCTGTCTTCCGACGCACGTAGACTGTCGCGTAAATATTCGTTATCCGCAACCGCTTGACGCAACGCGCCGAGTGCTTTATCCGAAATCGAACGCAGTTCTTCTGCAGATTGGTATGCCAGCTCGCGACGGTTGAGACGTTTTTCCACGTCGCTGTTACGCGACATTTTCAGTACCAAACACCAACTGACTTTCGCCTGTACCACGATTTCGCGTTGGCTGTGGTAATCCCGCTCCGCCTTGCGCACCGCTTTGTTCAGATTATCCATTTCCGCTTCGATCACGGCGAGCTGTTTATCCAAATACGTCCGGCGCGAACGTTGTTGACTTAACCGTTGATACAGTTCGTCACGACGGGCGGTCGCACGTTCGACGGCGCCGTCATCGTTACGGATACCGTATTCGTCCATTTCCCGGATCAATTCTTGCAACATTTGGTTTTTCGCCTCGTAAGAGCTGCGCAATGACGTTAATACTTGATTGTATTGCGTCAGTTGGGTTTGCGCCTGTCGAAGCTGTTCGCGGGCAAGTTCACGTTCACGCTGTGCGCTGTCCAAACGCTGACGGAGCTGTTCATTCAATGCAGAACCTTCCGTACCGACGGTTTCTTGATAGCTGAAATGCAAACGGCGGTTCATAACATCGGCTAAACTAAAGACTTTCTGTTTGAGTAATTTTTGTTGCTCAACCGACCGCTTGTAATTCTCCTGAAGTTGTTCAAACTGTGTCGGGTCGCTTTTTAATGCCACGGCAATCGGTTCGAGCTGGGCTAAATAGTTGCCGTATTGACGAATAAATTGTTCGTCTTCTTGCGCTTCCAGCAACTGCTCACGACATTCTTCCACACGATCTTGAAGCGTTTCATCGGATAACACGGTCAATTGCGGCAATACTTTATTCAATAGCTGTAATTGCATTTTACTGTTGTCCGACTGATGACGCAGTTGTTGTTCTTGTCCGCCCGCTTGATTCAATTCACGATCGATTTCAACCCGTTTTTGCGCAATGTCTTGCATGATCGCTTCCGGATCCGGCTGGAAGGCTAATGCCAAATGGGTACCGACAAATTGGCTTAAATGTTGATGCAGACGTTGGCATTTTTGTACGTCAAACGCACGCTCCGCATGTTTTTCCGCCGTTTCATCACGTGTTATTTTTAACTGCTCAAGCTGTTTTTCACGAGAGGCGCGACCGAACACCGCAAATTCGGAGAATTTCGAATAACGCCACTGACGATTGGACAGTTGAACGACCACACCGTCAGCCAATTCTTCTGTTTGGAATACGTTGTCATCAAACGCGTTCGGATCCCCTTCGATTAAATAGAGATTGTCCGGACAATCGTCCAATTGACCGAGCTGCGCTTTGACGGCCTCCAAATCACGGACGACGATAGCATGACGCGCTTCGCCGTAAAGGGCGGAGAAATACGGTGCGTCTTCCAACGATACATCGTCATACAATTCGGACAATAATACACCGCCGAATTTTTCCGCCAAATGATTTAACCGAATATCTTCGGCACCGTCCGGTTGGCTGAGACGGGAAATTTGTTCGTCCAACAACTGTTCACGGCGAGCCAGTTCATCGCGTTCAAGGGTTGCTTCCCGTTCGCGGCTTAAGGTATTTTGCATAAATTGCATGACAGATTGGCTTGTTTCAAAGGTCTCGCCGCATTGCTCCTGTAAACGTGCCAGTGCGGATTGTGCCGTATGCCACGCCGGTGCGGTTTGAGCAAGCTGTTGGTATTGCTGATTTAACTGTTCGCGTTGCTGACGCTGCGCGGAACGAACTTCGACGAATTCGGCGAGTTCTGCTTCCAGATCGTCCAAACGGGCTTGCTGCTCTTCGTAATAAGCCTCTAAATCTTCTGCCGTTTCAAGGTTGGTTTGTGCTTTTTGGTTAAATTCGCTTAACAAGCGTTGTGCATTTTGTTGTTGATGCAGACGTTGTTCAAGATCGGCTAGTTTTTGGCGTAAAGCCACCGCTTGTTGTGCGTGGGACTTCTGTGCCGGATAAGCGGAAAGTAACGATTTCGCTACGCTATCGGCTTGCAAGCGGTCTGTTTCTCCCGCAATTTTACAAACTAATTCGAAGGCTTTATCGAACTGGGTTTTCGCCATGTCCGACACAGACAGGCGCTGTTCCAAATCAAACACGCGATCGGTCATATCATCGGCTTGTGCGGCAAATTCCGCATGATAATCTTCCACATTGTGTAAATCCAAATGCGGTAAACCGCACAGCTGTCTGGCTTTTTCCAGTGCATTGACCGCTTGTTGGTATTGCAATGCGCGGGTTTGCTGTGCATCCAATGCGTGTTGGTAATCCGCCATTTCCGAGCGTAATGACTCCACCACGTCTTCGGCTTCATCCGCAATCGCTTGTACTTGCTCTACCCGTTCGACTACTTCCTCAACCGCCATGGTTTGCTCTTCCAATTTATCGCTTAATTCGGCGACCTCATCTTGATAGCGTTCCATCTTTTCTTGATGGCGGGAGGCATTGAGCACAAGATTTAGGTGATCGGACGCACTATTATATTCTTTTTCTAATCCGCTCTCGGCATCGCTCAAATCTTTCACTTCTCGGCTGAATTCTACGATGCGCTGCTGTTCCAATTCGATTTTAGATTTGGATTGATACCACTCTTGGCGTTTCTCCAAGGCGGATTGAACGTTACCGCGACGTTCGTTGGCATGGCGCATATAATCGGCGGACACGTAATTGGTCGATTCGGTGATCAGTTTTTTGAACATATCCCGATCCGATTGCGTCAATCTGATCGCTTCCAATGTCATACGGTTTTCACGTAACGCCGATTCCATATCTTGGAACGCCTGACGAACACCCAGATTTTCAGGTAATAAATAATCGCGCAATGATTTGGTAATGACGCTGGAAATACCGCCGTAGAGCGATGCTTCAATCAACTTGTAGAATTTGCTGCGATCCGATGACGTACGCAAACGTTTCGGGATAATGCCGAGATCAAACAAAAAGCCGTGATAATCCGTAATCGAATGATATTGTTTGAAGAGTACGTCACTGCCGTCAAACTGTTCTTTCAAATCGTTTAATGCCAGTACACGGGCGTTTTTATCACCGACTTGTACCGTAAATACACTGATGATTGATTGTTCAAACGGGATATTTTGAATGGAAAATGAACGAATATCGACTTTTTTGTCACGTCCGGCAATTTGTTGTAAGCGTACGCCACTGATCACGCGCTGCCCGCGCGAGTTTTCACTTTCAAGTACCGCATAACAGACACCTGCTTTCAATTTTCCGTACAACCCTTTATCGCGTGAACTTGAGGTCGAACCGGCTTCCGTCGTGTTACGGAAGTTAATAAGACTTAAATCCGGAATTAACGCCGTAACAAAACCGGCCATAGTGGTGGATTTCCCCGCCCCGTTACCGCCTGACAAGGTCGTAACCAGTTCGTCCAAATCAAAGGTTCTGGCAAAGAAACCGTTCCAGTTAATCAAGGTTAGAGAACGGAATTTACCGCGAACGACACCTTCAGGACGAACAAGCGGTGCGATCAGCTCATTATTTTGCAATTCGATATGTTCCATTATTCTTCCTCACCCTGTTGTTCAATTTCGTCAATGTCGTCATTTTCCGTATCGTTATTCACCGCATCATCTTCCGGTTGTTTGTTGAGCAACGCCGGTGTGGTCGCCTCACCGTCGCGAATTAAGCGAAGCTGCGCTTCACGCGGGTCATCGCCGGTACGGACATCGGCACCGAAGCGGAAGACGGATTCCGAAATCACGAATTTTTTGCTGTTTTGATCGCCGACGCGGGTGATAATGCCGATACGTTGTAAGCGACGCAACGCCCCGCCGACTTTTTCGGCAAGTTTGGCTTTGTCCAAATCCGAACCGGTCGAACGCGGATTCACCGCTTTTAATAATTTTCCTTCATCCGCCAAATTAAGCAGTTCGTCATACACTTCGTCGTAGCTGAAGATACCTTGTTGCGCAAGGCGTTCCGGACTTAAATAGAGATAACAAAGCACTTTACCGACCAACATTTCCATTTCGCTCATCGCACTGCGGGCAATCAATGTTGTGGCTTTCGGACGTAAATAGAAAAACCCTTCCGGCGCGCGAATCAATTCCACATGATAACGGCGATAAAACTGTTCCAATTCCGTTTGGAAATCCATTAAAAATGCATGCTCGTCCAGTGATTCGAGGCTGACGTGTCTCCCTGCGCGCAGTGCGCTGTCAAGCTGCGGAAAAATCGGATTAGCGATTGCCTGTGCTAATTTTGTCGAGATAAGCTCTTGAGTATCTGTCATTGTTCGTTCTCTATATTTGTAAAATTTTGATTAAAACCGACCGCTTGTTATTTATTATATTGATCAATCACATTCGCCTGTACCTCGGCGCCGTTATCATTAATGGCTTGCCATTGCGGATAAACGGCTTGATTGTCTTGGCTTGCCATACCGAGTTTGACGGCTTGGTCCACAACGATACGCGCAACATCAAAATGACGACTGAGCGGGTATTTTTCTAGTTGCTCACGCAAGATTGCCCCTAAATCGATCGGTTTGTTTTGATCGCGGAACGGTGCCAAATGCGCTTGCATAATGGCGACAATTTGTTCCTGTACTTGCGACATGGATTCGTATTCAAGTTCGGTCGGTAATTCGCCGACAGCATCGGCTTCATTGAATTCGGTTTCGTCATCGCGTAAATCCAACAAGGCATCGGCTTTAGTGATATAAAGTTGCCACGGGTTCTCAAAATAAGATTGAATCGATTGGCGTAACCGTTGACCGAAGACGCGGTTTTTATCCATATCAATCGCAGTACGAATAAATTTATGTACATGGCGGTCGTAGCCGATCCACAAGTCAATCGCCTGCTGTCCCCAACTGATAATTCGGTCGAGTTTGTTTTGCAGATTAACGACTAATTGATCGACGAAATCCAATTCCGCACGCCCGATCAAACAAGCCTGAATGCGTAATAATTGCGCTTGAAGTTTATCCCCGGCGGCATTGAGCGTATCTTGCAATTCACGCAGATTACCGGAGGTTTCATCCAATAACTGTTGGCAGGTAGCAATAGCGTCATGCCAATTTTGACTGAGCAAGGAGGCGATTCGCTCGCGAATTTGTTGCTGATTTTCATCCATCATGCGTTGGGAAAGATCGATGCTATCGAAAATCTCGGCAACCGAATATTTTAATGGCGCAAAGACCTGTGTACGCCAAAACCGTTCATCACCGCCTTCTTCCGCCGAGGCTGACGCCCGTTGTATTTCTTCGGCAACAATCGACAACTGAATGGAAAGGCGTAACGTGGAAAATTCGCGTTGGCGAACATAATAATCCGATACCCCGACCCCGAGCGGCGTTAAACGGTAAATCGCCAACCCTTCGGTAAATTCACTGCTGAATCGGTTTAAAAAACGCTGCTTGACCAAATCGTTAATCGCGTTGTTTGCACGTTGCGCCAAGGTGGCGTCCGATTGTTCAAACACATTGGAGACATGGCGGAAAAGATCGTGCAAATCGCTTTCAAGCAACTCACCGTCCATTCGTTCATTGTTATACAACGAAATAGCTAATAAAAAAGCAAGGCGATCGGTTGAGAGAGACAGTGAAAATTCACGATCTCTCGTCCATGAAATAAGTTCCGGCAAGGTTTGTGCCAATTCGTTATACATAGGTGGCTTTCAGTGATTATCTAGAATGTTGAAAAAATAGTGAATATTGTAACCTATGAAGAGAGAAATGGGAAAGACAAGTGGTCGGTTTTATATTAATTTCTGCATAAAACGGTTGGATTTTGCAAAATATTGTCACGATCTCACCGCTTGTCATTTATGTGTCAGCTGATTTTGGCAAGAAGGCGTTCAACCATGCGGGAAGCGATATCCACTTGGCTGATACGTTCGATCATTTCCAATCCCGGTGCGGCATTGACTTCCAATACCATTGTGCCTTGCTGCGTTCGAATCAGATCAACACCCGCTACGTCTAATCCGATCACTTGAGTTGCCTTTATCGCCAGCAGCCGTTCTTCCACCGTTAACTCAACGGGAGACGCACTGCCGCCTTGATGAATATTGGCTCTGAATTCCCCTTTCGCACTTCGGCGTTGCATGGCGGCTACGACTTCATCCCCGACAACAAAAACCCGAATATCTTGCCCTTGGGACTCCGAAATAAACGCTTGTAATAAGGTGGGAACCTTTGCCGTATGTAATGTATTGAGCAGACTGACAGCATTGCTTTGGTTGTCAGCTAACATGACGCCGCAACCTTGTGAACCGGAAAGCGTTTTAATAACGGACGGTAACGGAAATTGTTGTAGCGTTTCCATCGTGCCGTACAACTCGCCCGCCAACACGGTTGAAGGCGTCGGAATACCATGTGCATTCAATACTTGCAGGCTTTGCCATTTATGGCGTGCCAGTGAAAACGCCTGCGCCGTATTTAAAACCGGTATTTGCCGATATTCGAAATGACGCAAAATATGACAACCGATTTCCGTACCGGATACACCGAAACGCGGCAACACACCGACATAATCCCCCAATGATTTAGGTGAGCATCTCGGTTTATCATATACTTCGCCTTGTTGATAGAATAAGCTGAATTTACCTTGTTCCGTCCGCAATAAAAAACGTTGCGGATCCAAAATATCTACCTGAAAACCTTTTGCTTCGGCAGCTTGCTTTAAGCGCTGACAACTATATAGCCGAGGTTCACGGCAAAGCATTAACACGGTCATTTTTTCAAGAAACCTTGTTGCTGAAAATACGGCAAAATATGCGGACGGAGCGGTGTATCAAGCGCTTTTCGAATGTTATCTTCCCATGTCAACGACTGCCCTGATCTCTGTTGATAGTAAGCGGTCAGTTCTTGATTGTATTTTACCAACGCATTCGTATCCAACGGCGGATAACCGTTTTCATAACACATCAGTGCTTGCGGCAAACGAGGCTTGAGCTGCGGATCTTGATTCGGATAGCCTAAGCAGAGCCCGACCAGCGGAATACAATAAGGCGGAATATTTAAAACGTCCGAAACCGCCTGAATATTGTTACGCAACGCACCGATATATACGCCGCCCAATCCTAACGATTCTGCCGCGAGTAACACGTTTTGCGCCAAAATGCCCGTGTCGACCGCACCAATCAGACTGACTTCCGTCCAATCCAGTTGCGCTTGCGGATCCAGCTGTTTATGTTTATGGAAATCAATGCAAAACAGTAAAAATTCGGCACATTCGGTAATATAATTCATACCTGATGCTTCACGTAAACGTTCACGTTTATTCGGATCGGTTACCCGAATAATCGAAACGCATTGCAAATTGTTGGAGGTGGAGGCACGTCTGCCTGCGTCGATTAAAGCGGAAAAAATCTCCGCCGAAATAGGCTGATCGGTAAATTTTCGAATGGAACGGTGTGACAAAATTGTCTCTAGAGTCGGTTTGCTTTGCATTTTTTCACCTGTAACAAAAAAGAAAACGCCCTCGAATCTTACTCTTCGAGAGCGCTTCACTCAAGACGGCTACTCCAATTTTTCCAGATATTTTTGCCCGCCTAAATTTTGCACTTGCCGCATGATCCATTGTTGCCTTTTACGCATCGTCGAATTCGGTCTGTCCACTTTGTAAATCAGCGGATTCGGCAGTGACGCAGCCAACAGGGCGGATTCTTGTAACGTCAGTTTAGCCGCCGGTTTATTGAAATAATGACGCGCCGCCGCCTCTACGCCAAAAATACCGTCGCCGAATTCGGCGATATTTAAATAAACTTCCAGCACTCGGCGCTTACTCCATACACTTTCCACCAATACGGTCAGAGGTAATTCAATCCCTTTACGTATCCAACTGGTGCCATGCCATAAATACAAATTTTTGACGGTTTGTTGTGAAATCGTTGACGCTCCGCGCGGTTTTTTATTGGTTTTGGCGTTACGCGCTAACGCTTTTTCTATAGCATTAAAGTCAATCCCGAAATGGGAATCGAATTTTTGATCTTCCCCGGCAATGACCGCCATTTGCATTTGCCAAGCAATTTTATCCATATTCACCCAATCATACCGGATGTCGTATTTTTCCCACGCCGCCAAATGCGAAACTTTTTGTTGCACCATATAGGAGGAAAACGGAACCGGTACTACGCTGAACAATAAGGTTAATATCAAATAAAAAGAAAAAAACGCAAGGCAAATACGGGAAGCGACAAAGCAAAGTCGACCTCTTATCGAGCGAATCCGCTTAGACGGTATAAAAAAATATCGAATAAATTGATTGAGGCAAGAAAACAGTGTTGAAACTAACTTATTGATGACCATTTAACTTTTCGCTTACCCATTGCAGAATTTCCGGTTCAACCGTTTTAAGCATGTTCGAACCTCGTGTAATGGTAGCCGCACTGGTATTCAATTGTTGTTGAATTTCCCGTTGTGACAACCGATTATCCAATAATGCTTGGGTGATCTGAACCCTTAATCCTAAAGCACTTCGTTCATCCGCCGTTAGAAACATCGAAAACAGCGCTTCGGCTTTATCTTCTGCGACAGCGTCTTTTAATAATGACAAAAACTGTTGCCATTCCTGTGGATTACGTTGATTATAAAGTGATTTCATAGGTGTAAAAAAGAATGATGGATATAAACAAGCGGTGAGATTAGCAAAATTTTTTGCGAAACTCACCGCTTGCAACTTATTTTTTTCCGGCTTTATTACGTTGATCATCCAATTCGACGTTTTTCGGCACTGAAAACTTAAATAAATTATCGGAAATACCTTGAGTGGTAATATTACGCAAAACATATAAATTGCTTTGCCCGTCACGTTCGATAGTACTAAATCCCTTCAGCAAACCGTTTGTATCGATACGGACATCAAATTGTTTAATGCCGCTTTTCTTCGATTTTGGCTTTAACACGAAAGTATCGGCATTTTGTTTCACCTCATACTGTTCCCAGTGATTTTTATCATTACTGGTCAATAAAACGAAAGGCGTGTTATTGACCGCGTCTTTCACCCAGTTTGCCGTGACTTGGGAAACGAACGGATCGTAAAACCACAGGGTTTCTCCGTCGGAAACAATCAAATTTTCCTGTGGGCTTTTGGTATCCATTCGAAATAAATTCGGGCGTTTGACTTGAAATTTACCGCTACCCTTTTGAATCTCTTTTCCCTTGCTTGAACGAACGGTTTGCTCAAAATCTGCGCTGTATTGGTTGACTTTTTCTAAGCGGCTTTGCAATTCTTTGACCGATGCTTCGTCCGCTATTGAAAAGGTTACGGCAGAAAATAATAAGGTGCCGATTAATGATTTTACGAATAAATGTTTCATGAGTTATCCTTAAGTTTTTATCATGTGCCTGTTTGACAATTTACCGATTAAAAGTTCCGATTTATGCGGTTAAAAACGGATGCCCGTTCCGATTCCCAGCCCAAAACCAACACCGTTTGAGCCACCGCTGGCACTCACGCCCGCACTACAGCCGACAACCAAAAGCAGAGATAACATCAGAAAGATTTTTTTCATTTATGATTTCCTTTAAAAACGATTATAGTATGTATCACTCTAACGGAATATTTTACTGATATTTTCGGCTCAAACCAATTTTTAAAGAGGCTTTTATGAAGATTTTTCGTCAGTTTTCCTTATGTGTATTGGCTGCCATGCCGCTTGTCAGTCATGCGGCGTTGTTAGACATTACTGAAGATCAAATCAACCAATATCTTGAAACCCGTTTGGCAGAAAAAATTCCGCTAAATGATCGCGTCGGTGTTCCCGGTTTGTTTGAATTGGATTATCGCCTGCACAACTTAACTACCCGAATCGGCCAAACGGAAGAAAAGCGGGTTGAAATCATCGGAAACGTTGACGGACTTTTGAAAGCCAACGGAAAGCAATATCAGGCCAATATCCGTCTGAACATGGATACGGTGCCTTATTATGATCCGCAAAACGGTAAATTATTTTTAAAAGACGCGCGTGTAATCGATTGGATCGTCACCCCCGAAAAATATCAACGGGATTTGCAGATGTTTATGCCGATATTAGCCGACGGATTGACAAATTTTTTGAACAATACGCCCGTTTACACTCTTAATGAAAATAACGCTCAAGAAGCGCTGATGAAAAAATTCGGCAAGGCTATTATTGTGGATAAAGGTATACTGCGGTTAGAAACCTCTGTGTTCTGATTTCAAAAAATTTACATATCAATACAAATGGAAAAACCCACAAATGTGGGTTTTTCCATAATATAGGCTGTTATTTTTATAATTTTTTTATTTTCAGTGTGTTTTCTCAAGGTGATTCTCTTTCCACTTATCTTCAAACCACCAAAAAACCGGAATCGTCAACGCAATGATAATAAGTGCCCATAACGATTCGTTTTCAATAATGACTTTAAGAATGCTGAAAGCAAAAACACCGAGAGAAAGTAGTCCTAGAAATTTTAATACTTTAAATAACATGTCCATATTTGTCTCCTTTAAAAACATGTTTGTAAAATAACGTAATTATTTTTAGATTTCAATCTTTTTTTAAGGGTTTTTTGTAAATTTTACAAAATTAAATCACTTAACACGGCTGGATTTGATGACAATTGTCTTTTTCTAAACAAAACCTGTATTTATTCAAAATTCCTCATTCTCTTTGAACAATATAATCCGTTACATTTTCTCACTGAAATTAACTCAGTTTTTTCATTTTGAATGAGTGTCACCGGAAGAAAATTAAGCCGTATTACTTCAAAAAAATAGCGATAAGTACAATTTCTTGGAGTAAAACTTAAAAATTTTGTGATCTATGTCGAAATTTTGAATTTTGACTATTGTGAATTTTACACTTTTGACTAACATTTACGTCAAATATTTAACAAAAGGAGATGACTTATGGAAACCGGTGTCGTTAAATGGTTTAATAATGCCAAAGGGTTTGGGTTTATTACCTCAGAAAGCTTTGACGGTGATATTTTTGCACATTTCTCTGTGATTGAAGGTGAAGGCTACCGTTCCCTGAAAATGGGGCAAAAAGTACAATTTGAGCTCACAAGCGGAGATAAAGGTGCTTCAGCTTCCCGCATAGTCCCAATCGTTGACTAACCTTACCATTTAACATTTCCCATACAAGCGGTAGGATTCGTAAAAAATTTTACAAATCCTGCCGTTTTATTTATCTGCTCGTTTGTCATATCTGATTCTGTGTTAGAATCCCCTCCTTTGATAAAACGAGAACACATCATTATGAAGAAAATTGAACGGCTATTTGCTAACAATCACGCTTGGGCAACTCAAATGAAGGATGAACAATCCGATTATTTCAAACAGCTTGCAGAACATCAAAAACCAAGTTACCTATGGATAGGTTGTTCGGATAGCCGTGTTCCGGCCGAAAAACTGACCGGTTTAGAACCCGGAGAACTCTTCGTTCATCGAAATGTCGCCAATTTGGTAATTCATACCGATTTAAACTGTTTATCCGTCGTACAGTATGCCGTGGATGTTTTAGATATCGAGCACATTATTATTTGCGGTCATACCAATTGCGGCGGTATCAAAGCAGCTATCGGTATGGAAGATAACGGATTAATCAATAACTGGTTATTACACATTCGCGACTTATGGTTTAAGCACAGTCATCTGCTGGGTAAGTTGACGCCGGACCAGCGTGCCGATATGCTCGTTCGTTTGAATGTGGCGGAACAGGTCTATAATTTAGGTCGTTCGACAATTGTCACGGCAGCTTGGGCAAGGGGCAAAAAGCTTTCGTTACATGGTTGGGTTTATGACGTAAACGACGGTTTTTTAAATGATCAAGGCGTGATTGCGACCAGTCGTGAAACCTTGGAAATTACCTATCGCAATGCGATTGCCAAGTTATTAACCGATGCCGACGAGATTTCCGCTAATAATCAAGGTGATATTGAAAGCCGTGAAGAATCTGACGAACTCGGGCTTTCCTCGCTGAAAGGATTATAAAGAAAAACGACACAACATATTTCAATTGTGTCGTTTTTTATCGTTTTATTTAAACTGTGCGAAGGCTTGCAATAAGTCCGCCTTAATATCGTCCACATGTTCAAGACCGACGGAAAAACGCAAGAGCTTATTGCATACACCGCGTGCGATACGCTCCGCTTCAGGAATATCCATATGGGTTTGGGTTGCAGGGTAAGTAATGAAACTTTCCGTACCGCCCAAGCTTTCCGCAAAGGTAATCATCTTCATCGCTTTTAAGAACGGATTGACCCAGTTTTCATCTTTCAAGCGGAACGACAGCATTCCGCCTTTACCCGAATAAAGCACATCTTGGACTTGCGGTTGTTCCGCCAGGAATTTAGCGAGTTCCGTCGCATTTTGTTGGTGACGTTCTACACGCAACGCAAGGGTTTTTAAGCCACGAATAATCATATAAGCGTCAAACGGCGAAAGCACTGCCCCAGCACCATTTTGCAAATAGAACAAGCGGTCACATAATGCTTGCCCTTTTGCTACCACCAAACCGGCTAACACATCATTATGTCCTGCCAAATATTTGGTTGCACTATGAATAACAATATCAGCCCCAAGTTCAATCGGGCGGAACAATACTGGCGTTAAGAAAGTATTATCAACAATTAACAGCAAATTATGCTTTTTAGCAATTTTCGCAATCGCTTCAACATCACACTCTTCCATCAACGGATTAGACGGTGTTTCAACAAAAATCGCTTTCGTATTTGGATTAATCGCTTTCTCAATCGCGTCCAGATCCGCCGTATTCACATAAACCGGTTTCACGGTGTTGTTATTTTTGTAGCTAAAATCTAACAAGCGGTAAGTTCCGCCATAAACATCGCTAGAGATAATCCACTCGTCAGGGGCGGTAAAGAGCGACATAATCAGTTGAATTGCCGCCATACCTGACGCTAATGCAAAACCTGCATCGCCATCCTCTAAGTCCGCAATGCCTTGCTCAAGTACGCTACGGGTTGGGTTTTTGGTACGAGTATAGTCAAAGCCGGTGGACTCGCCGATCCCCATATGTCCATAAGCAGTTGAAAGGAAAATCGGTGTTGCCACCGCCCCAGTACGCTCATCAGTACGATTTCCCAGTTGGACTAAGGTACTTTCAATGTTGTTATATTTCATATCTATCCTTTTGCAAAATTTTGATTAAATCTGACCGCTTGTTGCTGTCTATCACTATAAATTGTTTAAATCCAATACATCGGTCATATCAAATAAACCGTTTTCTTTGGTTTGAAGCCATTTCGCCGCACGCACGGCACCGTTAGCAAAGGTCATTCGGCTCGAGGCTTTATGTGCAATTTCAACACGTTCACCCTCATCGGCAAACCAAACGCTGTGTTCACCGACCACATCACCTGCACGGATCGTGGCAAAGCCGATTTCATCACGCTTACGTTCCCCTGTAATCCCTTCACGCGCAAATACACCGTGTGTTTTTAAATCACGACCTAAAGTCTTGGCAATATGTTCACCCATTGAAAGCGCCGTACCGGAAGGGGCATCCACTTTATGGCGGTGGTGAGCTTCAATTACTTCAATATCGCAATAATCGCCCATGACTTTTGCCGCTTTCTCTAACAGCTTAAATACTAAGTTCACCCCAACGCTGTAGTTAGAAGCAAAAACGATACCGATTTTCTCTGCCGCTGATTTAATTACTTGTTTGCCGGCATCATCAAAACCTGTTGTACCGATCACCATTTTTTTATTATGTGCGACACAAAAAGCGATATGTTCTAACGTTCCCTCAGGACGAGTAAAATCAATTAACAGATCAAACTGATTGACTTGTGATGATAGATCATCCGTTACGGTAATCCCTAAATGCCCAATGCCCGCTAATTCACCGGCATCTGCGCCGATTAATGATGAACCTTGGCATTCAAAGGCGGCGCCCAATACCACGCCCTGTGCTTGCTTGACTGCCTGAATAAGCTGACGCCCCATACGTCCGCCGGCGCCGACAATGCCGATTTTTAATGTCATGTTGTGTCCTTAAATTCGTTAAAATACAAGCGGTCGGATTCTACCGTAAATTTGCAAAATTTTGTGAAAAACTTACCGCTTGTTTTTTGCTACGTTAATTGAATATGCACCGTGATCTCTTCCCGATCGTGATACAAATGTTTTGCCTGAATTGAAAATTTCAGCCCTTGTTTCTCTAATAACAAAGAAATCGTATCTAAACACAGTTGCACTTCTTGATAACGTTTTTTCATCGGCAATTTCAGGTTAAAAATCGTTTCCCGACACCAACCGTTAATCAACCATTTTGCAATTAACTTACTAATTCGCAACGGCTGTTCAACCATATCGCACACCAACCAATCGATCTGCTTACGTTTTGGCGGTTGGAATTTAAAACCATCTTCCGCACAATGCTCAATACGCCCCGTGTCATGTAAACTTGCCGCCATTTTGCCGTGATCGACCGCATAGACAAACAGACCACGCTTGACTAACTGATAGGTCCAGCCCCCCGGGCAAGCGCCTAAATCGACACCGTACATCTGTTCGGTAAAACGTTTTTTCTCCTCTGCCTGTGGAACAAAGGTCAAAATCGCTTCCTCCAATTTCAATGTCGAACGGCTTGGTGCATCCGCAGGGAATTTCAAACGGGGTATCCCCATAAAAAATGGTGATCGGTTATGGTTATAGGCATACCCCACATAACACTTGCCCGATCCCACAAACAGAATATGCAAGCTGATACTCTGCTTCGCCGTTTCTTTTGCCCCTAACCAGCCCTGTTTTTTCAAGGCACTACGCAACGGCACAGTAAACTTGCGACAAAAAGTCAAAAGTTCTTTGGCTTCATTCGTATCAGGCGTTTCAACAAAAATCTCACTACTGTTTTTCGGATTTAAGGCTTGATATTGTGCCACAATCGGCGAGATTCGATCCCCTTCGGGTAAGTCCTGCAACAACTCGCCGACCACAATCATTTGACGAACAAAAATCAACTGATTAAAAGCTAATTCTCTGGCTAATCTATCCGCTTCTCCTGCCTGATAGCACTCAAAAATCACATAACCACTGTGCTCTTTGAGATTGGCAAACCCATAAATCCCTAACTGAGCCGCTTTATCATTGATTTCACCTGCCACTTCCTTTTCAAAACCTGCACGGCAGTATAAAGCTAATTTATTCATTACTTCTGACTTCTCACACAAATATAAACCAACGCCGCCCAGCCCACTAAAAATAGCGTACCGCCAATAGGCGTTGTCCAAACAAAAATTCGGCTTGCTCCTAAGGCTAACGCATATAAACTGCCACTAAACAGCAAAATCCCTAACACCCAACTACCGCCAATAATGTTAAAAGCTTTGGCTCTACAAGCGGGCGGATTTTGCGAAAAATTTGCAATTTGAAACAGCCCCAACGCCATCAATGCTAGCGTATGAAACATCTGATATTGCAAGCCTGTTTCAATCCACGCCAACGCTTTCTGATCTAAGACCTTCTCCAAACCGTGAGCCGCAAAAGCCCCGAAAGCGATACAGAAAAAACCGCTTAGGGCTGAAAAAAGAAGAAATTTGTTTTTCATAGTCACCTTTATTTCGTCCAATCTTGAACGGTTAATTCTTTAATCTGAGCAAAAGCCTGATCATTACTCACAAGAACCGCCCCCACAGCATAAGAATGGGCTGCAATCTGCATATCTAAAGGCGTGAGCATTTTGCCTTGTTGCTCCACTTTTGCCTTAAATTCACCGTAGATTTTTGCCACTTGCTTATCAAAATCTAGGACTTCCACACATAATAACAACTCTTTAACTGCACGATGAAGTTTATATGCCTCAGGTTTTTTCGCCAGCCCATAACTGATTTCAGAATACGTAATCGCTGAAATACAAAGGGATTGCATCGGTACACTCAACAATTTCGCCATTACATTCGGTTGCTGTTTTAAAATATGACTGATCATATTGGTATCTAGCATATATCTCATTCTGACCAATCCTCAAACGGATCTCGATGTTGCATACGAGTATCTCGATCAAATTCTAATTGTTCACCTTGCAAATCTTTCACGGCATCAAGAAAGCCTTGCCAATCATTCGGACGCTTAGATAAGATGACATTACCCGTATTTTCATCTCGATAAATATAAACTTCATCAGTATCAAAACGAAAAGCCGCAGGTAATCGTACCGCTTGACTACGTCCATTATTAAAAAGTTTTGCTGTTTGCATATATCCCCCCTTATCTTGCATAGGATTAATATAGCAACTCAAAAAATATAGATCAAGGTATATATCAAAAAGGCTAAGCACTTTCGCACTTAGCCTTTATCATACAACCTTTAATTAACCCTGCTGATATTTCGGTTCAGTAAACACCGTTACTGCAGGTGCTTCGCCGACAAATTTCTCAACTTGGACGATTGCGGTGTTTGGTGAGTTACCCTGTGCTAGTTTTGATGTGCCTTCATCACGGGTTAGTACGTTCGGGTTGCCGTATTTACAGAGCGGTTTTTCGCTAACGCCTAAATCTTGCGGATCGTACCACGCCCCTTCGTGTAGGGCGACGGTGCCTTTGATAATGCCATCTGTGACAACTGCACCTGCAAGCACTTGACCACGTTTGTTAAAAATACGCACAATATCACCGCTTGCAATGCCACGAACTTTGGCATCTTCAGTGTGAATTAACACAGGTTCACGATCTGCCACTGCATATTTTTGACGTAATGATGTGTGGCAAAGCTGGCTGTGTAAGCGGTAGTATGGGTGTGGTGTCACTAACGCTAACGGCTCTTCAGCGGTCACATTGCCTGCATATTCTGCAGGAACAAACCAAGTCGGGTGACCTTTACAGTCGTCGTAATTCATTTTCGCCACAGTGTCGGAGAAGATCTCGATTTTACCTGATGGCGTACCTAGCGGATTAAGCAACGGATCATTGCGGAACTCTTCGTAACGCACCCATTTTTTCGCTTTTTCACTTGCTTTAAACGTAATCGGCTTGTTGTCTTCCCAGAATTTTTCAAACTTCGGCATAATCACACGGTTTTTGCGAGCGGCTTCAAAGGCAGTGTTATAGAACCCTTTTAACCAATCCATTTCCGTTTTGCCTTCAGTGAATTGCTGTTCCACACCTGCACGTTTGGCAAGTTCTGCAAAAATATCGTAGTCGCTTTTCGCTTCAAATTGTGGCTCAACCACTTGTTTCATCGGGAAGATATTCATCATTGAATAGTCGCCCGACATCGTTAAGTCGTTACGTTCATAGCTGGTGGTTGCAGGAAGAACAATGTCCGCCATTCGAGCCGTTGGTGTCCAGTTTACTTCATTGACAATCACCGTATCCGGTTTTTGCCACGCTTTCACTAAGGTGTTCGTATCTTGGTGGTGAGTGAACGGGTTACCGCCAGCCCAGTAGATCAATTTAATATCCGGGTAGGTCACTTCCGTGCCGTTATATTGAATGGTTTTCCCTGGGTTTAATAAGGCATCGGAAATTCGTGCTAATGGGAACGAGAATTTAGAGGTATCATCAAGCCACGTTTTTTCGCCTGCTTCGGTAGATAGACTTGCGGTGATCGAACCTAAAATACCGCCCGTTGCCGTTGGTGCACCGCCGTTTGCATAATGATAACTTAAACCGAAACCTCCACCCGGTAAGCCGATTTGACCTAACATTGACGCTAATGTCACGATCATCCAGTGAGTTTGTTCGCCGTGGCGTTGGCGTTGCATACCCCAACCAGCCATTAACATTGTGCGTTTTGCAGAGAAATCTGTGGCTAATTTTTTGATGGTATCAGCCGGTACGCCGGTAATTTGGCTTGCCCAAGCGGCATCTTTCGGCTGATTATCTTCTTTGCCTAACAAATAGGTTTCAAATTTATCGTAGCCTGTGGTGTATTTTTTAATGAAAGCGGTATCTACTTTGCCTTCCGTTGCTAACGTATGTGCAATACCCAACATTAACGCCACGTCCGTTGCCGTATTAATCGGGATCCACTCTGCCCCTAAATACTCGCAAGTTTCGCTTTTCACAGGGTCAATACAGATAACACGTTTACCGCTCTCTTTTAATTTTTTGAAGTATTCTACGCCTTGTTGGTCAGTTGAAGTCCACGCATTGCGTAACGTTGCCATCGGGTTTGCAGACCATAACACGACGATCTCTGAACTGTCTAACACCACTTCCCAGCTGGTTTGCTGTTCATACACTTCAATAGTGCCAAGAACGTGTGGCATAATCACCTGAGCAGCACCTGTTGAATAGTCGCCTTTTACACCAACAAAGCCACCGGTTAAATTTAAGTAGCGGTGTAATAAAGTACGAGCAGCGTGCAATGCCCCTGAACTATACCAACCGTATGAACCGGCAAAAATACCGCTTGCACCGTGAGCATCACGCACACGTTTCACTTCATTATGCACTAACTCAAAGGCTTTATCCCAAGACACTCGCACCCATTCATCACGTCCACGCAATGTCGTATCTTTATTACCTTCCAAATAGCCTTTACGAACCATCGGATATTTCACCCGCACTTCGCTGTAAAGCTGATCCGCCACAACGCTTTGTAGCTCATTCTCCAACACAGGCACAATCGCAGGGCCTGATTTCACCGCTTTACCGTTTTCAACCACAACCCCAATCGGCCCCCAGTGTGCAGCGGTCATCACCGTAGTCTGCTCTGCGGCTGTTGCCGTTGGACTGAGTAAAGATGTCACACCGCCCGTAGCCAGTGACGCACCCGCTAAACCTAAAGAAGAATTTTTCAGAAAATCACGACGACTTGCATTGAATTTGTCTTGCTTTTTCATTTGAAACCTCATTAATGAAATTTCACAAAGGCATTTGCAAAAAAGAGAAAGAAAGATACCGCTTGTAATCCGTTGGTACGGATTACCACTTTCGCAAATACAGTTTGTGAAAGTTAATATAACGACACCTTTCTAAAGGGAGTGGCACGCTCATTTCTAAACGTACCATTGTGTAATCCGAAGTTCAAATTACAGGCACTGGTTCCATATCTTACGACTTAGGACGACAGGCTCGGAGTCGGGTTAAATGCCTTTGAAATGCCAAAGGCGAGCATTTTGCGTCAGCGATTAGTGAGAACCGCCAAAATATCTTTTGCATTACGTTGCAGATAAATCGTCACTGCACGCACATCATCAGCACTCATTGATGTTCTGTCTTTCATCGAATTGACCACACCAATCCACTGATTTGCTGTATAGTGATCTGCACCAATCGGTGCGTGGCAACCACTACAATGGGTCTGATTTAAGTTATTACCGAACTGATTTAACGCATTAAGATTAGAAGTCACCGCACTTTTCGGCAACGTCACCGCAAAACTGACTTCTTTCCAATCGGACGCAGTCACATTGTCATAAACGGTCTTAGCCACAGTGACTTTATCTTTCACCTCATCACCCAATAACGCCACCATAATCCGCTTACCTAAATCCATATAAACCACAGATTCCGCCCCAGCTTGTTGCCAGCCTTTCACCGTCGCCTGAATGTTATCGCCGACCGCTTTCCACTCGGTTAATTCCGCATAAGGCATCAAACGAGCCTCACCGCCCTCACCAAATTGAGCGGTACTCATCGCCAATGAATACAAAATCTTATCGCTAGCGGTAAATTCCCCACCAAATTTTGCTAATTCACCAGCAGCGGCAGCATTATCAACCGGAATTTCAGGCATAAAATGAGCAATCCCTTTATGGCAATCAATACAGGTTTGATTTGTTTCCTGAGCTAACTTATGCATTTTCTGAGCCTCTTTTTTCTGCTCGGACAACGCCATCGCCTCAAAACTGTGACAACTACGGCAAGTTGCAGAATCCGTCGCCTTCATATCCGCCCAGACTTTTTGAGCCATCTCTAAACGATGAGCCTCGTATGCCTCTTGATCAG
>NZ_JBGYBX010000014.1:0-81238 GCF_041817755.1 Glaesserella sp. | reverse complement strand
CTTTGCAAGCGGTCACATTTTTTCAATTTTTTGCAAGTTATAAATATTTACTCGCCTCACGAATAGCCAATCTAGACATTCTATGTTTGTATCTATCAATAAAGCCTCTTACCCAATCAGGATTAGTTTTAGAAAAATCTCTTAATGCCCACCCCATTGCTTTATTTATGAAAAACTCTGTTTGTTCTAAATTGTTAATCAAAATTTCTTCCAATAATGGAATATCTGTTTTTTCTTTACGCGATAACTGGTGATCAATTGCGATTCTTCTTAACCAAAAATTTTCCGATTTACTCCACTCTAATAAAATAGATTTCGTCGCTGGATAATTAAATGAAATCTCACCTATTGTTTGATCTAGACTATCTACACTATCCCACCAAGACTTGCATTCAATCAGTGAACATAGTTGAGGGATATCTTCAGGACATAATTTTTTCTTATTAAATCGTAAGTAATCGGCTGCAACATATTGCATTTCTCTATAATCAGCTTTCCAACAGTGTGCTATAAATTGCCAATCAATAGGCAATGACTTGGCTGCGTTAAAATGAGGTTTACAAATTCTATCTCTTAATGGCTTCTGAACACCTAAGAAAATAAACTTGTCTTTCATATATGCAGACATTTTTTTAGCTAACTCAACATTTTGATGTTGTTTTAATTCTTCAAAAATCAATTGAAAGTTCATTTTGCAAAAGCCTAAATAATTTACTAAGTAAGTGGAATTTCAGTTATAGATAAAATAATCACCCCAAAAACTTCTTCGCCCACTCTTGATCCGAAAAGTGATATTTCTTCGTGCCGATAATTTGGTAATCTTCGTGTCCTTTACCGGCAATCAAAATCACATCCTTTGGTTCGGCTTGGGCAATCGCTTGTTCAATCGCATATTGACGAATATGCATAGATTGCACCGCTTTTGGCTTGCGGAAACCTTTCATAATATCGTTAAAAATCACATCAGGATCTTCGGTGCGTGGGTTGTCATCCGTTACAATCACTCTGTCCGCTAGCTGTTCGGCAATGCGTGCCATTAACGGGCGTTTACCCGCATCACGGTCACCACCGCAACCAAAGACACACCATAATTCACCTTCGCAATGCAAACGAGCGGCATCTAAGGCTTTTTCTAAGGCATCAGGCGTATGAGCATAATCGACAATCACCATCGGGCTCTCTTCAGGGTTTTCTTCGCTAATTAAACATTCCATACGTCCACATACGCCGTTTAAGAGCGGTGCAGTTTCCACTAATTTTTGTAAATCGTAGCCCAGATCCAACAAACCGGCGAAAGCGATTAATAAGTTGCTGACATTAAATGCCCCGATTAAACGGCTTTTTATTTCGCCGTTGCCCCAGCTACTTTCAAATTCAATGGTCGCACCTTGTAGGGTAAATTGTACCGCTTTCGCTTTAACCCAACGGGTTTGTTGTGGTTGGAACTGGTTGTCGGTACTCACAGCAACAGCGTCAGGCAATTTTGCCAGCCATTCACGCCCGATCTCATCATCAGCGTTGATCACTTGTTGTTTTGATGAAAGCTCGCCAAATAAGCGGAATTTCGCTTGGGTGTACTCTTCCATTGTGTTGTGATAATCAAGGTGATCACGGCTTAAGTTAGTGAAAATCGCCAAGTCAAAGGATAAGGCTTCAGCTCGATATTGTGCTAAGCCGTGAGAAGACACTTCCATGGCACAGAAATCTGCACCTAATTCGACAAAGTTCGCCAGGTTACGTTGAATTTCAACGGCAGAACCGGTGGTGTTTACCGCTTCTTGTACTTGCCCGTATAGTCCGTTGCCGATTGTGCCCATCACCGCTGATTTACCGCCAAGCAAGTTTTGCCATTGCGCAAAAAGCTGTGCGGTAGTGGTTTTGCCGTTGGTACCTGTAATGCCGACAAGGGTTAATTTTTCTGACGGATTGCCATAAAATGCACCTGCAATCGCTGAAAGTTGTTTCGGTAAATTCGGCACTTCCAGTATACAAGCGGTCTCATTTGCAAAATTTTCTGCAAATGAGACCGCTTGTACATCGTCATCCGCTTCAGCTAAAACTAAAGAAGCACCTTGTTCAATCGCTTTTTCAATAAACTGACGACCGTCTACCTGATGCCCTTTTAATGCCACAAACAGATCACCTTGTCCGACTTGGCGACTATCTAGAGTCATTTGATTTAATGTGATTAAAGCTGTCCAACGTTCAAGTTCAGGAAAAAAAGGAAGTAAACGGTTCATTATATTGTCTCTCTGTTTAATTTCCCTGTGAAAACAGGGAGATAAAAAAATTTAATTCGTTGAATTCATCTTTATGGCTCTTACCGCACTTTTCGTATCTTCGGTGATATTATCAGGCTTCACGTTTCTGGCTTTTAAGGTATAGCCCATGATGCTTGAAAACAGCGGAGCAGATACCGCACCACCGTAGTAATTACCGGCTTTCGGTTCGTTAATCAGTACAACTAAGGCAAAACGGGGATCACTTGCCGGTGCAAGTCCTGCGGTGTAAGCAACGTATTTTTCGACATATTTGCCTTTTTCCAGTTTACGCGCCGTCCCGGTTTTAATCGCTACGCGGAAACCGTCAACCGCTGCTTTTGCTCCCCCCTCACCTTTATGTGCGACACTTTCCATCATCTGTACCACTTCTCGGGTAATTTTTTCCGGAAGCACCCGCTCACCGATAACCGGCGGATCGACCTTGGTAATGGAAAGCGGTCGATAAATACCAAAACTGCCTAATGTTGCATAAGCACGCGCAAGCTGTAGCGGGGTTACATTCAAGCCATAGCCGTATGCCATAGTAGCACGTTCAATATCAGCCCAACGCTTACGATCACCGTTGCTGCCACGCTGTTCACCTAAACCTAATCCGGTATCTTTACCAAAACCGACTTTGGAGTAAGTATCCACTAACGCTGTTGAAGGCATGCGTAATGCCAAGCGGCTTACGCCGATGTTACTTGATTTTTGCAAAATACCCGTCAAACTTAGGCTTTCGCGAGGTGCTACGTCTTTAATCGTATGTCCGTTGACTACAAACGGACGGGTATTAATCACTTCATCGGAATAAGTCACTTTATTTTGTAGCGCCGTTAACACCACTAAAGGTTTTACGGTAGAACCCGGTTCGAAAGTATCCGTGATGGCACGGTTACGCGCTAATTCGGATTTAAATTCGGAACGGTTATTCGGGTTAAATGACGGTGCATTCGCCATTGCCAGGACTTCACCGGTGTGAATATCGACTAACACTGCCGTACCTGATTCCGCTTTATTTTCAATCACCGCTTTTTTGATTTCACGGTACACCATGGATTGCAGCTCTTCGTCAATACTTAACATGACATCTTGCGGATCGTATTTTTTCTCATCCCGAACATGCTCAATCACATTGCCGCGAGCATCTTTACGGATAACCTGCTTACCGTTTTTGCCGACAAGTAATGAATCAAAACTGCGTTCTAATCCTTCCGTTCCTTGTTCATCATCCACATCGGTAAAGCCGACCAGCTGAGAAACTTCTTCGGCTAAAGGGTAAAAACGACGTGATTCGGTTTTTAGCACCAACCCGTCAATTTTTAGCGCCTTGGCATAATCGGCAATCGTCTCGGATTCATGGCGGGAAATATAAATAAACCGTTCTTCGGAAGCCTTGTACAGTTTATCCATTAAAGTGCTGTATTTCATACCCAACCCTTTAGCGAGCTCTTGCATTTTTTCCCGCTCAAGCTGGGCAATCATATTTTCAGATTGAATAAACGGCGAATTCGGATTATTGCGGACTTTATCGATCAATTCGTTATAATCCAACGAGGTAGAACGCGCCAATAACGTCCAGTAGTCATCACTTTTGGTATTGGAAATGGCACGAGGATCATATTTCTTTTCTGCGCTCTTTTTCTTATTTTTAATAAAATTATTGACGCTGGCCTCGATTTTACCTGCCGATCCTCCTATTTCCATCGCTAATTTACGCCATTGATCCTTGCTGCGACGTAATTTGGTATCGAAATATTCTTTCGGGTCGAGCGTAATCGAATACATTGGCACGCTGATAGACAAGACCCGACCGTTACGGTCTAAGATTTTACCACGGGTAAACGGAAGCTCTTTGGTTCGTAAAGATCGGTTATTCGCTTCCTTAATTAAGCGATCCGAATCGGAAACTTGTAAATAAAAACTTTGGCCGATAAGTGCAACGGCCATGATGGCAACCAATACGTAAACCATCCAAAAGCGCATAGGCAGAAAACTTGGCTCGCGTTTTAAACTTGCCGACTCCGGTATTTGCGCTTCTTTTTTAGGTTTAAATTTAACTGCTGGCTTTCTCATTTTATTCTACCAAGATAATTTCTTGCTCTCTTTTAACAGGTTGTAAACCGAATTTTTCCGCAATGGCTTCAATGCGGGATTTTTGGCTTTTTGAATTTTCTTCCAATTGTAAATGGATATATTGGCTTTCTAATTTTTGATGCATTTGAACCAATTTACCCTGCTCAGCCGTCAGCAAACGGGTTTGATGGGTAATCCAAATCGTCGCGATTGCACTGGCAACCACACCGATTAACAAAATCAACGCTACTTTATTGTGACTGGTTAAATCATCTAAAATCACTTGGCGTAACGGGTAACGTTCATTCGACATTATCTTTTCTCCGCTACTCTTAATACGGCACTACGCGAACGGGGATTCGCTTCAATCTCCGCATCCGTCGGCATAACGGCTTTGCCGACAAGATTTAACGGAATATTTTTATTCAATTCGCTTTCTAAAACCGGCAAACCTTTCGGCACGGATTCACCTCTACTTTGCTTTCTCATAAATTGCTTGACCATGCGATCCTCCAACGAATGAAAGCTGATGATCGACAAGCGCCCTTTCGGTGCAAGTACATTTAAAGCGGAATTTAACGCTTTTTCCAATTCATCCAATTCGCTATTGATGTAGATGCGAATCGCTTGAAACGAACGGGTTGCAGGATGTTTATGTTTATCTTTAAACGGCACGGCATCGGCAATGAGGTGAGCGAGTTGTAACGTCCGTGAAATTTTCTCATTTGCAAATTTATTGTAAGAAACAACCGCTTGTGCAATACGTTTGGCAAAACGCTCTTCGCCGAATTCTTTCAATACCCATGCTAAATCTTCCGCAGAAACAGTAGCAAGCCATTCCATAGCCGACTGACCTTTGGTGGTGTCCATTCGCATATCAAGCGGACCGTCACGCATGAAACTAAAGCCTCGCTCCGCGTCGTCGAGTTGCGGGGAAGACACACCTAAATCAAGTAGGATGCCGTCAATTTTGCCGACTAAACCAAGCGTTTCACAAATTTCGGAAATGGCAGAAAACGGACTGTGGATAATCTGAAAACGAGGGTCGGAGATCGTCTTTGCTTCCGCAATTGCCCGGGGGTCGCGATCAATCGCAATCAGCCGCCCTTGTTCACCCAATTGACTTAAAATAAGACGAGAATGCCCGCCGCGACCGAAGGTGCCGTCAATATAAATGCCGTTCGGCTTGATCGCTAAACCATTCACCGCTTCATGTAACAACACGGTGATATGTTCTTGGGTATCGTTCATCCTATTTATCCGATTATAAAGAAAGGTTTTTTAATGCATCGCAATGCAGCATTTCCGCCGAACTGCCTAGAGCGAGGTCTTCGGCAATTTGCGCCTGCCACTGTTTGTCTTGCCAAATCTCAAATTTATTTAATTGTCCGACTAACATGATATGTTGTTCCAATTCGGCATGCTGACGTAATGTCGGACTGAGTAAAATGCGCCCCGCCGAATCCATCTCACATTCTGTCGCGAATCCCTGCATAACACGCTGAATTCGGCGTTGCATCGGATCGAAATTAGACAGAGCCAATAACTTTTGCTCAACAATTTCCCATTCATGTAGAGGGTAAAGTAATAAGCAAGGTTGACGGATATCGACGGTACAGACTAATGCGCCATGATGTTTTTCAAGCAATTCGGTACGATAGCGCGTCGGAATAGCCAACCGCCCTTTACTGTCTAAATTGATTGAAGTTGCACCGCGAAACATGATTGCCCAACCTGAAAACAAACGTTTTAACTTTAGTATTGATGTTCAACTCCGGAAAAAGTTCTCCACAAAACACCACTTTTTACCACTTTTTGGCAAATTTTATCGATTTCACATTAAAGGGGCAAGCGGTTTTCAATAAATAAGTAAAATGAAAAATAAAGTGTTTGAAATCCGTCGAAGAGCTAAAAAGGAAAATAATTACGTTTTGAATGAAGAAAATTCGTGCTGCAGGCTTTTTAAGAAAAGGAGAAATAGGGAGAAAAAACACAAAAGAAGAAAATTTATTCATTGTAAAAAAACTATTCGGTAGGCAATCTCTCACCAACCGAATAGCTGTTATACAAAACCTAAATAACGATAAATGCTTAAAAAGACAGTAAATTACACACCAAAATCCGCCGGCAGGTTTTTAAGCATTTCAGACCAAATCGGTGTACTCATTTGGCGGCCTAACGCCATACATTTAATTGCGTTTTCTTCATCACCGGCTTCACATGCCGCTTTCAATCCCTGATAAAACGTTAGCGTTAATTGGCGGGATTTCGGATCGCTAAAAAACAGGTGGGCAATTTGAAAATACAGTTCTTTAAAACTGTTTAAAATTAATCCGTAAACAGGTTTATTGGCAATGAAAGTAAAACTGCGGTACAACGCATAATCAAACTCCGCATAATCTTTTGCGGTATCCGGTAAAGTATCGAGTGATTTGAACAGTTCGAGAGAAGCTTTAGAATTTAAACGAATGGCTTCGGGTATATAAGATTCACCCATTCTGGTGCGCAATGAAACAACATTGGCAATAATTATGGGCACCGTAGAAGCGTCTAATTTTATCAATGTGCCGATAATATTCGGTCCCGCCGTTTCCCAAACATTATTCACTCTTGTCGGCTTACCGTGTTGAATATTTAACCAACCGTCCCGGGCTAAACGCTGTAACACTTCACGCAATGTCGTTCGGGTTACTCCGATGATTTCTGCAAGCTCACGTTCTGCCGGCAAGTCTGATCCCGCTGGAAAATGGTTATTCCAAATACTTTTTACGATATATTCCTCTGCCAATGCAGCAGGGCTTTGTGCTTTTAAAATTTCAGACTTATCCATGGTAAGTATTCCCAATTAAAATTGGAGAAAAACTCCGTTGTAATAATAAAAATGTGACCTAGTTATCAAAAATGAAATTGTTATACCAAATAGCTAACAAACGGTATTATCCTTTAAACTAAACTATATTACAATCCGTATATTCTTATCTTATCTGAAAATATCCTTATGAGTAATGTTGACGCTTTTTTCAAAAATTTCCTAGGAAAAACGCCCGAATGGTACAAAATTTGTATTATTGCGTTTTTAGCGATTAACCCGTTGCTTTATTTCTTTATCAGTCCTTTTGTTGCCGGTTGGGCATTGGTTGCCGAATTTATTTTTACCCTAGCCATGGCACTAAAGTGTTATCCGCTGCAACCGGGCGGTTTATTGGCAATTGAAGCCGTGATCATCGGCATGACGAAAGCCAATCATATCAAGCAAGAAATTATGGCAAACTTTGAAGTTGTTTTGCTGCTGATGTTTATGGTTGCCGGCATCTATTTTATGAAACAATTGCTACTTTATGTCTTTACCAAATTAATTATTGCCATTCATTCTAAAAAAGCCTTATCTCTCGCCTTTTGTTTAAGTGCCGCATTTTTATCCGCCTTCTTAGATGCATTAACCGTGATTGCCGTGATCATCAGTGTCGGTATCGGTTTTTACGGCGTTTATCACAAAGTTGCCTCCGGTAACAATTTTGAAGACTCCACCGACATCACTAATGACGACAAAATCATCACCAATAAGCAAATTTTAGAGCAATTCCGTGGTTTCTTACGCAGTCTGTTAATGCATGCCGGTGTCGGAAGTGCGTTAGGCGGCGTGATGACCATGGTTGGCGAACCGCAAAACTTAATCATCGCAGCACAAGCCGAATGGGGATTCGGCGAATTTTTCCTCCGAGTAGCACCAGTTAGTCTGATCGTATTAGCCTGCGGCATTACTACCTGTTATCTTGTCGAAAAATACAAATTATTCGGATACGGCGACAGGCTGCCGCGTAAAGTATGGATCGTGCTTGCCCACTACAATATCCAAAAAGAACGAAAAATGACGAAACAAGACAGACTCAAACTTGCCGTTCAAGCCGTTGCCGGCGTATGGCTCATTATCGGTCTTGCGCTACATTTGGCTGAGGTAGGTTTAATCGGCTTAACGATCATCATCATCTGTACCGCATTTTGCGGTATTACCGACGAACATGCATTGGGGAAAGCCTTCCAAGATTCGCTACCGTTTACCGCACTATTGGTTGTTTTCTTCTCCGTTGTTGCCGTGATCGTCGATTTAAAACTGTTCGATCCGATCATTCAATTCGTGTTATCCGCCGAGAAAGAGTCCCAACTGACATTGTTCTATATTTTCAACGGATTGCTTTCTACCATATCGGATAACGTTTTTGTCGGCACCGTGTACATCAATGAAGCGAAAAATGCACTCACCTCAGGAACCATTACACGTGAACAATTTGACTTGATTGCTGTCGCAATCAATACCGGGACAAATCTTCCGTCTGTTGCAACGCCGAACGGTCAAGCCGCATTCTTGTTTCTACTGACATCATCGCTTGCACCGTTAGTCAAATTATCTTACGGCAGAATGGTTTACATGGCACTACCGTATACTATTGTACTTTCCGGCGTCGGCTTCCTTGCCGTGGAGTTTCTACTCCCACCGCTCACTAACCTCATGACGCAATGGGGTTGGTTAATTACCCGTTAAATTAAGGATCTTATATGCTTCGTTATCTTAAAGTGCTTTCCCTGACTCGAGGAGCTTGGCTGCTGCTGGTTGTCAGCTGCCTGATTTTAGAAGGGACAGCCCTTTATTTCCAACACGGCATGGGGCTCAATCCCTGCGTTATGTGTATTTATGAGCGCTTAGCACTTCTCGCCGTGTTAGTTGCCGGCTTAATTGCGTTGATTGCACCTAAATTTGCCGTATTCCGTTGGCTAGCCTTGCTTATCGGAATATTAGGCGCATTCAAAGGGTTACGTCTTGCCGTCAAACACGTTGACTATCAACTCAACTCGGCTCCGTGGAATCAATGTTCTCCATTTGTAGAATTTCCGAGTACGTTGCCCTTGAACGAATGGTTCCCGAATCTGTTCGAAGCGACAGGCAACTGTAACGAAATTACATGGCAAATGTGGGGATTAAGTATGCCGCAATGGCTCATCGGTATTTTCGCTGCCTATTTGGTTGTTTTGCTGTTAGTCGCACTCAGCCAATTCAAACGCATCCCTCACCAAGGGCGAGATCTCTTTCATTGATTCAGACAAGCGGTCGGATTTGCGTCATATTTTGCAAAATATTCCGTGAATCCGACCGCTTATTATTGCTTTTTCTACACAACTTTTCTGATTTCCGTTACAATCCCCCCGATTTATTGAATTAAAACAGCGAGAACAGCATGTCGAATCAACAACGTAAAATTTTAGTTACTTGTGCCCTGCCTTACGCGAACGGCGCAATTCACTTAGGGCATATGCTTGAACATATTCAAGCGGATATTTGGGTACGTTTTCAGCGTATGCGCGGCAACGAAATTCACTTCGTCTGTGCTGATGACGCTCACGGCACGCCGATTATGTTGAATGCGGATAAACTCGGCATTACCCCTGAACAGTTAATCGAAAAAGCCAAAGCCGATCACATTGCGGATTTTGCCGGTTTTAATATCAGTTTTGATAACTATCATTCCACCCACAGCGAAGAAAACCGTAAATACACTTCCGCCATCTATAAAAAATTAAAAGCGAACGGTTTTATCAAAAGCAAGGTGATCTCGCAGTTATTTGACCCTGAAAAAAATATGTTCTTACCTGATCGCTTTGTGAAAGGTACTTGCCCGAAATGTAAAGCGGAAGATCAGTACGGCGATAACTGTGAAGTCTGTGCTTCTACTTATAGCCCGATGGATTTAATCAATCCACGTTCGGTAGTATCAGGCTCTACCCCTGTGGTAAAAGAGTCGGAACACTTTTTCTTTGATTTACCAAGCTTTGAAGGAATGTTGAAAGCGTGGACACGTTCCGGCTCGCTTCAACCTGAAATTGCCAATAAAATGCAAGAGTGGTTTGAGAGCGGTTTACAGCAATGGGACATTAGCCGTGACGCGCCTTACTTTGGCTTTGAAATTCCGGATAGCGAAAACAAATTCTTCTATGTTTGGCTTGATGCCCCTATCGGCTATATGGCTTCGTTCAAAAATCTCTGTGACCGCACGGGCTTGAACTTTGATGATTTCTGGAAAAAAGAGAGTGATGCCGAGTTGTATCACTTTATCGGTAAAGACATTGTTTACTTCCACAGTCTGTTTTGGCCTGCGATGTTAGAAGGAAGCGAATACCGCAAACCGACAAACGTCTTTGCACACGGTTATGTGACGGTGGACGGACAAAAAATGTCAAAATCTCGTGGTACATTCATTCAAGCCAGCACTTATTTAAAACATATCGATCCTGAGTGTTTGCGTTATTACTATGCGGCGAAACTGAACGACCGCATTGAAGATCTCGATTTCAATTTAGAAGATTTCGTACAACGGGTAAACAGCGACATCGTCAATAAATTAGTCAATTTGGCTTCTCGTACCGCTGGTTTCATCACAAAACGTTTTGAAGGCAAACTCGCTTCAACATTAGAAAATCAAGCACTTTTTGATGAATTTGTTGCACAATCGGAACAGATCGCCACTTATTTTGAAACTCGTGAATACAACAAAGCGATCCGTGAAATTATGGCATTAACGGATAAAGCCAATAAATACATTGACGACAAAGCCCCGTGGGTGATTGCCAAAGAAGAAGGCAAAGACGCTGAATTACAAGCGGTCTGTTCAATGGGCTTAGAGCTATTCCGTGTATTAATGAGCTATCTCAAACCGGTATTACCAAAACTAGCGGAACGTGCCGAAGCCTTTTTACAAACGGAACTACGTTGGGACAATATCGGTTCACCACTGTTTGCCCACAACATTGCACCGTTTAAATCGCTCTTCTCTCGCTTAGAGAAAAAACAGATTGACGCTGTGATTGAAGAAACCAAAGCACTTTTCGCCGAAAGCGTAAAAGCAGAAACTGCAAAAAAAGGCAAAGAAGTGACCGCTTGTGAAACCAAAGTGGAACCGATTGCCCCTGAAATCACCATTGACGACTTTGCCAAACTCGATCTGCGTGTGGCAAAAGTATTGAAATGTGAAGCCGTGCCGAAATCGGATAAATTATTACGTTTTGAACTCGATTTAGGCGACCACACTCGCCAAGTCTTCTCCGGTATCAAAGCGGCGTACAATCAACCTGAAGAGCTTGAAGGCAGATTTGTGATTATGATTGCCAACCTTGCCCCACGCAAAATGTCGTTTGGTATGTCGGAAGGGATGATTTTATCTGCCGGTACAGGCGGGTCGGATCTCTATTTACTCTCCGCCGATAGCGGCGTGACGGCTGGTATGCAGGTGAAGTAGAAGTAAATGCATAAGGGTGGGGTTATATCCCACTTTGAATTTATCTTTTGGGCGAGGATAATCCTCTCCCTACAACTCTATAAGGATAAGCAAATGATTCAACAAACCCTTGCCATCATTAAACCCGATGCGACTAAGCGTCATCTTATCGGTGAAATTTTAAGTCACATGGAAAAAAACGGATTAAGTATAAAAGCGTTAAAAATGCTTCACTTAACCAAAGAGCAAGCCGAAGGCTTTTATGCCGAGCATCAAGGGAAAGCCTTTTTTGAACCGCTTATTGAATTTATGGTGTCGGCACCGATTGTCGTTGCAGTGCTGGAAGGCGAAAATGCCGTTGCCCATTACCGTGAATTGATGGGTGCCACCAATCCGGAACAACGTAAAGCCGGGACGATCCGCAAAATGTACGGCTTTGATACGACTAAAAACAGCGTTCACGGATCCGATTCCGAACTCTCCGCACAACGGGAAATCGCTTATTTTTTTACTCCAAATGAAATTGTAAGTTAACTGTTTTTTAAACATCCCTCCATTCTGATCCCTTTATTGTGAGCCAGATCACAAAAAGGGATTTTTTCTGTGATTAAATTTTATTTCGCTAGATCGATTTAGCCAAAAATAGAGTACAATCGAAGCAAATTATTTTATTTTTTAAATTAAATCCATAAGGAGTTTCAATGCTAAATTTATCAGCACAAAATATCCGCTTAAACGGCGCCGCCGGTAGCAAAGAAGAAGCCATTCATCTTGTTGCCAAAGAGTTAGTCGCCAATGGGAATGTTGCCGAAAACTACGAAGCAGGGATGCTTGCTCGTGAAACCCAAACGTCCACCTTCTTAGGCAACGGCATTGCAATTCCGCACGGTACATTAGAAACCCGAAACCTTGTCAAAAATACCGGCGTACAGGTTTACCAATTTCCGCAAGGGATTGAATGGGGCGAAGGCAACATTGCCTATGTCGTCATCGGTATTGCTGCAAAATCGGATGAACATTTAACCTTACTACGCCAATTAACCACAATACTCAGCGATGAGGCTGCGGCGGAAACCTTAGCAAAAACGCAAAATTTGGATGAATTTATCACCGTATTAAGCGGTAAACGTAACGAACCGCTGACATCTTCAGAACTTATCTCTTTAAATATCGACTCTTCCAGCTTAATTACGCTTTCAGCCATTAATGCCGCCAAACTTCAAGAAAAAGGCTATGTGAATCAAACCTTTGTCAGTGAAGTCATTTCAACACCTCCATTAGCCTTAGGCCACAATGTGTTTCTCGCCGACAGTGCGAAAGGCAACCAACTCAACGGTATTGCCGTTACCCGAGCGAAAGACGGAAAAACCTTACTGACCGTTGCCGCCATTGACGACAGCCTGCAAACGTATCTGACAAAACTACTCAAAATCGCTACCCGTCAACAACTGACCGTAGCACCTATCGAACAAATCTTAACCATTTTCGGACAAACCGCACCGAGTTCACCGACAACCCAAGCGACTGTAGAGGCAACACCAAGCGACTCGACAGGCGGAGCAAACCAAGTTATCGGCACCTTTACGTTACGTAACGAACACGGGCTGCATGCCCGCCCTGCTGCGGTATTGGTACAAACGTTAAAACCGTTCGGCGCCAAAGTCACCGTTGAGAACCTTGAGCGAGCAACCGCTCCGGTCAATGCAAAAAGCACCATGCGCGTTGTAGCGTTAGGTGCGACCAAAGGTCACCGTCTACGCTTTGTGGCGGAAGGTGACGATGCACAGCAAGCCATCGAAGCGCTTGGAAAAGCCTTTGCCGCAGGATTGGGAGAAGAACCGAGCTTCACCCCGACGGAAAAAGACAGTATTGAAGTCCGCGGCGTGGCAGGTATTGCCGCTACAGCCGTTGCCGCAGCTCAAGCGGTAAGTGAACAAGTACAAGCGGTCAGTTCCGCCGAAAATTCTGCAAATGCCGATAAAGGTGAACTTGAGGCGATCTTTATCGTAAAAAACGAACACGGTCTGCACGCTCGTCCTGCTGCGATACTGGTTAACGAAGTGAAAAAATACAACGCGACCATTCAAGTTCAAAATTTAGATCGTGAAGGCGCGCTCGTCAGTGCAAAAAGCTTAATGAAAGTCGTGGCATTAGGTGTGACAAAAGGTAACCGCTTACGCTTTGTCGCTACGGGCGAAGATGCCCAAAAAGCGCTTGACGGAATTGGTGCGGCAATTGAAGCCGGCTTAGGCGAATAATCAGTAGGTGAAGTTATGACTCAACAATTACGTATTGCAACCGTCACCCTCAACCCTGCTTTTGACTTGGTCGGGCGTTTAAAACGGATTGAAATCGGCGAAGTGAATACCGTCGAAACCCTCGGTCTTTACCCTGCCGGTAAAGGCATTAACGTGGCGAAAGTACTTGCCGACTTGGGGACGGATTTAGCCGTTACCGGTTTTTTAGGCGATGAAAACCAAGGGGATTTTTTACATGCGTTTGAAGTGAACGGATTGAAAGATCAGTTCTACCGCATTGCCGGTAAAACCCGTATCAACGTGAAAATTACCGAAACGGAAGCGGATGTAACCGATCTCAATTTCTTAGGATTTGAAATCCAAGCGGAAGATTGGCAAACATTTACCGCCCTTTCACAGCAATGGCACGAACAATTTGATTTGGTTGCCGTTTGCGGATCTTTACCGCGCGGTGTCTCACCAGAACAATTTGCCGATTGGCTGCAGTCCTTACACGATCAAGGTTTAAAAGTCGTGTTGGATACCAGTAATAAAGCGCTCACCGCCGGCTTAAAAGCCCATCCGTGGTTGGTGAAACCGAACCGCCGTGAATTGGAAGTCTGGGCAAACCGACCGCTTGAAACCTTAGAGGCGGTGATTGATGCAGCACAAGAGCTACGGTCACAAGGTATTGAAAACGTGATTATCTCAATGGGTGAAAAAGGCTCCGTTTGGATCAATAACGAAGGGGTACTTCAAGCCCAACCGCCACGTTGTGAAAATGTGGTAAGTACCGTAGGGGCTGGTGACTCAATGGTTGCAGGGCTGATCTACGGTTTCTCTCAAGGTTGGGATAAAGCGAAAACCCTTGCCTTTGCCAGTGCGACATCTGCCCTAGCGGTATCCCAAAGTAACGTGGGCGTGAGTGATAAAACGGCGTTGGAAGGGATTTTGGCGAGAGTAACGCTAACGAATTTATAACCTTTGAACATTCCCTTCCCCCGTTTACGGGGGAAGGTGCCGAAGGAGGAAGGGGGGATTGCAGACGTAGTTTGCCCTTCGGGCAAATCCCCCCACCCTAACCCTCCCCCGTAAACGGGGGAGGGAAATAGATTTCTTAAACATTGATAGGAATAACATATGAATATTTCATTTATTTTCCCGGCACAACTCGGTAAAGCAAGAGCATTCCTTGTAAATGAAGTGCTAACGGCAGCGGCAAAACAGCAAGGGCATTCTGTGGTCAATGCAGAACAAGCGGATTTTGTGGTGTTATTTGATGAGCAAGTGCCTGCGAACGTCGTCGGTAAACAAGGGGCGGTGGTTAGTCTTGAGCAAGCCTTTATTCAACCTGAAGCGACACTCACACAAGCGGTTAATTCTGCTCAAACTTTTGCAAATGCAACGCAAGCAGCGGTTTCAAGCACGGGCGTAAAAAATATCGTGGCAGTAACCGCTTGTCCGACAGGGGTTGCACATACCTTTATGTCTGCTGAAGCGATTGAAAACTATGCCAAAGCACAAGGCTGGAATGTGAAAGTAGAAACCCGTGGACAAGTGGGGGCAGGCAACCCGATTTCAGCAGAAGAAGTTGCGGCGGCAGATTTAGTCTTTGTCGCGGCGGATATCGATGTGGATTTAAGCAAATTCCAAGGCAAGCCGATGTACCGCACTTCAACAGGTTTAGCTTTGAAGAAAACGGCTCAGGAGTTTGAAAAAGCGTTCCAACAAGCGACCGTTTATCAAGGCGGTTCTGCGGCAACGGCGAAAGGCGAAGAAGCGACTAGCGAGAAGAAAGGGATTTATAAACACTTAATGACAGGTGTATCACATATGCTACCGTTCGTGGTTGCAGGTGGCTTGTTAATCGCCATTTCCTTTATGTTCGGTATTGAAGCCTTTAAAGATCCGAATATCGCAGGCGGTTTACCGAAAGCGTTAATGGATATTGGTGGAGGTGCGGCATTCCACTTGATGATCGCAGTCTTTGCCGGTTATGTTGCCTATTCGATTGCTGACCGCCCGGGTTTAACTGCAGGTTTTGTCGGCGGTATGTTAGCGACAACGGCGGGCGCAGGGATTTTAGGCGGTATTATTGCCGGTTTCCTTGCAGGTTATGTGGTGAAATTCTTAAATGACAGCATCAAGTTACCGGCAAGTTTAACGTCGCTAAAACCAATTTTAATCCTACCGCTATTAGGCTCTGCGATTGTCGGTTTAGCCATGGTTTATGTGATTAACCCTCCTGTTGCCGGCATTATGGAAGCCTTATCCAATTGGTTAAAATCCATGGGCGAAGTGAACGCTATCGTATTAGGTATCGTGCTGGGTACGATGATGTGTACCGATATGGGCGGTCCGGTAAACAAGGCAGCTTATACCTTCTCCGTCGGTATGTTGGCTTCTGACGTAAACACCCCGATGGCGGCGGCAATGGCGGCAGGTATGGTGCCACCTATCGGTATGGCGATTGCGACTTGGATTGCACGCAACAAATTTACCGTAAACCAACGTGATGCAGGTAAAGCCTCTTTCGTACTGGGCTTATGCTTTATCTCTGAAGGTGCGTTACCGTTCGTGGCAGCTGATCCTGTGCGTGTGATTGCCACCTCTATCTTAGGCGGTGCAACGGCTGGGGCGATTTCACTCGGTTTAGGTATCACATTACAAGCCCCTCACGGCGGTCTATTCGTGATCCCATTTGTTTCACAACCCTTGATGTATTTAGCGGCAATTGCCATCGGTTCTGCGGTAACCGGCATAACCTACGCTATTATCAAACCGAAAGCGGAATAATCTTATCTGAGAAAACACGGAAGCGCGAAGCACTTCCGTGTTTTTTTATTTAGGTAAACTAGCGTATAATTCCGCCGATATACCGCTTACACCAGGATATGCTATGAATCATCTTTCAAGTGCCAATGACACATTACACCTTTATGCCCAAGCCATCACTCGACTGAATCAAAATCTTTCGGATAATTTTAACCAAGCCGTTGAGATGATCTTACATTGCGAAGGACGCATTGTTGTTGCCGGTATCGGAAAATCCGGCTTAGTGGGAAAAAAAATGGTGGCAACCTTTGCTTCCACCGGTACGCCAAGCTTTTTTTTACATCCGACGGAAGCATTCCACGGTGATTTGGGAATGTTGAAACCCATTGACGTGGTGATCTTGATTTCTTACAGCGGCGAAACGGATGATGTGAATAAGTTAATTCCGAGTTTGAAAAATTTCGGTAATAAAATTATCGCTATGACGGGAAACCCGCAATCCACATTAGGCCGCCATGCCGATATTACCTTAGATATCAGCATTGAACGTGAAGCCTGCCCGAATAATCTCGCGCCGACGACATCCAGCCTGATTACCATGGCGCTCGGTGACGCTTTAGCCATTGCCTTAATTAAAGCCCGTGATTTTAAAGCGGAGGACTTTGCGCGCTATCATCCCGGCGGCAGCTTGGGGCGTAAATTGCTTTGCCGCGTGCGTGACGTGATGCAAACGAAACTGCCGATCTGTACGCCGACTCAACTCTTTAGCGATATTCTTAATGTGATTAACGAAGGCAGAATGGGCGTTGCCGTGATTATGGAAAACGATAACCTGCTCGGCATCATCACCGACGGCGATATTCGTCGTACCTTAGCAAAATTCGGTGCCGATAGTTTGAACAAAACCGCCGAGCAAATCATGACTCGAAACCCGCGCACTATTTCGGACGGTACCTTCCTTGCCCATGCGGAAGAATATATGAAGGAAAACCATATTCACTCCCTTATTGCCGTAACGGAAGAAGGTAAAGTCTCGGGTATCGTGGAGTTTGCAAGCTAATGGCAAAATCAAACCATATTACTCGTGCCGGCTGGCAAGCGTTAGATCAAGAGCTTAAATACCTTTGGAAAGATGAACGCCCCAAAGTCACCCAAGCCGTATCCGATGCCGCCGCCCTTGGCGATCGCAGTGAAAATGCGGAATATATTTACGGTAAACGCCGCCTGCGTGAAATTGACCGCCGAGTACGTTTTTTGTCTAAACGGTTAGAAGTCTTGAAAATTGTCGATTATCACCCGACTCAGGAAGGAAAAGTCTTTTTTGGCGCTTGGGTCGAACTCGAAAACGAAGAAGGTGAAATCAAGCAGTATCGCATCGTCGGCTGTGACGAGTTCGATCCGGCAAAACAGTGGATTTCGATTGACTCACCGGTGGCAAGAGCCTTAATCGGAAAACAGGTTGATGATGAGATCCTCGTCGACACCCCGCTCGGTAAAGTGCTTTTATACATCAATAAAATTTGGTATGAGAAAGGCTAAACCCCATGAACAAGCGGTCGGTTGGCGTGACTTTTTTGCAAAAAACATCACGAAACAGACCGCTTGTAAACTACTTCATTGACTCCAATCTTTTAATTAACATCTCTTCAGGCACAGCCTGAATCTTCCGCATAAAATAGAAAAACAGCCCTGCCGCCAAACTTAAACAAACACAGAAGGTCAGCCAAAATCCTGCTGCAGCCATTGGCTGAACGATCCAATCGGTACGAGCCAAAATAGTGCCTAATGGCATTCCGACGAGCCAATAACAAATGAATGTCGTCAGTAAAATAGGCTTGGTATTTTTATAACCGCGTAAAATACCGTTACATACCGCTTGAATTGAGTCGGGGATCTGGTAAATTGCTGCAAAAATCAATAACCCGGAAGCAATCGTAATAGACATCGGATCGCCGGTAAAGGCATAAGGGATCAGGTCTTTTAGCAGTAAAATCACCATACCGATACACAATGCGACAACCGTTCCCGTAAAAATGGCATGATAGGTCAGGTATTTGGTTTCTTCGATTCTCTTCTCTCCCAAGGTTTGACCGACTAAAATGGTCGTCGCAATGCTAAATGACAGCGGGATCATAAAAAACAGCGAACTGGTTTGTAAGGCAACCTGATGACTTGCCACCACCTGTGAACCCAACGGCGAAATAATGAGAGAAGATGCGGCAAACAGCATGACTTCGGTAAACAATGCAAAACCAATCGGTGTGCCGAGTTTGAACAGTTTGCTTAACGTCGCTTTACACGGTTTTTCGATCCATTTTTCAAACAGACGAATATCCTTTTGGGCTGGGTTGGTATAACAATAATGTAAAATCAGCCCAAACATAACCCAGTTTACGATTGCCGTTGCCACACCACAGCCAACCGCCCCTAATTCAGGCATACCGAGTTTGCCGAAAATAAAAATATAGTTGAGCGGAATATTCAAAATTAAGCCGAAAAAGGTAATGTACATCGCCGGTTTAGGGTTGGATAAGCCATCGTTAAAACAGCGTAGATTGACTGCCAGTAAGGAGGGAATCAGTCCAAAACAGAGTGCAATCAAATAGTGCTGTGCTTTATCGGCAAATTCAGCCGGCGTACCCATCAAGGTGAAGAGCAAATGCGCATTAAGATAAATAACTATCAGCGGAAGACTCAACATAAATACGATCCAAACACCTTGTCGCACCTGATGGGCAATTAAATTACGTTGATTGGCACCGTTTAAGTAAGAAACCGTCGGGGTAATCGCGTTTAAAATGCCTAAAACCAAGAGGAATAGCGGGAAATAAATCGAGTGACTGACCGCAATCGCAGAAACATCCGCATCACTCACCAATCCTGCCATAATAATATCCGCCAAGCCCATGCCGGATGTGGCTAATTGCGAAATAAAAATCGGTGTAGAGAGCCTAAACAGCTTTTTAGTATTTTCAGGATATTTCTGCCATTGAAAGTTCATTTTATTTGCCTTTTAAAATTCGGGTTTCGCTTCAAATGTCATCAGTTCGTGCGTAATAGGGTGCGTAATGGTTAATGCTTCTGCGTGTAAACAAAGTCTTGGTGATAAACTTTTTGCCAACGGATTTGCATAAAATTTATCTCCCACAATTGGGTGACCTAAAGCTAAACAGTGTACGCGTAATTGGTGCGAACGCCCGGTATAAGGGGTTAATTTCACCCTTGTCGTATTATTGGGATAATGTGCAAGAATTTCGTAGAAAGTGACCGCTTGTTTGCCCCGTTCGTAGCAAATTTTTTGGCGCGGACGGTTTTCCCAGTCACAGATGAGCGGAAAATTCATTGTCCCCGTATCGCCCACTTTTTCGCCTAATTTGCCCCAAACTAACGCTTGATAATGCTTTTTCGGTTCACGTTCACGAAATTGACGTTTGAGTTCTTTTTCCGCCTGTTTGCTTAATGCAAACAACAAAATACCGCTTGTCGCCATATCTAAACGGTGAGCCGGTTCGGTAAAACCGTATTTTTGCTGTACGCGCACCATTGCACTGTCTTGATATTCAGGGCGATTTCCGGGTACTGAAAGTAAGCCGCTTGGTTTATTAATGATTAAAATATGATTATCACGATAAACTTCGTCAAGCCAAGGTTCAACAGGGGGATTGTATTCGATTAATGCCATGGTTTTATTATATAGAGCGGATATGTCGCTTAATTCTAAAAAGAGATTCGGTAAGGCGAGTGATATTATCAAAGATAAACCGATTTCCCAAATGAATCGCAGAAATCGCTTGTTTTTTATAAAAAATCGCGTATCTTTCGCTCGTTCATATTGAACATTACAATTTGTTTACATTTCTTTTGGAGAACACCATGAAAACGCTTTTTGCAAGTTTTGCAACTGCTTTCACCGCTCTCAGCGTGCTGTTTAGCCCGGTTGCTTTCGCATCACCTTCCGATCAAACCTTTAAAATCAGTGCTATTCCTGACTATAACGCTGCCGAAATGACCCGTTCGTTTGACAGTTTTGCAGAGTATTTAGGCAAAGAAACGGGGTTAAAGGTGCAATATGTGCCTGTCACCGATTATGCTGCCGTAGTCACCGCATTCCGTCGTGGCGAAATTGATTTAGTCTGGTTCGGTGGTTTAACGGGGGTACAAGCACGTGCCAAAGTGCAAGGTGCTGAAGCTATCGCACAACGTCCGCAAGATGAAAAATTTAAGTCTGTCTTTATCAAGCAAAAAGGCTTAGATAATGTGAAAGAGATTAAAGATGTCAAAGGTCACACCCTTGCTTTTGGTAGCGAAAGTTCGACATCGGGTCACTTAATGCCACGCTTTTTCTTAACGGAAGCCGGAGTTAACCCTGAAAAAGACTTAGACGCTCAACCAACTTACAGCGGTTCGCATGATAAAACCTACGGCTTAGTAGAAGCAGGTTCTGTGCAAATCGGTGCGGTGAATAAGCAGTACTGGGATAAAATGGTGAAAGAAGGCAAAGTTAATCACGATAAAGTCGAGCTTTTCTACACCACACCGGATTACTATGATTACAACTGGACCATTAATCTTGTTGATAAAAAATTTGGTGACGGAACCAAAGAGAAAGTGAAAGCGGCATTATTAAAAGCCGATGCATCAAGCTCACAGGTGATGAATTTACTCTCTGCCGAGAAGTTTATCCCAACGCAAAACGGCAACTATCAAGATATTGAGAAAGTGGCGAAAGAGCTGAAGTTGATTAAGTAATCGCTTATTTTCTTCGTGAAAATCTTCTGCCAAATCTCCCCTAGCCCCTCTTTGCTAAAGAGGGGAATTTGTTTATCGTAAATTTTAAGATCGAAGTACTTCATAAACGTAAAGTATTTGATTTTTCAGATGAATGTATATTTCCTTCGATCTGATCCCCCTCTTTAGCAAAGAGGGGCTAGGGGAGATTTGGCAGACTAAAATAGCGAAGTGAGAACGTAATATAGAAGACAATTTTTTAACACTGAATTGATATTGATAAAATATGAAAACCCCACTTCTTCAATTCCACCACACCACCAAACATTTCGGCAAGCAAGCCGTTTTAGACGACATCTGTTTAACCATTCGCTCAGGTGAAATCGTGGCGTTAGTCGGGCCGAGCGGATCGGGGAAATCGACATTAATGAATAGCATTATGCGTGCCGTGCCTTTAACAAGCGGTGAGATTTGGCTGGAAAATTGCAATATTCAAGACTACCAAGATAACAAACAGTTTGCCCAACAGGTCGGTATGCTGCATCAACAGTATGATTTAGTCAAACAACTGGAAGTTATCCACAATGTCTTGGCTGGCAGGCTGAACCGGTGGGGCTTTTGGCGATCTCTGTTCTCTTTGGTTAAACCGCAAGAAAAGCACATTGCAGAGCAAGCACTTGCTGCCGTTGGGCTATTGGATAAAATCAATCAGCCGACTGCTGAACTGTCGGGCGGTGAGCAGCAGCGTGTGGCAATAGCTCGTCTGTTAGTTCAAAGCCCCAAATTGATTTTAGCCGATGAACCGGTGTCCGCACTCGATCCGGTCAATGCTCAAAATGTCTTGGCATTATTGACCGGGCTGGTGAGAGAGCAGGGGAAAACGCTGATTGCCAGTATGCATTCGGTGGAATATGCCAAAACCTATTTTGATCGCATGATCGGCATTAAGCAGGGAAAAATAGTGTTTGATTTGCAAACAGAGCAAGTCACCCAAGAGCAACTTAATGCGTTATACGGATTGGTAAAAAATGAAACATAACCGACCGCTTGGACTCAATGAACGGCGAAATTTGCTGACGGGCATATTATTGCTTGCATTTTTGTTGAGCCTATTTGCCGTGGATAACGACAAAGGGCTGATGCACTCCGGCGGTTGGGCGACGCTTACCCGACTCTTTTCCAGCTTATTATCCCCCGACTTTTCTGCCGATTTATTGATACTCGCCTTGCAATCCACTTGGCTCACCTTTGCCTATGCCTTGATTACCCTCTCTTTGTCTATGCTTGGCGGATTTTGCTTAAGCATTTTTGCTTCCGGTGTGCTGTTTCGTTCACTCTTTTTGCAGGGGACTGCCCGGGCGATATTGGGTTTTCTACGTGCCATTCACGAATTGATTTGGGCGTGGTTCTTTGTGGCTGCTGTTGGGTTAAATCCGATAGGTGCGGTGTTTGCCCTTGCCATTCCTTATTCCGGCTACTTAGGCAAAATCTATGCAGATACGTTACAAGCGGTGCCATCTAAGCCAATTTTTGCATTAAAAGAAGCAGGAGCAACGCCACTACAATGTTTGATTTATGGTTATCTGCCCCAGGCCTTGCCAACAATGTTGAGCTATACCATGTATCGCCTTGAATGTGCAATCCGTTCTTCATCTGTACTATCTTTTGTCGGATTGGGAGGGATCGGCATGCAAATTCAGCTTTCCCTACAAGATCTGAAATACGATCAGGTTTGGACATTCTTGATCTTCCTTGTCGGGTTAATTGTTTTGGTTGATCGCTGGAGCTACGCTGTCAGGAGCCGAGTAAAATGAGAAAACATCTTGACCGCTATTTTATCCGCTATTCTTTTTGGGTGGTGTTAGGGCTTATCGGGCTGTCGTGGGGCTATATTCTTAAAGACCAACCCACCGCACTGAGTGAACTGTTTCGAGCGGAAAATTGGGATTATCTCACGGAATTTTTAGCTGGAATGGCAGGTGTGGGTGAAGAGCTACCTGCCTATCTTGACCCTGAAATGTGGCAAAAAGCCCTATGGCTCTCGTGGGAAACCTTTGTGATGAGTATTCTGGCAACGGGCATTGCAGGCATGGCGATGTTCCTTTTGGTTCTGCCGTCCGCTCGCAACGTAGCGCAAGGGAATTTTCGCCACAGAACACATTGGTATCACCATGCCGCCTATTATCTCAGTCGGGGGCTATTTCTGTTTAGCCGATCTGTACCGGAATTGATGTGGGCGATGATTTTAGTCTTTATCTTCAAACCGGGGATCATTCCGGGAGCCTTGGCATTAGCCATTCACAACTTCGGCGTATTAGGCAAACTGTGCGGCGAAGTAGTTGAGGATATGGACGAAAAACCGATCCGCCATTTAATGCAAAACGGGGCTTCGCAAAATCAAATTCTGTTTTACGGGATTTATCCTGCGGTGATGCGTGCTTTTCTCAATTACATTCTTTATCGTATGGAAAACATTATTCGGGCAACGCTGATTGTCGGTTTTGTTGGGGCAAGCGGCTTAGGTATGCAGTTTAAACTGGCGATGAGTTTTTTCCATTACTCTGAAATTACCCTTTATTTAATTTGTTATTTATTACTGGTGTATCTTACTGATATACTTTCGGCTCTGGCAAAGAAATTTATTGCGGAAAAACATTGAATTATTTCATAAAAATAGTGTCTATTACGCAACGTCTTACATAAACAAAAAGGAAACAAAATGAACTTTAATGATATTCTTAACGGTGTATTAAAATCGGTCGGTAACACCGCGAATCAAAGCAAATCGGATTTAGGCAGCCTGTTGGGTTCTGTACTTAACACGGCAAAATCATCCGCACAAGAAATCAAACAAGGCAATACGGATACCATTGCCAAAGTAGGCGGCGGTGCCGCATTAGTCGGTATTTTATCAATGGTGTTAGGTAGAAACGGCGGTGCCAACCTGACCAAATTAGGTTCACTCGCCGCACTTGGCAGCCTTGCTTACAAAGCCTATCAAGACTATCAAAAAAATAAACCGAACGAAGCAACCGATATTGCGGCAAATGCGTTTGAAGACGATAGTTCGGAAGAAAAAGGGGCGATTATTTTACGTACTATGCTTGCTGCGGCGGTTTCCGACGGTGCATTGGATGAAAATGAAGAAGCATTAATCTTAAAAGAGGGCGGTAACGACCCTGAATTACAACAATGGTTACTGAACGAAATGCACGAGCCGGCAAGCGTTGAAGAAATTGCTCAAGTCGTCGGGAACGACACGGCTTTAGCCAGCCAAGTTTACCTTGCAGCCCGCTTGGTTTGCCAAGATTTATCCCGTAAAGAAATTGTCTTCTTGTCTCAACTTGCCGAAGCGTTAAAATTAGACGAAGCGCTAGTTGAACAATTGGAAAAACAAGCCGGCTTCTAATAGCAATATTAAAAAGCGTTAATTTCATAAAGGGATGGTGACTGTGATCTGTACCATCCCTTTCGTCTATTTGATTTTGCAAAAAATCCCCTCGATCTCACCGCTTTCATTTCAAAAAATCCCATTTTTACGCTATTCTATAGCACAATTTTTTCGATGAAATTTAAAGGTCAAAAATGATGCAACAACAATACAATCCGAGTGCGATTGAGCCTAAAGTACAGCAGTACTGGGCGGAAAATAAAGTTTTCAAAGCAATTAAAGACGAAAGCAAACCAAAATATTACTGTTTATCGATGTTCCCATACCCGTCAGGTCGTCTGCATATGGGGCATGTGCGTAACTATACGATCGGCGATGTGGTTTCCCGCTATCAACGTATGAACGGCAAAAATGTGTTACAACCGATGGGTTGGGACGCATTCGGTTTGCCGGCGGAAGGGGCGGCGGTAAAAAATAAAACTGCACCGGCAAAATGGACGTATGAAAATATTGAATATATGAAAAATCAGCTCAAGGCATTAGGCTTTGGCTTTGACTGGGATCGTGAAGTGACCACTTGCCGTCCTGAATATTATAAATGGGAGCAGTGGTTCTTCACCGAATTATATAAAAAAGGCTTGGTATATAAGAAAACCTCAACGGTAAACTGGTGCCCGAATGATGAAACAGTATTAGCGAACGAGCAAGTTCACGAAGGCTGTTGCTGGCGTTGTGATACCCCGGTGGAACAAAAAGAAATTCCACAATGGTTTATTAAAATCACCGATTATGCCGAGCAGCTATTAACCAGTTTAGACAACCTTCCGCAATGGCCTGATCAAGTCAAAACGATGCAACGTAACTGGATCGGTCGTTCTGAAGGGGTTGAAATCACTTTTAAAGTGAAAGGCACTGATCAAACTTTACCTGTCTATACGACTCGCCCGGATACGTTCTTTGGCGTAAGCTATGTGGCAGTCGCAGCGGCTCATCCGTTGGCAACCCTTGCGGCAGAAAGCAATCCTGCATTAGCCGCCTTCATTCAAGAAGCGAAAAATACCAAAGTGGCGGAAGCGGATATTGCCACCATGGAGAAAAAAGGTATGGCGACGGGATTATTTGCTATTCACCCATTAACAGGCGAAGAGTTACCGGTGTGGGTCGCCAACTTTGTGTTAATGCACTACGGCACTGGGGCGGTAATGGCTGTGCCTGCGCACGATGAGCGTGATTTTGAATTTGCTCAAAAATACAATTTGCAAATTAAACAGGTGATCGCACCGCTTGATGGTTCTGAATGGGATTTCAGCAAAGCGGCAATGACCGAACACGGTACATTGATTAACTCTGCGGAATTTGACGGATTAGATTTTGATGGTGCTTTCAAAGGCATTGCCGATAAATTAGAAGGAATGGGGATCGGTAAACGTCAAGTTAATTACCGCTTGCGTGACTGGGGCGTTTCTCGCCAACGTTACTGGGGGGCGCCAATTCCAATGCTTACCCTTGAAAATGGCGAAACCGTCACCGTACCAATGCAAGATCTTCCTGTGGTATTACCTGAAGATGTGGTGATGGACGGTGTGAAAAGCCCGATCAAAGCAGATCCGGAATGGGCGAAAACCACTTATAACGGTCAGCCGGCATTAAGAGAAACAGATACTTTCGACACCTTTATGGAATCTTCTTGGTATTACGCACGTTATGCGTCGCCACAATACCAACAAGGTATGTTAGACAAAGAAGAAGCGAATTACTGGCTACCTGTGGATCAGTATATCGGCGGTATTGAACACGCGACAATGCACTTGCTCTACTTCCGCTTCTTCCACAAATTACTGCGTGACGCAGGCTTTGTTACCAGCGATGAACCGACAGAAAAATTACTCTGTCAAGGTATGGTGTTAGCGGATGCTTATTACTACACCAGCCCGACCAATGAACGTATTTGGGTGTCGCCAACAGAAGTGACCGTTGAACGTGATGAAAAAGGGCGTATTTTGAAAGCCTTTGACAAAGAAGGGCGTGCGTTGGTACACAGCGGTATGACCAAAATGTCAAAATCAAAAAACAACGGTATTGACCCACAAGAGATGGTGGAAAAATATGGTGCGGATACCGTGCGTCTATTTATGATGTTCGCTTCCCCTGCTGAAATGACATTAGAATGGCAAGAGTCTGGCGTAGAAGGGGCGAAACGTTTCTTAGGTCGTCTTTGGAATTTAGCCTATGAATATGCACAATCGCCAGCCACAGTTGCATTAGATCCTGCGGCATTAAACAAAGAGCAAAAAGATTTACGTCGTGATGTACACAAAACCATTGCGAAAGTAAGTGATGACATTGGTCGCCGTCAAACATTCAATACCGCAATTGCCGCAATTATGGAATTGATGAATAAGCTCACTAAAGCACCGCTTGTTAATGATCAAGACAAAGCGATAATGGCAGAAGCATTAAATGCGGTGATCCGTATGCTCTACCCAATCACTCCGCACATCTGCTTTGAACTATGGCAAGCCTTAGGCAATGAAGGTTCAATCGACTTTGCACCTTGGGTTGTGGCAGATGAAAAAGCAATGGTAGAAGATGAAAAACTCGTTGTAGTGCAAGTAAACGGTAAAGTGCGTGGCAAAATTACCGTCTCTGCAACTGCGACAGAAGATGAAGTCAAAGCCATTGCGAAAGCCGATGAAAATGTGGCGAAATATCTTGAAGGGGTAGAAATCGTGAAAGAAATCTATGTACCGTTTAAGATGTTGAGTTTTGCGGTGAAAGGCTAACGCGTTATTTAATGTTGGTGCGAGCGTCTCGCTCGTACCAAATAAGATATGGAAAGCACGAGCGAGACGCTCGCGCTAGCTATAAAGCATAAGGAGAAATTATGTTTAAAAAACTCTCTCTCGTTTTTGTGCTGTTTTTGACCGCTTGCGGTTGGCATTTTAAAAATAATGAAATGTTCCCGGCTGAATTACGTACACTCAGTTTTGAGAGTGCCGATCAATACAGTGATATGTCTCGTATTTTACGTCATCGAATGTTACTCAGTGATATCAACATCGTTCCGAAAGCGGAAAACGTCGCAAACTTACGTTTGAATTCAACGGAAAGCACGTCCCATGTTGCCTCGGTGTTTAAACAAGCCCGTGAAGCGGAAAAAATCCTGAGCCTAAAAGTGAAAGCAACGGTTACCGTGCCGAATAAAGGCTCATATCCGCTTGAAGTTTCGGTACATCGAACTTTCTTTGACGATTCGCGTGCCGCATTAGCGAAATCCGCCGAACAAGAATCGATTATCCGCCAAATGTATGAGCAAGCGTCACATCAACTGTTAATCAAAGTCGCCGGCTTGCAAAAAGAATTGTCACAAGCCAAACCGGCACAATAAACCATGGCTCAACGTATTTTTCCGGAAGGTTTGCCGCTTGCCCTAGAAAAAGGCTTACAACCTTATTATTTGTTAACCGGGCAGGATCTGCTATTAGTCGGCGAGGCGAAAGACGAGATTTATCACATTGCCCGTTCGCAAGAGTTTGACGAAAAAGTTGAAGTCACGATTACTCACGAGACGAAATGGGAAGAGCTGTTTGAACAAGCCCAATCCAACGGTTTGTTTTTTAATCGACAAATTCTTATACTCAATTTGCCGGAGAATATCACTGTAGCACAGCAAAAACAGCTTGCCGACCTACTCGCTTTATCTCATTCGGACTTGCTTTTTATTTTACACTTACCGAAATTTACCAAGCCGATGGAAAAGCAGTCGTGGTTCAATCAAATAGAATCATCAGCCGTTATCGTCAACTGCCAAACGCCGGATATCACTAAAATGCCCGTATGGTTACAACATCGGGCAAAATCGATGAAACTTCATCTCGATCAAGAAGCGGTTCAACTCCTTTGTTTTAGTTATGAAGGGAATTTACTGGCACTGAAACAAGCGTTGCAGATGTTGCAATTACGCTTCCATGATGACACTATCGGGCTTAACCGTGTCAAAGAAATCATTGAACAATCGGCACAATTTACCCCGTTTCAATGGATTGATGCGTTATTGGAAGGCAAAATTAGCCGTGCGTCCCGCATTTTACATCATTTGCAGAATGAAGATGTTCAGCCTGTGGTGCTTTTACGTATTATTCAAAAAGAACTCACCGTAATTCTTGAGATCACCCGTTCACCGCAACCGATACTACACTCAAACCGACCACTGTTTACCGGTAATTTACGAGCCGAATTTGACCGCTTGAAAATTTGGCAGAACCGCCGTGGGCTTTATCAACATATCGTTCAACGTTTCACGTATAAAAAACTCTACAAACTGATACAATCTCTTGCCGAATTAGAAAAAAAAGTAAAACAAGAATTTAGTGAAGAAATTTGGGCTGAACTGGAAAGATTCGGCACGCTTTTTCACTAAATAAAAAGCGCACCTGAGTGCGCTTCTCTCGTGAGCATCCCTACTCTACCCTTCCTATACCAACTCGGCACGCAATTTCTTAGTCACTTCCACCATCACATCTAACTGAGATACCGGGTTTAACGCTTTATATAATAAATATTCAATTATTACATCACACGATGATACTTTTTATTAATAGCATTTGAGACGGCATTTTTATGCTTTACGTTGATAAATCTGTTTGGCCAAACGTTTGACCACACGATTTCGCAAACTGTCATCACTCATCACTTGGTTGCTGATGTCTTCATTGCCTTGCATACGCTTGAACAATAAATCCAGCAACTTATCGGCGAAATAAACCGTGAAACTTTCTAAGGTATTGTTTTGAGCCGCCCCAATAATCTCATCGTTCGCCAATGCATCCTCAATAATTTGCTCAAAGAAAAGTTGGTCGGCAATAGTAAATTGCGTACCGTAAACACCGTTGATTTCTTGAACCATATTGCTGAGTTCATCCGTGGCATCGGCACGCCCTGTGCCAACATCCGTTGCGCCTTTCAGTGGTTCAGCATCACCTTCTCCCAACAGGATTTTACCTTCACTGCGTTTTTGCAATTTATAGTAATGCAACACCACGTCTTTGCTTAAATCAACCTTGTTGCGGTCGGCATCGAAAGGCAGTTTGCTTTGCAGGGCTTGCAGATAAATATAGCGTTGTTCGTGCAAATCATCACTATAATCCATTATCTGTGACACAAATTGATACAGACTCAAATAACTTTTCAGTTGGCTTTTAAACAGGTTTTGCTGTTCGGTTTTCAGCTCACTCAAATCTTCAAATCCTTGCTGAATGTCGCCGCCAATAGCTAAAAATCTTGCCACGGCTTTATCTAAAATACTATTGAGCTGTTTATGTTCTGCCCCCGTTGGCTGCTTAGCGTTAAACCAAATTTCAGCAAATTGTCGTAGTTCATTTTGAAAATAGATTTTCCACTGATCTAAGGTTCCCGCCAGCTCATCTAGTTTTTCACTGCTAGGAATATCGCCTAATTCAGTGACTTCATAAAACGGCTTAAATGCCTTATAAATCTCTTCGGGTTTATTCACAAAATCCAAAACAAAGGTATCCGATTTGCCATTTGCACAACGGTTTAAACGAGAAAGCGTTTGCACCGCTTGGATACCGCTCAATTTTTTATCCACAAACATCGTATGCAACAAAGGTTGATCAAACCCGGTTTGATATTTCTCTGCCACCAATAACACTTGGTAATTGTCAGATGCAAACTGTTCGGGTAAATCCACTTCACGCATGCCGTTCATGAGTGCCTCGGTATATTCTTTTTCAGGCGCTTCTTTTAACGTAATGCCACCTGAAAAGGCGACTAAAGATTTAATCCCTGTATAGCCTTTCTCTTTGATATATTCATCAAACGCCAATTTGTAACGAACCGCCGCTTCTCGACCGCTTGTGACTACCATCGCTTTGGCACGCCCTCCGATTTTGTGCATAGTCGTCGTACGGAAATGCTCAACAATGATTTCTACTTTTTGTGCAATCACACTCGGATGGAGTTCCACAAAACGCATCATCGCTTTTTTCGCTTTAGTTTTGCTTAATTCTTTATCGCTCTCACTGATTTTCAGTAGCTTGAAATATTGCCCCCAAGTGGCGTAATTTGCCAACACGTCCAAAATAAAACCCTCTTCAATGGCTTGACGCATAGTGTAATAATGAAATGGGGGTTTGCCGTCTTCACCGATTTCATCAAACAAGGCTTTGGTTTTCCATTTTGGTGTCGCCGTAAAAGCAAAAAAGCTCAAATTCGGTTGGCGTTGGCGTTTGGCGGCTTCGATGAAAAGTTGTTTTTTTGCTGTGTCGCTTAAACCATCTTCATCATCGTCGTCTAAAAACTCCGCCATTACCGCCGCTTCGATACCGTCTTTGTTTAGCACTTTACGCAGCTCCATTGCCGCTTCGCCACTTTGAGAACTGTGAGCTTCATCCACGATGACGGCAAATTGTTTGCCAACAGTAGAAATCTCTACATTCACCCCCTTTTCCTGCTGGCGAGAAAGTGCGGTCATCACAAATGGAAATTTTTGAATGGTGGTAATAATAATCGGCACATCGGAGGCAATCGCCAAGGCAAGCTGTTTAGAATCCTGTTCAATTTTCTGTACCACGCCATCTTTATGTTCAAATTGACTGATAGTGGCTTGTAACTGGCGATCTAACACGACACGATCGGTAACCACAATGACCGAGTTAAAAATCTTTTTATCATCGACATCGTGCAACGAGCTTAACTGATGCGCCAGCCATGCAATGGTATTTGACTTGCCCGAACCTGCAGAATGCTGAATTAAGTAGTTTTTACCTGCTCCATATTCACGGCTGTGGGCAATCAACTTACGTACGGCATCCAGCTGATGAAAACGAGGAAAAATCATCGTTTCTTTTTGCAGCAAACGTAAACCGCTTTCGGTACGCACTTTCTTTTCTTCCACATTCAAATGCAAAAAGCGGGCAATAATTTCCAAAAAACTGTGCCGAGTTAAAATGTCTTCCCACAAATATGCTGTTTTCACATTACCTTCAACGGGCGGATTCCCTTTACCGCCTTGATTGCCACGGTTAAACGGCAAGAAATAGGTATTTTCGCCATCAAGTTTGGTAGTCATATACACTTCTTCAGTGTCCACCGCAAAATGCACCAAGGTACGCCTTTTGAAGGCGAATAATCTGCCTTTGGGGTTACGATCTTGGCGATATTGCTCAATGGCATCTTCGACTGTCCAATGGGTTGCCGACAACACATTTTTTAACTCCACCGTTACCAGCGGAATACCATTGAGCGACAACACCACATCAGGACGTTCACCATCTTCCGTCACCACCTGACGCGTCACCTTTAAAATATTTGCCGCATAATTCACCGCACTTTTTTCATTGAGAGACGTATTCGGGGCAAAATATGCCATTTGAAAGGTTTTACCATAGCAACGAAAACCGTGACGCAACACATCTAGCGAACCTTTCGCTTCCAACTCCTGACATAACGCTTTAATCAGCACCGAACCTGCATTCGCTTTTTGCCCCGCTTCCAATCTCACCCATTTTTGCGGCTGCGTAGCTTGAATAAAGGCGATCACGTCCACTTCAAACAGCGCCGTGTCTTTGTTGTACTCACTGTTTTTGCCCTGCACATAACCGCCGCTTTCCAACAAAAAGCGTTCGATTTCGTTTTCAAAGTCTTTTTCGGTAATCATTTTTTATCCCTTTTTACGACGGTATTTTTGATTTGGACTTGTTGGTTTTTCCGGCAATGTCATTTCAATTAACCCCAATTTTAATGCAGGAGAGATATAAGTTTTTCGGATATTTTTCTTATCCATTACTGCCAAATCAATACCTAATTGCACAATCCCTTTTTCTTCATTTCCCAACGCCGCTAACAATTTAGCTAGGGGTATAGCTAAGGGCGTTTCTTCTCTAACTAGGGGTGTAGCTAGGGGTGTTTCTTGCTTATTATGGTCACTTTTTTGAAGTGTTATATTGTTTTCTGGTTGAGCTGGATTTTCTAATGCATTGTTAAGTAAGGAGTTTACTGACTCTTGTTTGTCCTTAATCTCAATATAATCATTTTCTGACTCATTTTCGATTTCCTCTTCAATCCCAACAAGATGATAAATCAACTCGCTACGCTTCTCGCCTGATGTTTTCACAAAACCTTTTTCTTTTAAATGAGCCAAAGCAAGTGTAATTGCTCGCCCTGTATATTGTGGAATACCCTGAACTAAATCTTTGTGTGTTGCTTGTTGTCCATTTATAGCGATATAAAGTAAGCAATCTTTCGGGATTGGCTTTAATTTGCTAAATCGCAAGCCATAACAAGCGGTAAGTTTTTCTTCCCAATTTGCAATTTTACCGTCGTGAAAAGTAAGTGTTAATTTGGTGTAATCGATTTCACTTTCTAAAACAGGTGTGTTGAAGTAACGGCTTTGCCAATGAGTAAAAATATCTCGCACACCTTGTCCTTGTCGTTCACACAAACCAATCCGTCTCAGAATGTTATGAATAGTACCATTTCGACATTCCGAACGATTGCCGATAATTGCCTGATGAACATCAATAAGCATTACTCCTGCATTTTCAAAACTAATCTGATTTTTAGTTTTTATAATTTTCAGATGGCGTGCATCATTAAAATAATCCGCATGAGCAATCGCGTTTACTAAGGCTTCTCGCAAGGAGTCGGTAATTTCATTTTCTTCGGTACGGGTGAGATTATCTAATTTGAAATGATTGTCTTTACCTAACGCCGTAATGAGGGGGGCAATTTTGAGATAAAATTCAAATAAATTGCCATCATCTAAATCAAAATCAGTAATACGTAAATCATAGCGATGGTTTTCATCACTTTTCTCATAGTATTCAAAAAAGAAAGATTTAAATACTGATTTAATGATATTTCCTTTACCAAACAGCAATAGACCGGCATAGGTAATACCTTGTTTATTTTGAATAATATCGTGGGACAATGCTCCAATTTCCTCAATAAATTTTTCATCGGAGAGTGTTAATAAGGATGATGTTGGGTTATGCGATTTGAGGTAATTTCGGTATTTGTTCAGCGTACCTAAATTTAAATGGTCAAGTGTGGCATAAGGCAAAATGTGTCCATCAAAATCTTTATGGGTATAGCTTGAGAGAAAAGAGCGTAATTCACTTTCATTTAATTTATGATCGCCTGTTTTTAATCGTACATAAGAGCGGCGGAAATCTTGGTTTAAATGGACAGGACGTTGAGTAGCTTCTGCTTTTGGCACATAAACAACGACAATTTGTTTACCTTGTATATTAAACAATCGTACATCATCATCCCTTAACAAGGCTGCGCTCACTTTTTCACGGCTACGAGATTGAGAGAAAACAAGTTCCTGAATTTGCTCAGCATTTTGCACACCTGAAATATGCAAACCACCATTTTCAGATATTCCCAATAAAATAAAGCCACCGGACTGATTGGCGAATGCCGAATAACTCTCCCAAAACGATTTAGGTAAATCGTTTTTTGCTTCTTTGTATTCCAAATAAGTACGTTCTTCTTGTAAATTGCCAGAAGCCAACATTTGCTCAATTTCAGTCCAACTTTGCATTTCTTTTCTCGTTTATCTTTTTCGCTATTTTAACAAAATTTCACCGGCTGCTACACCTTTACCTTCCCCGTCACCACCTGTGTAATCAACGCCGCTCGGTATTCTTTCAAACGTTCCACCGACTCACCGATTTTTGCCTGCAAGCGGTCGATTTTGGCGGTTTCAGTGTCGAGGTAGGTGGTGATAGCTGTTTGTTCTTCAATGGGGGGAAGCCAAACGAATGTATTTTTTAAAATTGCTTGCGTAATACTAAATACTTTTACGCCTTTAATTTGTGTACGAATTTGATTTCTGAATGGTTCGGAATTAAAAACGTATGCTAAAAATCTTGAATTATGATTTTGGATTAATCGAGCGATAATGGTGTGATAACCTGCAAATGTTGGAATATTACTATTCAAATACGTAAAATTTCCCGAACCTTTTACATCTTCGGACGTATCCGCAAAAACAAAATCACCTTTCTTCAATAAAGCAAATTGAGAATGTTCCAAATATTCAGACGGCACACATTTCAAATCGTGAATTTCAGGTTTTACTTCAAAGCCAAATTTTGAATGAATTTCGCCATAATTGACGCAAGGAATACCGTCATCAACTAAACTTTCTTTAGTGATGGTTAAACCTTTTGAAAAATCAAAATGAAATTTGGTTTTCTCAACCTCCCAATGCTCCGAAATTTCCCCCAGCCATTGAATGCCGCTGTCTTTGAAACAAATCTCCCCCAGCCCCTCTTTGCTAAAGAGGGGGGCTGTTTCGTGGTGTTTTGAGCTCTGAGCATTATTTTCGCTCTGAGCATTATTTTCGCTCGGGCTTGTTCCCCTTTTTTGTAAAGAGGGGCTAGGGGAGATTTTTACCCGCCCGCACACCGCTTCGGTAATAAGTGCGGTACGTTTTTCGCTTAATTTTTCCGACAACGCTTGTTGCTTAGCGATCAAGCGGTCGATATATGCCGTGCGTTCATCGAGATAGGCAGCGATGGTGGTTTGTTCTTCAATAGGGGGAAGGGCTATTTTTATACTTCCTAATGCCGCTGCGCCAAGCTCCATAAATGTCGTGCCTGTTCCAAGCGTATTCAATCTTTCATTGCTTGAAGCTAATAAATAATATAAAAAATGGCTTTTGATTTTTTCATTGATAACCAATGATTTACAACCTTGATTGGTACACAATTCTTGTTCTGCAACTGCCACTTTGCCAATGGGCGCACGCGTGGTCAAAATAACGGAGCCTTTCGGTACAATATTTGTACCGCAATTTTGAAAACCTTCTTCGGTAATTTTTCGTTCTGATGTGGCGATAAATTTTTGGTTATTAATATCTTTAGGTGTAACCCAAATAATTTCACCATCCCAATAATCGGGGTTGGCTGAACTCGGTGTTGCGCCATTATAAATGGTGCAAGTATTTTTCAGACGGCATATACCCCAATGCTCCGGCACTTCCCCCAACCATTCCACACCACTGGGTTTGTATTGTTCGTATTTGTTCATTTGCAAATTTTTTCCTGTTTTTGACCGCTTGTAGGCTACATTTCTTGACTGATGGCACACCATAATTCGTATTTTAAAGCTTCATCATAATCTTCTTCGTTATTTAAAATGGAACAAATCAATTTATGTAGCAAATCTTTGGGAATTTTGCTCTCTGCCAACCAAACTACGATATTTTCCATTTTCAGCGTAAATTCTTTCACACAATAATCATAGCCGTTGAGCTCTAAAAAATATGCGCCTAACACAAGGCTAGCGCGTTTATTGCCGTCAAGAAATACGTGTAGTTTATTGATGGAATAAATCAGATGTACCAGTTTATCTTCAAAGGTCGGATAGTAGTCATCATTTTGAATATGCTCCAACACGCTGTGCAATTTTCCTTCACCGTCGGGGTATGTGCCAGCTAATCCACCTGATTTTTCAATAATCCAATCGTGCATTTTTACGCTGTGGGCAACGTCAAAATAAAGGGTTGTAAGTTTCATTTTAACGATCCTTTAAACGTTGCAATACGGCGAGTGTTTCAGCATCGTTTAATTGTTCTTGCAGCGATCTGCTACGTTCGCCAAGGAAGCGGTCAAAATCATTTTCAGGCACGGCTTGGATATATTGTTCCAACTTTTCGTGCAATACTTCCCGAAAACCTAAGTCTCGACTCGACATTTTGATGCGTGCGTCTAAAATAAACGGCTGCAAATAAGGATTTTCTGCTGCATCTTTAATGAGTTGATCTAATTCCACAGGTAACAATTTTCTACCCAAAGTTTCAGATTTTTTTTGCATTTCCACTGCCAAACCGTTTTCAAAACTGCCAATGGCTTTTAACACTTCGGCATACATTGTTTCTCGGGTTTGCTCTTTTTCTACTAATCTCAAAATTTGGCGGTATTCTTTAGTGTTTTCACAAAAAATGACTTGGTAGATTTTGTCAGTGTATAAGCCATATTTGCTATTACCCATTTCTAAATAATCTCGCAAAGCGTTAGTAAACTGTTTGCGGTAGCTTTCTTCTAAATAGGCGGCAGGTAAATAATCTGTATCTCTCTGATTGATAAACTTGGTTTTTCCGCCTGTTTTTTGAGCAATTACATCAATCACAATATCCAGCATTCGGCTGCGGATAAATTTAGCACGTTCACTTTCTGTGACCAGCATTGCAAGGTTGAGCAAAGCTCGAAAAGTGAAAATACCGAGTGATGGTGCTTTTGGGCTGATGTCGACGAAATTGATTTCGTCGACATAGGCTAACCTTATGTTTTTCAAGGCTTTTCCTTTTAATATTCGATAACCGTTTTTTGTTAATTCTTCCCCTGAATTGGCAATGTAGTTATCAATCGTCCTCTCGGTAACATCTAAAATCTGGGCTGCTTGCTGCTTGGTAAAAACGGTTTCATTTTCCCAAACCAAACCACCAAGCTGTAAATTGTTTTCCAATTCAGCCAAAGCATATTTGTTGTTTAGCACGTTACTGCGTGCAACTAATGATGTGGTTAAATCTTTATTCATTTTTACTCCTTACACATTCCCCAACATTTCCATAATCTCTTTTTCTAACGCATCAATATCCGCTTTGATTTCACTTAAAGCCCTTGGCGGTTGGTATTGGTAGAAATGGCGGTTAATAGGGATTTCATAGCCCACTTTGGTTTTGTCGTAATCAATCCAAGCGTGTTCAACGTGTGGCAACACTTCGGCTTTTAAGTAGGCTTCACAGTGGTCTTTCACAAGTTTGACCAATTCTGTCGGTTTGTTGTCGCTGTAATCCACAGGCAGCGGCAAACGGATGTTAGACGGCAATGGCACAAGCTCGGTATCTCGAAGTTGTGTATCCGGCTCCATATTGCCTTTGCTGTCTTTACAAATTTCGGCAGTTTGATCACGTTCACTTAATGCATCTAAAATTGCCTTTCTGAGCGGTGCGGCAAGTTTGAAATCAAGGGTTTTCATTGCCTTATCAAAGACTTTGAGAAACTCATTGCGGCTGATGTAAAGCGTATCGCCGATGGTTGAAAGTGCGGTCAAAATTTGCTGTTGTTGTCGCTTGCCTTCGGCTTCCTCTGCTTGAATTTCGGCTTCATCTTTGCGTTTTTTACTTACCGCTAAATTTGCAAATGCAGACTGAAGTTTTACTCGTTCAATGCGTTCTTGATTGACTTGGAAATTCAAACGTAACGGGCGTTCAACCGTGAGTTTTAAATAACCGAAATCTGGGTTGTTGAAAATTTTACTGCAAACTTTTGTGGAAATCTTACCGCTTGCACCGTCTTTAAAATCGGCGTAAAGCCGGGTTAAATCGGCGATTTGCTCGGCTGAAAGCTCATTGCGTTTATCGCCTAAAGATTTCGCCATTTTTTGATAATGTTGTGTGCCGTCAATAAGCTGCACTTTGCCTTGGCGTTGTGCGGATTTTTTGTTGCTGACAATCCAAACGTAGGTATAAATCCCTGTGTTGTAAAACAGTTGGTCGGGTAAGGCGATAATGGCTTCCAGCCAGTCATTTTCAATAATCCAACGGCGGATATTGCTCTCGCCACTGCCTGCATCGCCGGTAAATAGCGGCGAGCCGTTAAACACTACCGCAATTCGGCTACCGCCTTGCTCAGTAGGTTGCATTTTGGAAATCATATGTTGTAAGAACAATAACGAGCCATCATTGATACGTGGTAAGCCTGCACCAAAACGCCCGGCAAAGCCGCTTTTGGCTTCGTCATTAATAAAATCTTGCTCGTTTTTCCAATCCACGCCAAAAGGGGGATTGGAGAACATATAATCAAATGTCTTACTACTATGTCCATCATATGGCACAAAACCTGTATTGGTGTTTTTATTATTTTTTACACCGAGGGTGTCGCCATAAACCAAATTACCAATAGGCTCATCTTTAATAAGTAGGTCGGCACAGCAAATGGCGTAAGATTCCGCATTGTACTCTTGTCCGAACAGTTTCAGCTTGATGGTATCGTTGTAGTTTTTTAGGTATTTTTCTGATTCGGAAAGCATTCCGCCCGTGCCTGCAGTCGGATCGTAAATGCTGGCAATGACGTGAGGCTGGCTTAAACGCTTTTGGTCTTCTTCAAAAATCAGGTTTACCATCAGGTTAATGACTTCGCGTGGTGTGAAGTGATCACCGGCTTCTTCATTAGCTTGTTCGTTGAATTTACGTACCAACTCTTCAAAGATATAACCCATTTGCAAGTTGGAAATATGTGTAGGCGAAAGATTGATGCCGTTTTCTTTCAAATCTTTTTGAAATTGTGAAATGACGGCATATAGACGGTTACTGCTATCGAGTTTTTCGATTTCATTTTCAAATTCAAATTTGTCGAAAATATCTTTGGCTTTGGCAGAAAAACCTTGTAGGTATTTCACTAAATTAGCTGCGATGTGGTCAGGGTCTGCCAGTAATTTTTGCAAATCAAAACCGCTGGTATTGTAAAGCGGTTGCTCACGGTTGGCATCGGCAACTTCAGTCAGTGCCTTTTCATACAATGCACCTTTAGGTGCTTTATCCCCCATCTTCGCCAATTCGTCTGCTTTGGCTTTCATTACCGCAGTATAAGGCGATAAAATCGCATCAAAACGCGCTAAGACGATAAGCGGCAACATCACACGACGGTATTGTGGCGGGCGATAAGTGCCACGCAACATATTTGCCATGTTCCAGATAACAGATGAAATAGTCGATTGTTTGGTGTGAAGAGCGTTGGTCATTAGATATCCTGATTTAATCATAAAATTGACACCATTCTAACGAAATGAGGACATTAATACCATCAACCCCTTAAAAAACAAGGGCATCAATTCGATGCCCTTTGAATGAATGTTGAAAATTACGTTAATTCCGCCCTCAATTTCTTCGTGACGTCCACCATCACTTGCAACTGTTCGATGGTTTCTTTCCAGCCACGGGTTTTTAAGCCGCAGTCCGGGTTGACCCATAAACGTTCTTTTGGCACCACTTTCAAGGCTTTACGCAACAGATGTTCGATCTCTTCTGCTTTGGGTACGCGTGGGCTGTGGATGTCGTACACACCAGGTCCGATGTCGTTAGGGTATTTGAAGTCGGCAAAAGCGGTGAGTAATTCCATATCGGAGCGTGAGGTTTCAATGGTAATCACGTCTGCATCTAAGCCAGCAATCGCAGGTAAAATGTCGTTGAACTCGGAATAACACATATGGGTATGGATTTGGGTGTCATCTTGTACGCCCATATAGCTTAAACGGAAAGCTTCGCCTGCCCATTGCAAATAAGCGTCCCAATCTGACCGCTTGAGTGGTAAGCCTTCACGAATAGCAGGTTCATCAATTTGGATCACTTTGATCCCTGCCGCTTCTAAATCCAACACTTCGTCCGATAACGCCACGCCGATCTGTTTGCAGACCGTTGAGCGTGGAATATCGTTACGCACGAACGACCATTGTAAAATCGTCACAGGACCTGTCAGCATTCCTTTCATCACTTTGTTGGTGAGGCTTTGGGCATATTGCGACCAACGCACCGTCATCGGTTCAGGGCGAGCCACATCACCATAAATCACAGGCGGTTTGACACAGCGTGAACCGTAACTTTGCACCCAGCCGAATTTGGTAAAGGCAAAGCCGTCAAGTAATTCGCCGAAATATTCCACCATATCGTTACGTTCCGCTTCGCCGTGAACCAGCACATCTAAGTCTAACTCTTCTTGGCGGCGAACCACATATTCAATCTCTTTTTTCATCGCCGCTTCGTAATCCGCAAGGTTTAAATCGCCTTTCTTAAAGCTCGCACGGGCGTGGCGGATTTCGCTGGTTTGTGGGAATGAACCGATATTTGTCGTTGGTAACAGCGGTAAGTTTAGCCACGCATTTTGCTTCGCAATACGTTCTGCAAATGGCGATTGACGGCGATCCGCCCCTTCAGGCAAGTTGGCTAAACGTGCTGCCACTTCTACACGGTGGATCTCTTTTGATGTTGCTCGGGCATCAGCCGCCGCTTGGCTTGCGTCTAATTGTGCTTGTACCGCTGCACGACCTTGCTCAAGTGCGGTCTTAATTACCGACAATTCTTCGATTTTTTGTAGCGTAAAGGCAAGCCATTGATAAAGTTCAGGTTTATTCGCTTGTAGTTGCGTTTCCACCGCTAAATCATAGGGCGTATGCAACAATGAACAGCTTGGGGCAATCCATAAACGTTCACCTAATTTCGCCTTTAACGGCTCAAGCAGATCTAACACTTGATTTAAGTTCGCACGCCAAATGTTACGCCCGTCAATCACCCCGGCAGAAAGCACTTTGCTGTAATCTTCAAAGGCGGCAAGCTGTTCAGGCGAACGGATTAAATCTAAGTGCAAGCCATCAACCGCCAAGCCTTTGAGCAACTCTGCGTGTTCTGCCACCGAACCGAAATAGGTCGCTAATAACAATTTCGCATTCACTTGGCTTAATTCCGCATAGACCGCTTAATAAGCCGCCAGCCATTCTGCCGGTAAATCTAAGGCTAAAGCAGGCTCGTCAATTTGGATCCATTCCGCACCTTCTGTTGTAAGTGCGGTTAAAATTTCACGGTAAACAGGCACAAGTTTGTTTAATAATTCAAAGCGATTGAAGGCTTCACCTTTCTCTTTGCCTAACCAAAGGAAAGTTAATGGCCCGACAATCACCGGTTTGACATTCAAGCCTAAGGCTTTCGCTTCACGGATTTGATTGACGTAGTGAGCAGGGTTGGCTTTAAATTCGGTGTTTTTGTGGAACTCTGGCACGAGATAGTGGTAGTTGGTATCGAACCATTTGGTCATCTCAATGGCAAATTGATCTTTGTTACCACGAGCGAGTTGGAAGTATTGAGAAAGCGTTAAATTTTGGCTGTCAAACCCAAAACGAGCAGGAATTGCTCCCGTTGCCACTTGCAGATCTAAAATATGATCGTAAAAAGTAAAATCGCCCACCGCCACGAAATCAGCATTGGCTTCTGCTTGGTGTTTCCAATTTTTTTCACGCAAAGCTTTAGCTAAATCTAATAAATCTTGTTCTGCAATTTCACCACGCCAGTAACGTTCTTGTGCAAATTTTAATTCACGTTTCGCCCCAACGCGTGGAAAGCCTAGAATGTGGAATGTTGTCATGATGTTCTCCTGTGATATTTTGTAAAACCGTATTTAGACGTTTAGCCGTCTAAATGTCTGAGAACATCATCTATAAAACAAGATGATTAATCAACTTCATAATTTTCATTTTTATTATGAAAATTATTAATAAACTAAAGAAATATCGTTGAAAATGGCTAACGTGTTGAAACCTTTACGTAGTTAATGACGGACAATACTTAGCGACACAATAGCAATATCACCGCTGATACTCTCTGATGCACCGACGTAAACAAGCGGTACGATCATCACGAAAATTTGCAAATAGTCGGAAAGATTTTTCCTTATAAAAAAGGAACAACTCAACGGAGAATGATAAAACACGAGATAAAATTCAGCTTTTAAAAGAACGGTAAATAATTGAAATAGCACTTTTCTTAAAATTGAAAATAATTATCAAAATCCCTAGAATCAAAGTTCGATTTTTTTATAACTATTTGTAACTATTATGAACACAACCTCTTTTAAGCTTTCACTCATTGCAACATTTATTGTCTCTTCTGTCATGGCTGAAACCACCGATTTAAGCACCGTTGAAGTCACCGCCGCCAGCGGCAATACCTTAAGCGAACACAGCAAATCGCTAACGGCTTCGGCAATGTCCACAACAACAGGTTTAGTTCTTTCTCCAAAAGAAACACCACAGTCCGTCAGCGTCGTGACTAAAGCACATTTAGATCAACGTGCTATTGATAATATGCAAGATGCTTTAAAAACGACAACTGGTGTGAATGTGATTACTGATGCTGGTTACTATCGCTTCCAATCCCGTGGGTTTTATATTGACCAAATTGAAGAAGATGGTATTTCAAGCACAGTACGAGGATCAAATGCAAATACGTTCCGCGATCCGCAAAGTATGACGGATTTAGCCGTTTACGATCATATTGAAGTCGTGCGCGGTGCAACAGGGCTTACGCAAGCTAATGGCGAACCGGGCGGAACCATTAATGCGGTACGTAAACGTCCGACTTCCGAATTTCAAGCAAACGGCAATTTCAGTTTTGATACTAACAACAAGGCTCGTACTATGACGGACATTTCAGGCACGATTGGAGCTGGAGTGCGTGGACGTTTAGTGTCGGTCTTAGAAAATGATCCAACGGATAAAAATCTACTATCCGATAACAATAAACGCCTTGTTTATGGTGTTATTGATATGGAAGTCGGTTCAAACAGCCAATTCACGCTTGGCGGTTTATATCAAAATACCCATACGACCCCGGATGTATTCGGCATTCCGATGGGAGTAAACGGTAGTGAAAGCGGATTAGCTCGTGATACTTATTTAGGCTATAACTGGAATAGAGATAAGAGCCGTAAACTTAATTTATTTGCGGAACTTGAAACCTTCTTTAATGAAGATTGGAAATTGAATAATAAAATCAGTTACACCCAAAACAATAACACCAACCAATTCGGCTACTTAGCCGCAACCAGTACCGCTTATACGGGTTTAGTTCGTGGTAATACAATAAACACAAATAATTTACAACGTTACGATAACGAAGGAAATCAATTTGTCTTTCAAAGTAACTTAACCGGTAAATATCAATTATTAGGACGCAAACACGATATTTTCCTAGGTTATACCTATAATCGTGAATATAACGACTCTCGTTGGCGTCGTGTTCGTAGTAGCTCTGCCTATGATCCATTTACCTTTACAGGAACAGAAATTGCCGAACCGAATTGGAGTACAGACTATAACGATCAAACCTTCTACGATCGTACGATTTACTCTAACTCAGTTTCGTTCGGGACACGTTTTAATATTTTAGACAATCTCCATCTATTAGCAGGTACTCGCTATACTCAATGGAAACGTATCGGTAATACCAATTACGACTGGTGGAATAATGCACTTGATACCGATGCGGATGAACATTCACATTTAAAACGCAGTCGTTTTGTGCCTTACTTCGGTTTAACCTATGATCTTAATGAAAACAATAGCTTATATTTAAGTTATACCAGTATTTTCAAACCGAACAGCTCAACGGATCGCGACGGTAATGTGCTAAAACCGGTATTAGGCAACAACCAAGAAATCGGCTGGAAAGGCGAATGGTATAATGGACAGCTTAATGCAACTGTGGCGTTATTCCAAATTAACCAAAAAAACCGCCCTGTCTATATTGATGATGCCACCCATAAAAATGGGGGATATTACGGCACATTAGGTGAAGTACGCAGCCGTGGTGTTGATGTCGAAATTTCAGGAAAAATCACAGACGATTGGCAACTCTTTGCAGGTTATACATTTAACCAAAACAAATACTTAGAAACGGAAAGTTCTCGCTATTTAGCTGGAACAAATTATAGTAAACATACACCGAAGCATATGTTCCGCTTTTATACCGACTATAACTTACCGTTTGATAGCAAAAAATGGTCGATTGGTGCAGGGGTGATGATGCAAAGCGAAACGGATAGTTTATACTCGGTCAAACAAGGCGGTTATGCGATTTGGGATGCCAATATCCGTTATCAAGTCAGCAAACATATTGCGTTAGGGATTGTCGGAAAGAATTTAACTAACCGCAAATACTATGAAAATAACCGTGTCAGAACTTTGGGCATTAATAATTTCTACGGTCAGGAACGCACCGTTGTCTTTAACTTAGACTGGAAATTTTAATCGGTAAATTTTCACTCGGAACAGACCGCTTACAAGCGGTCTGTTCTTTTCTCTTTTTTGCAAAACGATGAAAACACTTCGACATTTCAAACAACTTGCTACGCCATTTTGGTTTCGCCGCCAGCAATGGTTTGAGTGGCTATTACTTGTAGCAATGCTTGGATTTGCCCTTTTGATTATTAGGGTAAGCGTATGGATTACTGAATGGAATAAGCTTTTCTACGATGCCCTAGCCGATTTCAACGGCAAAGTGATTCCTCAACTAGTGCTAAATTATTTGAGTTATATTACGTTGATTGTTGCTTTTATTGTGTTTGGCAACTGGCTGCGAAAAATTCTGATTTTCCGTTGGCGAGAACATTTGACCAAGCAATTTCAGCAACAATGGCTAAACCAACACAATCACTACCGTTTAACTTTTTCAAACGATATTGATAACCCTGATCAACGGATTGCTGAAGACTGTTTTTTATTAGCTGAGCAAAGTATCGACTTATTCAAATATTTTGTGATGAATGTAGCCAAATTAGGGGCTTTTATCACGATTTTATGGCAAATGTCTGGCGTACAACAGTTTTCTTTTGCGGGAGTGGATTGGACTATTCACGGCTATTTAGTTTGGATTGCATTGCTTTACTCTCTAATTTGTACGCTTTTTATGCATTTTATCGGACATAAATTACAAGGTTTAAATGTTGAGCGTCAGCATAAAGAAGCAGACTATCGAGCAACTTTATTGCATATTCGCGACAATTCGGAGCAAATCGCCTTTTATCACGGTGAAAAACAGGAAATTTCACGATTATCTGCTCGTTTTCAGGGGATCAAACAGAATTGGTTTGACTTAATTAAACGAGAAATGAAAGTCGAAACCTTCTCCGCCACTTACCTACGTTTAAGCCTGTTTATTCCAATTTTAGCAACCTTGCCGATGTATCTTGCCAGAACAATGACATTTGGCGATATGATGCAGGCTCGCAGTGCATTTTCCAATGTGCAAGACGGTTTCGGTTGGTTTATGGATTACTATAAACGTTTGATTGAATGGTCGGCAGTAATTAAACGTTTAGCCGATTTTCAGGAACGTTTAACCCAATTGGAGCAACAAAGCACATCACACATTATTTCAGATGCTGATTGTCGCCTTGAAGTAGATCATCTCACCGTTCAAACACCACAAGGCAAACCGCTGTTTGCAAATTTTTCACTCAAACTGACCGCTTGCGATTGGGTTTTACTAGAAGGAAAAAGCGGTATTGGTAAATCTACACTACTCAGAACCTTAGCGGGTTTATGGCAGTATTATCAAGGCGATATTCGTCTTCAAGCTCGTTCTTTCTTATTTTTACCACAAAAGCCTTATTTAGCGGAAGACAGCTTACGAGCCGTGTTAAGCTACCCCGATGAACCGCTTAATGATGATGTCAGATTGCAATGCCTTTTAAAACAAGCTGGCTTACCGCATTTAGCAGCTTCGCTCAATGAAGTACAAGAATGGCAAAAACGGCTTTCAGGCGGTGAACAACAACGAATCGGCATTGCAAGAGCCTTATTACATCGCCCTGATATACTTTTTTTAGATGAAGCGACAAATCAGCTGGATGAGGACTCCGCTATGTTATTAATGGCATTATTACAACGCGAATTAAAAGAGAGCCTATGTATTGCCATCAGCCATCAATTGAAAGTGAAATCCCTGTTTCCACATCAAATCAGCATACCAGTACACCATAACAAGCGGTCGGATGTTGAGAACATTTTGCAAAACTTGTAATCAAGCAGGATCACAGATAATATTCATCTTACCGTTCTGTTTAATGAATATCTCTCATCATGAAACCAATCTTCCTTGAACTTCGTCACTTGAAAACATTGCAAGCATTGAAAGAAAGCGGCAGCGTCTCTTTGGCCGCCAAACGGGTGCATTTAACCCAATCGGCGCTTTCCCATCAAATCAAACTGCTTGAAGATCAATATGAATTAACCCTGTTTGAGCGCAAAACGCAGCCGATTCATTTTACTGCCGCCGGCGAACGTTTAATTCAGTTAGCCAATGATATTTTGCCTAAAGTTATTGAAGCTGAATTGGACTTAGTGCGGATTAAACAAGGCGAAGCGGGGGAATTGCGTATTGCGGTCGAATGCCATACTTGCTTTGATTGGTTAATGCCGGCAATGGATACCTTTCGACAACGTTGGGGACTGGTTGAATTGGATATCGTGTCGGGCTTTCATACCGATACCGTCGGGTTATTATTGAGTCGTCGTGCGGACTGGGCGGTAGTTTCCGAAGCGGAAGAAACCGCCGGTATCGTGTATAAACCGCTCTTTTCCTATGAAATGGTCGCCATTTGTTCGAAAGATCATCCGTTGGCGCAAAAAGACATTTGGGAACCCGAAGATTTTCGTGAAGAAACCTTGATTCATTATCCGGTCCCTGACGATATGTTGGATTTATTGCGCAAAGTGTTACATCCGGCCGGGATTAATCCTGCCCGCCGAACAAGTGAACTGACCATTGCCATTATTCAATTGGTTGCCAGTAAGCGGGGAGTGGCTGCTCTGCCTTATTGGGCGGTAAAACCTTACCTTGAACGAGGCTATGTCGTTGCCCGAAAAATTACACAACACGGCTTATACAGCAACCTTTACAGCGCTATTCGAGAGACTGATTTGAATAAAGCTTATATCGATGATTTTCACCATACCGTTAAATCGGAAAGTTTTGCAACACTACCGGATTTATTGGTATTGGAATAGTATGAAAATAGGCTTGAAGGCAGTCTCACTCAATCATTGACAAAACACACAGAAATTTAAGAAAACTATTGTATCTTTGATGGGTTAGCGGTATATTTTCTCTGTCATGGATTGCATTTTAGGCTTACCTCAACTTCATTTATAATAAGGATGCGACTATGCAAAAACGGATCACGTCTTTTATTCAAAAAAAATATTTATGCACGATTTGTTGCTCTCAACATGATCGCCCTTGGGCAAATGCGTTTTACTATGTTTTTGATGAAGAGAACCACCGTTTAATTTATATCAGCAGTAGTGAAACTCACCATGCCCAAGTCATGTTAAAAAATCCTTATGTTGCCGGCACGATTTTTTGTCCGACACGTTTCAATCCTTCTCTTCAAGGTATTCAATTTACCGGAATAGTTCGCCTGCTTGAGGGAGAAAAAGCAACGATTGCCAAAGATCTCTATAAAAAAGAGTATCAACACGAATTAATCGATCAATTACCTGTTTGGGAAGTATCACTGGATTATGTGAGAATGATCGACCACTCTTTAGGCATGTTCGGTACCGTCGAATGGCGATTGGGCGAGCCTGAGAAAGGCGCTTTTGATGGTATCGATTGATTACTGACACCTCTTTATGAGCGACTTACACTACAAACTTCCCCCAGTAGTTATTTTGTCTGCTATGTCAACAAAAATGGCACATATTGTGCCATTTTTTGACGTTGCGCTATTTGTTTAGTAGCTCAGCCCTTGATGCAACTCCTGCACCGAATACACATCAAATTCATTAATATGTTTTACCGCTTCAGAAATCGCATCAGCACCCGCAATCGTGGTATACACCGGTACACGTTGTTGCAGAGCTGTGCGACGGATTGAGTGGCTGTCGGCAATGACTTCAGGCTCACCGTTTACGGTGTTGATGACCATCGCAATTTCGTTGTTTTTAATCGCATCCACGATATGCGGTCTGCCTTCACGCACTTTATTCACGATTTGGGTCGCAATACCGTTTTCGCGTAAGAATTTTGCCGTGCCTAAGGTTGCACATAAGCCGTAGCCTTGCTCTTGTAAGCGTTTTGCGACATCCAATAAGCGTGGTTTGTCGTTGTTATCCACCGATAAGAACACTTTTCCGGTTCTTGGAATACGCTCACCTGCACCTAATTGTGCTTTAAAGAAGGCTTCGGCAAAGGTTTCGCCCACGCCCATGACTTCACCTGTCGAACGCATTTCAGGGCCTAAAATCGTATCTACGCCCGGGAATTTGATAAATGGGAAAACCGCTTCTTTCACGAAGTATTTTTGTGGGATCACTTCTTCAAGGGCATTAAGTTCCGCTAGGCTTTCTCCAGCCATTACACGAGCCGCAATTTTGGCTAACGGCTGACCTGTCGCTTTGCTCACAAACGGCACGGTACGGCTGGCACGAGGGTTTACTTCAAGAACATATACCACATCATTTTGCACAGCAAACTGCACATTCATTAAGCCTTTCACCCCAAGGGCAAACGCCATTTCTTTGGTCTGTCTGCGAATTTCATCGAGGATCTCACCGCTTAACGAGTAAGCAGGTAGAGAACACGCCGAGTCGCCACTGTGGATCCCGGCTTGTTCAACGTGTTGCATAATACCGCCGATCACCACGTTTTCGCCGTCACAGATACAGTCCACATCGACTTCAATCGCATTGTTCAAGAAGTGGTCGAGCAAGATCGGGCTGTCGTTAGACACAGACACCGCTTCACGCATATATTTGTTCAATTCTTCATCATTATAGACGATTTGCATTGCTCGTCCGCCAAGTACATAAGACGGGCGAACCACCAACGGATAACCCACTTCATTTGCCAACGCCACCGCTTCTTGTGCATTGCGAGCCGTGCGGTTAGCTGGTTGTTTTAGGTTCAAATCGTGTAGGATTTTTTGGAAGCGTTCACGGTCTTCCGCTGCATCAATGCTGTCTGCTGATGTGCCGATAATGTTCACGCCGTTTTCGTGTAAAGCATTTGCCAGTTTTAACGGTGTTTGACCGCCATAGTGAACAATCACGCCCCACGGCTGTTCTACACGCACCACTTCCAACACATCTTCCAGCGTTAATGGCTCGAAGTACAAGCGGTCAGAAGTATCAAAATCCGTCGAAACGGTTTCAGGGTTGCAGTTCACCATAATGGTTTCATAGCCGGCTTCACGCAAGGCAAGGGAAGCGTGAACACAGCAGTAATCGAACTCGATCCCTTGTCCGATACGGTTTGGACCACCGCCTAAAATCATCACTTTTTTACGATCAGACGGGTTCGCTTCGCACTCTTCTTCGTAAGTAGAATAGAGGTAAGCCGTATCAGAAGCAAACTCCGCCGCACAGGTATCGACACGTTTGTAAACTGGCAGAATACCAAGGGTATGACGATAGTCACGCACCGCTTTTTCGCTGACTTTGGTGAGCTGGGCGATACGTTTATCCGAGAAACCTTTGCGTTTTAAACGACGCAATTCTTCACGCTCCAAATCGCTTAACTGTTTTTTCTCAAGAGAAAGCTCTTCTTGCACCAGATCTTGAATTTGAATTAAGAACCACGGATCGATTTTTGAATAGTGATGAACTTCATCTAAGCTAAAACCTGCACCAAAGGCATCGGCAACATAAAGAATACGGTTCGGACCTGGGTTTGCCAGTTCACGACGGATTTTTTCAGGTTCTTCCGATAGCAAGTTAAAACCACAAATCCCCGTTTCTAAGCCACGCAACGCTTTTTGTAAGCTCTCTTGGAAAGTTCTTCCCATTGCCATCACTTCGCCGACAGACTTCATTTGTGTGGTTAAACGGTCGTCTGCATTCGCAAATTTTTCAAAGGCAAAGCGTGGAATTTTGGTCACGACATAGTCAAGGGTTGGCTCGAAAGACGCTGGAATTAAACCGCCCGTAATATCGTTACGCAGTTCATTTAAGGTATAACCTACTGCTAATTTTGCCGCCACTTTCGCAATTGGGAAGCCCGTCGCTTTAGACGCAAGGGCAGAAGAACGGCTCACACGAGGGTTCATTTCAATTACGATCATTTCGCCGTTTTCAGGGTTGATCGCAAATTGCACGTTTGAGCCGCCCGTATCCACGCCGATTTCACGTAACACGGCTAAAGAAGCGTTACGCATAATTTGATATTCTTTGTCGGTCAAAGTTTGTGCAGGCGCAACGGTAATGCTGTCGCCCGTATGCACGCCCATCGGGTCAAAGTTCTCAATCGAACAGACGATAATGCAGTTGTCCGCCTTATCACGCACCACTTCCATTTCATACTCTTTCCAACCGAGTACAGATTGTTCAATCAACAACTCGTGGGTTGGTGACGCTTCAAATCCCCGTTCGCAAATCGCTAAAAATTCATCACGGTTATAAGCAATACCGCCACCTGAACCGCCCATTGTAAATGATGGACGAATTAATGTTGGGAAACCGACCGCTTCCTGTGCTTTCAAGGCTTCTTCAAGGGTGTGAGCAATAAAAGATTTCGGGCAAGACAAACCGATTTTCTCCATCGCTTGTTTGAAACGACCACGGTCTTCCGCCTTATCAATCGCATCTTCACTCGCCCCGATCAGCTCAACATTGAACTGTTTTAACACTCCATTACGAGATAAATCTAAAGCACAGTTTAATGCCGTTTGACCGCCCATTGTCGGCAAAATCGCATCAGGACGCTCTTTTTCGATGATTTTCGCCACCGTTCGCCACTCAATCGGTTCAATATAGGTCACGTCCGCCATATTCGGATCGGTCATAATGGTCGCTGGGTTTGAGTTCACCAACACCACTTTATAGCCTTCTTCACGCAACGCCTTACACGCCTGCGCCCCTGAGTAGTCAAATTCACACGCTTGCCCAATGACAATCGGACCAGCACCAATAATTAAAATCGTGTTTATATCTGTACGTTTTGGCATAGTTTTTTCTCTGTTGTTGAATTTGGTTGTCTTTTAATATCCGCCACTATTTAATCCCCTCCCCCGCTTGCGGGGGAGGGCTAGGGTGGGGGGACTAACGTTCATCGGACTTTGTTAATGTCCATAATTGTTCTAATACGCTATCAGTTTCTCGTAATACTTCCGAATTCCAAAAACGAATAATGGTAAATCCTTGCTGTTCTAAAAATGCGGTTCTCTTTTTATCATATTCAACTTGATCAGCGTGTTGTCCGCCATCAAGCTCAATGATCAATTTCTTGTCGAAAGAGAGAAAATCAACAATATAATTTCCTACAATTTTCTGCCGACAAAATTTCACGCCATTAAGTTGCTTTCTTCGAATTTTGGACCATAGCAGTTTTTCTGCATCGGTCATCTCAGCTTTTAATTGTTTTGAATATATTTTTAGTTGCTGTGGCTCTCGCTCTCTCATTTTAGTTAGCTCCCCCCCACCCTAACCCTCCCCCGCAAGCGGGGGAGGGGACTTGAATACAAGCGGTCACTTCTTCACAAAATTTTGCAAATTTTTTATCAGATCTCACCGCTTGTCTTTTTATAAATATCTTCTTGAATGTGGTTTACAAGGCATTTTAGGTATAAAAGGCTTCCACTCAAGTGTATTCAAATTAATCTCCAACGTATCTAAGACCTTTTGTGTATCAAAATATCGTCGAGCAGGTAAACCACCTGTTTCAGTCAAACTCAGCCAAGCATTTGGAATACAAATCTCTGCATATTCTGAAAGTGTAATAACTTTTTTACCTTTATATTTATCACATTGTTCTGTAAACATTCCTGATACTTTGGCAATTAAAAATGCTGTCCCTTTTGGTACTTTATGCGTATCTGTTGCATACACTGGATTATGATTTTTTACTGCGAGCAAATAATCAATGTTTTTAATTCGACTTTTATTAATATCCCAATAACCAGAACCGCCTTCTGTTTCCAGCATATCTAGATTTATTCCCGTATATAACACTATTGTTTCATTTTGCAAATTTTTCATCAAATCTTACCGCTTGTACGATTATTCAGATTTTATATTTTCTTTTTTATAGGCGTATTTTATCGGATTGCTCGCTCCGCGTTTACGATACTTATCTGGTAAACGTTTACGTAAATACTTTTTAATAATATTTTGATAGAGCTGGTTATCTTCTGCTATTAATTCGCCAGTGAATCCATAGCGTTCAGCTCGATCATGAGGTAATTCTGGAAAGTTTTCTTTTGTGGCAGCGCGCCATTCTTTGGGAATGAGTACACCAATAATAAGCCCTTTTTCTACAGCAAGTACATATTTAGCCTGCTTTGCTCTTTCTACATCGAGTCTCCACGCTAGCCGTACCGCATCATAGATAGAGCCTTGTGAAATCGAACGATTAATACTAATAATGAGACATCTATCATTTTCATCAATTTCAGCAAAAGGAGCGTTATATTTTTCTTCAATTTGAAATGCGTTCATTGCACCACATTCATTATTACCATGCCCGCCCTGAATATTTGATAATCCTGGATAAGCATCAATAAGAGCACCTTCGACTTCATGAGCAATTGCATGTGTCATGTTATGGCGATGAATTATATGAATAACACGCAACCCTGCACGGCGAATTTCTCTGATTCGAGAATACTTCAAAGAAATATCATCCTGTTCTTCATCGCCATCAAGCTCTTGATCGTATTTGACCTCTGTTTTTACATGTTGGAAAACTCGATTGTTTTTACCTTTTCCTACGTAAAAGGTTTCCCCGTTTCTTGGATCAACTAAGCGATAAACATAAAATTTCAGTTCTTGGCAAACCTCTGGAGAAAAATTTTCTATATCTTTATTCATATATTTACCTACTATTATCTAGTATTTATTTTTTACAAGCGGTCACTTTTTCACAAAATTTTACAAATTTTCCGCAAGATCTCACCGCTTGTTACGGTAATTTAAATACCCCTTCTCCGACTTCAATCACTTGTCCGCCGACATAGATTGTTTGGTTATCATCCAATCTTAGCGTTAGACGGTTTGGTCTGCCCATTTGGTCGCCTTGGTGAATGTGGCGAGCAAGGGGAAATTTGCCTTGTGAAAGGAAATAAGCCCCCAAATTTGCACAGGCAGAACCTGTTCCACTGTCTTCTAAAATGACACCATTGTCGGCATAGAAGAAACGGGCATAGATTTGTTCGCCTTCTTCACACCACAAATAGATCACTGTATGCTCTTGATCCGCTTGGCAAATGGTTGCTAATTCAGCGTAATCAATACGAACCTGCTCAATCGCTTTACGATCAAAGGCTTGTAACAAAAGTTGTGGCGATCCGCTATTGAGCCAGTAGGCTGTATCGGCAATCGCTGTTTCACTTAACCCTGTCGCTTTGGATAGTTGCTGATGTGTGGCTTTGCTTGGCTGTATAGCGTAGCCGTCAATCGCAAGCTCCATCTTCGTATTTTTTCCGAATAATCTTACCGCTTTCGATTTTGTGTTGAGCGTAAAGCGTTCGGGCAAATGGCGTTGTTGCTGTAACACATAAGCACAACCTAAGGTCGGGTGCCCTGCTAATGGCAGTTCATAAGCAGGTGTGAAAATACGTAAATCCGCCTCTGCCGTTTGTGAGCTAAAAGCAAAGACCGTTTCGCTCAAATTGAACTGTTTGGCGATCTGTTGCATTTCTTCATCGCTCAGCCCATCAGCTTGGGGAAATACGGCTAACGGATTTCCACCAAAGTGTTGTTCGGCAAAGACATTGACGAGTTTGAAAGGGTATGTGCGAAACATTTGTTTACCCTTTCGCTTTTCTCAATTCATTAATAAAGCGGTCAAACAGGTATGCCACATCGTGTGGACCTGGGCTGGCTTCTGGGTGTCCTTGGAACGAGAATGCCGATTGATCGGTGAGTTCAATGCCTTGTACTGTGCCGTCAAAGAGTGAGCGGTGGGTGACACGAACGTTAGCCGGCAAGCTGGCTTCATCAACTTCAAAACCGTGGTTTTGGCTGGTGATCAGTACGTTTTGTGTATCTAAATCTTGTACAGGGTGGTTTGCACCGTGGTGTCCGAATGCCATTTTCTTCGTTTTGCCACCAGCGGCTAATCCGAGTAATTGATGTCCTAAACAGATACCGAAAATCGGTTTTTTGGTTGCCAATAATTTTTGAATAGCGGTAATCGCATAGGTACAAGGCTCTGGGTCGCCCGGGCCGTTAGATAAGAAAATACCGTCCGGATTTAAGGCTAATACGGCTTCTGCGGAAGTCGTTGCCGGCACAACGGTAATACGACAACCACGCTCAGCAAGCATTCTTAAAATATTACGTTTTACGCCAAAATCGTAAGCGACAACGTGAAATTCAGGATTAGTTTGTTGCACATAACCTTTGCCGAGTTGCCATTCGCCTTCCGTCCATTGATACAGCTCTTTACAGGTCACTTCTTTGGCTAAATCTTGCCCAGCCATTGAGCCGAAACTGTTGGCAAGTTCAAGGGCTTTAGCCGCATCATCACCGACATAAATACAGCCTGCTTGTGCGCCTTTATCACGCAAAATACGGGTTAAACGGCGTGTGTCAATGTCGGCGATTGCGACGATTTTATGTTTAACAAGATAATCAGAAAGCGAAGAGTTCGCACGGAAATTGCTATGAATAAGGGGAAGATCACGAATAATTAAACCTGCGGCATACACTTTATCGGCTTCTTCGTCTTCGTTATTTGTGCCGGTATTGCCGATGTGCGGATAAGTTAATGTGACAATTTGATTCGTGTATGAAGGATCGGTGAGAATTTCTTGGTAGCCCGTCATTGCGGTATTGAATACCACTTCGCCAATGGTATGTCCGTGATAACCAATAGATTTTCCATGAAAAACAGAACCGTCGGCAAGAACTAAAATGGCAGGTTCAAACATGATATATACTCCTAATCGTTGAAATTGTTCGCTTTCACTTTGAAAGCCGCCTAATCTTCTTTAGTCAGGAATAGGCGGCTAAGTGTACTAAAGCAAACGTTTGCATTCAAGCTAAACTTTGACAGCATAAGGTAATAATGCAAAAAACTGAGAAATTATGCAGTAATTCTGCATTTTTATTCAAATTAAGGCAAGCAATTTTAAAATTTATTTTGTCACACGCGACAAGCGGTTAAAATAGACAAAATTTTACAAAAATAGAGAATAGTATGAATGATACATTAGAATTCGGCGATCAACTGATTGCCATTGTAAAGCGAGACGTCGCACCGGCGTTGGGTTGTACGGAGCCGATTTCGTTAGCATTAGCATCGGCAATCGCGGCTTCCTATCTTAATTCTCCTTTACTGAGCATTCAAGCCAAGGTTTCGCCCAATTTGATGAAAAACGGTATGGGCGTTACCGTTCCCGGCACGGGTATGGTCGGCTTGCCGATCGCCGCTGCCGTCGGGGCGATAGCCGGTGATCCTGCTGCCGGACTGGAAGTGCTGAAAAAAATTCAACCGTCCGACGTACGAAAAGCCAAAGCTATGCTGGAAAAGCATCAAGTCAGTGTCGATATTGCCAATGTCGACTGTCCGTTGTATTCCGAAGCGCTTGTGTTGGGCGAATGCGGTTGGGTGAAAGTCTGCATTCAGGATTCGCACACCAATGTCGTGCTGGTTGAAAAAAACGGTGAGGTTCTATTTAAACAGGAAACGGTTAATGCCGATGTCACGGACGATGGTCAATTTTTCAATACGCTTTCCGCACAGCAAATTTATCACTTTGCCATGCAAGCGCCTTTAGATAAGTTAGCCTTTATTGCTGAGGCAGCAACGCTGAATTCCGCATTGTCTGAAGAGGGGCTGACGCATCAATACGGTTTACACATCGGAAAAACCTTGAAAAAGCAGATCTCACTCGGTTTATTATCGGATGACCTGTTAAGTCGAATTGTGATTGAAACCACTGCCGCTTCCGATGCCAGAATGGGCGGTGCATTACTACCGGCGATGAGTAACTCGGGATCGGGCAATCAAGGTATTACGGCGACCATGCCTTCCGTGGTGGTTGCCCGCTTTGTTCGTGCTACGGATGAACAGTTGATCCGAGCCTTATTTTTATCCCATACCATTGCAATTTATATTCACAGCAAATTACCAAAACTTTCCGCCCTCTGTGCCGTCACCACGGCGGCGATGGGTAGTGCCGCCGGTATGGCTTATTTACTTAAAGGGGATTTTAATGCCATCAGTATGGCGATTTGCAGTATGATCGGCGATATCAGCGGGGTGCTGTGTGACGGCGCCTCAAACAGCTGCGCCATGAAAGTGTCCACCGGTGTTTCCGCCGCCTATAAAGCAGTGTTAATGGCATTGGATAACAGCAGAGTCACCGGCAATGAAGGCATTGTGGAACATTGCGTTGACAAATCAATCAATAATTTATGCGCCATTGCGACAAAAAGCATGGTCTACATGGACAGACAAATTATTGAGATTATGAGAGCCAAAGAACAAGACTGTTAAATTATTATAAAAAAAGGAGATTAAATATGGCAACAAACTCTCACGCCCGATTACCCGTTTGGTCGGTCATCTTACCGCTTGCAGCGTGGGCAATCTATTTTATTGGGATGAAGGACAATATTTGGCTTCAGCTCACTGGAGGAGCATTGTTAATCGGCAGCGTACTTTCTGCCGTTCACCACGCCGAAGTTGTCGCACACAAAGTCGGCGAACCGTTCGGCACGATCATTTTAGCGTTGGCGATTACGATTATCGAAGTTGCCTTGATCATCTCTTTAATGATTGCCGGCGGCGACAATGCCGCTTATTTGGCAAGAGATACGGTTTTTGCCGCCATTATGTTGATCTTAAACGGTATTTTAGGCGGCTGTTTGTTGATTGGCGGGCTGAAACACCACGTTCAATTTTTCCATAAAAAATCGGTCAGCACTGCGTTAGTGACATTAGTTTCTATCCTAGTTCTCACCATGATTTTACCTAATTTTACCACAAGCTCAGAAGGCGGAACGTATACCGACTCACAACTGATTTTTGTAGCGTTAGCCTCTTTAGTCCTTTATTTTTCATTTATTATGATGCAAACCGTTCGCCATCGCGATTATTTTTTAGCCGATGATGACAACCCGAATCATCATGCCGAACCGCCGTCGACCAAAGTTGCCCTGATGAGTTTACTGCTGTTGATCGTATGCTTAGGTATTGTCGTGATGCTTGCTAAAGGACTTTCTCCTGCGATTGAGACCATGGTTGTCGCCGCCGGAGCGCCGTTAGCGTTAGTCGGGGTGATTATTGCCGCTGTCGTTTTAATGCCGGAAGGTTTGGCTGCGTTAACTGCAGCCAGTCGCAACCGCTTACAAACCAGTGTCAATTTGGCTCTCGGTTCCGCTTTGGCAAGTATTGGATTGACTATTCCGTCCGTCGTTCTCGTGTGCCTGATGTTTGACATCAACATGGTACTGGGATTGGATTGGAAGTCGATGGTGTTATTGGCACTTTCCGCCTTTGTGGTAATGGTTTCACTGAATCACGGTAAATCCAACATGCTTTACGGCGTTGTATTGTTAGTAAATATGGCGGCGTATGTATTTACCGTGATTGTGCCTTAAACGTACTAAAAAAGAAAACGTTACTGATCATGACAACATAATGGTTAGTAACGTATTACCGCGATTCATTACTCTTTGTTGCTGACAATAACCCTCAAACTGTCCAAACGCCAATTAGCTTGTTCAAGCTGTTTTAATGATTCTGTGCGTAGCCGTTCAAGTGCAAGGACTTCATCGGCACGAATATTTTTATTCACCGCTTGTAATGAGGTTAAACGATGCAATTCGGCACTTAAGGTGTGATCGGCATTCTGCTTCGCTTGCGTAATTAATACCTCAGCCTGCGGAGCAATTTTACGTTCTGCCATCGCAATCAATGCTTCGATATCCGTCCGTGCCATTTTGACAATTTTATTCGCCATCTGCTTATTGACCGGCTTCAATTGCTTTTCCAAACCACTGAAGGACACTTGAGTCGCCAAATCATTACCTTTAGTATCCAACAAAATGCGTACCGGTGTCGGCGGTAAAAAGCGGGTTAACTGAAGAGACTTCGGTGCTTGTGCTTCTACGATATAGATCGCCTCCAACAATAATGTACCGGCCGGTAGATTCTTGTTAATCAGTAATGAAACGGCACTTTTACCGATATCACCTGACGTAATCAGATCAATACCATGCCGAATCATCGGATGATCCCAAGTTAAAAATAGTACGTCCTCGCGCATAAGTGCCAATTCGCGATCAAAAGTGACCGTGTTTCCGTCTTCCGACAGTCCCGGGAAATCCGGTACCAACATATGTCCGGTCGGGGTAATGACAATACTCTTTTCGCCCAAATCTTCCTGTTCCAAGCCAATCACATCAAATAAATTGAGCGTAAAATTGATTAACTTCGCGTCCTCATCTTGTCGAGCAATCGCGTCGGCGAGCTGCTGGGCGGATTCTCCGCCGTTTGAATTCAGTTCCAGTAAACGATCCCGCCCTTGTTCCAATTCGGTTTTAAGCTGCTGTTGACGTTTAAAAGTTTGTTCAATAAAGCGTTCAAAATCATCCGAACGTAACGGCTTGAGTAAAAACTCATATAGTCTTGCCTCCAATTCCCGAAAGAGGTTGGCGCCCATCGGGCAGGTTTCTTCAAACGCATTTAATCCTCGGTGATACCACTCGGTTAACATCATCTGTGCGGAATGCTCAAAACACGGCACATAAATTTGAATATCGTATTTTTGTCCGATACGATCCAAACGCCCGATACTTTGTTCCAACAAATCCGGATTAGCCGGCAGGTTAAACAGAACCAAATGACGGGCAAACTGGAAGTTACGACCTTCCGAACCGATACCTGAACTGATCAGCACCTGCGCGCCGTCTTCTTGTTGGGCAAAATATGCCGACGCTTTATCTCGCTCGACAATCGACATCTTTTCATGAAATACGGCTGAACGAATACCTTCTCTTTCGCGTAAAATTTGTTCCAACTGAATGGTAATTGTTGCTTGTTTACAAATCACCAACATTTTTTCATCACGGTGATTTTTCAAGAAAGTGATAAGCCATTCGATTCGCGGATCAAACTCAAACCACTTGGCATCCGGGTTCATTCGTTGAAATAACTGTTCCGGATAAAGCAGCTCCTCAATTTTAGCTTCGCCCGCCATACCTAATACATTGAGTGCATTGATATACTGCTTCGGCATTTCTAAGGTAATTTGGTTAAAAATACGGTGCGGAAAACCTTTGACACCTTGTCGGGTGTTACGAAAGAGCACACGGCTGGTACCGTGCCGGTCAATCAATTCGTCGATTAACTCTTGACGTACCTCCGAACGCTGTTCTTGGTTGAACGTATCGACATTAATAATGCGCAGCATCGGTTCCACATCTTCTTCCGCCAATAACTCGCTAATACTGTTCTGTTCTTGAATACTTAACGGTTTATCGCTTAATAATGTGTTGACGGCATCGGCAACCGGTCGGTATTGCGCCTGCTCCGCCACAAAGTCTTGATAATCATAGAAGCGGTCACTGTCTAACAATGCCAAACGGGCAAAGTGGCTTTCCTGTCCGAGCTGCTCCGGTGTTGCCGTTAACAATAATACTGACGGAATCGTTTTAGCCAATCTCGCGACAAAACGATAAGCCTCACTAGGCTGCTGCTCATGCCATTCCAAATGGTGCGCTTCATCGACAATCAGCATATCCCATTCACTTTCAACAACCTGCTGCGCCCGTTGAGGGTTGTTTGCCAACCAATCAATCGATGCGATGACTAGAGATTCCGTTTCAAACGGATTTTCGCTGATATCTTCGCCGTTATCGTCCTGTTTTGAAAAATCGGCGCACCGCTCTTCATCAAATAACGAAAAGTTGAGGCTGAAACGGCGCAACATTTCGACCAACCATTGATGTTGCAGACTTTCCGGTACAAGAATTAATACGCGTTCAGCCCGACCTGCGAACAGTTGTTGCTGCAAAATCATCCCGGCCTCAATGGTTTTACCCAATCCGACTTCATCCGCCAATAATACTCTCGGTGCCAGACGTTGTCCAACTTCTTTCGCAATATGGAGTTGATGGGGAATTAGGCTGGCACGAATACCGCGTAATCCACGCAGCGGCGACTGATACTGTGCCTGTTGATGTTTTAAGGCTCGATAACGCAAGGCAAAGCGATCGCTGCGGTCAATTTGTGCCGAAAACAAACGATCTTGCGGTTTACTGAAACTGACTTTATGTTCCAATTGCATCTCGGGCAAGACCGCTTCTTCCAACGTATCCGTGCGTTTTCCTAAATAGATCGCCACCCCTTGATTTTCGACGACTTCCTCAATCTCAAGTTGCCAACCTTCTTGACTGGAGACACGATCCCCTTTTTGGAACTGCACTCGGGTTAACGGCGCGACCGATACCGCATAGACACGCTGTTCTTGAGCCGCGGGAAAGGCAAGACGAACGGTACGATTATCTACCGCTTCAACAATCCCCAAACCTAAATTATTTTCTGATTCACTGATCCAACGCTGACCGACGACAAAGCTCATCACAACCTCTTTCTGTTTTTGCGAAGGGGGATATTTTACCTGATTTTGTCTTAACAAGCGGTAGGATTACTGAGAAGTTTTGCAAAATTATACGGCATTTAAACTACGAACTGGCATCAGCGCCGTATTCCGCACAATGGAAGGGACATAAAAAACCGCTTACGAGCGAATATCGTAAGCGGATCCCGTTATCGGTCTAAATCCAAATCGGCTTTATATTCAATACGATAACGATCTTTTAACTCGATTTGCACATCCAAACGCTGATCGCCGCGACGGAATTTGAGATCAGCATCTTCCCGATCAATCTCGGACTCCTCCAAACGAAAGCCTTCGTCATAGGCATGATCAATGACACTTTCCGCTAATGGTCTGACATCATCGCCTCTCAAACGAAATTCCGCTTCAAATTCCCCTCTGCCTTTGCGGTCGGCTTTCACGATCTCGGCGTCAATCGGATCATAAATTTCGATCGGAATCGCATCGGCAAATGCCGGGGTCGACATAAAACTTAAAACAAGCAAGCTCACTTTTGTGAAGGTTTTCATGTGATTTCCTTACAGATGACATAATATCTGACGATAAGACTTATCCGCTTCCGTTTAGTTCATTCCCTGCACAAGGCTTACAAGCTTTGATAAAGTTTAAACGCCTGACCGTCCGACATGCTTGCCAAATAATCACAAATCACTCTCGGCTGTTTGATTTCTTCCGCGTTTAACCAACGTTCGGCAACCACTTTCGGCAATAATCGTGCCGGATCACAGCTCAGCATATCAAACAGATCCATTAAAATCCGTTGCCCTTTATACTCCACCCGTTGCGTAACGACATCGCAAATGACATAGCGGTATACAAACTCTTTCAACACATCCAACACCGCCCGGACTTCTTCGGGTAACACGGCATTAAAACGTAACAGCGGTTCGTGAAAATCCGCCGTTTCATACCATTTTACATTGGTCACAAAATAGTTGACCAATGCGCCGATCACGTCTTTTCGCTCATAGCGGTGATAGGAGAACAACTTTTGGCTGATTTCCGGCAACATTTTTTGGATCCACGGCGATGAACATGTTTCCAATTCTGCCTCCGCCTTTTTCCATGATTGCGGTGTGACCATACCGCCGACAATGGCATCTTCCAAATCGTGTACACCGTAAGCAATGTCATCCGCCAATTCCATGATGCTACAGTCCAACGATTTATACAGCGGCGTATTCGGCAATTGCGGATCCGGATTGACTTCTACACGTCTGAATAACCTGCGATCTTCCTCAGACAACGGGGCAAGCACCCAATCAAAAAAATGTTCGTCATCGCGGAAAATACCTTTACTGGTTTTAAGATCATGCAAATTAATAAAACGTCCCGCCGGAATCGGTTTTGGTTGTGCCGGCAAAGTTTCATCAATCATGGACGGATATTTGATAATCCCCAACAGCGTACGACGGGTTAAATTCATCCCCGCATGTTCGGTGTACGGTTCCAATTGCGTTACGATACGGAACGATTGCGCGTTTCCTTCAAATCCGCCGTGTTTCTGCATTTTATAATTTAGCGCCATCTCTCCGCCGTGACCGAACGGCGGATGACCGATATCATGGGCAAAACAGAGTGATTCGGTCAAACTGCGGGAAGGTAATAAGCGACTCAAATCATCGGCAAAATTTGCAAAATGTTGAGCGGAACAGACCGCTTGAAATCCTTCTTTGTCTTCTTCCAGCTTAGCCCGTAAGCTACTGCCGATTTGTGCGACCTCCAACGAGTGCGTCAAACGGGTACGATAAAAATCATCTTCCCCCACTGCATGAATTTGGGTTTTTGCCTGCAAGCATCGGAACGCTTCCGAATGTAAAATACGCCCGCGATCACGCTGAAAGGGCGAACGGTGATCCTGTTCGCGTTGTTTATCGGTTAAATAACGTTCGGTCCAAATAGGTAAAATCATAGCGCCTGCCCTAGGGTCTGTTTATCTTTTCCGCTATAATACCCGAATATGATTTCTGTTTAAACATTATCCAACATGGCGCTTTTCTATTCCGATAACAACGTAAAAAAAACCGCAAAAACCACCACATTACATCATGTACGCATTCAAGATTTGGATTATCAAGGGTTGGGCGTCGCAAAACTCAACGGCAAAACCTGGTTTATTGAAAACGCGTTACCGACGGAAGAAGTTGATGCCCGCGTGCAGGAAGAAAAACGCCAATACGGACGCGCGCAAGCGGTCCGATTCCATCGACAATCTGCAAATCGTCAAATACCAAGCTGTGCGATTTACGGGCAATGCGGCGGCTGTCAAATGCAACACATTCCGCTAACCTTACAGCGTGAAACCAAGCAAAAAGCCCTGTTTCAACGCTTACAAAAATTACAACCCGCGCCAATTGCATTTCAACCGATGATTGTCGGTAATGATAAAGGCTATCGTCGTCGGGCGAAGCTCAGCATGGCGTTACAAAAGAACAAATTTGTTATCGGCTTTCGCCAAGCGGATTCGCAAGAGATTATCTCTCTAACGCAATGTGACGTGTTGGAACCCGCGCTTTCGGATCTGTTGCCTAAGTTACAAAATTGCTTGAGCGCCTGGAAGCAAAAGAAAAACCTCGGTCATCTCGAATTGGTTCGTGCCGATAACGGCATTGCGTTATTGCTCCGCCATATCGGACAAGTACATCCGCAAGATCGCGATCTTCTACTTAATTTTGCACAAGCCGAACAGTTAATGCTGTTTGTCATGACGGATAAACAACAAATAGAACAATGGCTGGGAGAACAACCTTATTACCGATTGCACGGGCTCACCTTGCATTTTTCCATTCGGGATTTTATTCAAGTTAACGACGAATTGAATCAACGGATGGTCGACACGGCAATCACATGGCTTGAACCCGACAAACAAGACCGTATTCTGGATCTGTTTTGCGGGATGGGAAATTTTACTCTGCCGCTTGCGCCGTTAGTTCAACGCATTGTCGGGATTGAAGGGGTTGAACCTATGGTTGAACAAGCGCGGCGTAATGCCGAGCTTAACGCGATTTCCAACGCTGAATTTTATCGGGCGAATCTTGATGAATCGTTTGCCGATCAACCTTGGACGACCGAGCATTTCAATAAAGTATTGCTGGATCCCGCTCGAAACGGCGCCCATTTCGCTCTCGATCACCTTTGTCGCTTGTCCCCCGACAAAATTCTCTATGTGTCGTGTAACCCGGCAACCTTAGTGCGTGATGCCGAAAAATTAATACAAGCGGGATATTGTTTGGAAAAATGCGCCATGATTGACATGTTTCCGCACACGGGGCATTTGGAATCTATTTCACTATTTACAAAGTAGCCGATTCGGAAACAAATTCACGTTACTCCTCGGTTTCTTCTTCCAACTCGTCCGCCATTGCCGCCAATGCGTCGCGGGTTAACTGCGCCAAGGCTTTGTAAAAACCACTGTCAAAGGCTTCGACTTTACCGAGGAATTTCCCAAAACAAGGCAATAAAAATGCTTCGAAAAGGGCTTTTTGTGCGTCGGTAGAGTTTAAATGATCTTCAATCCAAGACGCACTGAGTAACAACAACGCCACATGATCGGCATTGTCTACCGGCGGCATACCTCGCTGTTGACGAAAGCAAACGAACTCATTCACGGATAATCCATAGGCGGAAATTGTTGTAGCAATAGCACCGTTTTCGGCAAAAAGCGTTTTATAATGCGCTTCAAGTTCCGCGGGATTCGCCTTGCTTTCCACAATGCTTAAAGCCTGCTCGCTTTGGCTATCAATGGACAGCGCCCAATTTTGGCGCAGGTTTCCCTGCTGTAACCAAGAAAAAATCCCCGCCAGAACCGGATCCGTCGGATTACGGTAAAACAAATTGCCGAACAATCGGCACAATAATGAAAAATCGTTGATGGTTGTTTCGCTCATATAAGATAACCTGAAAAATAAAAACCATGTTACACGAATAACGAGAGGAAGATAAGATGAAATATATTGGTGCACACGTGAGTGTTTCCGGTGGAGTTGAAAATGCCGTTTTACGTTCGGTGGAAATCGGTGCGAACGCTTTCGCCTTATTCACGAAAAACCAGCGCCAATGGCAAGCTCCACCGTTAAAAGCCGACACTATCGAAAAGTTTAAACGATTCTGTCAAGTACACGGTTTTTCAGCCAATCATATTCTGCCGCATGACAGTTATTTAATTAATCTCGGCAATCCTGATGCGGAAAATTTAACCAAATCCCGTGCGGCTTTTATTGATGAAATGCGACGCTGCGATCAACTCGGCTTAAAATTATTAAATTTCCATCCCGGCAGTCATTTAAATAAAATCACGGAAAGCGACTGTTTGGCCCGTATTGCCGAATCGATCAATCTCGCAATTGATGCCGTTCCCAACGTCATCGCCGTAATTGAAAATACGGCGGGGCAAGGTTCGAATCTCGGCTGGCGTTTTGAACATTTAAGGGAAATTATTGAACAAGCCGATAATAAACACCGTGTCGGTGTTTGCTTGGATACCTGCCACCTATTTTCCGCCGGCTATGATATCGGCTCAACTGAATCTTGCGAGCAAACCTTTACCGAATTTGATCGCATCGTCGGTTTTCACTATTTACGCGGAATGCACCTTAACGGTTCCAAAACGGCATTAGGTAGTCGTGTCGACAGACACCACACATTAAGAGAAGGAACGATGGGTACTGCTGTGTTCGAATTTATTATGAAAAACAACCGGTTTGATGATATTCCGCTTATTCTGGAAACCATTCAACCCGAAATTTGGGCTGACGAAATAAAATTTTTACGTGCATTGGAACAAAATTAAAGTATACTTGTCGCATATGGGATGGCTCTGTAGCAATACAGAGCCTATTTATTTTTTTATCGTTTTAGGGATTACCTACTAGGAGCACTTCGCTTTTTCTGTTCTGGCGAGACGGGTCAATTATGCAAAAATCACTGTTATCTTTAACAACACCACTCTTTCTGACTGTAATGGTCGCCGTTTTCGGCAGCTATTCTTCCACGGCTTCGGCGAGTTTAAGTACAAAACCGGCAACACCAAGCCAACTCATTAATAAAGTCAAAAAATCGGCTGAAAAATCCATTACCAAAAGCAAGCAGACAAACGCCAACCAAAAAGTGTTAGCCGCTTACCGTTATTGGGCAGGAACACGTTACCGTTTGGGCGGTACCACCAAAGCCGGTATAGACTGCTCCGCGTTTGTTAAAGCTACGATGAACAGTGCTTTTAATATTGATCTTCCCCGCACCACGGCAGAGCAAAAACATGTCGGCAAATCCATTTCAAAATCGGCTCTAAAAGCCGGTGATCTTGTTTTCTTCCGCAAGAATAAGCACGTCGGTGTATATATCGGAGGCGGTAAATTCGTTCATTCCAGTTCCAGTCGCGGCGTAACGACCAGCTCAATGTCCGAAAGCTACTGGGCAAGAAATTATACGCAATCCCGCCGCGTACTTTAATACGAAATGCATTCCGCTAAGCCGTATATCTCACCGGTTGGGATGTACGGTGTCGCATTTGATGAACGACATTGGTAATCACCCCGGCAATCCGAATATCTTCCCAGTGTTTAATCCGTAAATTCGGTTCGCGTACATCCAAGGAAAATAAGATTTTTTCCTCCCCGATTTCATTAAAAAATTGGTAAAACTTATACTCCCCGTCTTTCTCAAGTACAAATAAATCATTAACCAACGGAAATTCACTTGCATCGACAATCAGCACATCGTTCATTTCAATTCCCCAAGCGATTAAATTCGGGTTTTTGACATGAATAAAAAAAGTTTCGGTCGGGCGTCGGATACAAAGCGAATTCAGATCCAATTTGATCGAACGCTCACTGTTAAAATCACGATAAAGCGGCATCGGCTGATAAGAGAATTCACGGGTTAAACTTCTTAAATGTGCCATAACGGCCTCCAATAAAAAACTGTGTGTTTATACAGGTTATTTTACTGGTTAAACACACAGTGTCAATAATAAAGATCTTATTTTTTCTTAAAAAGATCTTACCAAAAGCAAAAAAGCATACGGAGAAATCCGTATGCTTTCTTTAGCGTATCGATACAATTCGAATATTATTTAGCCAATAACAAATTTGCTAAGGTTTTTACGCCGATACCCGTTGCTCCCACCGCCCACAAGTCACTTGCGGTTTTACGATAAGTTGCCGAGCAATCGATATGTAACCAATGCTTTTGATATGCTTTAACAAAGTAAGATAAAAATGCCGTTGCCGTACTGGCTCCCGCTCCGATGGGAACCGAACCGGTATTGCTGATATCGGCAAAAGCGGAAGAAATTTGCGAACGATGGAATTCTTCAAACGGTAACCGCCAAAAAGGTTCTTTTTCCGCTTTCGCGGCAGCCAACAGATCGGCAACTAATTCATCATCCATAGAAAGTACCGAATGGTAGTCGTTGCCCACTGCCACTTTTGCCGCCCCGGTCAAGGTTGCACAATCAATAATAAAGGCGGGGTGTTGCTTATCGGCTTCAATTAAACCGTCCGCCAAAACCAAACGCCCTTCCGCATCGGTATTATTCACTTCCGCCGTCACGCCGTTGCGATACGTGATAATATCCCCCAGCTTAAATGCACGACTGCTGATCATATTTTCCGCGCAGCATAAATACAGTTTTACACGTTGGTTCAGCCCACGCGCAATTGCCAAACCCAGTGCGCCCGTTACCAACGCGGCTCCGCCCATATCCGTCCGCATGGTCGACATCCCGTCAGACGGTTTGATGCTGTAGCCGCCCGTATCGAATGTAATCCCCTTACCGACCAAACAAGCCAATACCGGTGCATCCGGATTGCCCGTCGGATTAAAATCCAATTGCAGCATCGCCGGTAAATGCGCCGAGCCTTTACCGACCGTCCAAATTCCGTGATAACCGCGTTCATTCAACGCCTCACGTGCAATAATTTCAAAAGCAACTTTACCTTTACCGGCATATTTATCCGCTTGGTGCAAAATAAATTCCGCCGCTTTATGCGCCAATACCTCCGGTGTCAATTGATCGGACGGTGCATTAATCACATCTCGGGTAAAGGTTGAACAGGCTACCCGCGCATCAAATTCCGCCTGCTCCCCCGCCAAATTCGGAAACACGACATTGCCGGCATTTTTGACGCTGGTAAACCCTTGATGAAACGCCCAGCATTCCTCTAATCCCCAACCGCTACCGACAGGCGTCACATTTAAAATACCTTGATTTTTGATCTTTCGGGCTGCTTTTTGAATCGTATTTAATTGATCTTTTTGTAGATGGATCACCATTCCGGCATCATTTGCCGAAAGCAGCGCATTTTTTCCCCATATTTCCGCCGCAGGTTGCGGAGAAAGCGTAATATTCATTGTTGTTGTCATGCTGTTTTCCTTTTTTATAGTAAGTTACAAGCGGTCTGATTTTAGCAAAATTTTGCAAAAATGCCCTGCACACGGCAAAGTATCATCTTCGGTTTGCATTTCAGCAATTATATATACCGGACAGAATTCTGATTCTTCTACCGATTAAGGTTTCAAAATCTTTGTCGATCCCGTCAAAGGCATAGCATTCCATACCAAACCCCATTACAAAATCTCCGCCACCGCCTTTGGCGGGAAACACCCGTTCGATTGCTATTTCTTCGTTATCTTTAAACGCGTTCAGCGGATAAATTCTTGCAAATTGCTCATCCGCCATACCGAAAACGCCGTTTTTATCATCACGCCAGCACACCGGTTTTGCGCCGAAACGCTCGGTCAAAAGAGGCGGTCGGCGTTGTATGCTTTCATCTTTTTTATAACTGCCCGAACACCACATTTTTTCTTCAATCAGTAAAAATCCGTCTATCCGCATATTGTTCTCATATTCGCTGTCTACCAACAATTCGGGATATTCGCGGGCGTTGATGATTTCAAACAGCACGGAATGATTTTCAAAATAACATAATCCGAAATGTATTTCATGCTTGGCTTTAAACCAAAGTTGGGTATCCGAGTGGTGCATTATGTTGGGATCATCCTGCTTTAAATCGGTTTGCAGGCGTTGTTTGAGCACGGTAAAAACAGATGCCGTATCCGTACTAAAATCACTCCAATAGCTTTGGACGGCAATATCGGTACGACAATCGCAATCCTGTCTGATCCGCAAACGGGGAATCAATACATTCCCCACCCGCACGGGATATGTGAAAGAGAAACAGCGATAATCCCCCTCATACTTCGTATTGAGCGAGAAATCATCTAAAACGAAGGGGAACGCCGTCATTTCCTCATAAGTCGTATCCCATGAAATAAACACTTTTTCGGGCGACTGTACCTCAAACCCCAAGTGATAGTCGTCAAAAACCTTATCGGTAACGATATTACGCATTGTTCATCTCCTATCGTTGTTAATCGAGGTCGATTGCCTACCACAAAAGAACGCATGCAGGTAATGAAATTCGGCAATTTGCCCGATAACAGACAACACCCACGGTTAAAACCGTGGCATTCTCATATTGGTGTTGCCGACTTGCTCGGTCGATGCGCGTTGAGCGGTGATCACATTCTCACCTTCTTTCAAGCCCGATAAAATCTCGGTATTTAAGCTGTCCGCCAAACCGGTTTGCACGACCTTTTCAACCGCCTTACCGTTTTCCAACACTTGCACGTAGGTCTCTTGCCCGCGACGTTTTAACGCCGTTGTCGGAACCAACAACACATCATTCTTTTCGGCAATGACGATTCGCCCTTGCGTTGTCATACCGATACGTAAGCTACCGTCCGAGTTGTCCACAACGACATTCGCATAATAATATACCGCTTCGCTATTGCCTGATGCTTCGGTATAACTGTTATCCGTGAGAGTCGTTAATGCCGGATCAATCGAATCCACTTTAGCCCGATAAGTGCGCTGCGGTTCCGCCAATGTCGTAAAACTGACGGCTTGTGCCGTTTTCACTTGAGCGATATCGCCTTCCGCCACTTCCAATTTGATCAATGCCTTTGACATATCTGCCACTTGGACGATAACCGGAGAGGTTTGATTGGAGTTGACCGTTTGCCCTTCAGAAACCGGGACGGAAATAATAATGCCGTCAATCGGTGAAACGATTTGGGTATAACCTAAATTCGTCTCTGCGGTTCGTACGGCAATTTCGGCCACTTTAATCTGCGCTTTGGCATCGTCTAAATTGGCTTTTGCCGTTGCCAACTCATTTTTCGCCGTTTCAAAATCATTCAGCGAAGCGCTTTTTTGCGCGTATAATTTACTTAAGCGCTGATAATTGGACTCCGCTACATTCAACGCAACTTGCTTTGCATTCAACTGCGTTTTATATGCAGACAACTCCGCCTGCGCCGTATCCAAATTATTTTGTTGCGTTTCCGAATCAATGTCGGCAATTTTATCGCCTTTTTTGACCGACTGCCCCAATTCCACATATAACTTTAAAATTTTACCCGACACTTGCGCACCGACTTCGGTTCGCTGGTTCGCACGTACCGATCCCGTTGCCAATACGCTTTTATCCAAATTCCCTAATTTGACCGATTCAGTGATGTAATGAATTTGTTGGCTATCGTTAGCCGCAAAAAAATAACGGTATCCGATAAATCCGCCGCCAAGCAAGACGGCTAATACCACTAACGTTTTTATGTTTTTCATGTTGTTCTCATGTTTTGACGGGTGACAAGCGGTAGGTTCAGACTGATATTTTGCAAATTCGTTCCGATAACCGACCGCTTGTCAGCATTCACGCATCAAATAATACCAAAGGTGGCGCGAATATAGCTCGCCACCGACTCGTCTTTATGATGACCGATGGTTTCAAGCGTCGGCAATGCCTGTTTTAAACGCGGATCAGCATTTTCCATCATGCACCCTTTTCCCGCCTGTGACAGCATTTCAATATCATTCATACCGTCACCGAACGCAATGCAATCACTTAAATTATATCCCCGTAATTGAATAAGCTGCTTCAGTGTATTGGCTTTACACACGCCTTGGTTCATGATTTCCAAACATTGCGGTCCCGAATAGGTCACTTGCAATGCGTCACCGAAACGCTGTTTAACCAACTGCTCTATCGGCGATACGTCCTCCGCACTTTTTCCGATGAAAAACACTTTTTCCGTTTGCTTGCCGTGATGTTTTCTGAAATCAACGACTTGGTACATAAAACCGGAGTCTTGATGGTATTTTCTTAAATTTTCAATGTCGACATTAATAAACCACTCATCGCCTTGATACGTATTTAAACATACCCGTTTCGGATCAAAAGGAATGTCATTCATCAGCTCAAAAGCAATATCGTGAGGAATATAGTGACTGGCTAACACATCACCCGCCAAATTATTTCCCCGCGCACCGTTTGAGGTAACGAGCATAGCTTCTTTCACCTTGACTTTACTAATGATGTGCTTCACGTCGGGCAAATTCCGTCCTGTCGCAAAAAAAATATCCACGCCTTTTTCAGCGAGTTTACTGAGCGTTTCAACAGTAAAATGACCGATACGGTGATGTGCGTTTAACAGAGTGCCATCCAAGTCGGAAATGATGGCGCGAAAGGGTTGGGACATAAAAATTCCTTAGAAGGGCTATGCATGATAAGTGACAAAAGGCTAACAAATTTAATCAAGAACATCAAAGAAAATCGCCGGCTTCCCTTATTTTCGGTCAAAAAATCGATTAAAAAACAATTAAACGGCTCAAACATACAAAAACGGACTTTTTACTAAAATGCATGATGTTTATATGGAAAAAAGGAGTATATTTCCGTTTATCCGCCAAAACAAACCGAAAATTCAGAATAAAATGCTAAAAACAAATGAAAAAAACAACAGGTAATCGTTTGCGCAAAGTATAAAATGCTATTGACATCGCTCCGTTTGAAGTTAATATATCGCCTAATTTTTGAATAACTATGCAAACATAAACACACAACAATGGTAAAACTCTTTTCTCTTAACCTCCTCCTGCTTCTCACGCATTCCGTGCGAGGATAAGGCTCGGTGAGAGAAAAAGTTCACTATCCACACTTACCCGCACATCAACTGCGGGTTTTTTTTTGATTCAAAAACACGATAATATATCAACACCGACATTGAGGGGATTTTTATGAACAACAATAATATTATTATTTTTGATACGACGTTACGCGACGGCGAACAAGCATTAAAAGCAAGCTTAACCGTCAAAGAAAAATTACAAATCGCCTTAGCGTTAGAGCGTTTGGGTGTCGATGTGATGGAAGTCGGGTTTCCGGTATCTTCATCGGGTGATTTTGAATCCGTTCAAACCATTGCCCGCCATATTAAAAACAGTCGTGTTTGTGCGCTTTCCCGAGCGGTGGATAAAGACATTGACGTGGCGGCGGAAGCCTTAAAAGTGGCGGAAGCTTTCCGTATTCATACGTTCATTGCCACATCCGCGTTGCACGTTGAAGCCAAATTGCGCCGTACTTTTGACGATGTCGTTGAGATGGCGATCAATGCGGTAAAACGCGCCCGTCGTTATACGGATGATGTAGAGTTTTCGTGTGAAGATGCCGGACGTACCGGTGTTGATAATATCTGCCGTATCGTTGAAGCGGCAATCAATGCGGGCGCAACGACAATTAACATTCCGGATACCGTCGGTTACTGTTTGCCGACCCAATACGGCGAGATTATCGCCAATGTGATGAATCGCGTACCGAATATCGATAAAGCCGTCATTTCCGTACACTGCCATAATGACTTGGGCATGGCGACCGCCAACTCGTTAACCGCCGTATTAAACGGCGCCCGCCAAATCGAGTGTACCGTCAACGGTATTGGTGAACGTGCCGGTAACACCGCCTTGGAAGAAGTGGTCATGGCAATTAAAACCCGCCAAGACATGTTCAACGGTTTGGATACCCGCATCAATACGCAAGAAATCCACCGAGTCAGTCAAATGGTCAGCCAGCTTTGCAATATGCCGATCCAACCGAATAAAGCGATTGTCGGCTCAAATGCCTTCGCTCACTCGTCGGGCATTCACCAAGACGGCATGGTCAAACATAAAAACACCTACGAAATTATGTCACCGGAAACCATCGGCTTGAAAAAAGAGAAATTAAACCTGACTGCCCGTTCCGGTCGTGCCGCGGTGAAAAATCATATGGACGACATGGGGTATAAAGAAAGCGATTACGACTTGGATAAACTTTACGAAGCCTTCTTACGCCTTGCCGATAAAAAAGGTCAAGTGTTTGACTACGATTTGGAAGCTCTTGCGTTTATCGACATGCAACAAGAAGATGAAGAACGCTTGAAATTGGACGTGATCACCACCCAACTTATCAGCGGTTTGCCTGCTTCGGCATTCGTCCAAGTCGAACTGGACGGTGAACGTTTAAGTGCCGTGTCTCAAGGCGGTAACGGACCGGTAGATGCCACTTATAATGCGATTATGGATATTGTCGGCATGGAATTAAAAATGTCGCACTATAACTTAACCGCGAAAGGTGAAGGTGCCGAAGCATTGGGGCAGGTGGATATTGTCGTCGAATTTGAAGGACGTAAATTCCACGGTGTCGGTCTTGCCACCGATATCGTCGAATCCTCCGCCCGTGCATTAATCCATGCCATTAATGCCATCTACCGTTCACAAAAAGTTGCCGGATTAAAAGCGAAAAAATAATCACAAACCGTCTCCCTCCTCCGTGTACGGAGGAGGGGAATATCGTTTTAAATTCAACCGTTCTTCGTACCTTTACCGAATCGCACAAGATACTATCCTCCCCCGCCTCATTTTTCCTCTCCCTTCCTTTCATACCTGAATTGATTATTTTAAGGATGATTTCCTACTTTTCGTTTTAGGAATAATAACGCCATTATCACTCTTTTTTAAACGGAGAACCCAAATGTCTACAACCCAACAATTTCAAGCGATGTTCGAACAATCGCTGCAACATTACTGTGCAGAACGCTTCCTGAAACCGGAAGATCTGTCCGATACCCAATGGTATCAATTCATCGCCACGGTCAGCCAACAAGCGGTATTGCAAAATTTTCCGACGAACGCACCGCTTGCAGAAACCCGTAAAGTCAATTATCTCTCGATGGAATTTCTCATCGGTCGCCTGCTGGGCAATAATTTAATGAGCCTCGGCGTCTATCATTCCGTCGATTTGATTTTGGCACAGTACGGTAAAAATTTAGTCGATATTTTAGAAGAAGAACGCGACCCGTCTCTCGGCAATGGAGGTTTAGGCCGTTTGGCGGCATGCTATTTGGATTCGATGGCAAGTTTGAAACAACCGGCTGTCGGCTACGGCTTGCATTATCAATACGGTTTGTTTAAACAACATGTCGGCGACATGGGTGAACAACTTGAAACCGGCGACGCATGGAACCGTGATTTTTACTTACAACAGCACCATCGTCCGGATTTCCGACAAACCGTCGGATTCGGCGGTGAAGTGTGTCATCTGCATGATGACAAATATGAATGGAAACCGGCATGGACGGTAACCGGTGAAGCCTTTGATTTGCCGGTTGTCGGCTATAAAGGCGTACAGCAGCCGTTACGCTTATGGCAAGGTTACAGTGAAACCGCCTTCAATCTTGCGCAATTTAATGACGGCGAATTTTTAAGTGCCGAATCAAAGGTGATCGATGCGTCGAAGCTGACTAAAGTCTTATACCCGAACGATAATCACCAAGAAGGTAAAATGCTCCGCTTAATGCAGCAATATTTCCATTGTGCCTGTTCCGTTGCCGATATTCTGCGCAACCATTTGGCACAAGGCAGAAGTTTGGCGCAACTTGCCGAATTTGAAGTGATTCAACTGAATGATACCCATCCGGCAATCGCCATTCCTGAATTAATGCGGGTATTAATCGACTTGCATGATTTTACCTGGGAAGACGCATGGGCGGTATGTTCCAAAACCTTTGCCTATACAAATCATACCTTGTTACCTGAAGCGTTGGAACAATGGGATCAGCATTTGGTTGCCAAACTGCTGCCGCGCCACTTGATGATCATCGAACGCATCAATAACGAACTTTACCACCAAGTACAGGCGGAATTCAGTGAAGAAGAATTTGCCGACGTATGGCACGAAACCGCCGTCTTGATGAATTTCCGAGTCCGAATGGCTAATCTTTGTGTGGTCGGTTCATTTGCCGTTAACGGCGTAGCACAAATTCATTCCGACTTGGTTATCAGCGATCTCTTCCCGGCCTATGCGCGTTTATTTAAAGGGCGTTTCCATAACGTCACCAACGGTATCACGCCTCGTCGTTGGATCCGTCAGGCGAATCCGTCATTGGCAATGCTATTGGATCAATACGTAAAAGGTGACTGGACGAAAGATCTGGATTTACTGTCACAAATTGAAAAATTTGCCGAAGATCCGCAATTTCAAGCCGATTATCGTACAATCAAACAACATAACAAACAGCTCTTAGCGAAAGAAATCGAGCAAAGCCTCGGCTTAAACGTGAACTGCAATGCCATATTTGATGTACAGATCAAACGTTTCCACGAATATAAACGTCAACATTTAAATTTGCTGAATATCATTGCCACCTATCAAGAGTTAAAAGCCAATCCGCAACAAGATGCGGTGCCGCGCGTCTTTATTTTTGCAGGTAAAGCCGCACCGGGGTATTTCATGGCGAAACAAATTATTCAAGCCATCAATGCGGTTGCCCGTGTGGTGAATCATGATCCTGACATGCAAGGCAAATTGCAGGTTGTCTTTTTACCGGACTACCGCGTGAGCCTTGCCGAAAAAATCATTCCGGCGGCGGATGTCTCCGAGCAAATTTCACTTGCCGGTAAAGAAGCGTCCGGTACGGGGAACATGAAATTAGCATTAAACGGTGCCATCACATTAGGTACGCTAGACGGGGCAAACGTTGAAATTGCCGAATATGCCGGTAAAGAAAACGTGGTGATTTTCGGACACACGGTTGAATCGGTTCGGGAATTACGAGCGAAAGGCTATACGCCGAAAAGCTATTACGAGCAGGATCCGATCTTAAAACAAGCCATAGATGCCTTAGCCGACGGAACCTTCTCCGACGGGGATAAAGATCGCTTCGAACCATTGGTGTACGATATGATTCACCATGATTATTTCTGTGCGTTAGCCGATTTTGCCGCCTACCGTCAAGCACAGAAAGAAATTGCAAAACGTTACCAAGATCAGACCGCTTGGACAACATCGGCAATTCTGAATACCGCCCGTTTAGGTGTGTTCAGTTCAGACCGCTCTATTCGTGATTATCAAACACGTATTTGGAAAAAATAATGTTGTTTTCATTGTAGGGGCAAATCATATTTGCCCCAAACAATCTAAGGAATATAAGGGCAAATGTAATTTGCCCCTACAATCACTTTATTATTTGGCGTTTTGGCAACCCCGCTATTTCAAAAATATCAAGGTTTGTCAGCTATCTAAAATCGGGGAGCGGTTATCCGCTCCCCGATTTCTTCATTAATTGTATCCCATCATTCTCAGCAGTTCACGCGTATATTCGATAGCTTCGCTCCGATTCGCCACACCGATTTTCTGATACAGATTGCGGATATGCGTTTTAATCGTGGTCATCGCCACCACCAGTTCTTGTGAAATTTGTTCATTACTGTAACCGGAATAAATCAACCCTAACACTTGCCATTCACGTTGTGTCAACGGGCTGATTTTCAATAACTCCGGCACATGCGGGTTTTCCAACAGGTTTTTGACAAATTGCTCATCAAAATGCGCCGTTTTATGTCGATTATGCTGATTAATACTGCGTAAAATAAATTGCGCCTTGTGGGTGGACAAATCTTCCAACACGTTTAACTGCAATAATTGTCGGATTTGCTGCGCCATCAAATCCCCTTCGATGACAAATGCACTAATAAAATTCGTCTGCTGGCTTAAATTCAATGCTTGAATCAAATCACGCTGGGCAAGATCTTTCTTTCCCTGTAAAGAATAAAGCCGATTGCGCAAAATCAATGCTCTCTGACTGTCACTGACTAAATTAAAGGTCGCCGTCGTTTTCAATAAACTGTTCAGAATCCGCAAGGCTTGCTCATAGTCTTCCTGCAAGATGTAACAACGGGCGATATTACGCCACTGCCGTTGCGTAAAGTGATTATGTTCTTGATGCGGGAAGTGCGCTTGAGCCAACCAGCCTTCTAAATGCGTACTGTCTCCGCTCATCTGCCAATATATTAACAGCACTTCATCCAATGCAGTGATCCAATCCTGATGGGGCGAACTGCGTGACAACAGCTCCTGACATTGCTCAATCAAACGCGACGCATTCGCCAAATCCCCTTTCGTCAATGAAATTTTTGCCAATAATGCCACGCAATAAATTTGCTCTTCCCGTTTTTCCAACACATCAATACCGGCATTTGCCATCGCTTCCGCTTGGTCCAAATGATGCCATTCCCACAGAATTTGCCCTCTCAGGCGTAATAAAAATTCATTCATCGGAATTTGGTGAAACGCTTTGGTTTGCTGCGTGGTTTCTTTCAATAAATCATAGGCGGATTGCCAAAAACCTTGGGCGGATAAAATTTCTGCCTGCTGTAATTTTGACCAAAGCCAATAGTGGTAAGTGTGTTGGGTTGTCGCCATTTTTTCGACTTGTTGCATCAACGACAAACCCTCTTTCAAATAACCACGACAATGTTGCGCTTCACCGATCACGGATGTGGCGACAATTTGAGCATAACCGAATTCGGAAGATAAATTCGCCAAGGCTTGCGTTGCCAGTAAATACGCCCGCTCTTCATCGCCGGCATTGATTGCCGCTTGTGCTCTTAATGCATCAAAGTGTCCTTGCAAACTCTCTGCAAGCGGTGACTTCGGCTGAAATTTTTGCAAAATGCCGCTGACTTCTTGATGACGGTGCTGGCTCTGCGCCAACCACGCTTTGAGTAGCACTAAATTTTCATCTTGCCAAATCTGCTCTGCCGGCAAACCGCTTAAACTTTCTTCCAATAATTTTAATTGTCCTTGATGAAATAAATCCCAGCCGTGTTCCTGCAAAATATACGAGAGCGTTTGCGGATTATCCAACATCCGAGCGTGATATAACGCTTCCGAACCGTAGCCCAGTTTTAACCACATCATCGATGCGGTTTGGTGTAATTGTTGCCATTCATTCGGTAACTCCAACCGACAGCTTTGCGCCAAATAGGATGCCAAAATCGGGTGGAATTTCCACCAGGTTTCCCCATCGTCATGCACGATCCGGGTAACGAACAATCCCATTTTTTCCAGTTCGTCCAGCTTCTTCACCCCATTTTCATCTTGGGAAATCGCCACCACCAATTTTTCATTCATCGAACGTAGAATGGCACAACGTTGCATAAACTGTTTCACCGACGGATCAACATAATGAAACACCTCTTCGTTTAAATAATCGGCAATATGTTGTTGATTCAGCTTCGCCAATAATTTTTCCGGAAAGAGTAACAACTCTTCATTCTGTTTAATCGCAAATATCATCAACTGTAATGCCGTCGCCCAACCTTCAACCCGATCACACAGTGCAAACACAACTTCATCGCTTAACGTTTTATTGAGTTTTTGTTCAAAAAACCGACGTGTTTCATCCGGTGTAAAGGCAAGTTGATGGACGTCGATTTCCAATAATCTTTCATGAATACGTAAATTGGTAATACTGAGCGGCGGCGTTAAACGGGAAAGCAGCACCAAACTCATACAATGAGGTTGATGTTTCAGCCAAAAACGCAAGGCATCATGAATTTCATTGTTTTCAATCAGATGGTAATCATCGATGATCAAATAAAAATGACGATCGATGTCATCCAGCAATACCAATAATTGCCCCAAATAATCAATCAAATTATTTTTATAGCTGAGTTCTTTCAATGAAATACCGGTAGCCTTTGCCAACGCCGAGGAAAAATAACGGGCGAACTGTTCCGCATTGTTATCGCCTTCATCCAGTGCAAACCAAGCGACTTGTTCGTGTCCGGCAAGCAAACGCTCTTTCCATTGCGAAACCAATGTTGTTTTGCCGTAACCTGCCGGTGCGGTAATTAATGTCAGCGGATAAGACTTTGCCAGTGATAAACGCTCCAGCAATTCGCTTCGTTCAACACTTTGGTTCGTCAATTTGGATGTTTGCGCCGACTTACTCGAAATCAGTTTGGTTGGAATCAGTTTTGTAACAACTTGCATTTTGCCTCCGTATCCATAGGTGAGCGATTTTAACAAATTTGGGCGGGAAAAGGGGATAAATAAAATGCCGTACGGAGGAATACTTGAGGAATATCATAAAAAAATCCCTCCCTTGTCACCAAGGGAGGGAAGAATAAAAGAATAGTAGTTACGGTTTCCGCTTCGCTTGAATAGCGCCTAATAACGCTTGAATGGCCGGATCGGCGAAGATATTGTCTATTGTCGTACTCAGCTTGCGACGCCAGTTCGGATATTCGGTACTGGTACCGGGAATATTCACCGGTTCTAACATATTCAACCAATCTTCCGGTTGGGAGCCGAATAGTACACTGTTCGTATCCGCCACATAACTTTGTAATTGATGATTGAAACGTTGGCTGACATTATCGCTGTCGGCATCTAACACTTGTCCGCTATTTTCTACCGCTTTACGGATTTCTGCTTTATTGCGTAGGCGAGTACGTTTTAGCATATCCAATACTTGCGGATTCGGGTACACCCCGAATTGTTGCCCTAAATCAAAATCATAGCTTTGCCAATACCCTTTTACCGTTGGTAAATCGTGGGTACTGAGGGTGGTCATTGCTTGATACGGGTAGTTCGCCAACGGTTTGCTACCTTGATGATCGTACTCAAAATAGAAAATGTTATAGGCTAAAATGCCTTTGTTCTCAAGGGTTTCTAACATGCCTTTCGGCACTGTTCCTAACGCCTCGGCAATAATTAAACATTGGTGACGTTGGCTTTCAAGAGCTAAGATTGAAAGTAAATCTTCCAACGGATATTTCACATAAGCGCCGTTTTTCGCCGAGTCGCCTTTCGACACCCACCATAAACGGGCAAAGCCGAGAATGTGGTCGATACGCAATGCACCACAATCTTTCATATTGGCACGCAATAAATCGACAAACGGCTGATAGCCACGTTCTTGCAACACTTCAGGGTGCATTGGCGATAATCCCCAGTTTTGCCCTTGCGGTGCCATAATATCCGGTGGTGCGCCCACAGATGCCCCTAACACAAACAGATCTTTATCCGCCCAAGTTTCCGCTCCGTTATCCGCCACACCAACGGCTAAGTCACGGTAGAAACCGATCGGCATACCTAGCTGTTTTGCCAATTCGTTACAGGCTTTGAGCTGTTTTTGTGCCACAAATTGCAACCACATATAGAAACGGACTAAATCACTCTGTTCTTGTTGGAATTGTTGTACCGCAGCGGTGTGATAATCTTGATATTTTTCATCCCAGCAGTTCCAGCCCCATTGCTCACTAAATTGAGAAGACAGCCATTGGTGTAAAGCGTCAAAAGTACCTTGAACTTTTAAGGCTTCGCCGTTTTCGGCGATAAATTGCTCGAACTCAGTTTGATCTTGTTGTTTAAATTGATCGAATGCCAAATGCAAACCTTGCAGTTTTAACTGTATCACCTGCGAATAATCGACATAATCTTTTTGGCGAGCTTCGTTTAATTGGCGTTGAATATCCGCCGAGTTAAACCACGCTTGTGCTTCACGGCTTTGTTGGAAAGCGTCAATCGCCCCAACATTGATATAAGCAATGTTTTGCCATAAACGAGAAGACGGGCTGTAAGGGCTTGCGCCTTCAGGATTGGCAGGAAATAACGAATGAATTGGATTTAAACCGACAAAATCACCGCCTTTTTCCGCTAATTTCGTTAAAAATTCCGCTAAATCGCCGAAATCGCCAATCCCCCAGTTTTGCTCTGAACGTAGGGTATAAAGCTGTAAAATCGCCCCCCATAATTTTTTATGCTCTGCCAGTTCTTTCGGTTGGTATGCCCGCTCAGGGGTAATGATAATGCGACATTCTGCGGTTGTGCCGTTTAGACTTAATTGATGATAACCAAGGGGTAAATCACGAGGCAGATCAATGCTATTACGTTTGCATTTTCCCGTTAAAATCTCACCGCTTTCAAGGGTTAATGTCCAGTTTGCGTGAACGGTTCGGGTTTTATCCGCCACAAAAAGCGGAATAAAGACTTTCTCGCCTTGCCTGACCACTTTAACAAGCGGTAGGATTTTGCGACTTTTTTGCAAACCGAGTAATTTGGCCACTTTGCCGTAAACGGACGGTTGGGCGTAAACACGGCAACCGTGTTCGTCCACGAAGTAACGATTTAAAAATGGGTGGTTTTGTTTCATTGTTATTGTTCTCTAATTTGTCGTTAATTGGATATTTCCT
>NZ_JBGYBX010000013.1:0-8697 GCF_041817755.1 Glaesserella sp. | reverse complement strand
CCAACCGTACTCATATTCGGGCGGAAATGTTGGCGGAACGATTGAATGCGCCAATGCAAATCCTCTCGCTCAGCGCCTTACAAGTCGGGTTAAATCAGGCAGATGTCGTGATCAGCTCGACCGGCAGCCCGGAGATCTTGATTAGCAAAGCAATGGTTGAAACCGCGCAAAAGCAACGCCGCTTTGATCCGATGTTATTGATTGATATTGCCGTCCCGCGTGACATTGACGAAAAAGCCGCCGAATTGGACGGCGTGTACGCTTACAGTATCGATGATTTGCAACACATCATTCAGCAAAATCTTGCGCAGCGCCAACAAGCCGCCGAACAGGCTAAAGAGATTGTTGATGAAGAGGCAAAAGATTTTTTTGCTTGGCTTAAACAGCAACAATCGAGCAACTTAATCAAACATTATCGTCAAAATGCCGAAGAGATTCGGTTGGATTTATTGGAAAAAGCGTTAGCCGCCGTTCGCCAAGGTCAAGACAGCGAAAAAGTTCTGCACGAACTGAGTTATAAATTGACCAATCAACTCCTGCACGCCCCGACCCAAGCCCTACAATCCATGGCGAAACACGGCAATGTCAAAGGGCTACAGAGTTTTTCCCAAGCACTAAAACTGGACGAACATTGACCATCGAACATAACCGATTTGCAATATTTTCCCTCAAACTCACCGCTTGTCGGTGAGTTTTGTTTTTTTACATTATCCGATTTACGTCAATTTAGGCTATAATAGTGTTATTTTGTATAGCTATTGCAACGCATAGCCGATTCATTGAGGTTTATATGACTCCTGTTGTTGCCCTGGTGGGCAGACCTAACGTAGGAAAATCTACGTTGTTTAACCGATTAACCCGTACCCGTGACGCCCTTGTTGCCGACTTTCCCGGTTTAACCCGCGATCGTAAGTACGGTCAAGCCAATATTGCCGGTCGTGATTTTATCGTGATTGATACCGGCGGTATCGACGGTACGGAAGAAGGCGTAGAAGAAAAAATGGCGGAACAATCGCTTGTGGCGATAGAAGAGGCCGATGTGGTGTTATTTTTAGTCGATGCCCGTGCCGGTTTGCTGCCGGCGGATATCGGCATTGCACACTATTTACGCCAACGGGATAAAACCACGGTCGTCGTGGCGAATAAAACCGACGGTATCGATGCCGATTCGCATATCGCCGAATTCTATCAATTGGGCTGGGGCGACGTACAACCGATCGCAGCGGCACAAGGTCGCGGTGTAACCCAGTTGATGGAACAAGTTTTAGCGCCGTTAGCCGAACAACTTGAAGAACAAGCGGTCGGATCCGACGAATATTTTGCAAATGACGAACAAGACGAATGGGACAGCGACTTTGACTTCGATAATGAAGAAGACACCGCCCTGCTCGACGATGCCTTGGACGAGGAGAATGAAACGGTTGACGATAAAAATATCAAAATCGCAATTGTCGGTCGTCCGAATGTCGGTAAATCGACACTGACCAACCGCATTTTAGGTGAAGAACGCGTCGTCGTTTTCGATATGCCGGGGACGACGCGAGACTCCATTTATATTCCGATGGAACGCGACGGACAAGCCTATACCATTATCGATACGGCAGGGGTGCGTAAACGCGGAAAAGTGCATTTAGCCGTTGAGAAGTTTTCGGTTATCAAAACCTTACAAGCCATTCAAGATGCCAATGTCGTTCTGCTCACCATCGACGCCCGTGACGGCGTTTCCGATCAAGATCTTTCCCTGCTCGGTTTTATTTTAAATGCCGGAAAATCGTTAGTGATTGTCGTGAATAAATGGGACGGATTATCTCAAGACATCAAAGATCACATTAAATCCGAATTGGATCGCCGTTTGGATTTTATTGATTTTGCCCGCGTTCATTTTATTTCGGCACTGCACGGTAGCGGCGTCGGTAATTTATTCGGCTCGATTCAAGAAGCTTATCAATGTGCGACCAAAAAATGCACGACTTCCATGCTCACCCGTATTTTACAAATGGCGACGGATGAACATCAGCCGCCGTTAGTCAACGGTCGCCGTGTAAAATTAAAATATGCCCATCCGGGTGGTTATAATCCGCCGATTATCGTCATTCACGGCAATCAGATTGATAAATTACCGGATTCTTACAAACGCTATTTATCCAATTATTACCGTAAGAGTTTAAGAATTATCGGTTCGCCGATTCGCATGTTATTTCAAGAAGGCAATAACCCGTTTGCCGGCAGACGGAATAAACTGACGCCAAGTCAATTGCGTAAACGTAAACGTTTAATGAAATTTATTAAGAAAAACAAAAAATAGAGGCTCATTATGATGATGCAATACTCTCCTCAATTTAATCGTGCAAACGTCCTTGTTTTGGGTGATGTGATGCTTGATCGTTACTGGTTCGGCTCGACGAACCGTATTTCTCCCGAAGCACCGGTACCGGTTGTAAAAGTTCAGGAAAATGAAGAGCGGGCCGGCGGTGCCGCAAACGTTGCAATGAATATTGCAAGTTTAAATGTACCGGTCACCCTGCACGGCTTGATTGGTCAAGACGATGCCGGTTCGGCATTGGATAAATTGCTCAATTCGCACCGGATTAGAAATCATTGTGTCGCCGTCGATACCCATCCGACCATTACCAAGTTACGCATTTTGTCACGTCATCAGCAGCTATTGCGGTTAGATTTTGAAGAAGGTTTTCATAACGTCGATTACCAACCGCTGTTAGCCAAACTGGAAGCGGAAATTGCCTCTTACGGTGCACTGATCTTATCCGACTACGGTAAAGGAACATTAAACGGCGTACAACACATGATTCAAATCGCCCGTAACGCCAAGGTACCCGTTTTAATTGATCCGAAAGGAACCGATTTCGAACGTTATCGCGGCGCAACATTACTCACTCCAAATATGTCTGAGTTCGAAGCGGTTGCCGGTGTTTGTCATCACGACGACGATATCGTAACGAAAGGGCTCAAAATGATTGCCGATTATGATTTATCCGCGCTGCTCGTTACCCGCTCGGAAAAAGGGATGACCCTACTCCGCCCAAATCAACCGGCCTTCCATTTACCGACCCAAGCTAAAGAAGTCTACGATGTGACCGGCGCGGGCGATACGGTAATCAGCGTATTGGCAACGGCGATAGCCGACGGCCGACCGTTGGAGGAAGCCTGTTATTTAGCCAATGCTGCGGCGGGTATCGTTGTCGGAAAATTGGGGACCTCAACCGTGACACCGAGTGAATTGGAACAAGCGATTCACCAGCGAACCGAAACCGGGTTCGGCGTAATGAACGAAGATACCCTCAAAGCGATTGTCCGCCAAGCCAAACAACGCGGTGAGAAAATCGTCATGACTAACGGTTGTTTCGACATTCTTCATCCGGGGCATGTTTCTTATTTGGATAACGCCCGTAAACTCGGTGATCGCCTAATTGTCGCCGTCAATACCGACCACTCCGTCAAACGTTTAAAAGGCGAATCCCGCCCGATTAACGATCTCGATGCCCGCATGGCGGTTCTTGCCGGCTTGGCATCCGTTGACTGGGTTGTCCCTTTTGACGAAGATACGCCGCAACGTTTGATCAGCGAGATCTTACCCGATCTCTTAGTTAAAGGCGGCGACTACAAACCGGAAGACATTGCCGGCAGCAAGGAAGTTTGGGCAAACGGCGGCGAGGTACGCGTGCTCAATTTTGAAAACGGATGTTCAACCACCAACGTGATTAAGAAAATTCAATCACTCTGAACCTTTTTTTAAATTTTGATTCTAAGCAACCACTATTGTTTAAGTTAACGACCTTTTATAGGAATAAAAAATGAAGTTTACAAAATCATTATTACTTGCTGCATGCACTCTGTTTGCCGTATCACAAAACGTATCGGCTGAAGAGCGTGTTGTTGCCACCGTCGATGGTTATCCGATTATGCAAAGCCAAGTTCTCAAAGCACTGGGCAAAAAAGCCAAAACCGAAACCAATCAACGAGTTGCATTAGACAGTGTGATCGATGATTTCCTTGTACAACGGGCAATCCAAGAATCCGGCATCAAAGTCGATTATGCGCAAGTTGACCAAATTATTGAAAATATTGCGATTCAAAACGGCATTACTTACGGTCAATTATTGGATTATTTGGATTCACAACGCATTACATTGAATCAATACCGCCAACAAATCGCCCATCAAATTATGATGGAACAAGTGCGTAACCAAGCTATCGGGAAATCGATTCAAGTACAACCACAAGACGTACAAGGGTTGGCAAAGCAGATGCTTGATAATGCCAAAGCCAACGGCAGTTTGAAACCGGTGACCGGTACGGAACACCGTATCAGTCATATTCTGATTAAAACCACCCCTGTACTCAATGACGCACAGGCAAAAGCGAAACTCAACAGTATTGTTGCCGATATTAAAGCGGGCAAAACAACCTTTGAAGATGCCGCCAAAGCAAACTCCGTTGACTACGCATCCGGCGCAGACGGCGGTGATTTAGGTTGGAACTTTTTAGATGCATACGATCCGGCTTTCGCCAAAGCGGCAAAACAAAGCAAAACAGGAGCCATTACCGCCCCGTTTAAATCGCAATTCGGTTGGCATATTTTGAAAGTCACTGATACCCGCCAAGGCGATCGTACCGAAGATGCTTATCTGCAGAAAGCGTATGAACAATTAGTCAATAAGCAAGCGCAAGAAGCGTCCAAAGACTGGGTTAAAGCTTTGAAAAATCGTGCTGAAATTAAATACATAAACGAGTAAAATAACCTCAATTGAAAGAACCTCGCTCCGTGCGGGGTTCTTTGTTTTATCAAATTTGCAAAATATTGCGAAAATCATACCGCTTGTAAGGAAAATAATGAGCCCGAATACCAAAAAACACCTAGGACATACTGCCCGTAAACGTTTCGGACAAAACTTTTTACACGATCAAAACGTTATCCATCATATCGTTGCCGCCATTCACCCGCAAAACGGGCAATTTTTACTGGAAATCGGCCCCGGCCTCGGTGCATTAACCGAACCGGTTGCCGAGTTGGTCGATAAACTGACCGTCGTCGAACTGGATCGCGATTTAGCCGAACGGCTACGTCACCATCCTTTTTTAAACCATAAATTAACGGTGATTGAACAAGATGCGCTGCGCTTTGATTTCCGCGATTATTTCAACAGCCTCAATTTACCTGAAGGACAAGGCGTGCGGATATTCGGTAATTTACCTTACAACATCTCCACGCCATTGATGTTCCACTTATTTAAATTTCACGACCTTGTCCAAGATATGCATTTTATGTTGCAAAAAGAAGTGGTCAAACGGTTGTGTGCCGCACCGAACAGTAAAGCCTACGGGCGCTTAACCATCATGGCACAATATTATTGCCAAGTCATGCCGGTCTTAGAAGTGCCGCCTTCCGCATTTAAACCGGCACCGAAAGTCGATTCGGCGGTAGTCCGTTTGGTGCCATATAAAACCCTCCCTCATCCGGTGAAAGATGTCTATTGGTTAAACCGCGTAACCACACAGGCGTTTAACCAACGGCGTAAAACCTTAAGAAATGCGCTTTCCGCACTTTTCAGTGCCGAGCAGCTGGAAGGCTTAGGTGTAGATTTAAACGCACGGGCGGAAAATTTAAGCCTGGCGGATTATGCCCGCTTAGCCAATTGGTTATATGACAATCCCCCTGAAACACCGAACTCATCCATGGAATTCTTCGACGAAGAGTAAAGCGGATAGCTTACAAGCGGTCAGTTCCGCCGATATTTTTGCAAAAAAGATATCGGATCCGACCGCTTGTAAAAACAAAAACGGACTGTCTCCAGTCCGTTTTTCGTCATTTCATCGAAGGTATTATAAAATTTCTTTCGCTTTCGCGACCACATTATCGACGGTAAAGCCGAAGAGTTTGAATAATTCGCCCGCCGGTGCGGATTCGCCGAAACTATTCATGCCAACAATACGACCACCAAAGCCGACATATTTGTACCAGAAATCTGAAATACCCGCTTCAATTGCTACACGTTTGGTTACCGAGCTTGGCAATACCGCTTCACGATAAGCTTCATCTTGTGCGTCAAACACATTAGTGCTTGGCATGGAAACCACTCGCACTTGATGCCCTTCGGCACTCAATACATCCGCCGCTTTCATCGCTAACTCTACTTCCGAACCGGTTGCGATTAAGATTAAATCCGGGCAATCGCCTTTTTCACAGCATTGACGTAGGATATAACCACCACGAGCCACGTTGGCAAGTTGTTCCGGGGTACGTTCCATTTGAGCCAGGTTTTGACGAGTGAAGATTAAGGCACTCGGACCATCTTTACGTTCAACTGCCGCTTTCCACGCTACCGCAGATTCGACTTGGTCGCACGGTCTCCAGGTTTGAAGATTTGGAATTAAACGTAATGCCGCAGTCTGTTCGACCGGTTGGTGAGTTGGGCCATCTTCACCCAAACCGATAGAGTCGTGGGTGTAAACGAATAATGAGCGTTGTTTCATTAACGCCGCCATACGCACCGCATTGTGTGCATATTCCATAAACATTAAGAAGGTTGCACCGTATGGGATAAAGCCACCGTGTAAAGCGATACCGTTCATAATCGCTGACATACCGAACTCACGCACGCCGTAGTTGATGTAGTTGCCATCCACATTGTAATCCGCACGAATCGGTTTTGAACCGGACCATAATGTTAAGTTTGAACTCGCTAAGTCTGCAGAACCGCCTAAAAACTCAGGAAGAAGGTGTGCATAAGCTTCAATCGCATTTTGTGATGCTTTACGGCTTGCAATGTTTGCCGGGTTTGCTTGTAATTTTTCAATGAATGCCTGTGATTCTGCCGCCCAGTTCGCTGGTAATTCACCTGCAACACGACGTTTAAATTCAGCCGCAAGCTCCGGGTAAGCGGTTTCATAAGCTGCAAATTTTGCATTCCACTCTTTCTCTGCAATTAAGCCTTTTGCTTTTGCGTCCCATTCTGCATAGATTTCAGCTGGAATAACAAAAGGTGCGTGTTCCCATTTTAAGTATTCACGTGCAGCTGCAATTTCTGCATCACCTAATGGTGCACCGTGACAATCGTGTGAGTTACATTTATTTGGCGAGCCGTAACCGATAATGGTTTTACAGATAATTAATGTTGGGCGATCTTTTTCTGCTTGTGCATTTTCAATTGCAAATTTAATTTGCTCCGCATTGTGTCCATCAACATTGCGGATAACTTGCCAGCCGTACGACTCAAAACGCATTGCAGTATCGTCAGAGAACCAACCATCCACGTGACCGTCAATCGAAATATTGTTGTCATCATAGAAAGCGATTAATTTGCCTAAACCTAAAGTGCCTGCTAATGAACAAGCCTCGTGTGAGATGCCCTCCATTAAACAGCCATCACCTAAGAACGCATAAGTGTAGTGGTTTACAATCTCGTGACCTTTACGGTTAAATTGTGCCGCTAACGTTTTTTCTGCAATCGCCATACCTACCGCATTGGTAATCCCTTGACCTAACGGACCTGTTGTGGTTTCAACGCCTGGTGCATAGCCATATTCCGGGTGCCCCGGGGTTTTAGAGTGTAATTGACGGAACTGTTTTAAATCTTCAATTGAAAGATCGTAGCCTGTTAAGTGTAACAGACTATAAATTAACATTGAGCCGTGTCCGTTAGAAAGTACGAAGCGATCACGGTTTGCCCATGCCGGGTTGGTTGGATTATGTGATAAAAAATCACGCCATAACACTTCCGCAATATCTGCCATCCCCATTGGTGCACCAGGATGACCTGAATTTGCTTTTTGTACTGCGTCCATACTTAAAAAACGGATAGCATTTGCCAGTTCTCTACGTTCTGCCATTATTTACTCCTAGAAAGAAATTAACGTAAAATAATTCGTAGATTCTACACTATTTTTACAAATACTTGCGTAAAATCATCATGATAAAATGTGATCAAGTTCACAAAATTACACCGACAATTCTAGGCAAACGTTTACTTATCAATATAAAAAACTGATTGCTATTTATCATGATCTTACGTAAAATACCCGCTCTTTTGGTTGCAGGGCGATTGTCCTGCTTTTTATTAATACATATGGTACTAGACAGCTAAGTAGTATGCTCTAGTGGCGATATGGCTTCGTTAGAGGTTTTCTATAATGAAACAAGGTATTCATCCTAAATATGTAGAAATTACTGCAACATGTTCTTGCGGTAACGTGATTAAAACCCGTTCAACTGTGGGTAAAGATTTAAACTTAGACGTTTGTGGCAACTGCCACCCGTTCTATACCGGTAAACAACGTGTTGTTGACACCGGTGGTCGTGTTGAGCGCTTCAACAAACGCTTCAGTATTCCAAGCACAAAATAATTTGAAATTTTTCAGAAAAACCTCCACAATAGTGGAGGTTTTTTACTATTTAAAACTATCCTCTATCTCTTATCCTATTAATATACTCATCTTCTAACAAAAATTGAAAGTTTATTGTACAATAAGCACTAGTTATAAATTAGATATACAATAATTATGCAATTTTTTATCTATGCCCCGACATATAATCCCAATAATGGCAGTGTAATCATCATAGCAAATAAAACGTTTAGCACGTCGAAAAATAGCTGCACATTCTTGGTGACTTTTCACGTCCAATCCAACACTGTTCTCATCGTGAATGAACGTTTTATTACTACCTTTACGAATCATATT
>NZ_JBGYBX010000012.1:0-4822 GCF_041817755.1 Glaesserella sp. | reverse complement strand
GCTGATATTTTCATTCACCGCCGAAATCACCATGCCGATGGAAATATCCGTAGCGGGTTTGCCCAACTGATAGCCGCCGCCCGGCCCGCGTACACTTTTCACTAAACCGTGGCGGCGCAATTTGGCAAACAGTTGTTCCAAATAAGAAAGGGAAATATGCTGGCGTTCCGAAATATCCGAGAGCGTTACCGGATTTTCACTTGCATTTAACGCAATATCTAAAATCGCCGTCACTGCATAGCGTCCTTTTGATGTTAATTTCATTCGCACTTTCCTTTTAATAACTCGGTTTAACGGGCTAAATAGTTACATAACCAACCAAATTAGTCAACTATTTATCCTGCAATAAAACAAGCTGTTTTTCGACCGCACTTAGCATACCGCGTAGGATATTCAATTCGTTTTTCTTCACGTCCGCCCGCTGATACAAACATCTCAATTTTTGCATAACCCCTTGATTTTGAATAAAACCAAGTGTTTGATAAAGCCGTTCCGTATGAGCAAAAAAGTATTCCATTTCTTCTGCCGTCGGATATCGTCCAGCATTTAAATCGGTATCTTCTATTGCAATAACAGGCTGCCCGTTTTGCTGTAAATACGCCATTCGCAGTTCATAACAAACTAACTGTACCGCCATCGCCAAATTCAAAGAAGAATAATCGGGATTGGCGGGAACGGTTAAATGATAGCGACATTTGAGCAATTCTTCATTGGTTAATCCGATCCGCTCCCGCCCGAAAACAACGGCAATCCGTTCGTTCTGCGCAGCCCGTTCAAGGGCTTTCATCCCGCATTCGCGAGGCTCGATTAAGCTGTTTTGCATATGACGCAAGCGGGCGCTGGTGCCAATCACTAACGAACAATCCGCCACCGCTTGATCAAATGTCGGCACAATCACCGCTTGTCGAACCACATCTTCCGCCCCTGCCGCCAAGGCAATCGCTTGTTCGTCAATGCCTTGTTTTGGCGCAACCAAATACAGCCGCGTCAAGCCCATCGTTTTCATCGCCCGCGCGGCGGAACCGATATTACCGCTGTGGGAAGTTTCGACTAATACGATTCGGATATTGTTCAACATAGCATTTGTATTCAGAGTAAAATTTGTGGTTATTCTATCATAATACCCTTCGGATTCAGTCAGGTTTGTGAAATTTATTTTACTTTCCGAAGCGCGAAAACACTGGTCAACTGATTAAAAAATAACTATAATGCACGCCTTTATTATGTTCTTTAGAAAATCCGGTGGATTATGAACCCAATGCTAAATATTGCGATTCGTGCGGCACGGAGAGCGGGCAATGTGATTGCCAAAAACTATGAACGCCGCGATGATGTTGAAACCACACTGAAAAGTGCCAATGATTATGTGACTAACGTGGACAAGGCTGCTGAAGCCGCTATCATTGAGATTATCCGTAAATCTTATCCCGAACATACTATTATCACCGAAGAAAGCGGTGCGCTGGAAGGAAAAGACAACGATGTGCAATGGGTGATTGATCCATTAGACGGCACCACCAATTTTGTCAAAGCTTTCCCGTATTTTTCCGTTTCCATTGCCATTCGCGTAAAAGGTCGCACAGAAGTCGGCGTGGTTTACGATCCTATCCGTAACGAACTGTTCACCGCCGTACGTGGCGAAGGCGCAAAATTAAATGAAATGCGCTTACGCGTGGATAACAAAAAAGAATTGTCCGGCACGGTGTTAGCGACCGGTTTTCCGTTTAAACAAACCAAATTTATGCCGCTGCAGTTCGCTATGATGAACAGCTTAATTGAAGACTGTGCCGATTTCCGTCGCACAGGATCCGCAGCCTTGGACTTATGCTATGTGGCAGCAGGGCGTGTTGACGGTTATTTTGAATTGGGCGTAAAACCTTGGGACTGCGCCGCCGGCGATTTAATCGTACGTGAAGCGGGCGGGCTGGTTTGTGACTTCAACGGCGGACATAATTACTTAAAAGCAGGACATATCATTGCCGCCGCACCGCGCGTCCTCAAAGAAATTTTAAATAAAATTCAGCCTTGTTTAACAGCTGAATTCAAAAATTAATCGGCAAAAAAGCCAAATTCCCATCAGAATTTGGCTTTTATTTTAGCTTTTACTTGCTAACCATCTCTCTAATTTTTCCGTTTCACTGAGCCATTGTGTCGTCAACAATTCTACCCATTCGGCAATATTTTCCTTCCAACCGCTCAATTCGGCACGCTGCGCTTGTTCCGCAATCTGCTGAAGATATGTTAACCCGATACTGGCAGCCGCACCTTTGATTTTGTGAGCGCAATCGGTCAGTTCCGAACGATGAGCGGGATCTTGTTGATAACGTATGAATGCCGTTTGTAAGTCCGCGATATATTCAGGCATAGTTTGTTTAAACAAAGAGAGATTATCCTTTACGAACTGCACGCCGAGCATAGCAATCAGATCGTTTAACATCACAAAATCAGCCTCAAAATCGACCGCACTTTGACCGGGTTCTTTATTTACCGGCGCTAAAAAAACCGAGTTATCCGCTTCACCGAAATAGTCCGATAAACAACGGTTTAATGCTTTCACGGACAACGGTTTACGCAATACATCATCCATTCCCTGTTGCTGATATTCTGCTTTGCTGTGCATAATATTCGCCGTCAATGCAATCAGCGGCGGCAAAAAGTCATATATGCCTTCTTCATATTTTTGCCGCAAATGCTGCGCAACCTGAAAGCCGCTCATGTCCGGCAGCTGAATATCCAATAACACTAAGTCATAAATATTCCGCTCAAATTTCTCTATCGCCTGCTGCCCGCTCATTGCCACATCAACTTGATACCCCTGCTTTTCCAATACCGACTTGGCAACAATCACATTCAATTCAATATCTTCTACCAATAAAACGCGCAAATCGGCAATACTCGGCACAATTTGTTTACTTAGCGGACTGCCGGACTCTTCCGCCCGGATACGAAGCAGAAAAGTAGAACCTTGTCCCAACTCGCTTTTAACGGTTAAATCACCGTCCATTAATGTAGCAATCTGTTTTGCAATCGCCAACCCGATGCCGCTACCGGCCGGTTTACACTTATTATGTTCCACCTGATAATACATGGTAAAAATTTTATCCAGTTCATCATGCGGAATGCCTTGCCCGCTATCACTGACGGCAAAAAGATATTCATTTTCCCCGGCACGCTGTACATCAATGCCGATCAATCCTTTTTCCGTAAATTTAGTCGCATTACTTAGCAAATTCCATAACACCTGACTTAATCTGGTATTATCCAACATTAAAAAATGCGGCAAATTTTCACCGCACTTTAGTGTAAATTGCAGATGTTTTTGCTCCGCCATCAAACGACCGATATTTTCAATATCATTTAAAAAAGCATAAAAATCCGTTTCCTGTTTGTGCAATTCAATTCTGCGTCCGTCAATTTTTTCTAAATCAATAATATCATTGAAAATATGTCCCAAGGAAATCGCACTGACACTGATTGTTTTCAGATAATTACGCTGCTGCTCCGATAAATTGCCGTCTAATAAAATCCGACTAAGCCCGATAATTCCGTTCAACGGCGTTCGTAATTCATGGCTGATAGTTGCCATTAATGCGGTTTTATCTCGGTTGGTCTGCGCCAAACGTCGTTCAGCCAAAATCCGTTCTTGAATTTCTTGTTGTAATTCCTTAACCGAGCGAGCTAAATTAATACGCGATAATTCTAATTTTTCTACTAATAACGTAAAAAAGTAAATTACGAAAGGCGCGGAAATCAAACCGAAAGTAATAGAACGGGCTAAATCCCCCCAGTGGATCTCACCGATAATAAAAATGCTGAGCAGAATTTGAGTCAACACGGCTAAAATCGCAAGCAATGTAATCCCAAGCAAAGAGAACTTTAAACGACCTAATTTAATCACCCAATCAATATATTTTTGTGCAAAGTATCTAAGATTTTTCATAACTGTTTCTGTTAAAAGATAAATTGCTTTATTCTAACACTGATAGAACTAAAGTGCGGTCGTTTTTCAACAAGTTTTGTGAATCAAAATATAATGTGCCTTTATAAATCCCCAAAAAACAAAAAACCGCAAGTCTCTCAACTCACGGTCTCTTATCTATCCGGTTTCCTACATCCATCCGGTTCTCTATATCTATCACAATAAATCCCTGGCGGTGACCTACTCTCACATGGGGAACCCCCACACTACCATCGGCGTCACGGCGTTTCACTTCTGAGTTCGGCATGGGGTCAGGTGGGACCACCGCACTATCGCCGCCAGGATAATTCCTTCTAGCAAAACCAAAAACAAGCCTCAACTCACAACCAACTCCCGTCAGTCGCTTACCCTTCGTCCTTTCAATTACTCCACTTTCATCCTTCCGACTACTTCTCTTCTTACGTTTAGGTCAAACCACACCATCCAAAACACCTACGTGCCCAAAACACTTGAGCGTTGTATGGTTAAGCCTCTCGGGCAATTAGTACGCGTTAGCTCAATGTATCACTACACTTACACACCGCGCCTATCTACGTCTTCGTCTCAAACAACCCTTACAGTCTTATAGACTGGGAGAACTCATCTTAAGGCAAGTTTCGTGCTTAGATGCTTTCAGCACTTATCTCTCCCGCATGTAGCTACCCGGCAATGCGTCTGGCGACACAACCGGAACACCAGTGATGCGTCCACTCCGGTCCTCTCGTACTAGGAGCAGCCCCTCTCAATTCTCCAACGCCCACGGCAGATAGGGACCGAACTGTCTCACGACGTTCTAACCCCAGCTCGCGTACCACTTTAAATGGCGAACAGCCATACCCTTGGGACCTACTTCAGCCCCAGGAT
>NZ_JBGYBX010000011.1:0-38226 GCF_041817755.1 Glaesserella sp. | reverse complement strand
ATGTAGACCCCTTTAAGGGGTAAGTCATAGAGTTATTGTGCGGTTGTCAGTTTTTCACATGCCTCTTGAGGGGCATGTGAAGTCCTAGGCCCTTATAGGGTAGCCTAAAAACCGCACGTTTTACGTGCGGATTGTTATTGCTTTTTACAAGCGGTAGGATTTTCGTTGAAATTTACAAAATATGAGCTGTAGTCTCCAAAATAATTGACGTGTACAGAATATTTGACATTAGAATGATGTGCTATCGAGTGGCTTGATACGGTGTAACCCTGAGCGATTTATGTAGATTACGCTTTAGCCTTTAGCTGGTTTGATATGGGTGTAACATGTCGTTTTTTGCAAAAAAATTAATGAAACCTACCGCTTGTATTATTTTGTTTGCAATGTATTAAAATTTTTACACTTTGTTTATTTTCTTTGTTAGAATGCCTCGCTTTATTTATTAATTTGAGGTCTCTATGAAAAATAAAACCTTTGGGAGTGCGCTGATTGTAGCCGGAACGACTATCGGCGCAGGGATGTTGGCAATGCCGTTAACATCGGCGGAAATGGGGTTCGGTTATACCTTACTCTTATTATTTGCATTGTGGATATTGCTTTCGTATAGCGCGTTACTCTTTGTGGAAGTTTATCAAAAAGCAGAAAGACAAGATGCCGGGATTGCCACACTTGCCGAGCAACATTTTGGTATGGTCGGACGTGTGTTGGCGACATTCTCACTCGTGGTGTTTATGTATGCGATTTTAACGGTGTACTCCTTGGGCGGCGGTGATTTATTTGCACCGTATTTAACTTTTTTCAGTGAGCCGGGAAGTGTGGCGATCGTTCTGTTTGTCATCGTTTTTGCGATTGCCGTGACTATCGGTACCGGTGCGGTCGATGCGTTTACCCGTTTACTTTTTATCGTTAAATTGATTACGTTTGTATTGGTATTGTTTTTGATGTTACCTAAAGTAACTTTAGCTCACCTTGGTGCGATGCCGCTAAAATACTTGGCGATTATCTCCGCCAGCCCGGTATTTTTTACCTCATTCGGTTTCCATGTCGTGATTCCAAGTATTAACAATTATTTGGAGGGAGATATTCGTCGTTTACGCATTGCCATTATCGGCGGAACGGCGATTCCGTTAGTGGCCTATATTTTATGGCAAATGGCAACACATGGAGTGTTTGAGCAATTCCAATTCGTCGAAATTATCCGTAAAGATCCGACATTAAACGGTTTGGTTGAAGCGACATATCAAGCGACAGGCAGTAACTTAATCAGTGGGGCGGTACGTATTTTCTCGGCATTGGCATTGATTACATCCTTTTTAGGTGTGGCATTAGCCTTAGTGGATTGTTTGGACGACTTACTGAAACGTGTCAATATTACGGCAAACCGTATTTCATTGAGTTTATTGACTTTTGTACCGGTACTGTTGCTTGCATTATTCTATCGCGATTTCTTAGGGGTATTAACTTATGCCGGTCAAATGTTTACATTCTACGGTTTGGTTCTGCCTATCGGAATGGCATGGATGCTAAGACGGAAATTCCCTGATCTGCCTTATCGTGTCGCCGGTGGTAATATCGGACTATTGATTGCCTTGATATTAGGTTTGTTGATCATGAATGTGCCGTTCTTAATCGAAGCGGGATTCTTGCCACAAGTGATCAGCTAGTTAATCCGCTATAAATGCAAAAGATAAGCCCTGTGATATGCAGGGCTTATTTTTTGTATCGAGTATATGTGTAAACTTGTCACAATTTATTTACAGTGAAAATTTAATGTTACGTTTTAATTTTATTTTGCTAGAATGCGCTCCGTTTTTTAATAGGAGCCGTTATGAAAAATAAAATATTAGGTAGCGCATTAATGATCGCAGGCACGACGATTGGAGCCGGAATGCTTGCTATGCCACTGACTTCTACCGGTATCGGGTTTGGGATGACCGTTGTCTTACTTATCGGGTTATGGCTGTTACTCACTTATACCGGTCTGCTTTTTATGGAAGTTTACCAAACGGCTAAACAACAGGATGTGGGCGTAGCCAGCTTGGCCGAACAATATTTTGGGATGGCAGGGCGCATATTGGCCACGGCAAGTTTATTGATTCTATTGTACGCATTATTAGCCGCTTATATTACCGGAGGCGGTTCTTTGGTTGCCGGTTTATTACCGACAATCAGTGATGAAAAATCCACGTTACAAATCGGTATACTGTTTTTTACATTATTTCTCGGTATTTTTGTGGTTGTTGGGATTAAAGGTGTGGATGGCTTAACCCGTCTATTATTTATCGGTAAAATCATTGCTTTTGTCTTCGTCTTGCTCATGATGCTTCCGAAAGCCAAGTTGGAAAATCTGACGGCGATTCCGCTAGACAATTTACTCGTATTTTCTGCCATTCCGATTTTTTTCACCTCATTCGGCTTCCATGTGATTATGGGGAGCATAAACAGCTATTTGGACGGGGATATCCGTAAAATTCGAATGGCAGTTATGATCGGAACGTTAATTCCGCTTTCGGCTTATTTATTATGGCAATTGGCAACCCACGGCGTATTGAGCCAAAATGAATTTGTGACGCTACTGAATCAAGATCCGACATTAAACGGTTTGGTTAAGGCGACCAGTCAAATTACGGGCAGCACTATTTTAGGTGAAATCGTCCGTTTATTTTCTGCGTTAGCGCTGATTACTTCTTTTTTAGGTGTAGCCATGGGCATTTTTGAAGGTGCCGGCGATTTACTGAAACGGGTCAATTTACCGGCGAATCGGATATTGTTAACCCCGTTAACTTTTATTCCGCCTTTGGCATTTGCATTATTTTATCCGAAAGGATTTATTGCGGCTCTAGGTTATGCCGGGCTGTTGTTTGCTTTTTACGGTGCTATTTTGCCGATAGGTTTGGCATGGAAAGCACGAAAACAGTATCCACAGTTATCTTATCGGGTTGCTGGCGGTAATCCGGGATTAATCCTAGCTTTCCTTGCCGGTATTGCCATTATCATTATTCCGTTCTTAATGCAAAAAGGATTGCTTCCGGCCGTTGTCAGCTAACGAATAAAGCATTTAGTGAATCATCCGATCGCCTGACAAGCGGTCGGATTTTTTTATTTTTTTGCAAATAGATTTAGACCTGATGATTATTCCCTTGTAAAATGAACAAATTAGAACAAAACGCTAAAAAGGTGTGAAAATGGAAAATAAAAAACTATCTAAAGCACTCGATGCCATTGATTTGAAGATTTTGAATGAATTACAGCGTAATGGCAAAATATCCAATATTGATTTGTCAAAACGCGTAGGGCTTTCTCCGACACCTTGCTTGGAACGGGTGAAACGTTTGGAAAAGCAAAATGTCATAATGGGGTACCGCGCGTTGCTTAATCCGGAATTGTTGGAGGCGCCGTTATTGGTGATTGTTGAGATTACGTTGGTAAGGGGAAAACCGGATGTCTTCGAGGAATTTAATCGCGCCGTTCAACAATTGGATGAAATTCAAGAATGCCATTTGGTTTCCGGTGATTTCGACTATTTGCTAAAAAACGCGCGTGGCGGATATGGCGGCATATCGTAAGTTACTCGGTACGACATTGTTACGCTTACCGGGGGTTAATGATACGCGCACTTATGTCGTGATGGAAGAAGTTAAACAGACAAATTATTTGTTGTTGAAATAAGGGTTTATTGTGATTAAACGTTTAAAAGGAAAAGAAAATATTATTAAATTTTCCTTATTGCTAACGATAGTAATAGGGTTGTACCTTATTGTTGCTTGGGCGAGTTACAGCCCGGTTGATAACGCATGGACGGTCGCCAGTTCGGCAACGGATAACGTATTAAATAAAACGGGTGTACTCGGTGCATGGGCAATCGATATTTTATTTGCCTTGTTCGGTAAAGTCGCATTTGTTTTCCCGTTCGGTTTAACCTTTACTGCCGTTTACGTATTGGTATTGCGATTAACGGATGAATTGACATGGTGTGAGATGCTGAGTTGGTTAGTCAGTTTCATCGTGTTGCTCGTAGGTTTATCCGGTTTATCTCATGTGCTTTTACCGCATTCGACTTACTATTTGTCAGGCGGGATTGTCGGTAGTATGTTAAGCAGTTTTATTGATGGTATATTGGGTCATTTCGGTGTATTGTTTATTTCTATGGTGTTGACTGCTATCGGTTTTTATTTTTGCTCGGGGCAAATTATTATCGGTTTGTTTAACCGCTTATACCATTGGATTATCGGTACACCTAAAGAGCAACTCGCTCCGCTCATTAAAAAAGCAGATAAACATCATGAAAATGATTCAGTAGCTGAAGGCCCTTTGCCGACAGCGGAAGACGATGAACAAGAATATCAATTGACCGATGTCACGGTATTCTCACGCCCGAATATCACCGGATTAAAAGAAGCTGAAAAACCACAACCGAACCAAACATTAACGGAAGAACTGAATTCGGCAGCGTTGTTTGAAACTGAGCAAGCAGCGGTTTTGCCAAAGGTTCGAGTGCCTGAAAACGACGTTGTACACACGCCTTCTTTCCGTCATGCCGATAATGTACATGAGGTGATGCCTGTTATTCAAGAAGAGCGTGTAATGCCGACAATTCGCTTAAATCCGCATGTAGAAACGGAGAAAATGCAACCGACAGAGCAGGCTTCAGCGTTACGCTCGGATGACGCGTTTATGTCGCTACCGGTTTCATCGGATAATGTGATACCGCAAGTAATGTTGGACACACCACAAAACAGAGAGGTGACGAAAGCGGATGAACCTAAAACACAACAGCAATATCCGAAAGAATATGGTGAAAGTTTAATTCACCCGCTATTACAGCGTAAACGGCAAATGGAAAAACCGACGACCCCATTACCAACCTTGGATTTGTTGACGGCGACGCCGGTAGAAACACAACAAATTACCAAGCAAGAAATCATGGACACGTCAAGCCGTATTGAAAAAGCGTTAGCCAGCTTCGGGGTAAAGGCAACGGTGGAAGATGTTTTGGTCGGTCCGGTGGTCACCCGTTATGAAATTCTTCCCGCCGAGGGGGTTCGGGTGTCGAAAATTGCCAATTTGGGTAGTGATTTGGCTCGGGCGTTAATCTTTAAAGCGATCCGTATTACCGATGTGGTGCCGGGTAAACCTTATATGGGGATTGAAACGCCGAATCGTCACCGTGAAACGGTTTGGTTGCGCGATGTACTGGATAGTAATGAATTTCGTCATACGAAGGCGACATTACCTATGGCATTAGGTAAAGATATCAGCGGACAGCCGGTTGTCGTCGATATGGCAAAAATGCCGCATTTATTGGTGGCGGGGCAAACCGGGGGCGGGAAGTCCGTCGGAGTGAATACCATGATTTTGAGTTTGCTCTTTAAGCTCAGTCCGGAACAAGTGCGTTTCATCATGATTGACCCGAAAGTCGTTGAATTATCGATTTATAACGATATTCCGCACTTACTCACACCGGTGGTTACCGATATGAAGAAAGCGGAAAACGCACTACGTTGGGCGGTAGAAGAAATGGAGCGTCGCTATTTATTGGTAAGCAGTCTGAGTGTCCGCAACATTGAAGGTTATAACGATAAGATCGAAAAAGCGGCAGAAATGAATTTACCGATTCCGAATCCGTTGTGGCGACCGGGTGATTCCATGGACGCATTACCGCCTCCATTGGAAAAAATGAGCTATATTGTGCTTATCGTAGATGAGTTTGCCGATTTGATGATGTCCGCCGGTAAGCAGGTTGAGGATCATATTATGCGAATTGCCCAAAAAGCCCGAGCGGTAGGAATCCATTTGATTCTGGCGACGCAACGTCCATCAACGGATGTGATTACCGGGGTGATTAAAGCGAATATCCCGAGCCGTATCGCATTTACGGTCGCAAGTCAGATTGACTCTCGCACTATTTTGGATAAAGGCGGTGCAGAATCGTTACTGGGACGAGGGGATATGCTTTATTCGGGCGCCGGTAGCCCTGAAATTATCCGTATTCACGGTGCTTATATGAGTGATGATGATGTACAACGTGTTGCCGATAACTGGCGTGCACGTGGTAAACCCGAATATATTGAAAATATTACGGCTTCAGCCGATGATAGTAATGAATCAAATGAAAAAGGTACAAGCGGTGATTTAGACCCGCTTTTTGACGAAATTGCCCAATTTATGACGGATAGCGGTACAACCTCCATCAGTGGCATTCAACGCCGTTTTTCACTAGGTTTTAACCGCGCAGCTCGAATTATTGATCAGCTGGAAGAGCAGGGGATTCTCTCGGCACCGGATAGTCGCGGTAAAAGAGAATTGTTGGCAAGATAGTGACTAGGAGCTGCCTATCTTTTAAGTACAAAATTTAGGAGTAAAAACATGAAAAAAGTTTTATCGTTTGGCATATTGTGGCTTTCCTCAGCTTCTCCGATTTGGGCGAATACGACTACGCAACAATTAACTTTGAATGAAGTGGAAGCGCTTGCATCGCAACTTATCGAACCCCGTTCCGGCTATGCTTACGGCGAAGGACATTGCTACGGCTTTACTGCACCGAAAGGTTGGAAATTGGATAATTCTCTTGCGTCGCAGGGTGTCGGTATGGCATTTTTGCCACAAAACCAAAGCTGGAACAGCACCGATATTGCGATGTACACCCGTTCAATGGCATACGAAAATACTGACGATCAGAGAATGGTCGAGTTGCAAATTGCCGATGTGCAACAAATGTATAAAGAGGACGGTAAAGATATTCAAGCGGAACATATTCGAGACATTGTTTCCGCAAGCGGCGAGAAAGGATCCCTGTGGCGTTTCAACGGTTTCGGCGCTGGCTTGGAAGAACTTGCTGCATATTTTCCGGCAAAACCTAATTTGAATTATTTTATCGCCCAAGTCGGCGGTAGCGCCGATAAACAAGCTGCGTTACAAGCACTGACCGAACTGGCGGAAAGCTATCATCAACGTAGTGAATGCAAACCGTGTCAAGAAACGGGTTGTGTCACAGAATAACTGATAATTAGGTGCTGTTGAGGTATTTAGATGAGAGAATATGTGCTTTACACCTAGTACAACTCGGTTGTGCCGGTTGTTAAATGAATACCTTTTGCTGGTTTTATGTTCTCGAAACGTCAACAAACCTATATAAAAATAAAGGAAAAAACAATGCGTTTAGATAATGAAAAAGAGAGCCGTAATGTTGAAGATCGCCGAAGTCAATCCGGTTATTCCGGTAGACGAGTGTCTATCGGTGGCGGTAAAGGCGGCATTTTAGGTTTTATCATTTTATTGGTGGGAGCTTATTATGGCGTGGATTTATCGGGGGTAATTAGCCTTGGTCAAGAAAACCAATATGAACAAGAACAACACAGCTCGATCTCTTCAGCCGAAGAGGCGGAATTAAATACCCTTTCCCGCAAAGTGTTGTACACCACCGAGCGGATATGGGGAAATTATTTTCAACAAAACGGCTTAACTTATCGTGAACCGACATTAGTGTTATATCGCGGTGCAACAAGCACGGCATGCGGTACGGGGCAATCGGTAATGGGACCGTTCTATTGCCCGTTGGATGAAAAAATTTACCTTGATCTCTCGTTTTACGACGATATGAAAAGCAAGCTGAAAGCTGCGGGAGATTTTGCCTTTGCCTATGTGATTGCACACGAAGTCGGACACCATGTTCAACACCAATTAGGTATTACGGAAAAAACACAACGAGCACAACGTAATGCCGGTAGTCAAAAAGCGGCGAATCAAATTTCCGTCAATGTAGAATTACAGGCGGATTGCTTTGCCGGTGTTTGGGGATACCAAATTCAGAAAGAAGGAAAATTGGATTCCGGTGATATTGAAGAGGCTTTTTTAGCGGCGGAAGCCGTGGGTGATGATCGCTTACAGCAGCAAAGTCAAGGTCGGGTGATCCCGGATAGTTTCACGCACGGTTCCTCTGCACAACGTTTGGCATGGTTTAGAAAAGGTTTGCAGTCAGGTAATCCGAATGTGTGTAATACCTTTAGCAATTAGTACGTTAATTGTTCAGACATGTCTTTGTACTGGTTAAACAGTACAAAAGCGTTTGACAATGCCGAAAGATTCTTCTACTTTAAACTGCAATGGATGACTGCATAGCCACTATTTATTATTTTTTTACACAATATAAGAGAGTATGAAATGTACAGAAACGACGATATTAGAATTAACAGTATTGAAGAATTATTACCCCCGGTCGCCTTACTGGAGAGTTGCCCTGCGAGTAATGTGGCTGCCGACACGGTAGAAAAAACACGCGCTGCTGTGCATAAGATTATTCATGGTGCGGATGACCGTTTATTAGTCGTGATAGGTCCTTGCTCTATTCATGATCCGACAGCCGCTTTGGAATATGCAAAAAAAATTCAAGCGATGCGCGCAAATCCCAAAATTAACCAAAATCTTGAAGTGATTATGCGTGTCTATTTTGAAAAACCGCGTACAACAGTCGGTTGGAAAGGATTAATTAATGATCCGTATTTAAATGAAACCTATGCGTTAAATGACGGATTGCGCCTTGCCCGAAAAGTCTTATCCGACATTAATGATTTAACCGTCCCGGCGGCAGGTGAGTTTTTAGACATGATTACACCGCAATACGTGGCGGATTTCATGAGCTGGGGAGCGATTGGCGCCAGAACGACAGAATCACAAGTACACCGCGAATTAGCTTCCGGATTGTCTTGTGCCGTCGGGTTTAAAAATGCGACAAACGGTGGTGTAAAAATTGCTTTGGATGCAATTGGTGCCGCAGAAGCGCCACACCATTTTTTATCGGTGACCAAATTCGGACATTCGGCAATTGTGTCTACGGCAGGTAATCCGGATTGCCATATCATTTTACGCGGTGGCGATAACGGAACGAACTATGACGCGGAAGCTATAGCAAAAGTCTGTAAAGACATCGAAAAATCAGGTCGCCGTCCGCATGTAATGGTTGATTTTAGTCACGCAAACAGCCAAAAACAATTTAAACGACAATTGGATGTGTGCGATGCGGTTTGTGAGCAAATTGCATCCGGCTCTCATTTGATTTCGGGAGTGATGATTGAAAGTCACTTGGTTGAAGGTCGACAAGATTTGGTTGAAGGTAAAGAGTTGGTTTACGGACAAAGTATTACCGATGCATGTATCGGCTGGGAAGACAGTGAAAAAGTGCTGTTCCAACTCGCCGAAGCCGTAGAACAACGTCGCAAATTAAGCTAATAAAATGAGTACTATTTTAGCGTTAGATACCGCCACCGAGGCTTGTTCGGTGGCTTTGTTATATCAAGGTCAGCGTTTCTTTTCAGACGAACTCAGCCCGCGTACACACACGCAACGTATTTTGCCGATGATTGATGAACTACTTCATCAAGCGGGTATTTCGATAAAAGAGGTTGATTATTTGGCATTTGGTCGTGGACCGGGAAGTTTTACCGGTGTGCGTGTTAGTGTCGGTATTGCACAAGGCTTGGCGCTCGGCGCCGACTTACCCGTTATTCCGATTTCAAATTTACAGATGATGGCAGAAGCGGCATTTCAACAAACTGGAGCCAAAGATGTTATTGCATTGATTGACGCTCGAATGAATGAGGTATATTTTGCGCAATTCCGTTTATCTGAGCAGGGATGGCAGGAGGTTGTTGAAGAGCAAGTCTGTTCGCCGGAAAAAGCGGTAGCGCAGATTCGGCAAGTTGATGGTGCCGTAGTTGTCGGAACGGGATGGGCGACTTATCCGCAATTTGCTCAAGCCGATTTGAAAGTAAAAGTCAGTGACATTAGCTTGCCGTCCGCACAATTTATGTTGCCTTTGGCAGAACAAGCAATATTGGCGGGAAATGTTCAAACAGCAATTGATGTCGAACCGGTTTATCTGCGTAACGAAGTCACTTGGCAAAAACTGCCTCACAAGCGGTAAGATCCGCTTGATATTTTGCAAAATAAAAAGGGACAAATCCATTCATTCGGTTTGTCCCTTTGCGTTTCTTTTATAGATTACTCAAAAAGTGCGGCGTGTAATGCACGAACGATATCATCGGCTTCACTGTTTTTGACAAGGGTGCAGACATTATTGGTGCTTGCACCGTAGCTGATTAAACGTACATTAAACGGAGCCAATGTATCGAATAACTGTTTTGCAATACCGGATTGGGTGTGCAAGTTATTACCGATGATGGCGACAAGAGCAAGATCATTTTCTACTTGAACGTGACAGTGTTCACGTAATTCGGTTAAAAGAGCTTCGGAAAGCATATCGGTACCGGAAGACGCAGAACCCGTTTTATCTAAGGTTAAAGCAATACTGACTTCAGATGTGGTGATGACATCCACTGAAATTTTATGTTGAGCTAAAATAGCGAAAACTTTAGCTAAGAAACCTTGTGCATGAAGCATGCTTAGGCTTGATAATGTCAATAGCGTTTGGTTGCGGCGTAATGCCAATGCACGGAAAGTCGGGCGCGGTTGAGGATCACGCGTTACCCATGTACCGCCTTGCTCAGGCGCTTTACTGGAACCGACATATACAGGAATATTACTGCGAACAGCCGGTAATAAAGTTGCCGGGTGAAGTACTTTGGCACCGAATGTGGCCATTTCGGCAGCTTCGTTAAAGCTCATTGTATCAATACGTTGAGCGGCAGAAACAACACGCGGATCCGTGGTATAAATGCCCGGTACATCAGTCCAAATCAGCACATCGTTTGCCTGTAGTACTTCGGCAAGTAATGCGGCGGAATAGTCGCTACCGCCGCGTCCTAATGTGGTTGTTTTACCTTCATCATCACGTCCGATAAATCCTTGTGTAATCACGACTTTTCCTGCGACAATCAATGGTTTTAATACGGCGTCGGCTTGCTGTTGAGTTTTCTCATCATTCGGTGCCGCTTTACCGTAGTGGCTGTTTGTTGCCACAACATCACGAACGTCTACCCACACGGCAGGAAAATCTCTTTCTTGTAGTAATTGGGTGAAAATTTTGGTGGACATCATCTCACCATGACAAATCAGCTCATCGGTTAATGCCGTAGAGGTTGCTAAGCTGGCGGATTCGGCAAGGGCTTCTACGTGATTCAGTAACTGATCAATTTCGGTCGAAACAGCCTCCGGGTGCTGTAATTTTTCAATAATATTGTATTGAATTGTACGAACCGCCGATAAAATTTCCGTACGGCGGGTGGCATCACAACCATTTGCCAATTCGACTAAATAGTTAGTAATGCCTGCAGAGGCGGAAAGTACCACGACGCGTGTATTCGAATCTTGCATAACAATATTGGCACATGACGACATAGCATCAAAGTTGGCGACACTGGTACCACCGAATTTTGCAACAGAAAGATGAGACATAATCAAAAATTCCTATAAAAATAACTGAGTGTGTTTACATAATGGAAAGGCGGAATTTAAGATAAGGCGTTGAATTGAGTTACTGTTGGCTTTGTGAGACACAAAATTAAGAGCACTCCATTTAAAACCGATGGTTTTAAACGACAGCCGATAGGATTCAACCTGCTCGGCCGATGATCATTCCTGTCTAGTGAATTCACACCTCGGCAATAACCCCCATCGCTTACCCTCAAACGGTCTAGTTCCCTAAAGTAAGTTACCTGAGTATTGCACCTCTCCCGCTATAATTTGCATTATAACTTTATTTCGCATGATAGCGAAAAACGTGTATAGAAATAACTTTTTCTTATGAATATGTCAAATAAAATTTATCAAATTAAACGGTAGATCAAAAATAGCGGGGGAGATTGATTAAAATATGTTCGCATTCTTTCGAAAGCGCCTTTTGCTTTTCTATTTTGCTTAAACTAAAATGGCGTCAGTAGTGACACATTATTGATAGTTAGGAAAGCACAGTGAAATTAATCAAATCGCTTCTCATGACCGGCGCTATTCTTTCGGCATCGGTTATGGCAACCCAGTGGGAACAAATCAAAACTCCGGTAGCGGGTAAAGCACAATCTATCGGCGGATATAGCAACGGATGTATTATCGGCGCGCAGCCGTTGGCATTAAAAGGCGAAGGTTATCAGGTGATTCGTTCGGTAAAAAATCGGTATTACGGTCACCCGCAATTATTAAGTTATTTGCAAAATTTAGGAAAAAGAGCGAAAGCCTCCGGTATTCCGCCGATTTTAATCGGCGATATGGGCATGCCGGCGGGCGGGCGTTTTTCTTCCGGACATGCCAGCCATCAAACCGGACTGGATGCCGATATTTGGCTTCGCTTCGGTCCGATGGATGATGCCACGGCACGTAATCCGGCCGGTTTGGCGACGATCATGGTCGATCGGACGGCTAACGTTGTGGATGAAAGCTTATGGACGGTTAACCACACGAAATTGATAAAATTGGCGGCTACCGATTCCAGAGTGGATCGTATTTTTGTCAATCCGGCAATTAAAGTAAAATTATGCAACACGGCAGGTTCCGATCGTGAATGGTTGCGCAAAATTCGTCCGTGGTACGCTCATGACTCACATTTCCACGTACGTTTAACTTGCCCGTCGGATGCCGCGAATTGTGAAAATCAAGCGGCTATTCCGAGTGGTGACGGCTGTGGAGCCGAGCTGTATTCATGGTTTGAACCGGCAAAACCATCCGCTTCTACGCCGAAAACGAAAACGCTTCCTCAACCGCCGCAACTTTGCCAAATGATTTTATCCTCGCAAGGTCTGTAGCCTTTTCACACCGTAAACGGCGGGTAATCTTTAGTGATTTGTCGCCGTTTACAGTCTGTTTATCAATATTAACCATTATTTTTATGCGTTTATTTATTGCGGAAAAGCCGAGCTTAGGGCGAGCTATTGCCGATGTGTTACCGAAACCGCATACACGCGGTGACGGCTTTATTCAATGCGGGGAAGAAAATGTCGTTACGTGGTGTATCGGTCATTTACTCGAACAGGCTGAACCGGATGCGTATGACGAGCGTTTCAAAATATGGCGGATGGAGCATTTGCCGATTATTCCGCAGCAATGGAAGTTGATTCCGAAAAAGGAAACATTAAAGCAATTTAAAGTCGTTGAGCGTTTAATCAACCAAGCGGATGTCCTTATCCATGCAGGAGACCCGGATAGAGAAGGGCAATTATTGGTTGACGAAGTGTTCGGGCATTTAAATCTGGGGGCGGAGAGGAAAGCACAAATTCAGCGCTGTTTGATTAGCGATCTCAATCCGAGTGCGGTCAAAAAATCCATTGAAAAATTGCAATTTAATCGCGATTTCGTACCGCTTGCAACCTCGGCATTAGCTCGTGCAAGGGCGGATTGGCTCTATGGTATTAACATGACGCGGGCTTATACTATCCAAGGAAAATGGGCGGGTTATAAAGGTGTATTATCCGTCGGACGGGTGCAAACGCCGGTATTAGGATTAATTGTTCGTCGTGATTTAGAGATCGAACATTTTGTGCCTAAAGATTATTTTGAAGTATTGGCACACATTATCGTTCCCGAAACGCAAGAACGCTTTACCGCACAATGGCAGCCGAGTAAGGCGTGTGAAGATTATCAAGATGATGACGGTCGCATCCTATCGCGTCCGTTGGCGGAAAACGTTGTCCAACGCATCACGGGGCAACCGGCGGAAGTAACCGACTATCAAGATAAAATCGAAACGGAAACGGCTCCCTTACCTTATTCGCTTTCCGCCTTACAGATTGATGCAGCCCGTCGCTTCGGTTTATCGGCGCAAGATGTATTGGACATTTGCCAACGTCTCTACGAAACGCATAAATTAATCACCTATCCCCGTTCGGATAACCGCTATTTGCCGAATGAGCATTTTGCGGAACGGTTTAAGGTGATGGCTGCTGTTTCTCAGCATTTAATCGAATATCAAGAAAAACCGTCGGTCGTGGATCCGAATTTGAAAAACCGTTGTTGGAATGATGCTAAAGTGGAAGCGCACCATGCCATCATCCCGACTGCCCGGCAAGGTCAGGTCAAACTGACGGAAAATGAAAAACGTATTTACCAATTGATTGCCCGCCAATATTTATTGCAGTTTTGTCCTGATGCGGAATACCGTAAAGGAAAAATCACATTGAATATTGCCGGTGGTGTATTCGTCGCTCAGGCGCGTAATTTAATCGTTGCCGGTTGGAAATCGTTGTTAGGGAAAGAAGACAGTGATGAAACGGTTGAGCCGCTGTTACCTGTAGTAAAAAAAGGGCAAGCCCTACATTGTGAAAATGGTGAGATTGTCAGTAAAAAAACACAACCACCGCGTTATTTCACGGATGCGACACTATTGTCGGCAATGACCGGTATTGCCCGTTTTGTGCAGGATAAGCAACTTAAAAAAATTTTGCGCGAAACGGACGGATTGGGAACGGAAGCTACTCGAGCAGGGATTATCGAACTCTTGTTTAAACGTGGCTTTCTGATCAAAAAAGGGCGGAATATCCACAGCACTGAAGCCGGAAGAACGTTAATTTTTTCTTTACCGGACATTGCCACTCAGCCGGACATGACGGCACATTGGGAAATGCAACTGAATGATATCAGTAAGAAACAGGCAAGTTATCAGCAATTTATGGCGGAATTAACCGTACGCCTGCCGGATCTGTTGCGATCGCCGAATCCGCATATTTTGCAAAATTTGGCAAAGATCACACCGCTTGCAACAGCAGGTAAACGAAGCAGTGTCAAAAAAGCCAAATGAAATGCTGAAAAATAAACCGAATGAGAATGAATGATAAAAATCTCCTTGCAAGCAAAAGCAGAACTCGATATTATGCGCAGCATCGAAAGTTAATTCCGCATTATGCGGAATTTTATTTTGAATGAATTAAAGAGAATACAATGTCAATTATTAACGTATTAACGATTGTTTATCTTGTTGTCGCGATTTTCCTTGTCGGTTTTATTTTAATGCAACAGGGTAAAGGCGCGGATGCAGGCGCATCGTTCGGTGCAGGCGCGGCGGGAACCGTTTTCGGTTCGGCGGGTTCGGCAAACTTTTTATCCAGAACCACAGCAATTTTAGCCATTATTTTTTTCAGCATTAGTTTAATCATTGGTAATTTGAATGCGGATAGTCAAGCACCAAAAAGCCAGTTTGAAGATTTAAGCGGTGTTCAGCAAAAACAAACGACGGAACCTGCAAAAACGGAAAACAGTGATATTCCTCAATAGAACGAATTAAACGCTCTGGTGGTGGAATTGGTAGACACGCTATCTTGAGGGGGTAGTGTCCAGAGGATGTGCGAGTTCGAGTCTCGCCCAGAGCACCAAACTCACAAACCCGACCACTCAGTGGTTGGGTTTTTTTATTTGTATAAGCGAGGGTTTTAAGATGAAAAAACACCACATTGATACACTGATTTCAACCGAAGACGTTCAACAGCGTACTCGCGAATTAGCCAAAGAAATCAGTCATTATTATCAACACCAAAATTGCGATAATTTGGTTGTCGTGGGGTTGTTACGCGGCTCCTTTATGTTTATGGCGGATTTGGTTCGTCAATTGACGTTACCGATTGAAGTGGACTTCCTGACGGCATCGAGCTACGGTTCCGGCACGGAGTCAAGTCGAGACGTAAAAATCTTAAAAGATTTGGACGGTGAAATTCACGGTAAAGACGTGTTAATCGTTGAAGATATTATTGATACCGGCTTCACTTTAAGCAAAGTGCGAGACATTTTAAAATTACGGGAACCGAAATCGATCGCCATTTGTACGTTATTGGATAAACCGTCACGCCGTGAAGTGGATGTTCCGGTCGAGTGGATCGGTTTCGCCATTCCGGATGAATTTGTCGTCGGCTATGGTATCGATTATGCGCAACGTTACCGTAATTTGGATTACATCGCCAAAGTCATTATTGATGAATAATTTGCAAAATATCGGCATAAACACACCGCTTGTAGTTTGAAACTTCAAGCGGTTTTTGTATTCTAACTTTATTCAGTTAATTATTAAGGAGGCAGCATGTTGTGGAAAAAAACAATGATTGCACTGTTACTTTCAAGCTCATTGGCTTGGGCGTCCACAGAAAAGAGACCGATTCAAAAAGTGTGGGCGGAAGCCGATGTCGTGCAATTAAAACAAGCGTGGGCGGCGGAGCAAGTGCATCGATATAAACAACGTGAAAATTTTGTTCAGTTAGAGTCGCTACTCCAATCGGCGTTACAAGAGAAAAAATTATCAATGAATACATTGACGTTGGCGAATCAGCTAATGGCATCGCTGACGGATTACCCGTTAAAAGAGGAGGCGGAGTTAGCATTGCTCAACGCTAAAATTAGCCTGAATCAGCTCAGTAATGAGGAATTAGCGCAATTTATCGCACGTTATCCCGACGCGGCAAAACGCCAACAGTTAGCACAATTGCCGTTTGATCGATATTATCAACAGCAAAAATTTGAAGAGCTGATGGCTTATGCGAAAACGACTCGCCCGACCAGCATAGAAAACCAATGCCGTTTGTTTGCCGCCCAATTTCAGCTTTTGTCGGAACAAAGCCAACCGAATCCGGAGGCGGAACAAGCGGGCAATGTGCCATCACCGGCTTTATTGCAATTGGATCAGCTTGTTCAGCAATTTGACCAATTTTGGCAACGTACGGAGGATAAAACAAATAGCCTAGGATTCAGTAGTGAAAATGTCGTTGCCGATTATTGGAAAACCAATGCGACATTGCCATCTGAATGTGCTGCATTGGAAGCCTATTGGCGTGACAAGGGATTGAAAACAAAGGAAAAAGTTCGTCAAAAAATTGTCGGCTTATTTCATTTGGGAGGGAAACGTGCCATTGAACATCTGATAGCCAATAACCAAGATGCTTCATTGACAGAATGGTTGACGGCGGTACAGAAACTTTTAGATGATCCGACATATTTGCAAATTTTTGCTCAAAACCAACCGCTTGATCCGCAGAATAAAGCATTAATGTTAATGTCATTCCCGCAATTTATTCGTCGTTTACCTGAGCAAATGAGCAATCCGGATTTTTCCGTTTATCAACAATGGGCGGAACAATGGAGGCTTTCACCGACAGAAGTACGGGAATGGAAAACGGTTTTTCTCAATCGATTCTTTGATAATACCGGCGCAGTATTTCAAGTATGGCGTGATCAACAAATTCGGGAATTAAAAATTGACAGTTTGACCGAGCGTCGTTTGCGTATGGCGATTTGGCAAAAAACAGACTTAACAGAGTGGTTGTCATTATTGTCGGCGGAAGGAAAGGCGAAAGCCGAGTGGCGTTATTGGTCGGCAAAAGTTGAACCGACGAAGAGAGAAGCTTTATTGAATCAACTTAGCCAAGAACGTGGGTTTTATCCGATGTTGGCGGCAAGTCAATTAAATAAACCGTATCAAGTAAAATTGCCGGAAGTAAAAAAACTGACCGATCAGCAAAAACAACGTTTTCAATCAACATTAGATCGTATTACCGAATTACGCCATCTAAAACGTTTTGATGCGGCAAAGATCGCTTGGGTTGAATTCATCAAACCGTTGACGTTTGAGGAAAAACTGGCATTAAGCGATTACGCAACGCAACAAAATTGGTATGACTTGGCGGTAGAAGGCACCATTCAAGCTAAAGCATGGGATTACATTTCGCTTCGTTTACCGAACGCATATGATGAGTGGTTTGATATGGCATTATCCAATAAAACGATTACTAAAAGTTTTGCGATGGCGATTGCGCGTCAAGAAAGTGCATGGAACTTCCAAGCCGTATCCCATGCCAATGCGGTAGGGTTAATGCAAATGTTGAGTACAACGGCGGCACAGACGGCAAAATACGGTGAGCTGCCTTTTTCAGGACGAAACGATTTATTAAATCCGTTCAGAAATATTATGTTGGGGACCACGCATTTGGCTGAATTAAATGCAAAATATCCGGATAACCGCATATTGATCGCCTGTGCTTATAATGCGGGATCACATCGGGTCGTCAAGTGGTTGGAGCGTGCCGGCGGGAAGTTGGAAATGGATGAATTCATCGCCTCTATCCCGTTTTTAGAAACACGGGGCTATGTTCAAAATGTGTTAACTTACGATTATTACTATCAAGTGTTACAAGGCAATAAAACGTTGCAAATGTTCTATCCGACGGAGCAGCGACGGTATTAAAACAAAAGGCATTCCGATCATGTGATCAGAATGCCTTTTTTACAAGCGGTAAGATTGGTGGGATTTTTTGCAAATTATCACGACAATCCCACCGCTTGTGATTATTTAATGATTAATAACTTACTTGCGTCAGTTAACAATTCTGCCATTTTCGGTTGCTGAGAGATTTGCTCTTCGCTCATCGGCTCGATTTTCCAAATGTCTTTGGCGTAGTCAAGTACCGAACGGTCTGATGAGAAGTAGCCCATGTTGGCGATATTAATGATGGCGGAGCGGGTCCATGCTTTCTTATTGCGGAAATAGTGCGCGACTTTTTCCTGTGATTCAAGATAGCTACGGAAGTCGGCACACGCTTGGTAATAGTCGCCTGAAGAAAGAATGAGATCCTGATAACGATACGGATCTTCCGGTGAGAATTTACCGTTTAAAATTTGCGAAATCGCTTCGTTTAACTCGGCATCGGTTTCGTAGTAGTGGTACGGAGAATAGCCGTTACGACGTAACTCTTCCACTTGTTCTACCGTATTACCGAAGATAAAGATGTTATCTTTACCGACGCGATCTAAAATTTCAACGTTTGCACCGTCGAGCGTACCGATAGTCAATGCGCCGTTTAAGGCAAATTTCATGTTTGACGTACCTGACGCTTCGGTACCTGCAAGTGAAATTTGCTCTGATACGTCCGCTGCCGGGATGATTAACTGCGCAAGGCTGACACTGTAATTCGGGATAAAGACAACTTTGATCAGATCACGAATGCGTGAATCGTTATTGATCACGTTGGCAACATCGTTAATTAAACGAATTACCTTTTTCGCAGCATAATACGCACTTGCCGCTTTACCCGCGAAGATAAATACACGTGGCTGCCAATCTGCCGCCGGGTTTTTCAAAATGCGGTTATAAAGCGCAATGATGTGTAACACATTCAATTGTTGGCGTTTATATTTGTGGATACGTTTAATTTGAACGTCGAAAATCGCTTCCGGGTTCAATTCAATGCCTTGTGTTTGTTTCACATAGTCGGCAAGTTTACGTTTGTTCTCCACTTTGACCGCGGCAATTTCAGCCTGAACGTCGGCATCATCGACGAAGACGTTTAATTTGCTCAATTCGGTTAATTCGGTACGCCAGTTTTTGCCGATACGTTTATCTAAAATAGCCGCTAAGCCCGGGTTGGCGATTTGGATCCAACGACGTGGCGTTACACCGTTTGTGACGTTAGTGAAACGATCCGGATAAATTTTGGCAAAATCGGCGAAAATAGATTCCACCATTAAATCGGAGTGAATTTTGGCTACACCGTTAACTTTACCGGAAGCAATAACGGCTAACCATGCCATACGGATGCGGCGGTCACCCTGTTCGTCGATGATAGACACACGACGGATTAGCTCTTCATCATCCGGGAATTTTTCACGGACTTCTTGTAAGAACCAGTCGTTGATTTCAAAAATAATTTGTAAGTGACGCGGTAAGATGCGCGCAACCATCTCTACCGGCCATGTTTCGAGCGCTTCACTCATTAATGTATGGTTGGTATAGAAGAAGGTTTTACGGGTAGTGTTCCATGCCTGTTCCCAGCTATAACCTTTTTCATCGATTAAGATGCGCATTAATTCAGGAATCGCTAAGGTTGGGTGAGTATCGTTTAAGTGAATCGCCACTTTATCGGCAAGGTTTATGCAAGAGCCGGATTCTAATTCATGACGACGAACAATGTCTTGTACCGATGCGGAACAGAGGAAGTATTCTTGGCGTAAACGGAGTTCACGTCCGTTGTAGGTTGAATCATCCGGATAAAGTACGCGGGAAACGTTTTCAGAGCTGTTTTGTACGCTCATGGCGGAGAAGTAATCACCGCGGTTAAATTCGGCTAAGCCGAAAACTTTATCGCCTGCGTGGGCAGACCAAAGACGTAAACTGTTTGTTGCAGCCGTTTCAAAGCCGGGGATTAATTGGTCGTGTGCCTGAGCGATGATTTCTTCGTCGGCTTGCCAAAATGCTTTTTTGCCTTCCATCCATGTGCGGCCGCCGAAACGAACCGGGAAGCGTTTACTGGAACGCACATACGGCCAAGCAAACTCTTTTTCCAACCAAAAATCAGGATGTTCGACTTGTTCACCGTTTTTAATTTCTTGACGGAACATACCGTATTCATAGCGAATACCGTAACCGATAGCCGGGATTTTCATTGCTGCGAGGCTGTCCATATAGCATGCGGCTAAACGACCTAAACCACCGTTACCTAAACCCGGATCACCCTCTTCGTTGATGATGTCTTCAAGATCTTGACCAAGCTCATCAAATGCGGCGCGAATCAATTCATATACGCCTTCGGCAATCATGGCGTTACTGAACGTACGCCCCATTAAAAATTCCATTGAGAGATAGTAAACGCGACGGCTGGTATTAGCGGCTTGGCTACGACGAGTCTGTAGCCAGGATTCGGTGGACAAATCACGAACGACACGCAATGCGGCATTTAACCAGTTACGTTTACTTGCTTCGCGAGGTTCAACACCAAGTGCAAAAACAAGTTTATGTAAAATCGCATTTTTTACGTTCTGAATATTTTCAGGACTCAGATGAGTGTTTGGCTGTTTATTGGCCATCAAAAAGTACTCCTATGTATATGATAAGATGAAACTAAAAAATTCCCCGCATTTTACAATAAATTTAGCCGAAAGGCTTGTAAATTACGCAAAATTACCCATCCAAATCAAATTATACAAAGAGTTCTTCGTGATAAATTTTTACGGATACTTAAAAAAGTATTGATTTCTCGGTGGATTTCATTAGAATTTGCGTTCGACTTTTCAGTCGACTAATTTTCGGAACAGCTGGGTCGCCTGCTGTTTTTTTGTTTAACGGAACCGTTCGGTTCCCTTTTTTATGAGAATTCAATCATGTCATTCAAATTTGAAGCTGAAGTTCGTTTAGCGCAAGGTAAGGGTGCGAGCCGCCGCCTGCGTCACAATGGTCAAGTGCCTGCGATTATCTACGGTGGTAATGCTGAGCCGGTATCTATCGTGTTGGATCACGATAAAGTCAATAATGCACAAGTTCACGATGCGTTCTACAACGAAGTATTGACTATCGTTGTTGGCGGCAAAGAAGAGCAAGTGAAAGTGCAAGCTATTCAACGTCACCCGACCAAGCCAAAACTTGTTCACTTAGACTTTAAGCGCGCTTAATTCATAAAAAAAATTAAAAAGCCCTTTGATGATTAAATCGAAGGGCTTTTTCTATTGCCGGTATTTAACCGGCAACCCAAAGGAGAATTGCCAATAATTGCGGCAAAATAATCCGACAAAACATCACTAACGGGTAAACGGTAGCGTAAGAAAGGGCGGCAGCACCGTTTCCTTCTTTGATACCATTGGCAAATGCCAGTGCCGGCGGATCCGTCATCGAACCGGAGAGCAGGCCGCATAGCGTGAGGTAATTTAATTTACCGTAAATTCGAGCAACGATACCGGTAATAATCAATGGTACAAACGTGATAACGGCACCGTAGGCTATCCACGCAAGCCCGTCATTACTTAATAGTGTATTGAGAAAATTCCCCCCCGCTTTCCAACCGACAACGGCGAGGAAAAGCACGATACCGATTTCACGTAAAGCAAGGTTCGCGCTTGGCGGCATAAACCAGTAAAGTTTACCGAAACTTCCGATACGGGCCAAAATTAACGCAACGACAAGCGGTCCGCCTGCCAAACCGAGCTTTAATGCGACAGGGAACCCCGGAATATAAATAGGAATGGAACCGAGTAGAACTCCTAATCCGATCCCGATAAAAATCGGTAGCATTTGGACCTGTTGCAATTTTTGCTGGGCATTGCCGATAATGGCCATCACGGCGTCAATATCTTCCTGACGACCGACAAGGTTTAATACGTCCCCGAATTGCAACGTCATAGAGCCGTTCGGTACTAATTCCACCCCGGCACGGTTGAGACGGGAAATCACCACATCGTATTTCCCTTTTAACATTAACTGCCGAATTTGTTTACCGAAGACTTTTTCATTGGTGACGACCGCCCGCTCATTTCGGTACATCGTACCTTTGGTTGAGAGAGAAATATTGGCTTCTTCACCGATGATCAATTGCATTTTGTGTAAGGTCGCTTTTTCACCGACCAAATGAAGGACATCCCCTAATTGAATAATGGTATCCACTTTCGGTACAAATAATTCTTCACCGCGTTTTAATCGGGAATACACGACATCATGCAATTCAAAATCGGGGAGCTGCTTAAGTTCCAAACCGTTTAAGTTAGGATTGGTAATACGTACGTTTAATGTACTTAAGCCTTCCTTTTTACTGTTCGTTGCAGCATCAAAGTCATCCGCTTCTTTATCGACATTCACTTTAAACAGGATACGGATAAGCCACATGGCAAGCAATATACCCAAGATACCGAACGGATAGGCAATGGCATACCCCATACCCATGACATCCGTGCTTGCTTCACCGCCTAATTCGGCAAGCACTTGTTGTCCTGCACCGAGGGAAGGTGTATTTGTTACCGCACCGGAGAAAATACCAAGAATGACCGGTAACGGAATATCAAATGCTTTATGCAATATAATGACTAAGACACCGCTTAATCCGACAATCAATAATGCAAAGCCATTCAGTTTTAACCCCGAATGGCGAAGTGATGCAAAAAAACCGGGACCGACTTGAATACCGATAGTATAAACAAACAGAATCAAACCGAATTCTTGGATGAAATGTAGTGTGTGCGCGTCAAGAGAAACGCCGTATTGTGTCATAAAATGAGAAACGATAATGCCACCGAATAACACGCCACCGATTCCTAAACTCACCCCTCTAATTTTAATATGCCCAATCCAAAGCCCGATTACCGCAACTAAGGATAACAGGCTTACCGTCATTGCAATTTCACTCATTATAGCCTCACAAATAAAATTAACTGACGTTATTGTAACAAAGCTGATATATAAAAAATGCGATCTAACTCAAAAAATAAAACAAAAACAATTGGTTACTTGCCAACCATGTTTGGAAATAAAAGTCAATAAATTCAACATGAAAAAGAGAGATTTTCAGCAAAATTTTATACTGTTGGCTGGCAAAATCATTTTGGTTCAGCGAATTCATTCAAATCAAGGCTATGGTGGTTAAATCATCGGCTACATTTGCAAAATTTCCCCCGAAACAGACCGCTTGTCTATGCTAAAATCCAAGCAAATTTTCAGACTAGGATTTTTCAATGAACAAGCAAGGCAAACCTTTTATTCTCCATTCTCCTTTCAAACCTTCGGGCGACCAGCCGACAGCGATTGAAAAATTAGTCGAAGGTTTGAATGACGGCTTGGCACATCAAACTTTGCTAGGGGTAACAGGCTCGGGTAAAACCTTTACCATTGCCAATGTGATTGCGACTTTAAACCGTCCTGCCATGGTGCTTGCCCCGAACAAAACCCTTGCGGCACAGCTTTATGCCGAGATGAAGGCGTTTTTCCCTGAAAATGCGGTAGAGTATTTCGTTTCCTACTACGACTACTATCAGCCTGAAGCTTATGTGCCTGCCAGCGATACTTTCATTGAAAAAGATGCCTCCATTAACGAACAGATCGAACAGATGCGACTGTCCGCTACCAAATCGTTTTTAGAAAGGCGGGATACGATTGTGGTGGCTTCGGTGTCGGCAATTTACGGCTTGGGGGATGTAGATGCCTATATGCAGATGATGTTGCATCTGCAGGTAGGCGAAATGATCGACCAACGCAAAATTCTCTCTCGCCTTGCTGAATTGCAATACATTCGCAACGATCAAGCCTTTCAGCGTGCGACTTTCCGTGTGCGTGGTGAAGTGATTGATATTTTCCCTGCCGAGTCGGACGATGTCGCTTTACGTGTGGAGTTGTTTGATGATGAAATCGAAAATCTCTCCTTATTCGATCCGCTTACTGGGCATAGTTTAGGGCGTGTTCCCCGTTATACGATTTACCCGAAAACCCACTACGTTACGCCGAGAGAGCGGATTTTAGAGGCGATTGAGCAGATCAAAGAAGAACTTGCCGAGCGTCGAACTTACTTTATCAAAGAGAATAAATTGCTTGAAGAACAGCGGATCGCCCAGCGTACTCAGTTTGATATTGAGATGATGAATGAGTTGGGCTACTGCTCAGGCATTGAAAACTACTCACGTTATTTATCGGGCAGAAAAGAGGGCGAACCGCCACCGACCTTGTTTGACTATATGCCGTCCGATGGCTTGCTGATTATTGATGAGTCCCACGTTACCGTGCCACAAATCGGCGGTATGTTTAGGGGCGACCGAGCAAGAAAAGAAACTTTGGTGCAATACGGTTTCCGCTTGCCGTCCGCTTTGGATAACCGTCCGTTGCGTTTTGAAGAGTTTGAACGCTTATCACCACAAACGATTTATGTCTCGGCAACCCCTGGACCTTATGAATTAGAGAAAAATCCGGATGTGATCGACCAAGTGGTTCGCCCGACGGGCTTATTAGATCCGATTATCGAAGTTCGCCCTGTGGCAACGCAAGTTGATGATTTGTTGTCAGAAATTCATAAGCGTGTAGCAGTAGATGAACGAGTGCTAGTCACAACACTGACCAAAAAAATGGCGGAAGATTTAACCGACTACCTTGATGAACACGGTGTACGGGTGCGTTATCTACACAGTGACATCGATACCGTCGAACGGGTGGAAATTATCCACGATTTACGCATGGGCATGTTTGACGTATTGGTGGGGATCAACCTATTGCGAGAAGGCTTGGATATGCCTGAAGTGTCGCTAGTAGCGATTTTAGATGCCGACAAAGAAGGCTTTTTACGTTCCGAACGTTCCCTAATCCAAACTATCGGACGTGCCGCCCGAAATCTCAACGGCAAAGCGATTCTCTATGGCGATCGCATTACCAACTCAATGCAAAAAGCGATCACAGAAACCGAACGCCGCCGAGAGAAACAGCAAAAATACAATGAAGAGCACGGCATTGTACCGCAAGCGTTGAACAAAAAAGTGGGCGAGTTGCTGGATATCGGTCAGACGGATAAACCGAAACGCAGTAAGAAATCTGCAAAATCTACCGATGATCAGACCGCTTACACCCCGAAATCTCGTAAAGAGTTAGAGAAAGAGCTTAAAATGTTGGAACAACAAATGCGAGATTTTGCAAAAGATCTTGAGTTTGAGAAGGCTGCCGCGGTGAGGGATAAGATTCATCAGTTGAAAACTTATTTATTAGAGATCTGATTAACTAAGAAGACTAGTAGTAATATTCTATTTTGTACTAAAAAAGCATCATACAGTAGGACACTATATTGATGTGTTATACCAATAACACATCAATATCAGCCAATTTAATAGAAATAGGAATTGTATTTTACTTTTTTTCTATCATCTCAGCTAATGTAGATAATCCTTCAGGCAAAATATATTGCCAAACAAAATAGCTATGATCGGTTGTATATTCTTTATATGACACAGAATATCCTTTGGCTATTAACACATCATTTAAGTGTCGCGAGTTATTTAAAATATCAAAATCACCGTTACGAGAGGCTTCATATCGCCCTGCACTAAGGAAGAAATTAATATTCTGTTTGGGCTTTGTTGCATATAATCGAGCGATATAATTATTTTCGTTACTTTGCGAATTTGCCTTTTTCCACCAAAATGAGCCAGACATCGCTAACACATTACCAAATAGATGAGGATACTGTCCTGCAACATACGCGGCTGCCAACCCGCCATAGCTGGATCCGACCAATATGGTATGTGTATTTTGGGGCTGAATATCGAGTTGTTCGGTAATCCACGGATATAACTCTTCTGCCAGCATTTTTGCAAAAGCGGGATTTGGCGGTAGTTCCGTCCCGCGGGAGTCATGAGACGGATTATCGATAAATACGGCAATGGTAGGCGGAATTTTTTTTGCTGCTATCAAATTATCCAAAATGTCAGGAGTTGGAACTTGTTCCGTATATTCTTTGCCGTCGAAGAAAAACGCCAGTAGAAATGCTGAATTTTCTTTATCAAAATGTGCAGGAAAATAGACAAAGATACGGCGTGAATTATTAAGTAATTTACTTTTAAAGTGATAACTTAATAACTTACCTTTAGGAATTTTGTTTTGTGTGAAAGTATAAGACCGAAACGGTGCTTTATTTAATGCTAATACGGAGCTGTAATTAAATTTATCCAGCTTTTCGGCGTCTATAGGATAAGTGAGCGGATTTAACGGATCGGCTTGTAATGTAGAAAGTAACGCTCTACGTTGTTGTAGTTTATCTAAGGGGAGTGTTGGTACATCGGGAGCAAAGCGATAAGAAATTAATGTGTCATTGCGCACCTCGAAAGTTTTAAACCAAATATCACGCCCTCCTAATCTTTCTAACGGCTCATGATCAAAGCTGGGTGCGCCCCATAAAATGACATTGTTTTTCGCGCCTCTCCATAAAAAGGTCACTAAATTATGGTCTGGCTTTGAGCTTGGTTCAATTAATGGCGTCCCTTCTTTTTTACGTAAAGACCAAAAATTATCAACCAATACTTTTTGCTTTACTTCATCTGATTCTTGTTGAAGTTCCTCTGCTAATTTTTGCATTTCCGGACTTTGCAATTTTGCCGGTAGTACGTTTTGTTGCTCAATAGGAATATGTTGCAAAATGTCTATTCGATAAGCCGTATTACTTTTTTCATTATTTGCGGCTGTGACAATAAAATAAGCTTTACCGTTATTTTCTGCTTTAAACATAAATTCTTGGCTACCGGCAACATTGTGTAGTAAGCGACGTTCGGACTGGTCGGGAAATCGAACGGTTAACGTCATAGATTGGTTAGACAATACGGTAAATTTACCTTTTAAGAAATCGCCTTCCTTAAGGTGGATTGAATCAGAGGCTTTCACATAAGTCGTGATTAACAGAAGCAAAGTGACTAAAAATTTCATTATCTTACATTGAATAGGGCGAATACGATTTCATATCCGCCCTCTATACTCATTACCATTGATAGTTAAAAGTAAGCACGGTAGAACGTTCCGTACCGTAAAAACAAGCATAGGCATTAGCACAGGAGCTCACATATTCTTTATCGGTTAAATTGTGTATATTAAGTTGTAAACTTGCTCCTGCTAATGATGGTGAGATTTTGGCTAAATTATAACCTATAGAAGCATCATACAGAGTATAGTGCGGTACCGTAAAGGTGTTTCTTGGATCACCTTGGGTTTTTCCTATGTAACGTGCACCGGCGCCGATATTTAAGCCGTCAAGAATGCCTTTAGTCCAAGTATATTTTGCCCAAAGGGAACCTTGATGACGAGGAACTCCCCAAGGCGTTTTTCCAATAAGTGAGGTGTCAGTATTTTTTTTCACTTCACGATTGGTATAAGCGTAAGAGGCAATCAATGACAGATTTTCGTTAATATTTGCAGCTAAAGAGGCTTCCACCCCTTTATTTCTGATTTTTCCCGTTTGGAGTTTGTCATAAGTTTGAGGTTCATATGTCACCAAATTCTTTTGGTTTATGCGGTAAATCGCCGTTGTTAATAAAATCGTTTCACTTGGTTGATATTTTATACCGACTTCATATTGCTCCGCCGTGGTTGGTTTAAGCGGTTTTCTATTCCCGTCCAATCCGACTTCCGGTTGAAATGAAGTGCTGTAACTAAAATAAGGGGCTATACCATTAGAAAAGTTATAAATCGCGCCGGTTCTCCAAGTAAATTTCTTATCGTTTTGTTTTTGTTCTTCATTCCATTTTCGATCGACAAAGAGACTTTTCGCGTAATCGTAACGTCCGCCTAAAACAATATCCAAATTTCCGATTTCTATTTGATCTTGAATGTATATACCGCTTTGTTTAATAGTCTTTAGACTGCTCGTTTGTAATGTAGGAGGCGCAACGGTAACGCCATAACTCGGATTTATCCAATTAATATTCGGGGCATCACCAAGATAGGCAAGTAAATCGTATCGAGATTGTTTGTATTCAACACCCGTCAGTAAAGTATGATGTAAAGCTTTTGTATTAAATTTACTCTCTATGTAGTTATCTACCCCGAATTCGTGCCATCGATCTTCAAATATACGGGCTTTTCGTACTATTTCAGTTTGATTTGGAACGGGATCCCAACCAACCAGATTATGAAGAATGTTTTCTGATTTGTTGTAACGTAGATTTTGGTGAAAGCTGACATTCTCATTAAATTGATGAGAAAGTTTCGAGCCTATATGCCATTGCTCTAAAGATAATTTATGAAAATTAGGATCACTAATGAAAAAGTCATAAGGTGCTTTGCTGCCATTAACTCCATCAAGGATGCTTTCTTTCGTAAAAAAATTTCTACCCCCGGCTTTGGGTTTTTTTTGATAAAAAGCATATAGCGTGAGTTCAGTCTTATCATTCGGCTTCCACGTTAGTGACGGAGATATTGCCCCTCCTTTTTGACGAACATAATTTTCTTTCCAATCAAGGCGTTTAAGATTACCTAGCAATCGGAAAGATAACGTTTCACTGGGACGACGATCAACATCTAACCCTAGTTGATAATAATCATTTGTGCCGACTTTAGCTTGTAATACATTTTTATTTTTACCTGTCGGCATTTTTGTCACAATATCAACAATACCTCCCGGATTGGATTGACCATACAGCACCGAAGAAGGTCCTTTGATTACATTAATACTTTCTAAGAAGAACGGGTCTATTTCATAAGAGCCTTGATAAGCGATACCATTGAGATATGTCGGTACACCACCGCCATCACTTTTGTTTCCTATACCTCTGACTAAAATTTCCAATTCGCTATTTTGCCCCCGATAATTACTGATTAGCCCGGATGTATAGGACAAACTTTCTGCGACACTAATAGCGTTACGATCTTGAATTTGTTTTTCAGTAATGACCGTTATATCGACGGGGGTTCTGATTAACGGTGTAGCAACCTTTGTCGCTACGTTACTTGTACTGGCTGAATAGAGTTCATTTTGAGGAATGAGTTGTGTAATAACCTCAACCCTATCTAAGGTGCTGTTTTCATTTTCTTTGGCAAGTGCCAAGTAAGGGAAAAGTGATAAGGCTAATATGGATAATGTAAACGGTTTCATGTACATGTGCTGCTCCCATCTCTATAAATGATAATTGATATCAACGATATTCTAATGAAAAAAACTTGAATTATCCTTTGCAAAAAAATATATTTTCCCCTGTGAAAAATAGGATGCATAGAAAAAACATGAGAAGACTGAATGTTATAAAAACGGATAGCGTTCTAGACGGTATTAGTGGAGAAACAACAATTCATTATTTTCGGGACGGACTATTGACCAAGTATGTAGATATTCTCATTTCTAAGAATGTTATAACGGATGAGGCGGTTTTTTTACCTGGAATAAGGTTGATTGTTACCCTACTGGGGAAGACGGAACTGCGATTTTCAGATAAAGTATTTTGTTTGACTGCTGAAAAACATCCCGTTGCAGGGCTATTATCTATTTCAAAGGAAATATCCGGCAGTAAGTATTTTTCAGGTAAGAAACAGCAAGAATTCGTTATTTTTCTTGAAGAAGGGTGGCTGAAAAGCTCAGGATTTAATCAATGTATGGATTATGCTTTTTTACAAAAAATCCAAAAATCAAATTTGGAATTTATTCCATTATTTGCCAATAAAAAAATTCTGACATTGGTTAACTCTTTGATTCGTTCTGAACAGCATTCACCAACACTAAATCATATGCAAAAAGAAAGTGACTGTTTAGCCTTAGTTGTAGAATTGTTATCACAATTACGAGAACCTAATCAGATCCTATCACCGGAACAAAAAAGAGCATATCAATTGACTCAGTTGCTGCTCAGTGGCGAAGCCGATAATTGGACATTAGCTGAAATTGCTAAATATATGCACACTAACGTAACAAGCTTACAGGCTGATTTTAAACAGGTTCATAACACCAGTATTATGAACTATCTTCGTCAAATTAAATTAGAAAGAGCTTATAAGGCTTTGTTGCAAGGCGTTAGTGTTAATCAAGCTGCTGAAATTGCCGGCTACACCAATCCAGATAATTTCTCAACGGCTTTTCGCCGATACTTCTCTATAACACCAAGCACAGTAAAAAATAAGTTATAGCGGCTAGAATTAAATTAGACTGTACCAGCTAGACTAAACTTTCTTTAACTAATTGTTTTTTAATATAAAGTGACTGACGTGAAATTCACTTACGTCAAGCTACGATAAGTATCAATACAAAAACGATACTATCTGGCTTTACCTGCTCTCAAATAATCGGGAACAATGTTGCTGATTGGGTGTTCGGGCTTCTTAAGTGTCAAAGTTTGCATAAAATCTAGTTTAATGAGACAAGTTTGGAAATCAACAATGTTGCAATATATTAGTGATAATTATCAATATATTACCTTTGATGAATCGATAATATTATCAATGGATCGCAACGATTCAACCTCGTTTATGCTCAACCAGTCGGGCAAGTTAATTTTGAATGAAGTGCAATATGTGCCTGAGCTGTTTTCAAGCCTAAAACTGGCTATTAATAAACAGAAAAAAACGTTGGCAGTCTGAATAGCGGCTTTACCTGTGTGAGTAATTTGATCAAGCGGTCTGATTTTCCAATAATTTTGCAAATGTATGAAAAGTGATTGAAAATTCTATAAAAAGTTTTATGCTTATCACGGAATTTTCCACATAACATTTAACTTCTTCAGACGGAGGAACTCATGGCATTAGGTTGGTATGAACTGAAATTGGCAAAAGACGGGCAATTCATGTTTAATTTAAAAGCGGCGAACAGCCAAGTGATTTTAAGCAGTGAATTATATAAAACCCGTGCTGCGGCGGAAAAAGGCATTGCCTCAGTACAAAAAAACGGTGTAGATGAAACGAAATTCGAGATGAAAACGACGAAAAGCGATCAACCGTATTTTATTTTAAAATCGGGAAATCATCAGGAAATCGGACGTAGCGAATATTACTCTTCAAAAGCCGCAGCGGAAAACGGTATTAAATCCGTGATCAAGAACGCAGCAACCACCGTGATCAAAGATAAAACGGTTGAAGCATAATATAACGAAGGCAGCCTGAGGGTTGCCTTGTTGTTTAGCAGTTTGCAAAATCATTCACGGATCCGACCGCTTGTTAAACGAAACCCTGCTCATGGCAGGGTTTTGCATTTAATCGATAATCTCGACTTCGGTATTCACATTTAAACCGCGAATCAATTGAGAGCCTTTGCGGGCGCGTTCTCCGTGATATTTTTCAATATCGCTCGGCTTGAGGGTAATTTTCCGTTTACCCGAGACAAAGACCAGCGAGCTTGTCGGACGGATAATCAACAGGCGGGAGAGCAGTTCATTTCCTTCTTTTGCCGCTTGAGCGGAGATATTGATGATCTTATTGCCCTTACCTTTAGACAGTTCAGGTAGTTCGGAAATCGGGAAAACCAACATTCTGCCGACATTACTCATGGCAACCAATAAGTTTTCTTGCGTATCATCCAACAACTGTGGCGGCAGGACTTTAGCATTTTCCGTTAAAGAAATAACCGCTTTACCGGCTTTATTGCGAGAGACTAAATCTTCAAACCGGCAAATAAAGCCGTAGCCGGAATCCGATGCCATCAGCACTTTGCCGTTCTCTTCCGACATCAACACATACGACACCGTCGCTCCGTCAGGCAAGCTGATTTTGCCCGTAATCGGTTCACCTTGAGAACGTGCCGATGGCAAGCTGAGCGGATCAAGGGCATAGCTTCGTCCCGTGCTGTCAATAAAGACAACAGGCTGATTGCTTTTGCCGTAAGCATGAGCCAAGTAACCGTCGCCCGCTTTATAGCTGAGGTTTTGCACATCGATATCATGGCCTTTGGCACAACGTACCCAACCTTTTTCCGATAAAATAACGGTGACAGGTTCGGTCGGTGTTAATTCGCTTTCCGAAATCGCTTTCGCTTCGGCACGTTCAACCAACGGAGAGCGGCGAGGGCTGGCAAACGCTTTGGCATCTGCTTCAATTTCTTTTTTAATCAAAGTATTTAAGCGACGCTCCGAACTTAAAATACCTTGCAGATGCGCTCTCTCTTCTTCCAGTTTTTGTTGTTCCGCGTTGAGCTCGTGTTCTTCCAATTTGGCCAAATGGCGCAAACGCAAATTAAGAATGGCTTCCGCTTGTTCGTCACTTAAATGGAATCGAGCCATCAATGCGGCTTTCGGATTATCTTCGTTGCGGATAATCTCAATCACTTCATCAATATTCAGGAAAGCAATCATTAATCCTTCAAGAATATGCAAACGGCTGATAATTTTATCCAAACGGTAATTCAAACGACGCGTGACGGTGGTGCGACGGAAGTCCAGCCATTCCGTTAAAATCGTCAATAAATTTTTTACTGCCGGTTTTCCGTCCAGCCCGATCATATTCATATTGATGCGATAACTTTTTTCGAGATCGGTTGTGGCAAACAAATGATCCATTAATCCGTCAAAATCAATGCGGTTTGAACGAGGTTCCAGCACAATCCGAATCGGGTTTTCATGATCGGATTCATCACGAATATCATCCACCATCGGCAATTTTTTATTGCGCATTTGACTTGCAATCTGCTCAATGATTTTTGACGGTGAAGCCTGGTGCGGGAGAGCGGAGATCACAATATTGTTGTCTTCTTTTTTCCATACTGCCCGCATTTTAATTGAGCCTCTGCCTTGCTCGTAGATCTTGGCGATCTCTGCACGCGGTGTGATAATTTCCGCTTCCGTCGGGTAATCGGGGCCTTGCACGACCGTTAAAATATCCGTTAAACAAGCGGTCGGATTATCCAATAATTTTACCGATGCGGCGGCTAATTCATTGATATTATGCGGCGGAATATCCGTTGCCATACCGACGGCGATTCCGGTGGTACCGTTTAATAAAATATGCGGTAAACGCGCCGGAAGGTATTTAGGTTCTTCCAATGAGCCGTCAAAGTTCGGTTGGTAATCGACAGTACCTTGCCCTAACTCACCGAGCAACATCTCTGCCATTTTGGATAATTTGGATTCCGTATAACGCATGGCGGCGAAGGATTTCGGATCGTCCGGCGCTCCCCAGTTGCCTTGTCCGTCAATAAGCGGGTAGCGGTAAGAGAACGGTTGTGCCATTAATACCATGGCTTCGTAACAGGCACTGTCACCGTGCGGGTGGAATTTACCGAGTACGTCACCGACGGTACGGGCGGATTTTTTATATTTTGCCGTGGCATTTAAGCCGAGCTCCGACATGGCATAAATGATACGACGTTGTACAGGTTTCAGACCGTCGCCGATAAACGGCAAAGCACGATCCATAATGACATACATCGAGTAATTGAGGTAAGCGTCTTCCGTAAAACGCTTAATCGGCATTTGTTCAATGCCTTCGTAATTGATTTCAGTGGTCATTGGAATTTTTGTTATGGTTGATTTGAAATAAAAGGGACGCTCGGTGAGCGTCCACGGTTAACGAATTTTCGCTTATTTAGGGCGCTTTGTCACCCTAGATTTTACGTACATTCAACATGGTCAAAAAGGCAACGCTGCAAAGTCCGACGGCAAGTAGCCATGTGCTGTGATAACCGAAGCGACTTGCGGCGATACCGGCCAATTGCCCCGCAACGATCCAACTGGCGGAGCCGGTGTTGGTAAAGAGCGTTGTGGCGGTTCCCATTTTATAGGGCATCAAATCTTGGAAATAGAGCATGCCGATGGAAGCTAATATACCGACAAACAAACCGTTAAATAATTGGATAGTCAGTAGCTGCCATTCGGTTTGGGCAAAAGACATACCGATATAATAAACTGCTCCGGCAAGGATGCCGATTAACATTAAGCTTTTCTTACTGATAAAACGGGTACAGTAGCCTGCCAGTAACATCACCGGAATTTCAATACCCGCCGCCGTACCCATCATAATCCCCGCCAAACGTTGGGATAAGCCGAGCTCTTTGAGGTAAACCGGCATATTGATAAACATCATGCTGTTGCACGTCCAGACTAACAGGCATGTTATGCTGAGGTAAATGACTGATTTGCGGTTACTGATGATCCCGTCGTCTCTTAATTTTTCTTTATCCGCCGAATTTGCAAATTTTTCAACGGATCCGACCGCTTGCGGCAGCATTAATTGCACGATAATGATTGAAACGGCAAAAATAGTTGCTGCGGCGACATACATAAACGTGAAGCCGAAATGATCCGATAAGAAATATGCAAGCGGCGGGCCAACAATCCATGCTAAGGAAAGTTGGGCACGCAGTACGGTGTTGAACATCGTGCTGTCACGATGTTGTGTTTCGCTATATTCTCTTGAATAGGCAAAAAGCTGTGAAGTTGCCGATGACCCCAAACCGACCAACAGTGTGCCGAGCAACAACAATACGTAATAATCCCGATTAAAGGCAAACAGTAAGCAGCTGAGAAGCTGCATGACACAGCTGATCGTAATGATACGTTTGCGATTAGGGAATGTGTCAGAAAAATAAGCGACGATTTGGCTTAAAATCATCGCCATTAACGAATTCACCGAGTAGAACAAACCAACGAGCATCGGATCATTAGTGACCTCATTATGAAGATAAACGGTTAATGCCGGTACGCGTAATGCGCCGGCAAGTCCGGTCATAAAAATAACCAGTAAAAAGGCGGCGGAAACGGAATTTAAAAACCGACGGTTCGGCGGGAGTGATAAGGGATCTAGCGTTTGCATAAAAATACGGAATGACGAATTTGAGTGAAAATATTATGCCGAAATTCTAAAAAGAAGAAAGGGGGCAACAGCCCCCGAATCGATTTTCATCTTATTTTTTCTTCGCGTATTTGAGCGAGTCAATCGCAACCGCAAAGATGATAATGCTACCTTTGATGATGTACTGCCAGTAAGGATTTACACCGATATAGGTTAAGCCGTAGTTAATCACGGTGAAGATTAGTACCCCGGTGACAACGCCGATAACGGTACCGACACCGCCGGCAAATGAGACGCCACCGACCACACAAGCGGCAATGGCATCCAACTCGTACATAAAGCCTAAGTTGTTGGTTGCACTACCGATACGACCTGCTTCTAACATACCGCCGAAGGCGTAGAAGACACCGGCGATCATATAGATTACCACTAAGTTACGCGCAACGTTTACTCCGGAGACTTTCGCTGCTTCCGGGTTACCACCGATAGCGAAAATGTTTTTACCGAAGCGGGTCTTGTTCCACATAATCCATACTAATACGGAGGCAATTGCCGCATAAATGGTGATGTAGGACAATCTAAACGTGCCGATTTGGAAGAACCCTTGCGCAAAGGTTGAGAAGCTTTCGTTAAAGCCTGCGATTGGTGATGAACCTACAGCATCGTAGTAAAGAGAGTTGATACCATAGACGATGATCATTGTACCCATGGTGGCGATAAACGGTGTGACATTGAGATAAGCAATAACCAAACCGTTTACCAAACCGATGACCGCACCGATAGCGCACACGGTCAAAATCACTACCGGAATCGGAATTTCACCGAGATTCGGGAATACACGGTTCATATTATCCATTGCCTGTAGCATGGTTGCGGCGATCACGGCGGCAAGCCCGACTTGGCGACCGGCAGATAAGTCCGTACCTTGTGATACAAGCAAACCCGCTACTCCTAGTGCGATAATTAAACGTACGGAAGATTGGGTCAAAATGTTACTGAAGTTACGTAAGCTTAAGAAGCTCGGGTCTTGGGCGATAATAATCACTAACAAAACAAGTAATACGAAGTAAATCGCATTTTGTTTGAGAAAATCTAAGGATTTTGTTTGAGTGAGACTAGACATAATTCACATCCTTCTTGTTATAAATATTTTGCAGCAAGCTGTAAAATTTCTTCTTGAGAGGTTTTTGCCGTATCGACAATACCGGCGACTTTACCGTTACTCATCACGAGGATCCGGTCTGTCACCCCCAGCAATTCAGGCATTTCCGATGAAATCATAATAATGCCTTTGTCTTTTTGAGCCAGTTGCATAATCAGCTGATAAATTTCGTATTTGGCGCCGATATCGATACCGCGAGTCGGTTCGTCCAACATCAAAATCTCAGGCTGAGTTAATAGCCAACGCCCGATCACCACTTTTTGTTGGTTACCGCCTGACAATGAGCCGATATTGGTTTTATGGGATGGCGTTTTCACGTTCATGGAGTCAATCACCCATTGCGTATCGCTTTTCATTTTAGCGCTGCTCAGTAAGCCAAATGAACCAAGATAAGATTTCATGTTAGAAATCAAGGAATTAAATTCAATGCTTAAGTTTGCATAGATTCCCGTTGAACGGCGTTCTTCCGTCACAAGCGCAAAACCGTTATTGATCGCTTCTAAAGCGGTGCGATTTGCCATTTCTTTTCCATGTAACTTCACTGAACCTTCTTTTCGTTCACGTACACCGAAAATGGTTTCGACAATATCGGTGCGCTTGGCACCGACTAAGCCTGCGATCCCTAAGATTTCCCCTTTGCGTAATTCAAAGCTGACATCTTGAATAGACGGTTGATTTTTCGCAGTCAGGTGTTGTACTTCTAAAATCACTTCTTTTGGCGTATTGGTTTTTGGTGGGAAACGTTGGGTTAATTCGCGACCGACCATCATCGCCACAATCGCATCCATGGTGGTTTCTTTTACCGGTACGGTATTGATCCATTTACCGTCACGAAGGATGGTGATTTCATCACAAATCTTGAAAATTTCGTCCATTTTGTGGGAAATATAAATGATGCCGCAACCCCGATTTTTCAGTTTTTCAATAATTTTAAATAAATGTTCAACTTCTTTTTCCGAGAGAGAAGAGGTCGGTTCATCCATGATCACAATTTTTGCGTTATAAGAGAACGCTTTGGCAATCTCGATCATTTGCATCTGTGATACCGAAAGATGAGCGACTTTTTCTTTCGGATCGATATTAATATCCAATTCATCGAAAATCGCTTTCGTATCGTTATACATTTTGGTGTGATCGACAAAAAAGCCTTTTAACGGATAGCGACCAAGCCACAGGTTGTCCATGACATTACGCTGGCGCACCAGATTGAGCTCTTGGTGAACCATTGAAATCCCGTTTTCTAATGCCTCTTTAGAGGCTTTAAAATTAACGGGTTTGTCTAAGAAAAGAATTTCGCCTTCATCTTTGGCATAAATACCGAATAAGCATTTGAGCAAGGTCGATTTTCCCGCACCGTTTTCACCCATCAAGGCATGCACGGAATGAGAACGAACGGTCAAATTTGCGTTATCTAATGCTTTTACACCGGGAAAGGATTTACTGACATTGGTCATTTTGAGAAGCACTCGGCTCTCTTGATGTTGAGTTTGTTCTGTCATATCCAACCTCACAAAATAGGGGGAAAAATGCTTCCCCCCTTAATTACTACATGACTATTTCAGGAATTCGGAAAGGTTGTCTTTATCGACACCGACATATGGAATACGGATAACTTTCTCTTTTAATTCCCATTTGGTTCCTTCAGTTGGCGCTTTTTCCGCCGCTAAGTTTTTAGCAAGATGGACAACGGCTTTACCTTGGTTCACGCCGTCATTTAATACAGTACCGGCAATTTCCCCTTTTTTAACCAATTGAAGCACTTCAGGTAAGGCGTCTACACCAAAGATCGGTAATTTTTTACCGTGCGCTTTTGCTGCTTCTAACGCACCCATCGCCATGCCATCGTTATTGGCGATAATGGCTTCAATGTTACCTGCTTTCGCACTGGATAACCATGCATCCACTTTATCTTTTGCTAACGCGGCATCCCACATACCGGTATCGACGAAGAGTTCTTCCGTCGGAATACCTAATTTATTGATCTGCTCAACGGAATATTTGGTACGCGCTTCCGCATCCGGGTGACCCGGTTCGCCTTTTAACATCACGTATTGGATTTTACCGTCTTTATTTAAATCGTAAGCCGGATTGGCTTTCCAATGTTTAGCGATTAATTCGCCTTGAATTACGCCGGATTCTTGCGGGTTGGTACCAACATAATAGGCTTTTTCATAGCTACCGATTGCTTTATCGCCCGGATCTTTATTAAAGAATACCACCGGAATACCTTCCGGTT
>NZ_JBGYBX010000010.1:0-54955 GCF_041817755.1 Glaesserella sp. | reverse complement strand
ATTGAGAGCCGTTGATGCGGTATTTGATGCACTTGTTGCCGTTGAATGAGCCCGAGTAGCGACATCACTTGCCGTATTCGCCGTACTGCTTGCGCTGTTTGCGGTAGATAATGCATTCCCTGCTGTCGCATTAACCGTTTCCAATTGTCCTTTATTCACTGCATCCGTGAGTTCACGCCCCGGGGCAACATTGGTTAGAATATTATTTCCCATATTCACCGATGTTGTTCCGGTCAAATCAACACTACCTCCAATAACGGACAGACCTGCTTTTGCAGTTAATAAGCCTGCTGTAGACAATTGCCCGCCAATTGTTGCAGCACCTGTGGTAATCAATGAGTTAGTTTCGACTGTATCTGCCGTCACCTTGATAAAACTTGGTGAGTCATTCACTGCGATGCTAAAAGTACTTCCGGCTTGTGTGAGATTAATATTTTTACCTGCATTTAATGTAACTGTTTCGCCCATCTCGATTTGCTCTAAACGGCTATCGACATTAATCGCACCACCTTCACTGCTGGTTCCTTGAATATTCCATCCCAAATCAATTTTTGCTAATGCACTGTCGGCTTTTGTATTTGCAGCTACTGCTGTAGTATTTGCCCTATCAGCGGCTTCCTCTGCCAAAATCGCTGCCGAATTTGCCGCTCTCGCCGTTTGATTCGCATCATTTGCAATAGACGTAGCTCGATCTGCTTTGCTATCCGCATTATTTGCCGCATCAAGTGCCGTTGTCGCAGTATTTGTCGCGCTATCTGCGGTTAATTTGGCTTGATTCGCCGTATCCCGCGCAGTATTGGCTGTAGCTTCTACCGAGTCCACTCTTCTGTCGGTGGTATTGAGCTGCCCTTTATTAACCGCATCCGTCGCATTAACCCCGGCCATAACTCCGGTAACAATATTATTTCCCATATTCACTGACGTTGTACCACTAAAATTCACGGCACCGGATGTCACCCGCACGCCATTGTTTGCCGTCAAGGCTCCGCCAATGGTCGCATCTGCGGTTGTCGTTAATGAGGTAAATGTTGGCGAGTCTACGGTTTTGATGGTGATCGTCTCACCTACTTGAGTAACATTGATATTCTGCCCTTCTGCAATTACAACGGTATCGCCCGGGTTGATCAGTGATTCATTTTGAGTATCGCTATTGGCTCTTAAAGTAAAACCGGAGCTATTAATCGCTGAAGCGACTGTATTTGATGTCACTAATCCGTCATTGCCAAGATTAGAGACAACTTTTCCGTTAATATTCGCCAATGATTTTGTAACCACGTCAAATTTAACCGTTGAGCTATTTTCACCATCAGTAACGACTGCGGTAGTATAATTGCCGTCAGTAAAATTCACCTGTCCATTATTATTGATACGGGAAACGGCATTGCCGTTATTTTGGATATTGAAACCGGTATTTGTCGCTACTTGATAGAGCTGACTACCATTGATCGCATCGGTGGAATCGGCAGAAATTCTCCCTGCCGCTACATGTTGAATTTGACGCTCCGCCCCCACTTTTCCGACGGAAACTGCACCGTTTGTCGAACTAGGTTGCCCTGCGAAATTTGCTGAGTTTGTGGATGAACCGTTATCTGCATTATAAGCATAATTTACGGCATTGCTGGTATTGACTGCGGATGTCGTCGAGTTTGCTCCTAATGCCACGGAATTGGCATGCGCCGCATTTGATTGGCGTCCAAGCGCAATAGCATCTGCCGCACTCACGTTTACGGCATAGCCGATACCGATGCTGTTAACGCCGGAAACATTAGCTCTATATCCAATAAGGCTAGCATTCGCAGAATTATCTGCAATCTTACTCCAAGAAGCTAATAATGTTGCATTAGTCGAACTATTCCCAATAGTATTTGCGATCCCCATTCCGGTAGAATACGCCGAGTATACTTTTGTGGTATCACCAAGGGCTTGCGAATAGTTTCCCTGAGCAATCGAGCTACGCCCGATCGCAAAAGCGCCTTGACCGTTAGCCGATGAATTAGAACCTAATGCAATAACATAGTTTCCGCCTCTGGCATTCGCATTGGCGCCAATTGCCAACGCATAACTACTTGCAGCGCTTGCGTTATAACCAAGCGCTAAAGCTTCCAATCCACTGGCATTACTGAGATCTCCCACTGCAGTGGAGTTCGCTCCTGTACTTGCCGCCCCGCCTTTAACGGCATAGCCTATCGTAGAAGAATCATTTCCGCCTATCGCAACAGATGCCGCCAAAGCCTCACTACCACCGGCACCACCAAGAGAGAGCAACGTCATCATGGTTATCGTATTGACTTTTCTGATATTTTTCGATTTTGTTTTGCTCTTTGACTTGGTCAATTCCGATACAACAACGAACGTCCCTGTTGCAGCATTCCAAATCACTTTGTAAATCTTATTCATAAACCACCTCAAAGATCTAAATGAATTTATACTTAAATATAATTTTGACAAAAATTTACCAAATGATATACAAAACACAATCTAATTGCAATAAGTTTAGCAAACAAAAGAAACGCTGTAGATAAGAGTATTTTCCGTATGGCGCACAAAAATTTAGCCATTGTTTAGCTGATTTGCTTTTTTTACATTAATTTTGCTATTATCGTCCGCCTTATTTACCCTATCGATTTAAGGAACATTTATGATTACCCTGCATACAAACTTCGGCGACATCAAAATCGTATTAAACTTTGACAAAGCACCGATTACCGCACAAAACTTTGAAACCTATTGTAAAGACGGCTTTTACAATAATACAATTTTCCACCGTGTGATTGACGGTATTATGATTCAAGGCGGCGGAATGGAAGCCGGTTTGATCGAAAAGGCGACCCGCGCACCGATTCAAAACGAAGCCAACAACTGTTTAAGTAATAAGCGCGGCACCATTGCTATGGCTCGTACTTCTGATCCGCATTCCGCTTCATCCCAATTTTTTATTAACGTGGCGGACAATACTTTTTTAGATTACCGTTCAAAAGAAATGCATGGTCGTGAAGTGGTACAAGAATGGGGCTATGCCGTATTCGGTGAAGTGGTGGAAGGCATGGAGGTGGTTGATAAAATCAAAAGCGTGAAAACCGGCAATAAAGGCTTCCACCAAGATGTGCCGAAAGAAGATGTGGTGATCACGTCGGTAACCGTCGAATAACGGACGATTTGTAAAATTCAAGCCGAAACCGACCGCTTGTAAGCCATAAAAAAGCCCGTGTCAGTTCAACCGACACGGGCTTTTTATAGCATTAAGCGAGATTAGATAACGCCTTGTTCCAACATTGCCGTTGCCACTTTTTTGAAGCCCGCAATGTTTGCACCGTTGACGTAGTTCACATAACCGTTGCCTTCCGCACCGTTTTCCACACAGTTTTGGTGGATATTTTCCATGATACCGAATAAGCGTTGATCCACTTCTTCACGGCTCCAAGAGAGGCGGATTGCGTTTTGACTCATTTCTAAACCTGAAGTCGCTACACCGCCCGCATTCGAGGCTTTGCCCGGCGCGTAAAGGATTTTCGCCGAAATAAACACTTCAACCGCACCTAATGTAGAAGGCATATTCGCCCCTTCCGCCACACAGACACAGCCGTTTTTGAGTAAGGTTTTCGCATCTTCCGTATCCAATTCGTTTTGGGTTGCGCAAGGCAACGCCACTTCACAAGCTACACCCCACGGTTTTTGACCGTCGAAATATTGGATGCCTTGCTCTTTGGCATACACGGATAAACGTTCACGACGTTCGTTTTTCAATTCCAATAACGCCGCTAATTGCGCTTCGGTCATACCGCTTGCCGGGAATAGCACATAGCCGTTTGAATCCGAAACGGTTAATACGCGACCGCCTTTTTGGATCACTTTTTCCGCCGCATATTGCGCCACGTTACCGGAACCTGAAATCACCACGCCTTTGCCTTCAATGCTTTGACCACGGGTATTCAACATGGATTCGGCGAAATAAACCGTACCGTAGCCAGTTGCTTCAGGACGAATCAAGCTACCGCCCCAAGTTAAGCTTTTACCCGTTAAAACAGAGGTGAACTCATTACGTAATTTTTTATATTGACCGAACATGTAGCCGATTTCACGACCACCTACGCCGATATCACCTGCCGGTACGTCGGTATCTGCACCGATATGACGGAACAATTCGCTCATAAACGCTTGGCAGAAACGCATCACTTCCGCATCGGATTTGCCTTTCGGGTCAAAATCCGAACCGCCTTTACCACCGCCCATCGGCAATGTGGTTAACGCATTTTTAAAGACTTGTTCAAAGGCTAAGAATTTTAAAACGCCTAAATCTACCGTCGGGTGGAAACGGATACCGCCTTTATAAGGGCCGATCGCCGAGTTCATTTGTACACGATAACCGCGGTTTACTTGTACTTGACCTTTATCATCCACCCAAGTGATGCGGAAAGAAATTACACGCTCAGGCTCAACGATACGCTCTAATAAACCTTGTTGGGTATATTTCGGGTTTTTCGCCAAGAACGGGGCAAGACTACCGAACACCTCTTCAACCGCTTGGTGGAACGGCGCTTGGTTCGGGTCACGTTGTTTGATTTTTTGGAAAAGGGCGTTTAAGTCGCTCATTGTTATTCTCCGAATTAAAATTAAAGATGTTATGTTGACTGGGGCGAAGTCTAGCAGGCAATTTCTAATTTGCAAACAAAAAAATTAAAAAAATTCATCCAACAAATTAAAAAAACTAATCGATTGGTTGTTTTTTAGGCTTTTTGTATGCCATGATGTCGATGGATTTCGCCCATTTTGCCGAATTTACGTTAGAATGCCGCCACTGACCATTCACCCTAAGGCATATCATGAGTAACGTTGATCAACACGAAATCGCAAAATTTGAAAAAATGGCAAAAACTTGGTGGGATCCGCAAGGAGACTTTAAACCGATTCACCTGCTAAACCCGTTGAGATTAGCTTACATTAATGAAAAGTCCGGCGGATTATTCGGCAAGAAGGTATTGGACGTCGGCTGTGGCGGCGGTATTTTAAGCGAATCGATGGCACGTCTCGGCGCAACGGTCACCGGTATCGATATGACCTCGGAACCGCTCGCTATCGCTAAACAACACGCCGAACAAAGCGGGTTACAAATCGATTACCGACAAACGACAATTGAAAATTTTTTACAAGATCAGACCGCTTGTCATGCTGAAAAATTTGACGTAATTACCTGCATGGAGATGTTGGAGCACGTCCCTAAACCGTTATCGGTTATTCAAAGCTGCCAAGCGTTGCTTAAACCGAACGGGAGATTATTTTTTTCCACGATTAATCGGACGTTAAAAGCGTACATGTTAGTGATTGTCGGAGCGGAATACGTGCTGAAAATGTTGCCGAAAGGCACGCATGAATTTGAGAAGTTTATCAAGCCCGCCGAATTATTGGCATGGAGCGATCAGGCGAATTTAAATTGCGATGAAATGGTCGGTTATCACTTTAATCCGCTGACCGAAAAATTTTGGCTGAATCGGGATGTGAGTTGTAACTATATTGCGACAGTACGACATGTAAAATAAATAGTTTGTAGGAGCGGACACACCGGTCCGCCCCGCAAATATTATGTTATCTAACGACTTAACGTCACGGGCAACATCAAGGTATCCAACACAAAACTTAACGGTAAGTCAATCACCGCGAACACACTTAATATCCCGCCTTCTTGAATGGCTTGGAAATCTTTACTCACTCCGGCATAGACCGCATAATCCCCTTCCGCCAAGCTGCTAATCGTGCCGCAAGCGGTGAGATTCGTGACAAAAATTGCAAAACACACCCATTTTATCCACTGTTTTTTCATGGTTTACCCAACATGTACTTAATGACGGCATATCATACCGAATAATTCACGAAAACCGATCCATTTCCGCTCAAAATGTTTTATATTACAGCCTTTCTTTATTTCAATAAATTGAGGAATTTATATGCAAAGTTACAACATTGCCGTTTTAAGCGGTGACGGAATCGGTCCGGAAATCATGGCACAAGCGATCAAAGTGCTTGATGCCGTCCAACAAAAATACGGTTTCAAGCTGCATTATCACCGCTATGATGTCGGCGGTATTGCCATCGACAACCACGGAAAAGCGTTACCCGATGTCACGCTAAAAGGTTGTGAAGCTGCGGATGCGATTTTATTCGGTTCCGTGGGCGGTCCGAAATGGGAACACCTTCCGCCGAACGAGCAACCAGAACGCGGTGCGTTGTTACCGCTGCGCAAACACTTTGCATTATTCTGCAATCTCCGCCCCGCTACGTTGTACAAAGGCTTGGAGCAATTCTGCCCGTTACGCGCCGATATTGCGGCAAAAGGCTTTGATATGGTGACCGTGCGCGAATTAACCGGCGGCATTTATTTCGGTCAACCGAAAGGTCGTGAAGGTGAAGGCGAGAATGAAAAAGCCTTCGATACCGAAGTGTATCACCGCTACGAGATCGAACGTATCGCCAAAGTGGCGTTTGAAACGGCAATGAAACGCACTAAACACGTAACTTCCGTCGATAAAGCGAATGTGCTAATGAGCTCAATCCTGTGGCGTGAAACCGTCAATGAGGTGGCGAAACAATACCCTGAAGTCAAACTCGATCATATCTATATCGATAATGCGACCATGCAGCTCATCAAACAACCGGATTTCTTTGATGTGTTACTCTGCTCAAACATCTTTGGCGACATTATCTCCGATGAATGTGCGATGATCACCGGCTCGATGGGCATGTTGCCTTCGGCAAGCCTGAATGAAAAAGGCTTTGGTTTATACGAGCCTGCCGGTGGCTCGGCTCCGGATATCGCCGGAAAAAATATCGCCAACCCGATTGCTCAAATTCTCTCTGCCGCCATGATGCTGCGTTACAGTTTCGGCTTGGAAGAAGCGGCAAAATCTATCGAAAATGCCGTGCAACACGTGTTGGCGGATGGCTATCGCACAGCGGATTTAGCCGATAAATCAACACCACTGTCCACGTCCGAAATGGGTGATTTAATCGCCAAATCCATTTAATACCGACGTAACAAGCGGTCGGTTTCGCCCAATATTTTGCAAATATTGAAAGAAAACCGACCGCTTGTAGTGTTTTATATCCGTTCCTCACTCAAAATTTAATTTTGCCCAACTTTTCCAAACTTTACATAAAAAAACGCTTGTCTACTGGTCTTTTATGTTTTTTTTCCTATACTCACAAAGACTTTTCCGCTTCACTCGAAAGGTATTCCGCCGTGTAAACGGCTTCATCAATGTTAAAAAAATGTAGGTGCTGTTATGAAACGCTTGGTCTTTTCTTTTCCTATTTCACTGATTTTGGCATTAACCGCATGCGGAGGCAGCGGTGGCAGCGGAAATTCCGCCGGTACTACCGTACAACCTGATACTACATCAACCACTAGTGCCAACCAAACGAATAATTCCTCAACTGTTTCTGAGACACAAAATACGGAAAATACTTCCGTCTCTACGGTTAAAAATGACACACAAAACGATCCCTATTCAGCTAATCCGTTAGGGGAAACCGCAGGCACTAAGGGATCAGACCCTAATACTGTTACTGAGCCTCCCGCGACCAATACGATCAGCGGTCACTATAATGAATTTGTTCAATTTACCGTTGCCGAACAGAAAGCCCATCAAGAGGTTATTAATCTTGAGGCAACGAGTGACCTTAATAAATTGAATATCGGCGAAACGACTATTGATTTGTTACCGGTCTCGGATAGCCATCTCACCGTTAAAACCTTTATTGATTATCCGAATATCTTTGTTAAAGAACCTAGAGATGATACCGACTCGAATGCTAACGAACCACTGAGGAGTACCAATTATATGACGGAGCTGCTCGTCGGGGCTGATTTGGAACATGTCCGCTACGGTGTTGTGTCGAACAGACTACGCGGCACGGTTGGTCCGGATATTGCCGCTACAGCTTTTGTGCAAGGTCACCAAACACCGTCAGACGCTGTGCCGACAATGGGGAAAATCAATTATTTCGGGCACGCTCTTGTCTATACCAATTCATGGATGAATACACCTTACGGAATTGAGCTTACTGCTGACTTTGATAACAAAGTAATTGAAGGTGATTTAGGTTTATGGAACTTTCTGCTTAATGACGGAGGAGCGGGTCCTTTCCAAGCCAAAATTACCGGAAATACCTTCCAAACCGAAAGAAGACAAGTTGCGCCTCACTCTATAAAATATGACGGTACACCGCTTATTCACGATGTCGTCGTCCAAGGTGCATTCTACGGACCACAGGCTGAAGAAGTCGCCGGTACGTTCTACTCCGGCTGGGAAGGCGGGGCATTCGGTGCGAAAAAAATCGAAGGTGATAAATAGACTTCAAAAAAACAGACCGCTTAACAAGCGGTCTGATCTTTTCCATCATTTGCAAATTAATCGTCTTGGTTGATACGGCTGAATACCGCACTTTGCTGATTTTTATATTTGGCATCTTTACGCGCATTATACGGGCGTTTTGCTTCGCCGCTTAAAATCTCAAAACTCAATGCGCCGATCGCCATATTCGGTCGTAATGCCAACGGCAATTTACCGGCGTTGAAAAATTCCAAGACGATTTTGCCTTCCCAACCCGGATCAATGCGGTGAGCAGTCACATGAACCATTAAACCAAGGCGGGCAAGCGAAGAACGTCCGTCCAACCAGCCGACGATATTTGCCGGTAATTTGACCGACTCTAACGTGGTCGCCAGCGCCAATTCTCCCGGATGCAGAAAAAAGGCATCGCCGTCTTGAATTAAAATTTCATCACTCATTACCGATTCAAGCTGTGCGGTCACTTCTTCACGCGGTCCGCTCAAATCAATGTAAGGCGTTGAATGTTCGCGAAACACGCGAAACGAATTCCCCAAACGCACATCAATGGTTGCTCCGTTGATTTTATCGTTTGACGGACGAGGTGTCAGACTAATAATGCCTTCATCCAAATAACGTTCAATATCACTATCGCATAAACGCATAACTTTCTCCGACTATTTTTTACCCAGCAGTTGTTTGATTTGGGCTTTTAGAATATTGATGGCAATACGGTTTTTTCCGCCTTTCGGAATAATAATATCGGCATATTGTTTTGACGGTTCGACAAACTGCAAAAACATCGGACGTACCGTCGTTCGATATTGATTAACCACGGATTCTAAGGTTCTCCCCCGCTCTTCCATATCTCTCTGTAAACGGCGGATAAAGCAGATATCCAGTGGTGCATCCACAAAAATAGACACATTGATTTCATTACGGATTTGCTCATCCGTCAGTAATAAAATACCTTCTAAGATGATAATGCGTTTTGGGGTGAAATGCGTGACGGTTTTTTTGCGGTTATGTTCGGCATAATCATATTCGGGAATGTCAACGGATTCGCCTTTTTTCAGCGCTTGGAGATGGGAAACGAGTAACGCATGATCCATGGAACTCGGATGATCGTAGTTGGTTTTAATGCGCTCTTCCATGGCTAAGTGGCTTTGATCCCGATAATACGCATCCTCCGAAATAATACCGATGTCATCTTGCCCCAATTCCGTTTTAAGTTCTTTATAAATCGTTGAAGCAATTAAACTTTTTCCGGAAGCCGAAGCGCCGGCAATGGCAATAACGATACAAGAGGCATTTTCGGTTGTTTGTGACATAACAAATTCCTTCAATTTAAGTTAGGCGGGATAAACTTGCGAATTATAACGCAAAATTTGCTAAATTCTCAGTATAATTGCACGTTTCGCTTATTTAGAGGATAAATTAAGTTATGAACAGTTTTTTGCACGGTTTTGTTGTATGCTTTGGATTGATTGTTTCTATCGGCGCACAAAACGCCTTTCTTTTAAAGCAAGGGATTTTAAAACAACACGTTTTTTGGGTAGCGTTACTCTGCTTTTTATGTGATGTGGCATTAATGAGCATCGGCGTACTTGGGCTTGGCTCACTGATTGCGCAATCCCCGCTCGCCAGTATGTTATTAGCACTGCTTGGCGCCGTCTTTTTATTGACTTACGGTAGTCGTTCTTTTATCAGCGCCTATCGCGGTACCAGTCAACTATTAGCAAAGCAAGAACAATCCAAATCCGCCTTGAAAAAAGTGATTATGATCACCTTAGCCATCACGTTACTGAATCCGCATGTGTATATTGATACGGTTGTGATTGTCGGCGGAATCGGCGGTACATTAAGCTTCGATGGAAAAATTCACTTTTTAATCGGTGCGCTGATTTGTTCTTTCTTATGGTTCTTTGGACTTGGCTATGGTGCCGGTTTACTTTCCCCTTATTTTGAAAAACGCAGAACCTGGCAGATTTTGGATTTTATCACCGGCGTAATTATGTATGTCATTGCCGTTAGCTTGCTTATTTATGTATTTCAAATAGGTACAACACTTCACATTAACTAGAAGAATATTATGAGATATTCCGCATTATCGTTGCTTAGGTTCCGATAACCCCCTTCTATTTGTTAATGATTTGTAAAAATAAGACTTATGTCACAGATTTCATTTTAAATTTCAGGCATAATTCGTATCAAAGTATTGCCCTGTATAGGCACTGTTTTCATGCAATGCTTTAAATCGCCACCATCAATATTCATAATGGTGAAACGTTAAATATTTGTAACCCCAGAAATAAGGTTAGGTCTTTATGCAACATAATAATTTTGATGAATGGATTGCATCAACCGCACTTGGCGGCGCAAATCAGTCTTATGTTGAAGAAATATACGAACAGTATCTTGAAGATCCTGAGAGTGTTGATGAAAGCTGGCAAGCTGTTTTTTCCCAATTACCGAAAACAACGGCAGTCGAGCAACCTCATTCCACCGTACGCAACTATTTTCGTCGCCTAGCCCGCGAAAACCGAGCGGAAGCCATTACAGTCATCGATCCTGAAGCCAGCGCCAAATTGGTTAAAATTCTTCAATTCATCAATGCATACCGTTTCCGTGGCCACCTTGAAGCCAAACTTGATCCCCTCAATTATTATCGTTGGAAGACATCCCAAGTGCCTGAATTGGACTACCGCCACCACGGTTTGACGGAGAAAGATTTAGAAGAAACCTTCAATATCGGTCGTTATGTCTACAACAAAGAAACCATAAAGCTTGGCGAACTTGCCGACGCGCTGAAAGAAACCTATTGCGGCAGTATCGGACTTGAATTTATGCATGTTCAAGATATGGAACAAAAAAACTGGCTCCAAGCCAAAATGGAATCCGTACTAAACAAGCCGCTGTTCACTAAAGATGAAAAAATCAACCTGCTTCAAGAGCTGACCGCCGCAGACGGGCTAGAACGCTATTTAGGAGCAAAATTCCCGGGGGCAAAACGTTTCTCATTGGAAGGTTCTGATGCATTCATCCCGATGATGAAAGAAATTATCCGCCATGCCGGTCGTCAAGGTATGAGTGATATCGTAATGGGCATGGCGCACCGCGGCCGTTTGAACTTATTGGTTAACGTACTCGGTAAAAAACCTGCCGAATTATTCGATGAATTTGCCGGAAAGCATGCCGATGATAATCGCACCGGTGACGTAAAATATCACCAAGGCTTCTCTTCCGATTTTGACGTTGACGGCAAACGCGTCCACTTAGCGTTGGCCTTTAACCCGTCTCACTTAGAAATCGTCAGCCCTGTCGTCATCGGTTCGGTACGCGCAAGACAAACGCGTATTCACGACAAAGAACATAATAAGGTCTTAGCGATTACCGTGCACGGTGACTCCGCCGTTGCAGGTCAAGGTGTCGTACAAGAAACTTTAAATATGTCAAATGCGCGCGGCTACAAAGTCGGCGGCACCATTCGTATTGTGATCAATAACCAAATCGGCTTTACCACCTCTAACCCGAACGACACCCGTTCTACCGAGTATTGTACCGATATTGCCAAAATGATTCAGGCACCGATTATTCATGTAAACGGTGACGATCCTGAAGCGGTCGCATTTGCCGCAAGAATGGCGGTGGAATATCGTTGCTTATTTAAACGAGATATTTTTATCGATTTAATCTCTTATCGTCGTCACGGTCACAATGAAGCCGATGAACCTTTAGCCACACAACCGATGATGTACGGCATCATCAAAAAACACCCGACACCGCGAAAAGTGTATGCGGATCGCCTGATTGCCGAAGGTGTCATTACCGGTGATGATGAAATTGAGATGATCAATCTCTACCGTGATGCGCTTGATAACGGCGAACGTGTTGTCGCCGAATGGCGTGAAATGGACACGGCAACGATGGACTGGCTACAATATCTCAACTATGATTGGACCGACGCTTACGAAAGCAAATTTCCGCAAGAGCGATTCTTAACCATTGCCAAACGCGTGTGTGAATACCCGGAAAGCGTTCGCCCTCATCCGCGAGTTGAAAAGATCTACAGCGATCGAAAAGAGATGTATAACGGTGAGAAATTGTTTGATTGGGGTATGGCTGAAACGATGGCGTACGCTACCTTATTGGACGAAGGTACGCATGTGCGCTTGTCCGGTGAAGATGCAGGACGCGGAACCTTCTTCCACCGTCACGCCGTAGTGCATAATCAAAACGACGGAACAGGCTATGTACCGTTAACCCAATTGCATGCAAATCAAGGGCGTTTTGAAGTGTGGGACTCGGTACTTTCTGAAGAGGCGGTGCTTGCTTTTGAATACGGTTATGCCACCACCGATCCGAAAACACTCACCATTTGGGAAGCACAATTCGGTGATTTTGCCAACGGTGCACAAATCGTGATCGACCAATTTATCAGTTCGGGCGAACAAAAATGGGGACGTATGTGCGGTTTAGTCATGCTACTTCCGCACGGCTATGAAGGACAAGGTCCGGAGCACTCCTCCGCCCGATTAGAACGTTATTTACAGCTTTGTGCGGAACAAAATATCCAAGTTTGTATTCCGTCTACACCGGCACAGGTTTATCACATGTTGCGCCGTCAAGCGATTCGCAAAATGCGTCGCCCGCTGGTCGCAATTTCACCGAAATCGCTCCTCCGTCATCCGCTAGCGGTTTCAACCTTAGAAGAATTGCTTAACGGTGAATTCCAAAATGTGATCGGTGAAATTGACAATCTCGCCCCGAAACAAGTCAAACGCGTAGTGATGTGTTCGGGTAAAGTTTACTACGACTTACTTGAAGAGCGCCGTAAACGCGAACAAACCGATATTGCTATTATCCGTATCGAACAGCTCTATCCTTATCCGCATGACGATGTGAAAAAAGCCCTTGCGCCTTATTCACATGTTACCGATTTCGTTTGGTGTCAAGAAGAGCCGCTGAATCAAGGGGCTTGGTATTGCAGTAAACATAATTTTGACGCTTCCATTCCGGATAATGCGAAGCTTAAATATGCCGGTCGCCCGGCATCGGCTTCCCCGGCGGTGGGTTATATGTCACTCCATACCAAACAGCAGAAACAATTGGTGGATGATGCGTTGACACTGTAGTTTTATAACTTCCCTTCCCCATTTGCAGGGGGACGGTACCAAAGGTAAAAGAGGGAGAATGCAAGCGGTGAGTTTTCGCCAAAATTTTGCAAATTTGATTGCAATCTCCCTCCCTACCCCTCCTCCGTAAACGGAGTGGGGGAATCAAATTAAAAAAGGAAAAATGCTATGACAATCGAAATACTCGTTCCAGATTTACCTGAATCCGTTGCTGATGCAACCGTGGCGACTTGGCATAAAAAAGTCGGCGATAGCGTAAAACGTGATGAAGTCATCGTCGAAATCGAAACAGACAAAGTGGTATTGGAAGTCCCGGCGACCAGTGATGGTGTGATTACTGAAATCCAACAAGACGAAGGTGCTACCGTAGTAAGCAAACAAGTTTTGGGTATTTTAACGGCACAACAAGCCGGCGATATTTCCCTTGCCACATTAAAACCGGCAAACGCTGCAACACCATCGGATCGTCAAACCGCTTCGCTTGAGCCGGATAACAGCGCCTCCGACATATTAAGCCCGAGTGTACGTCGCTTATTGGCGGAACACGGTTTAGACGCAAGCCAAATCAAAGGCTCCGGTGTCGGCGGACGTTTAACCCGTGAGGATCTTGAAGTGGCAATCACAAAACAAAAAGCCAAAGAAGCTAAAAAAGCGGCGGAAAACGTTGAAAATACCATCAGCACGGTGGCCTACTCTTCCCGTAGCGAAAAACGCGTACCAATGACCCGCTTACGTAAACGTATTGCAGAACGCTTACTAGAAGCCAAAAACACGACGGCTATGCTGACTACGTTCAATGAAGTCGACATGAAGCCAATCATGGATTTACGTAAGCAATATGGCGAGAAATTTGAAAAACAACATGGTGCTCGCTTAGGCTTTATGTCGTTCTACATTAAAGCGGTAGTGGAAGCGTTAAAACGTTATCCGGAAGTCAACGCCTCTATTGACGGTGACGATGTGGTATACCACAACTATTTTGATGTCAGCATCGCAGTGTCTACCCCACGTGGCTTAGTGACTCCCGTTTTACGTGACTGCGACAAACTTTCTATGGCGGATATTGAAAAAGCAATCAAAGCGTTAGCCGAAAAAGGCCGAGACGGCAAACTGACCGTTGAAGATTTAACCGGCGGTAACTTCACTATCACGAACGGCGGTGTATTCGGTTCATTAATGTCAACCCCAATCATCAACCCGCCGCAAAGTGCGATTTTAGGCATGCATGCAATTAAAGATCGCCCTGTTGCCCTAAACGGTCAAGTGGTGATTCGCCCGATGATGTATTTAGCACTCAGCTACGACCACCGCTTAATTGACGGTCGCGAATCTGTCGGCTTCTTAGTTGCCATCAAAGACTTACTTGAAGATCCGACACGTTTGTTGTTAGAAATTTAATAAAACTAACCGCTTGTATTACCACAAGCGGTTATCTTATGGTGTAATTTTGTAAGTTTTTTCTTCGCTATTACTTCTGCTAAATCTCCCCTAACCCATCTTTGCTAAAGAGGGGAACTAGTGCAGATGAAAATACAATATCGAAGTTATCCAAAAAGATATTTAAATGTTCAGATGAATTATTATTTTCTTCGATCTGATCCCCCTCTTTAGCAAAGAGGGGTTAGGGGAGATTTGGCAGATGACAAGACGAAGAAATTAATTTATTAGAACAAGAAAACATAGGAACCCCAACTCTATGAACCTACATGAATACCAAGGCAAGCAGATTTTTGCCAAATACAAACTTCCTGTCAGCCAAGGCATTGCCTGTAAAACAGCTGATGAAGCGGTTGATGCAATCAAACAATTAAAAGGTGATGCATGGGCGATTAAATGCCAAGTCCACGCAGGCGGACGCGGTAAAGCAGGTGGTGTAAAATTAGTGCGCAACGAAGCGGAAGTCCGTGAATTTGCCGACAAATGGCTTGGCAAACGCTTAGTCACTTTCCAAACCGATGCAAACGGTCAACCGGTTAATACGCTTTATGTCGAAGAAACCGCAGGTATTGCTCGTGAACTTTATTTAGGTGCGGTCATTGATCGTTCATCACAAAAAGTCGTCTTTATGGCATCTAGCGCAGGCGGAATGAATATCGAAGAAGTTGCCGAAAAAACACCTGAGCTGTTACATAAATTAGTCATTGATCCACTCACAGGCGGTATGCCGTACCAAGGACGTGAACTCGCATTTAAACTTGGTTTAGAAGGCGATCAAATCAAACAATTCGGCTTTATCTTCACCCAACTGGCTAAACTGTTTGTTGAAAAAGATCTTTCATTACTTGAAATCAATCCATTAGTTGTTACCACAGAAGGTAACCTGCTCTGCTTAGATGCCAAAATGGTGGTGGACGGCAATGCGTTATATCGTCAACCTGAATTAGCGGCAATGCACGATCCAAGCCAAGATGACCCGCGTGAAGCCCTTGCGGAATCGCATCAACTCAACTATGTTGCCTTGGACGGTAATATCGGCTGTATGGTCAACGGCGCAGGTCTTGCAATGGGAACGATGGATATCGTTAAACTTCATGGCGGTTTCCCTGCAAACTTCTTAGACGTAGGCGGCGGTGCAACCAAAGAACGTGTTGCTGAAGCGTTCAAAATCATCTTATCCGATAAAGCGGTGAAAGCGGTATTAGTCAATATTTTCGGTGGTATTGTGCGCTGTGATTTAATTGCCGACGGTATCATTGCGGCGGTAAACGAAGTAGGTGTCAATGTGCCTGTGGTTGTTCGTTTAGAAGGTAATAATGCCGAATTAGGACGTGAAATTTTAGCAAAAAGCGGATTAAACATCATTGCAGCTGCAACCTTAACCGATGCGGCAGTACAAGCCGTGAAAGCTGCGGAGGGTAAATAATGTCTATTTTAATTAATAAAGATACTAAAGTGATCTGCCAAGGCTTTACCGGCGGACAAGGCACATTCCATTCTCAACAAGCCTTAGATTACGGTACACAACTTGTCGGTGGCGTTTCTCCTGGTAAAGGCGGTACAACTCACTTAGGTTTACCGGTATTTAATACCGTGCGTGAAGCGGTGGAAACCACGGGCGCTACGGCAACCGTGATTTATGTTCCTGCACCGGGCTGTAAAGATGCGATTTTAGAAGCGATTGATGCGGGTATTCAGTTAATTATCTGTATTACCGAAGGCATTCCAACCTTAGATATGCTCCAAGTTAAACAACGCCTAAATCAAACCGGCGTTCGTATGATCGGTCCAAACTGCCCCGGCGTGATTACACCGGATGAATGCAAAATCGGCATTATGCCGGGTAGTATTCATAAAAAAGGCAAAATCGGGATTGTTTCTCGTTCCGGTACTTTAACTTATGAAGCGGTAAAACAAACAACAGATTACGGATTTGGTCAATCCACTTGTGTGGGTATCGGTGGCGACCCGATTCCGGGTTCAAACTTCATTGATATTTTGAAACTGTTCCAAGATGATCCTGAAACCGAAGCCATTGTGATGATCGGTGAAATTGGTGGCTCAGCGGAAGAAGAAGCGGCTGCGTTCATTAAAGCAAATGTGACTAAACCTGTGGTCAGTTATATCGCAGGCGTTACCGCACCAAAAGGGAAACGCATGGGGCATGCCGGCGCAATCATTTCAGGTGGAAAAGGCACGGCAGATGAAAAATTCGCAGCCCTTGAAGCCGCTGGTGTAAAAACCGTGCGTAGTTTGGCGGATATTGGTTCTGCATTACAATCCCTCTTACATCAATAAGCACTCCAATTGATGTAAAATTTACATTTCTAACCGGTATAAAGCTCCATTTATCTCCAAATGGAGCTTATTTTTACGAAAACCGTGATCTTCTTCTATCAATTTTGCATAAATTTATGTTCGTAAGCATTTGTTTTGTTATTATGCTTTTGCTTTATTTAGTTTAGTAAGTAAAGTGAATTCCACTCGGGAATTTGTATTAAATCCTTAGTCTTTAAAAAGGAACATGTTATGAAAAAAACACTTATTGCATTAGCAACAGCTGCGTTAGCAACAACTTCAGCTCAAGCATTAACTGTGTATGAAAATGAAGGAACTACGGTTGGATTTGACGGTTCTTTACGTTTAATCCTAGAAAATGCGAAAAAAGAGGTAAACGGGCAAGGTAACCGTACTCACTCCAATTTACGTAACGCTGACTCCCGTTTTGGTGTTCGTGTCAATCATGAATTGGATAGCGGCTTATACGCATTAGGGCGTTTAGAATTCCGCTTTGACAATAAAGATGATTCTACAGATACATCAGACTTTGGTGATCTCTATGCAAAACGTGCTTATGTCGGACTAGGGCATAAACAATATGGTGAAGTGACTTTCGGTCGCCAATTAACCATTGCCGATGATATCGGTTTAACGGATGATTACGAATACGGTATTATCCCGGGTTATACCCAAACAGACGGTACATCTGTTGTACGTTATGACTACAAAGGTATTGAAGGTTTGCAATTAGGTGTGAACTATAACTTTGCAGAAAATCGTGATGCAAGCGGTGAAGTGTTAGTAAACAAAATTAAAAACGGTTACGGTGTCGGTTTCGTATATGCGACTGATGTAGCTCCTGAGCAAAAATTCATGATTGAATCTGCTTATACCCGTAATAATTACGCAACTTACACAAATTCAAAACATTATGCTGACGGTGTAGAATTGGGTGTTGGTTACCGTATCGGTGCATTAACCTTAGTGGCAGACTTAGGCTACGGCAATGAAAAATTAGGTGGCGCTAAAGCACGCGGTTACTTTGTTTCACCGGGGATTCAGTATCAAGTGACTGAAGCTTCCCGTATTTATGGTAACTACTTATACGAACACAATAAATTCACTGGCAATATCAGTAATGATGATTCAGTAGAAGGCTCAAGCTTTGCTAAAGTTAAAAATGCTACTGGTGCTGCAAAAGAGACCTCTCACGGTGGTTTAATCGGTGTAGACTATAAACTACACAAACACGCAGTAACCTTTGTTGAAGCGAAATATGTTCGTACAAAAGGTTACAATTCAGCGGATAACTATACCGGCAATAAAGTGACCGACAAAGCAATCGGTATCGGTATGCGCGTATACTGGTAATCTTAATTGCCATCCAGATAGAAAAGAACCGAGGTTTTCCTCGGTTCTTCTTTTTTGCAAAATAATCGCCAAAACAAACCGCTTGTATTCAGCAACATATCAAACGGTAAATCAAAAACCGATCAGATTAAGTATAATTCGGGTTGTCTTCAGATATAAAAAACGGTGCTTATTTCTAGCACCGTTTTGCTTTATATTATCCAAATCCTTGGATTATAATTTCGGACCTGCCGCAACTAATGCTTTACCTTCATCATTTGTTGCATATTGCTCAAAGTTTTTCACGAAACGACCGGCTAAGTCTTCCGCTTTCGCTTGCCACTGAGCTTTGTCGGCATAAGTATCGCGCGGATCTAAAATAGCAGGATCAACGCCCGGTAATGCTGTCGGTACGGCTAAATTAAAGATTGGCAATGTTTTCATTTCAGATTTTTCAATCGAACCGTCTAAAATTGCATCAATGATACCGCGGGTATCTTTGATTGAAATACGTTTACCCGTACCGTTCCAGCCGGTATTCACCAAGTACGCTTCCGCACCTGAAGCTTGCATACGTTTTACCAATACTTCGGCATATTTAGTCGGATGTAATGATAAGAACGCTTTACCGAAACAGGCTGAGAATGTCGGGGTCGGCTCAGTTACACCGCGTTCGGTACCGGCTAATTTAGCCGTAAATCCGGATAAGAAATAATATTTGGTTTGCTCAGGCGTTAATTTAGATACCGGTGGTAATACACCGAATGCATCCGCCGTTAAGAAAATTACTTTCGTTGCATGACCTGCTTTTGATACCGGCTCAACAATGTTGTTGATGTGGTAAATCGGGTAAGAAACACGAGTATTTTCCGTTTTCGAACCGTCATCATAATCGACGGAACCATCCGCACGAACAACAACGTTCTCCAATAATGCATCACGTTTAATCGCTCCGTAAATATCCGGTTCGTTTTCAGGTGAAAGTTTGATGGTTTTCGCATAGCAACCGCCTTCGTAGTTGAATACACCGTCATCATCCCAGCCATGCTCGTCATCACCGATCAATTTACGCTTCGGATCGGTTGATAATGTCGTTTTACCCGTACCCGATAAACCGAAGAATACCGCTACATCACCGTCTTCACCAACGTTCGCGGAACAGTGCATTGACGCAATACCTTTTAACGGTAACCAGTAGTTCATTAAAGAGAACAAACCTTTCTTCATTTCACCGCCGTACCAAGTACCGCCGATTAATTGGATTTTTTCGGTTAAGTTAAACGCCACAAAGTTTTCGGAATTTAACCCTTGTTCTTTCCAGTTCGGATTGGTCACTTTTGACCCATTCATCACAACAAAATCAGGCTTGAAATTTGCCAATTCCGCATCAGACGGACGAATAAACATATTTTTTACAAAATGCGCCTGCCATGCCACTTCGGTGACGATACGTACCGCTACGCGGCTGTCTTCGTTTGCTCCGCAAAACGCGTCAATCACAAATAAACGTTTATTGGAAAGTTGGTTGGTCACCAGCTCTTTTAAACTTTGCCAAGTCGATTGAGTCATCGGTTTGTTATCGTTTTTTACCTCATCCGTTGTCCACCAAACAGTGTCTTTGGTGTTTTCATCCAAGACAAGGTACTTATCTTTCGGTGAGCGTCCGGTGAAAATCCCGGTATCTACTGCAACCGCACCGGAAGTCGTTAAAACTCCTTTTTCGAAGCCTTCCAATCCCGGTTTCATTTCTTCTTCAAAGAGTTGTTCATAACTTGGGTTATGAACAATCTCTTTAACATTAGTAATGCCTAAAAGTGCAAGTTCTTGTTCAATACGATTTAACATAGCATAACCTCATTAATGGAAAAATAAAAACTGAGGCGATTATAAAATTTTTCTCCAAAAAAAAATGTTATCTACTTCAAATTTTTGAATATTTGTAAAAACATTTACAAATTTACATGTTGATTTTCCGATTTCAAGGTAAAATAAGACGATGATTTTTATAAAGAGAACCTGTAATGCGATTACTTATTGTCTGCTTAACCATTGTGTTAGGATACTTTCAATACCTGTTTTGGTTTGGACAAAACGGCTGGAACGAGTACCAAGATGCGGAAGAAGCCGTAGCGCACTTAAAAGGAGAAAACGTTAAACTTGAAGCGCGTAACGCCTTAATTAAGGCGGAAATCGATGATTTAAAATACGGCGTAAATGCATTGGAAGAACGCGCTCGCCTTGAACGTGAAATGGTGAAAGAAGACGAAATCTTCTACAGAATCGTCCCTAAACATTAAGGAACAGTATGACACGTAAAATTGTTGCGATTATTCCTGCATCCGGTGTGGGGAGTCGAATGAATGCGCCTTTTCCTAAGCAATACCTCAAAATTCAAAATAAAACGATTTTAGAACATACGCTCATCCCTTTTATACAGCACCCGCTTATCGAAAAAATCGTTGTTGCCGTGTCGAAAACAGACAGCTACTACTCTACATTGCCGCTGCTTAACCACGCTAAAATTCAGTGGGTCTTCGGCGGTGAAACCCGTGCGGATTCCGTATTCAACGCCTTAAAAGCAGTGGAAAACGAGGCATGGGTGTTGGTACACGATGCCGCCAGACCCTGTCTCAAGCGGTCTGATTTGGATAATATTTTACAAATTGACGATCCTAACGGCGCCATTTTGGCAACACCGGCAATTGATACGATGAAACGTGCCTCCGGTTCCACCATTTTACATACGGAAGATCGCACGACCTTATGGCATGCGCTCACCCCGCAATTTTTCCCTGCCGGTTCGCTTAAATCGGCGTTGCAACACGCTTTTGCCAAACAGCAAACCATTACCGACGAAGCGTCGGCAATGGAATTTGCCGGATTTCATCCTCAATTAATTATGGGACGTAGTGATAACATCAAAGTCACGCGGCCTGAAGATCTCGCTTTAGCCGAATTTTATCTGACAAAAGGAGAAACAGCATGATTCGAATCGGACACGGTTTTGATGTTCACGCCTTTAGTGAACAAGGGCCTTTAATTATCGGCGGTATCACGATTCCTTATGAAAAAGGGTTTATCGCCCATTCGGACGGCGATGTTGCTTTACACGCATTGACCGATGCCCTGTTGGGTGCCGCCGCCTTAGGCGATATCGGTAAACTGTTTCCCGATACGGATATGGCGTATAAAGGCGCAAACAGCCGAGGCTTATTGATCGAAGCTTACCGTCAAGTTCAAGAAACCGGCTATGTTGTCGGCAACGTTGATGTCACCATTATTGCTCAAGCCCCCAAAATGCGCCCTTATATCGACCAAATGCGTCAAGCGATCGCCGAGGATCTGAATTGTGACATTCATCAAGTGAACGTAAAAGCCACCACCACCGAAAAACTCGGTTTTACCGGACGCGGTGAAGGTATCGCTTGTGAAGCTGTCGCCTTATTGGTCAAAAAAAGCTAGCTCATTAACTCGGGATGACTGCGCATCATCCGTTTTTCAATGTAAACACAGCTCGGTTTAATTTTAAGATGTTGTAGTCGGGCAAATTCAATTAAGGCATTGTAGAGTTCTCCTGCAATGCCTTTTCCTTGAAATGCGTTATCTACCTGTGTATGAAAAGCATCAATACAGTGCGTATTGATATAACGATAAGTTAATTCTCCGACTTTAACTTGCTCGTCGGTAAAATAAGCGAACTCATGATTGGTTATATTATGGACAATAGTCATATCACACCTCATATTCAACATGATACATACGCTTATTATGCGATGTTCTTAATACAAGATAAAGTCTCGTGATAAAAATACGGAACGTAAATTTTACACTGACAATTTTCAGTATCGTTTCTAAACATTTTTTGTTACTCTACGCGCCCATTTTTTTCATTTTTTAGGAATTCATGTTATGTCATGGAAAACATATAAGAAGCTTACTTTGACCGCTGCCGTTGCCTTACTGCTGGCAAGTTGTTCAAGTACATCGACCAAAACCAAAAAACCGACGACCGGCTACAATCCGGAAACGGCGAAATTAGGCGCCGTTTTCCAAGGTCGCCAATTTATTCCTTATAATATGCCGTTTGTCGCCGTCTCCCAAATTGCAACAAAAGGCAACGTTGTCAACCCTCGTGACTTTTTACAACAGATCGCTAATGTGCGGACTTATTCAAACACCATCACCGGACGTTACGCCGGCACCTACGGCAAAATCTCGTCATGGTTGAACGCCGGCGGTAATGTGCAAGATCTGACCAAATACGGTATTAACTTACGTCAAATGCGCGGTGAAGACGGTTACCAAAACGTATTGATGACCGGTTATTACATCCCGGTTATTCCTGCCCGCATGACACCGCAAGGCGAATTCCGTCACCCGCTTTATGCGATTCCGTACGGCAATAAAAAATTCTCGCGTGCGGAAATTTATCGTGGTGCATTGGCAGGTAAAGGATTAGAACTGGCTTACACCAATTCCATGTTAGAAAATTTTTTAATGGAAGTTCAAGGCAGTGGCTTCGTTGATATCGGCGGAGGGAATTTACGTCATTTTGCTTACGGCGATAAAAACGGCTATAGCTATACCAGTATCGGTCGTTTGTTAGTGGAAGACGGTGAAATTCCGAAAGAAAAAATGTCGATCCAAGCGATTCGCGACTGGGCGGCGAGAAACCCTGCCCGCTTACAATCACTTTTAGAACGTAACCGTTCATTCGTTTACTTTAGACCTGACAACACACTCGATGTCAAAGGTTCCGCTCAGGTTCCTTTAGTGGCATTGGCATCCGTTGCCTCCGATACCAGAATCGTACCGTCCGGCAGTGTGCTGTTGGTTGAAATGCCGATCAACGACAATAACGGGAATTGGACGGGTAAACATGAATTGCGCTTAATGGTGGCGCTCGATCGCGGCGGTGCAGTAAAAGGTCAGCACTTTGACTTATACCAAGGTATCGGTAATCAAGCCGGACACCGTGCCGGACATATGAAACATTACGGACGTGTTTGGGTGTTAAATTAAGATTTGCAAAATTCAGCATAAAAATGACCGCTTGTATCACTGATCAAGCGGTCATTTTCTTTTGATATTTTACAAATCGTCAATCACGACATAGATTTTATTCACCGGTCCGTGAACGCCGACGACTTTGATTAACTCAATATCCGCCGTGGCACTCGGTCCTGAAATAATGTTTACGCATGACGGCATTCTTTCGCCTTGTTGGGCTTTGTCGTGTAGGATTTTAGCCAACTGTGCTACACGGGGTAACACGGTGCTGGCACGCAAAACAACAATGGATTTTTCAGGTAACAGGCTGACAGAACGTCCAAACTCTTTATCTGAAAACAGTACAATACCGCCTGATTCCGTTAAGCCGTATTCGCCGTAAACCACGCCGATATTGGCTTTTTCTGCTTTGTCGATATTCACATTGCCATCTGCATTGTGATCCCAAACATAGCTGTCGTATTTGGCTTGCAATGCTGGCGTAATGCCTAAATCGACTAGACGGCTGTCGTTATTAATAATCACCGAGCCACCGCCATATTTGTCACAAAGTGCGGTCACTTCTGCGATAAGATTTTCTTCTTTCACCACCGCCACATCGGTCATCATCACTTTGGCAAAGCTGACAAATTCCTCGACTAATTGAGCTTGGGTGCGATCCGTTAAACGTGTCGTCGGATAATCATTGACTAATTTCGGCATTGGTTCAGGCACGAGCTGACGCGGTCTGCCCATTCTTTCCGCCAGTTTATTTAGAAAATTTTCACGGTTTTGTAAATCCATTCTCTTATCCTCTGTTGTTGAACCATTCACGGAAACTTTCGCCTTCGGCTGACGGTAAATCACGGGCTTTTGTCCATTCTGCAAGCGCGCCCACTTGAATTGGTGCTTTGCCGTTTTTGATGAATTTACCTGCCACTTTTGCCCCGATATTCACCCCGACTTTCCATAAAGTTGGGTGCGAGTTCGCAAAGTTGAAACCGAAAATCGACAAACGCTCTGCTGTTGGGGTCATACCATTTTGAGCGATATGTTCACGGTGTTTTAAGATCAGTTGTGCCAGTGGAATTTTCACCGGGCAAACAGAGTTACAAGCGGTACAAAGTGAACAAGCGTAAGGCAGTTCTTTAAATTCTTCATAGCCACCTAACAATGGTGAAATCACTGATCCGATTGGACCCGGATAGATCGAGCCGTAGCCGTGTCCGCCGATTTGACGATAGGCAGGGCAAGTGTTCAAGCACGCACCGCAACGGATACAACGTAAAACTTCTTTAAATTCGCTTTCAAGGATTTTTGAACGGCCATTATCTACGATAACTAAATGGAACTCTTCCGGTCCGTCCGTTTCGCCTTCAAGACGTGGTCCTGTTAGCCAAGTGTTGTAGGCGGTGAGTTTTGCACCGACCGCACTTCTCGCTAACATTGTGATTAACACATCAACTTCTTGGAAAGTTGGGGCTAAACGTTCCATACCCATTACAGCGATATGGGTTTTCGGCACAGTTGTAGCTAAACGTAAGTTACCTTCGTTGGTCACTAAACAAACAGAACCGGTTTCCGCTACGGCAAAGTTACAACCGCTAATGCCGATATCTGCCTCTAAGAAATCTTTGCGGATCACCTGACGCACAAATGCTGTCATTTCTTCCGGGGTTTCCGAGCCGTTATAGCCGAGCTGTTCGTGTAACTCTTGACGGATTTTATAGCGATCTTTGTGGATCGCCGGTACTACGATGTGAGATGGTTTATCGCCAACGATTTGGAGTAAATATTCGCCTAAGTCCGTTTCAACCACTTTAATGCCTTCCTTTTCAAGGACGTGGTTTAAGCCGATCTCTTCCGTCACCATGGATTTGGATTTAACGATCTTCTTAGCATTTTTTTCTAAGGCAATTTGACGAATATAAGCGGTCGCTTCTTCGGCAGTTTCTGCAAAAAAGACTTTACCGCCGTTTTGTTGTACTTTTTCACTTAATTGGTAGAGATAAGCGTCTAAATTGGCGAGAACGTGGTTACGGATCTGTTTTGCTGCGTCACGCCACTCTTCCCAATGCCCTAATTCGTCTACCATTTTTTGACGGTTCGCCCCGATGGTTTCTTGGGCTTTTACCACCGCTTTACGCATCATGGCGTTGTGGATTTGATCGTCTACCCGCTTTTTAAAGGCAAGATTGCTGGTTTTCAATGACATCTTATTTGCCCTCCTGCATTAATACTTCGGCAATGTGCATTACCTTAATATTTTTTCCTTCACGGCTTAAACGTCCGCCGATGTTCATTAAACAGCTCACATCCGCACCAATTAAATATTCCGGTTCAACTTCGGCAATATGCTCGACTTTTTCTTTGACCATTTCGCCTGAAATTTCCGCCATTTTGACCGAGAAAGTCCCGCCGAAACCGCAACAGGTTTGTTGATTTTGAATTGGTAACAACTCTAAGCCTTTAACGTTCTGTAATAAGGTGATTGGTTCATTCACAATGCCTAATTTACGCGACAGACTGCAAGACGGGTGATAAACGGCTTTGCCCGTTAAGATTGCACCGACATTGGTGACCCCCAGTTTATTGACGATAAAATCCGTTAAATCGTGAAAACGGTCTGCGACTTTTTTCGCACGAGCCGCCCATTCCGGTTCGCCAAAGCGTTCAAAATGGTCAGGATAGGTTTTGATGGCATAAACACAAGAACCCGCAGGGGCAACAATCGGATAATCATTGACTTCAAAAGTTTCTACTAACTTTTTCATTCCTTCAAGGGCTTGTTTTGTATAACCACTGTTAATTGCCGGCTGTCCGCAGCACCCTTGTTTTTCAAGGAAAGTGATTTTACAACCCAGTTTTTCTAACAATAGCACGCTATTTTTGGCAACGCCTGCTTTGACGATATCGGCAATGCAGGTGACGTAAAAATTCACGTTCATAACAACTCCAACAAATAAGAAAAGAAAAAACAAGCGGTTGGATTTTGCAAAATTTTTACAAAAACGTATCGCTTGTCCTTCAACATTTAAAAATGAAAGGTGGGGAAGCTCCCCACCCAAGGTTACACATTATAGAACAACGGTACGATAAAGAGTGCGGCGACTGCGGCAATGATACCGTAAACGATCATCGGTACCACCGTATGTTTAATGATCTCGCCTTCTTTATTATCAATATTCAATACCGAACACACCGCTACAATATTGTTGATACACACCATATTCCCCATTGCACCGCCGACGGATTGTAATGCCAAAATTAAACTTGCCGATAATCCTGTTAGCTGTGCGGTAGAAAGTTGAACACTACCGAAAGTTAAGTTCGACACGGTATTTGAACCGGAGAAGAATGCGCCTACCGCGCCCAAGTAAGAGGCAAAAATCGTCCAGTATTCTCCCGTCGCTTCCGCAAAGCTTTTACCGATGATTTTCACCATGGAGCCATCACCGCCTACTAACATTAGGTTTACCATGATTAACGCACCCACAAGGGCAAAAAACGGATTTTTCGTTTGTTTTAAGCTACTGGAGAAAATTTCTTTGGTATTTTTCGCCGATACCGCAAAAACCGGAATAGCGATTAACACAGTGATTACAAACGGAATCAGTGCCGGCACATAAAGTAATTTATAACTTGAACTGATACTCGTACCGAAAATCTCTTTTAAGCTGAAAATTAAACCGTGGCTGATATCAAATATACCGAGCGAACCCAGTTTTACACTGAACCAAGAGGTTGCGTCATTCATCATAGCTTTTAACGGCAATTGTTTAATGCGCGTTACAATTAAGATCGCAATTAATAAACCGGTCGGGAATAGAGCTTTGGCGACTTGTCCGAAAGACACCGCATTGCTATCTACGGTATTATCTGCTTTCGCTAAACCGATACCTTTATTTGCAACCCAAACGGAAATCACCATACCGATTGCACCACCCACTAATGATGGGAACTCGTAGTTTAATTGAGCAATTAAAAAATACGGGATCACACAAGCAAAAATACTGATGTAGATAAACACGATATTTTTGCGAATTTCAGACCAGCTCACGATTAAACGCAATGCCATGACAGGAATGATAAATGCGGCAACAGAGTGAATAAATGCAGTGATAGAACCGATTTCTAAAATCTGTTCTTCAGGTAATTGCAATGGACCTAAACCAAACCAAGTTGGCGTACCCACCGCCCCGAATGAAACCGGTACAGAGTTCATCACTAATGCCAACATTGCCACTTTAAGCGGGTGGAAACCGATACCGACTAAGATCGGTGCGGCAATCGCCGCAGGTGTACCGAAACCGCTCGCGCCTTCAATCATAAAAGCAAATGCCCAACCAATGATCATTAACTGAGCCACCGGGTTCGGGTTGATATTCGATAACCATTTACGCAACACATTGGTTGCACCGGATACTTCGGAAAAACGGTTGAAAAGCACAGCACCGAAAATGACGGTAATCGGTGTTTGTACCGCAATCAAGGCAGAAGCGATATTCGCACTGACCGTTTGAATATCGGTGCCGAAATAGATTAGCTGGATAATTAACACCACTACCGCAATCCACGGTAAAGCGACATAGGAAGGTAATGCGTTGCGTTTTACCATTAAATAAATCAGTAAAACGATAGGAAAAATACTGAGAAACAGAGCCATAAAATACCTCAAAAAAAGCCTGACCGACATGGTCAAATCGGCGTTGGATTTTATGTTAATTTATTACAGAATGCAGTGAATTGTTATGAATTTGTGAACCTTATCACATCCTAATCCACTAACCGCTTAAAAATGGAGCAAATTGATGCCATTTTGCTCCAATGTCGAAAGGGGTATTGTTGATATAAATTCGTTATTCGGAGAAATTCGACTTACTCAAAATCATAAAGCGACAGCGATACGCATTTTTTTCATCGATTTCCGAAAAAGTTTCAAAGGTATTTGTCCACAGGCTTTCGTCAAATTCAAAGAACGTATCGCCGTCAATTTCCGCTTGGATTTCCGTTAAATACAGTTTATCCGCCAGCGGCATCGCTTGCCTGAACAACTCACCGCCGCCGATAATCATTATTTCGTCACTATTTGCAAAATTTTTGGCTAAACCGACCGCTTGTTCAAGGTTTTCCGCCGCATAGGCACCCTCAACGGAAAAGCCTGAACGGGACAGAATGATATTCGGGCGTTTCGGTAATAATCTGCCGATGGATTCATAGGTCTTACGCCCCATAATCACCGGTTTGCCCAAGGTATTCTCCCGAAACCATGCCAAGTCCGCCGGCAAATGCCACGGCATTCGGTTATCTTTACCAATCACTTTGTTTAACGTTCGCGCCACAATTACACTGATTTTCATCTTTATGCTTCTCTTATTTTGAAATAAGGCGGATTTTAGCAGATAATAACGCCCGATTTCGTTTCTTTTTCAGATAAAACATTATGTCAAAAACTATCGTTGTAAAATTAGGCACCAGCACCTTAACCCACGGCACAAAAAGTTTAAGCCGCCCGCATATGTTGGAAGTCGTAAAACAAGTGGCTCAACTGCATGAGCAAGGACACCGCATGATTATCGTGACATCCGGTGCCGTTGCGGCAGGGCGGGATTATTTAGGTCATCGAGAATTGCCAAAAACCCTTGCCAGCAAACAACTTTTAGCCGCCGTCGGGCAAAGCCAATTGATTCAAGTATGGGAAAGCCTGTTTTCGATTTATAACATCAAGATCGGACAAATGCTGTTAACCCGAGCCGATATTGAAAATAAAGACCACTTTTTAAATGCGCGTGATACGTTAACCGCCCTGCTCGACCAGCGGATCATCCCGATTATCAATGAAAATGATGCCGTTGCCACGGCGGAATTCCGTATCGGCGATAATGACAACCTTTCCGCATTAGTGGCGATTCTCGCCCAAGCGGAGCAATTAATTTTGCTGACCGATCAACCAGGTTTGTTTGACAGTGATCCACGTAAAAACCCGAATGCCAAATTACTTTCCGTGGTTGAAAAAATCACCCCCAAAATCCGTCAAATGGCGGGCGGAAGCGGCACAACGCTTGGAACCGGAGGTATGAGCACCAAAATTACCGCAGCCGATATCGCTACCCGTTCCGGCGTAGAGACATTCATCGCCTCCGGTGAACGAGAAAACGTGATCTTCGATGTCGTTCAAGGTGAAAATATCGGAACGCGTTTCTTAGCCCAAAGCGACAAAGTAGAAGGGCGTAAACGTTGGTTGTTCGGAGCCCCTCCGGCCGGCACGATCTTTATCGATCACGGCGCGGAAAAAGCCTTAGTGGAACAACATAAATCGCTCTTGCCTGCCGGTATTACTAAAATCGAAGGGCAATTTGCCCGCGGTGAAGTGACTAAAATTTGTAACCTTGACGGTAAAGTGCTTGCGCTTGGTATCAGTCGTTACAACAGTGAAGCTCTGGCATTAATTAAAGGCAAAAAATCCACAGAAATTGAAGCTATTCTAGGTTACGAATTCGGTTCAGTCGTGTTCCACCGGGATGAAATGGTGGTTCATCATTAAAATAATTGGATGAGGGAAATATGGAACTCGGACCGGATATCATCGTCATCTTATTTGTTGCGGCTTTCGTGGCAGGCTTTATTGATGCCATTGCCGGCGGAGGCGGATTAATTACCATCCCGGCACTGTTATCCGTCGGTATTCCGCCTGCGGTTGCATTAGGCACAAACAAATTACAAGCCTGTGGCGGTTCGTTTTCGGCGTCGCTCTATTTTGTGCGTAAAAAAGCCGTCGATTTGAAAGAGATTTGGCTCTTAATATTATTGACCTTTATTGGCGCCGCTATTGGTACGATTTTGGTTCAGCTGGTTGATGTCAATGCCTTAAAAGTTGCCTTGCCGTTTTTAATTTTAGTCATCGGTTGTTATTTTTTGTTTAGCCCGAGTTTGGGCGATGAACAACGTCGTCAGCGCATGAGTTACCCAATGTTTGCCTGCACCGCCGCCATGGGAATCGGCTTTTATGACGGTTTGTTCGGTCCGGCTACCGGTTCATTCTTTACCCTTGCCTTTGTCCTGCTGCTTGGATTTAACCTCACCCAAAGCGTTGCTCATGCTAAAGTATTGAATTTTACATCCAACATCGCTTCGTTGATCTTTTTTATCATTGGCGGGGCAATTTTATGGAAAATCGGTTTTTTAATGATGATCGGGCAATTTATCGGCGCTTCTCTCGGCGCTAGAATGGTCGTCACCAAAGGGAAAAAAATTATTCGCCCGTTAATTGTAGTGATGTCGTTTACTATGGTGGCCAAAATGCTATGGGATCAGGGCTATTTTGCTTTTTTAGGATAACAGATGAATAAAGAAAAACGTATTGAGATACTGACTCGCTTACGCAATGAAAATCCGCACCCGACTACCGAATTACAGTATTCAAATCCCTTTGAATTACTGATTGCGGTGATTCTTTCCGCACAAGCTACCGATGTCGGTGTAAATAAAGCTACCGCCAAGCTTTTTCCGGTTGCCAATACGCCACAAGCGATTTTAGATTTAGGGATTGATGGGCTAAAAGAGTATATTAAAACCATTGGGCTTTATAACAGCAAAGCGGAAAATATTATCAAGACCTGTCGTGATTTAATTGAAAAACACAATGGCGAAGTGCCTCAAACGCGTGAAGAATTAGAAGCCCTTGCGGGAGTGGGGCGTAAAACGGCAAATGTGGTGCTGAATACCGCCTTTGGACAACCGACCATTGCAGTTGATACCCATATTTTCCGCGTATCCAACCGAACCAATTTTGCCCCGGGTAAAGATGTGGTAAAAGTGGAAGAAAAGTTATTGAAAGTGGTTCCGGATGAATTCAAAGTCGATGTCCACCACTGGTTGATTTTGCACGGACGTTACACTTGCATTGCCCGTAAACCTCGTTGCGGTTCGTGTATTATTGAAGATCTGTGTGAATATAAAGAGAAAACGGATAGCTAGGAGAAGAATATGATTCGTCAGGTGTTGATGGTTTTGCAACGTTTTCCGCTTCAACTTCACGCGACATCTCTGACATACTACAGCCTGATAGCCATTGTACCGCTATTGGCTTTTTGGCTGGGGCTACTTGAATTCTTTTTAATTGATGATCTTTTTCATGTCGTAATGCACGGCTTCCTCGATCCGATGGGAAAAATCGGTGAACGCGTCGGCAGTACGCTGTTTGATTTCGTCCATAATACACATGCCGGCATTGCCCGCCAGTTTACGCTCGTCTTTTTCTTTTTTAGTATCTTTATTTTAATCTATAAAATAGATACGACATTAAATAAGCTTTGGAAATGTACCACCCGTTTAGACAAACGTTTTTATTGTACTTGGAGTACGTTTTTCATCTTTATTTGTAGCTGTTCCGCCTTATTGTTTGCGATAAAAAGCTTTCCGATTGCAATACAAAATGCGTTAACTTATCTGTTTAGTTTTTGGATACTGACCGGGCTGTTTAAGTTTATTCCCCGTCGTCATATCCGTACGTATTCCGCGATGATCGGCGCATTATTTTGCTTGATTGTGTGGTTTCCAATCAGCCGTTTATTTCATACCTTAATTTACTGGAACGACACTTATTCGGTCGTATTTCATGATTTTGTCGGAATAGTCATCATGCTGTTTTGGATCAACACATTATGGATTTTATTTTTATGCGGCGCCCTTATTTGCCAAGTTGTACAATCTAAATCGATCCAACAAGCGGTCTGTTTCGGGCTATATTTTGCAAAAAAAACAGCACAACTTTGTTGTGCTGTTTTCGTTGACTCGTATTGGCGCTATTTTTTCCGCTCTACCCACTTGCCATCAAGGTAATCCACAATCCATTTGGTTGCCTTGCCGTTTTTCTCAGAGGTCACATACTGACGTTTCTCTTTGCGACTAAAGCGGATAATCGCTTCATTGCCTTCCGGATCTTGTTTTGGTGCATCCGCAAGGTATTGCAATTTTTCAGGCAAACGATCACGGTATAACGCTAACTCTGCCACTTTCGGGGCACGTGTTTCACGGGATTTCGGGAAGTTATGTGCCGACATAAACACACCGCTTGCCCCATCTCGTAGCACAAAATACGCATCGGATTTTTCACATTTTAACTCAGGGAATGCAACCGGCTCTTCTCGTGGCGGGGCAACTTCGCCGTTTTTGAGAATTTTGCGCGTATTGTCGCAGTTGGTACACCCCATATATTTGCCGAAGCGTCCAAGTTTTAAGTGCATATCCGCACCGCATTTGTCACATTCGACAATCGGACCGTCATAACCTTTGATTTTGAAAGAACCTTCTTCAATCACATAGCCGTCGCAGTTCGGGTTATTACCGCAAATGTGAATTTTGCGTTGTGGATCGATCACATAACTATCCATTGCCGTATCGCATTTCGGGCAACGTTTACGTTTCATTAACGCATTCGTTTCCGAATCTTCGTCTAACACGTTCAGCAATTCCGCTTCCGGAATTAAGTTGATCGTGGTTTTGCAACGCTCTTTTGGCGGTAACGCATAGCCGGTACAGCCTAAAAATACCCCTGTACTTGCGGTACGAATTGCCATTTTACGTCCGCAGGTCGGGCAAAGAATATCGGTTTCCACCAAGTTATTCGGACGCATTCCGCCTTCAAGCTCATCAAGCTCTGCGGTAGTTAATTTTTCCGAGAAATCGGCAAAGAAACGGTTTAATTCGACTTTCCAGTTGCTATTGCCCGACGCAATTTGGTCAAGGGTATCTTCCATATTTGCCGTAAAATCGTAATTCATCAAATCGCTAAAGGCTTCATTTAAGCGATCTGTCACGATTTCGCCCATTTTCTCTGCATAAAAACGGCGGTTTTCTACTCGCACATAGCCACGCTCTTGAATGGTCGAAATAATGGCGGCATAGGTTGACGGACGACCGATCCCTCGTTTTTCCAACTCTTTCACTAATGCCGCTTCACTATAACGTGCCGGTGGTTTGGTAAAGTGTTGGCTAGGTTCAATCGCATTAAGCTGCAAGGTTTCATTCAGGCTCACTTCCGGTAACTCTTGATCTTCCGCCGTTTTGCCTTGGATCGGTAGCACTTTTGTCCAGCCGTCAAAACGTAATACACGCCCTTTGGTTTTGAGTTCGTAATCCCCGGCTGTAACGGTTAAACCGGTTGAGTCATATTCCGCCGGGGTCATTTGGCACGCAAGGAATTGCCGCCAAATCAAGTCATATAGGCGTTCTGCATCTTTTTCCATACCGCTCAGATCTTGCATTTTCACCATCACATCAGACGGGCGAATGGCTTCGTGTGCTTCTTGAGCTTTCTCTTTGCTGGCATAAAAATTCGGTTTTTCAGGCAAATAACGATCACCAAATTGTTTTTCGATATAGCTACGAGCCATCGTCAGTGCATCTTGGCTCAAATTGGTTGAGTCGGTACGCATATAGGTGATGTAGCCGGCTTCATACAAACGCTGTGCCAACATCATCGTTTTCTTCACGCTAAAGCCTAAACGGGTACTTGCCGTTTGTTGTAACGTGGAAGTGATAAACGGGGCTTTCGCTCTTGATGACGTTGGTTTTTTATCAATTTCAGTGACGATAAATGCAGAATTTTGCAAAGATCTGACCGCTTGTTCCGCTTCTTTTTGGGTTTTCGCGGAGAATTTTTTGCCTTTATATTGAACAACATCTAACGCCAATTCGCCTTTCTTCGCAGACGTTTTGGCTAAAATCTCCCAAAACTCTTCAGGCTGGAACGCTTTGATTTCACGCTCACGCTCAACCAACAATTTCACCGCCACAGACTGCACACGCCCTGCCGATAAGCCACGAGCCACTTTTTTCCACAGCAGCGGCGACACCATAAAGCCCACCACACGATCTAAGAAACGGCGTGTTTGTTGCGCATTGACTCTGTCCATATTGAGCTGTTCAGGCTTTTCAAAGGCTTGTTTGATCGCATTTTTGGTAATTTCATTGAACACGACACGGCTAAAACGTTCGTTCTCACCGCCAATCACCTCACGCAAATGCCACGCAATCGCCTCCCCTTCTCTATCCAAGTCGGTAGCGAGATAAATATGATCGGCTTTTTTGGCAAGAGATTTCAGCTCTGAAACCACTTTTTCTTTACCCGGTAAAATTTGGTAAGTTGCATTCCAGTCGTGATACGGATCCACGCCCATACGTTTAACTAACGCCACACGTTCTTTTTCGGATTTTAAGGCGGATTTTTGCTCGGCATTGAGCCCTTTGGTTGAAACAGGCTTGGCTTTTTCGGCTGTTTCACTTTTCTCACTGCCTCCGGTCGGTAAGTCACGAATATGACCGACACTGGATTTGACGACAAAGTCACTGCCTAAATATTTATTAATGGTTTTGGCTTTAGCCGGTGACTCGACAATAACTAATGATTTTCCCATTGAACTACCTAAATTTATAACAATGTAATAAGTCGGATGAAAATTATTTCTTTTAAGTTGATAATTAATCTGCTTTCACGCAAAATGCTGGAGACAATAGCAAGGCTTTCTTTAAAACACAATATATAAAGAGATAAAATGGACAAACTAAACGCAATTAACCTGTTTTGTAAAGTGATCGAGACCCAAAGTTTCACTCATGCGGCTCAACTTGAACAAATTTCACTCGCCATGGCAAGTAAGCTGGTGGCACAACTTGAAGAACACTTGAATGTGCGGCTTTTACACCGAACCACACGAAAAATTAACCCGACCGAAGCCGGTTTGTTGTTTTATCAGCGCTGCCAACCTATCCTAAATGAACTGAAAGAAGCCGAAGCGTGCGTTGCCGATATTACCTCTACCCTACAAGGTAAATTAACCATGTCGGTGCCGATGGATTTCGGTTCTCGTTTTATTGCACCGCATTTGGGCAAATTTATCAGTACTTACCCGCATCTGCAGCTGAATTTGGAATTTAATGATCGTCGGGTTGATGTGGTAGCGGAAGGCTATGATTTGGTGTTGCGGATCGGTAAACTGGAAGACAGTTCCATTGTTGCCAAACGTATCGGACAATCCCATCATATGATAGTCGCTTCGCCCGATTATTTGACGAAATTCGGTACACCGCATACTGCGTTGGAATTAGAGCGACATCAATGCTTGCTGTATGCCAACGCACCAATATGGCAGTTTAATGAGAACGGACAGTCGGTGAAATTCAAACCGACGGCAAACGTCTATAGCAATAACGGTTATGCGTTGGTGCAGATGGCAAGAGCCGGTTTAGGGGTTATTAATATTCCCAAATTTTTGATTAAAGACGAATTGGCTTCCGGTGAGTTGACACCCATTTTGCCTCATTTGGAACAGGATAGTTTGGATATCAGTTTACTTTATCCGCATCGCCGTTACCTGTCACCGAAAGTCAAAGTCGTGATCGCTTTTTTTGAGCAACTCATGAAAGAACAGAAAGCCTTTTTGTGATCGCTGTCGATAAATTTGCAAAATAATCCGATAAACTGACCGCTTGTATCGCACGTCAAAGTGTACAGCGACCACGACCTCGGGAATTATTCCGCTTTTTCACCGACAACGACCGGGCTAAATTCTTCTTTACGTAAAAAATTCTGTTCTCTGAAATTAATCGGAAAGTGACAGGCAAATTCATGTTGACGAAATTTCCGCAAAGGCGGTTTCACGACGCACTTTTTCTGCGCAAACGGGCAGCGCGGTCCTAAACGACATCCGATCGGCATATCCTGCAGCATCGGCACCGTGCCTTTTAGCGTATTTAAGCGCCCTTTAAAAGGCAACGGTTGGGAGAAATCCGGCACGCTATGCAATAACACCGAGGTATAAGGATGGTAAGGTGTCGTCATAATGGTATCTTTATTCGCAATTTCTACCGTTTGTCCGCAGTACAGCACATTAAAAGCATCCACCCATTTATAAATGCCGAGTATATCGTTACTGACCAGAATGATCGACGTACCGAGATTTTTATTCATGCTTGAGAGTAAACGGTAAATTTGTAATTGAGTGGTGGCTTCCATCGTATTGATCGCCTCATCCGCCACCAACAAGCGGGGTTGATTTGCCACCGCCATGGCAATCATGATTTTTTGTGCCTCTCCTTCCGTAATATCACTCGGATAACTTTGCATAATATCTTTGTGATCTTTAATACCAACTTTATGTAACAATTCAATCGCCTTTTTTTTCTTCCAGCCGATGCGCTCCCACCACTGCCCTTTAAAACGAATAGTCTGTATCAGTTGTTTTCCTATCGGCTTACCGGGGTCCAAACAAGACAGCGGATCTTGAAAAATCATTGAAATGTCATCGCCGACCAACTTACGACGTTGATAAGGCGATAATTTCAACAATTCAATATCATTAAAACGAAAACGATCCGCGGTAATTATCCATTCATCCTTGACGAGTCCGCAAATGACTTTGGCAATTAAACTTTTTCCCGACCCGGACTCTCCGACCAAGCCGCAAACTTCCCCACTGTCCAACGTAAGATTGACATCATCAATCATTTTGATACGCCCTTTGGGGGTATCAATTTCAATACAGAGATGTCGAATATCCAATAATGCCATATAGATCCTAATACCGATATTTTTCCAACACACGAACAACGCTGTTACCGAGCATGGTGATGATCAAAATCACGAAAATAATCGCCACACCGGGTAAAAAAACGGTCCACGGAGCAATATAAATCAATTCCATCGAATCACGAATCATTGCGCCCCATTCAGGTGTCGGGCTTTTGGCGCCAAGGGCGATAAAACTCAGTGCACTGATGTCCAACACTGCAATCACAAAAATATGGGAAAGCTCCTTCACTGCGATACTGGTTAAATTCGGTAAAATCACTTGTCGAATCAATTCATTACGGGTTGCACCATCCAAGCGCAATGTCACCACATATTCCCGTTTGAGTTCACGCTGGGTCGTTTGATAAATTTTATGAATAAAATGGGGCAGCATCGCCAAAAAAATTGCTAACATGGCATTGGTCAGACTCGGTTCCATCAACGTGGCAATAATAATGGCGATCAATAAAATCGGGATAAACAAAAATGTATCAAACAGGTGACTTAAAATAAAAAACGATCGACTTTTCTGCGTACCGGCCAAGACACCGATCGTTCCACCGATGAGCCCGACGGCTAACGTAATTACTAACGCCGCACCCACGGTGTAATAAAAACCGTACAGAATTCGGCTGAAGATATCTCTGCCCAAATCGTCCGTACCAAAAAAATGACCAATCTGCCCTTCATCCTGCCAAGAAGGCGGCATCAATTCCTGCCCGACAAACTGCTGATCCGCCGTATAAGGTGCAAGCCAATAGCCTAAGATGACCAAACCGAGTAAGACGATAAAAAGATACACACTAATCAGAGCCATAGTATCTTTACGTAATTCATGCCAAAACTGTTTTAAGTAGGCGGATTCTCTGAATTGTTCCGGATCTCTATTTAACATACCAATCTTTCTTCTGAGACGGATCTAACAATGTGGTGATTAGCTCCGCCAACAAGTCCACCGCCAACACAAATAATCCGATTGCCACAACGCCTGCAGAAATCGCATTATAATCCCGTAGAGAAAGTGCATTCACCATCCATCGCCCGACACCGCCCCAGCTCACGACATTTTCAATCAACAAACCAAACGCAAAAATCAATGTGATATTACGCGCAATCATCGGGATCAACGGCGGTAACGTGTTGGACACAATGTGCGTACACCAAATCCGCCAAGGCGACCAACCGCGTGATCGTGCGACGTTGACATAACTTTGTTTCAGAACATACTCCGTTCGTTGCAATGTAATCCGCATAATTTCCAAGGTTGCCGGAACGGCAAGAATTAAAGCGGGTAACGCCAAATGGTGCAAAGCACTCTGCATCATTTTCAATTTATAGGGCGAATCCGATAAAAAAATATCGACCATTTTAACACCGGTGATCGTTTCTACACTGTAGATCGGATGTAACTCACCGACCGCGGCAATTTCCCAATGCTGAACGGATGCATACGCCAGCAATACGATTGCCAGCCAAAATACCGGCACCGCAAGACTTAATGATCCTAACGAACTTAACAATTTACCGATCACATTCTTACGCTGGGTGGCGGCAAAAAAACCAAGGGGAATGCCGACAATCAAGGACAGTACGAATGCCGACAAACAAAGCGAAACGGTTGCGGGGAACACACTTAAAATTTGCTTCGCCAGCGGTTCCCCCGTACTGTAGCTAATCCCGAAATCCCCTTGCAGCAGCCCTTCCACATAATTCAAGTAGGCGTTAAATCCACCGCCCGCCAAATTGTTAATCGGATCCCGCAACAAGATGTTGTAACCGATAAACGACAAAATCAGCAACGTAATCATCGTCAGAAAAAGCTTACGAATTAACGCAATTAACATCACTCACCCCGCTTATCTTAATTTTATCTCGGATAATTTAACCTGCCCGAACGGACTGATTTTGACATTATCGATATCATTATTGACCACCAGTAGCCGTCTGACATTGACGAGCGGCAAAATCGGCAACTGCGCCTCAAGCAACTGCTGCGCTTGCCGATATAATACCGTTCTAACCTCTTTTTCTTCACTGGTACGCGCTTCGGACAATAAGCGGTCAAACCCCTCATCACACCAATTGGCCAAATTCGTCACCGAACTTTGCGCTTGGCAACTCAATATCGGTGACAAAAAACTGTCCGGATCGAAATTATTCGCCAACCAACCGCTGAGAATCAAATCATACTCCGCATCACCTTTTTCCAATTGTTGAACCAAATAAGCCCGGCTGACTTGGCGAACTATCACGTCAATACCGGCTTTCGCCAACTCGGCACGGATAAATTCCGCCATTTTTAGCGGATGCAAATTATAGACACGCTTTTCATCAATAACCCATAAGATCAAGCGGTCGGTTTTCGTCGATATTTTACGATTTACCGAAGACTGAACATAAGGATAACCGTTCGGATTCTTTTCGGAAAACAACGCGTTCGGCAGCACATTTTCCGGCACATCGGCAACGCCGTAAAACAAAATGTTTGCCAAACGTTGGCGATCTATCGACTGGGCAATTTTACGGCGCAATTCAATATTACGCATCAAAGGTCGCTGAAAATTAAATGCCAAATAGGCAAGATTCGCTCCCGGACTTTCCACCAAATAACCTTGCTCCGGCTTCAAGATAGAAATTTGGCTCGGTTCGGGAAACGCCGCCACGTCGCATTCGCCGTTTAAAAATTTTGCCATCCGTCCGGTTCCCGTCGTAGAAAAATCGACTATCATATTACGGATATGGGCTTTTTTTCCCCAATATCGAGGGTGCGGCTGTAAGCGGACATAATCATTTTGCACATAACTGTCCAACTGATATACCCCGGTACCGACCGGTAAAATATCCAATTGAATCAAATTTTCATCGGCATTTAACTGCAGTGCATATTCTTTCGATAAGATCACGGCATATTGGCTTGCCAAATGAGCAAGGAACGAAGCATCCGGCTGGGTCAAGGTAATTTTCACCACATGATTGGAAGCGGCGCGGATTGCGTCAATCTTATGTTTCAAATCAATACTTTCAAAATAGGGAAAATGTGCCCGATTTGCCATTTCACGAAAAATCTCACTTTGGCGATAATGACGTTCATTTGTCGGCGGATGATTTAATGCGGGCAAATCGACGCTTTTACCGATCACCCGATTCAGAGAGAACACCACATCTTCCGCATTAAAATGGCGGGTCGGCGTAAACCAAGGAGTTTGATGAAACGAGACGTTTTTACGTAAATGAAGCGTGACGGTTAATCCGTCTTCACTGATGTCTATCCGCTCCGCCAACGACGGTTTTAGCGTATTTGATACCGGGTCAAATTCCAATAACTTATCATAAATCTGCTCGGTCACTACATTCATGTTGGTTCCGACATCCGCTTTTTGCGGATTAAATGAAAACCCCGACGCATTCGAACAATAGACCAAACTGTTTTCAAGCAATGGTTGGGGAATTTTCGGTGCACCGTGTACGGATTGCAACATGCCTGATATTGCAAAAAAAACGATGAATCCGACCGCTTGTAGCCTGCTTTTCATTATTTACTGATCCCATAAATGCGTAACTTATTGGCAACGGCAGTATGTGAAATCCCCAAACGTTGTGCCAATTTGCGCGTACTCGGGTATTCCGCATAAAATTTACGCAAAAGTGAGGCTTCAAAACGATTCACAAGTTCTTCCAGCGTACCGTGCATGGACGACGATTCGACCGACCATTCCGCCGGTATGTCCTCCGGTAAATTCAAATCCGCAACCGCCAATTGATTATTTACGGCAAGCGAACATGCCCGATACAGCGCATTGTACAATTCACGCAAATTCCCCGGCCAGTGATACGCTCGCAACGCCTGAATAAAATCTTCATCATATTGCGGCACATCAATGCCCAGCTGTTGACTGATTTGCTGAATAAACTGAGTCGCTAGCGCAGGCAAATCGCCTTGACGCTCACATAAGCGGGGTAAATTCAGGGTTAGCACATTTAAGCGGTGATATAAATCTTCCCGCACTTTACCTTCCGCCACTAACGTGGATAGCGCCTTCTGTGAGGTACAGATCACCCGCACATCCACATGAATTTCATTGTCTTCCCCGACACGACGGAAAGAGCCGTCGTTTAAGAAGCGAAGCAACTTTGCTTGCATTTCTAAAGAGAGTTCCGCCACGGAATCCAATAATACGGTTCCGCCGTGAGCATATTCAAAAAATCCCATGCTTTCTTGACCGTTACTCCGCCGCCCGAACATTTCACTTTCCGCCTCTTCCGCCGGTAAGCCCGCACAATTGACCGCAATAAACCGCTGCTCACGGCGAAAGCTGAATTGGTGGCACGCCTTCGCAAAAAAATCTTTACCGGTTCCCGTTTCCCCTTGAATCAGCAAGGGCGCATTCAACATCGCAAATTTTTTCGCCTGTTCGATAACGGCTTTCATTTTAGCGGTTTTGGCAATGATATGATCAAAATCACTATTTTGATTTGCCATAAACTGACGTAAATCAATTTGCATCGCTTTTTGTGATTGCAACGTGACCACATAACCCAATAGACGGTTTTGTTCGCCTTCCCATAACTCAATAGGCAGCAAATCCATCCGCCACATTTGGTTATTCAGTTGAATCGGATGAGAAATCGGCTGTAACGTACTGGCTTGAATGGTCATTCCTTGCTGTAAAAAAGCGGAATACCATTTGGTTTTGTTCAAATTGACGATAATGTCATTGAGCGGGATAGCCGTTAAGGAAAGCAATTGCTCCTGCTTTTTCTTCGGTAACGATTGACGATATAGCGGTAATAACAATTTACCTGCTTGAGAATTGGCAAATTCAATATTGCCGTTCAGATCCAGTGATAACACCGGGTTCGGAAGCGCCTCAAACAAGGCTCGTAGCTCGAGATTTTTCCGTTCTTGCGGAAGATGGTGAATCGGATAAACCGCCGTAATATGTTGAAGTTGCTCGATTTGTCGGATCAATCGGGTCTGGTGAGGCACGTCAATGACTTCTGTCCGCAGATAAATAATCCCGATGTCAGATTGCTTTTGCAGCTCAATGCCTTCAAGATTGATCTGCTGTGCCGCCAGCAAACTCAAGATATCTTGAACCACTCCGACACGTTCAATACACTCAATCGCTAATCGCATATTCCCTCCCGCTATTTGCAAAATATCATGACAATCTCACCGCTTGTAAAGTCGCTATAATACTCCCTAACGCTACATTTGGAAACTTTTGTTTACATTCATCGTACATAAAAAAAGCGGTGTTGCCACCGCTCAATCCTTTATCTTACTCAAAGGAAAAAATACCGTATTTATACTCCGTAATCATATTTTTATCCGTGATGATTTCAGGCGCACGTTTCAAAGGTGAAAAATCAATATCGTGATAACCTACTATTGGATATTCCAACATTTTATCAACACCTTGACGTAATTTATCCTCTGTATTAAATACATATTCTCCGTTATGTCGCCATTGCATGGTTTGCAATGCAGAGGCGACTTTTTCCCGGCTGATTTTTTCAATCGGCGTCAATGCGGCTAAAGACATATTCTTATACTTATATACGTAAGGATATACCGATTTTGATGTATAAAATGCATCCATTGATCCCGTCGTATTGAAATAAATAAATCCGTTCGGATTTAAGCGGGATTTCGTTAATTCAAGGAATTCCTGACTTAACAAATTCGTTGCATAACTTCGCCAATGAAATGTGGTATTCATTAAAATAAAGTCGAATGTTTTATCGGTATTTCGGCTTAACCAACGACGACCGTCATCCGTAATAATACGGACTCGTTTATCTTTTAATATATTATCCATTTCCGAATAACGATTCGCCAGTTGTACATAAGCCGGATTCAACTCAATAACGGTAATGGATTCCAGCTCGGGCATCGTTGTTAACACATCAACCCAAGATCCCGTACTTAAGCCGATGACCAAAATATGTTTGGCTTGCGGAGCAAGCATCGGTAATAAATACGCCCTGTCTATCATATTCGAATTATTGATCAGATCGACATTCAGCGTTCCGTCATACACATTACTACCGAAAACTAAACGGTCATCTTGACTATTTTTATAAACCTGAATAAAACCATGCTTATTTTCAATAACTTCTTCTAAAGCGACATCTTCTTTTTGTGATAAGGAATGGATGAGTTTTTCCGGAAGAAATATGCATCCCAGTGCGGCGATCGCCAAGCTCGACGTTGCGACTTTCAATACGCTCTGCTTCACACAAAAACAGGCAACAATCAACGTGATTAAAATAACCACGAAATACGTTTGCTGCGTAGTGAATAAATCCAATAAGTAAAAGCCGATAAAGATAGGCGCTAACGTACATCCCAATACATTGGCAAAATATACATTTGATATTGCCGCCCCGGTTTTCTTACCTTCCGAACCGAGATGATGCACGATAGGGAACACGATTCCACGTACTAACGCACAAGAAAATACACCGACAGCCAAAAGAAATACGGTGCTGCCGGGCGAAGCACTGCCGGTTAACCAAATCAAAAATAAAATCGCCAAACAATCAAAAAATGCGGCAATAATGAAAATATAGCCGATATAATGAACGGAGGCTTTCCCCTCTTGGCAAACCCGTTTTCCAATAAATGCGCCTAACGCAATGCCTACTAAAAAGAGTGACAGCGTAAATGAAAATGCTTGAGGAATGGATGCCGTGTAAAACGTAAATAAGCGAATCCAAATGACCTCTATACTTAAACTTAAAAAGCCCCCCAAAAAGGATAGCAGCATTGCTTTTCTAGACATTTTTAATTCCTTTTCTTCCGTATTTCACAAACACAATTAGCGCCACAATATAATTTACGATCCCTGCAATACCAATCACTTCCGTTAAGGTAAAATAATTAAATAAAAAGAATCCTACCGTAAAACAAGCTGACGCGGCACCTAGCGTATTGGTAAAATATAACCAGCCAATGTTATTTCCGATATTGTCAATATATTGATTTAAATATTGCGTTAATAATGGCAAAGTACTTCCCATCAAAAAAGTCGGAAAAAGTAACAACATAAAATTTGCAATCGCAATAGTTAATGTATCGGAATAGAGAAATATCGCCTGTGTCGTTTCGATTAAAAACGGACTCATCAGACCAAAAGTACCAATACCGACTTCCGCCATCGCAAATAAGCCAATCATATTGGTCGGAAATTTATCCGCTATTCTGCCGCCCCAATATGCGCCAATCCCTAAACCTGCCATAAAAACGGCAATAATAATTGTGATGGATTCCAAGTCAACGCCGAATGCGGTAAATAACATTCTTTGCCAAGCAATTTGATAGATCAATGCCGAAAATCCGGACATGAAAAAAACGAACTTAATTGTAAACATCCCGATGTTTTTCATTTTTATCTCCTTTTCTAAAACCATATTTAATTATTCGCCGGAATAGGATCATCTTTCAATTCATCAAAATTCACCATTTCATCAAAATTAAAGACTTTAATATTTTTATCTTCTCGGTCAGAAAAGAAATCATATTCTCCGTTTAATTCTTCTGTTTTTATACCTAGCCATTGAGAAAATCCGTACATGAAATTAAATGCGCTTCGTTTTACGTTGACCTCATTTCTTTCCGTGTCATCACTGGAAATTTTAAAGAAAGGTATCTCATAACTTTGCTTATAATCGATATCATAATCTAAAGTGAGTTTATCTTTATTTTCTTTTTCAACATGTGCTAAACCATGATCCGAAAAATAGATTAAAGAATAACTTTCATTTTTTTCTTTAAACATAGTGATAATAGATTCAATAAGTCTATCCGTTTTTAAGATCGAACTTACATAACATCCCATGTCTTTATTAATAAAATCCAATTTTTCATCCGTTTCGATAAGTCTATCGCAAAAATTATTGTGTGACCCCATTAAATGTAACACAAACAAATTTACCCTATCTTTATCCGATGTTTCTTTCAGTTGATGAGACAATATTTCAATTAATTTTGAATCATCAACATTAGTCATATTAAATCCGCCTTTTTTAGTAAATATAGGGTTATCCGAACTCACTCCGATCCGGCTTGAAATCGTGTCATATTTACCGATACTGCCTTGATTCGATATCCACGTCGTTTTAATATTCGCCGATTTAGCCAAATTAATAATATTATAGGCATAATCAATTTTTTTCTGACCGTCTTTCACAAAATATAACGAATGTAATAAAGAATGATAGGTTGCCGGTGCGGCCGATATATATCCACGATTCACATATCCTGTCGTCTTAGCCAAAAATGGGGAGGTATTTAATTTAAATCCATAAGCGGAAAAATAATCTCTTCGGGCGCTTTCTCCTATGACTAAAATATAATTTTTATATTTCGGTTCAAACGAAACGACATGCCAAGGAGACAGCGCCTTAGCCGCTAATTCCAACTCTTGTTTTTCAACATAATAACCTTTTATGCTGTCATAAATATTAAAATAAAAAGATAATACATTCACCGGGCTGTCGGATAATGTCCACGGCTTTTTATCTATTTGGTTTTGAGAACTAAAATAATATTTAACCGGCACCCAAAAAATGCTTAACAGAAGCACCAAGACAAGTACGCCGTGTAATACTTTTTGCTTTCTATCCGACGTTCCTGTATTCACCACTCTGTATTTTTTTAATCGCATTAGTAATATAAATGAATAAATAAAAAAAGCAGGGAATAAGAAATCCGTTACATCAAATTTTTCTGTAAACGAAAAAGATTCATACAAATTCGTTTCTAGAAATGCCGCCACAATACCTGAATTTAAAGAACCGTAGAGCAAATAGATCGGATAATATAATGACAAAGTCACGACAATAAATGTCACAACGTAAACAAAGAGTTTTTCATTAACAATGAGCAGTAAATAATAAAATATAAAGATACTAAAAATACCGTAAAACAGCCCTTTCTCAGGGGAGATCATTGTAGATAGAAATGAAAAGAAAAGTAACCAGATGTAAAAAATTCGATGGTTTAGATAATTTAAAAATCCTTTTAGCATGTTGATAGAGGTAGTAAGTGTATGTATAAAGCAAGTATGTTTAGCATTCTACTTCACTAAACCTTTTCATTCAATACATAAAAAGACCTAGATTTATAAAATTTACAATAATCTAATGAGCGCCGATAAAAGAAAAGGTTCGGAAAATGAGTGTTCCGAACCTTTATAAAACAATTCACACTATGTTCTTTTTAAGAAATCGTTGTGCCTTCCTCTGCACCGGTCACCACCTGTTTTAGCGCACCCGGTTTACCCATATTGAACACACGAATCGGCATCCCGTGATCTCGGGCAAGCGTAAATGCGGCTAAATCCATGACTTGTAGCTCTTTTTCAATCACTTCCGCATAAGTTAAGGTTTGATAAAGTTTTGCATCGGCATATTTCGCCGGATCTTTGTCATAAACGCCGTCTACTTTTGTCGCTTTTAGTACAACATCCGCTTCAATTTCAATCCCGCGCAAGCAGGCTGCGGAATCCGTCGTAAAAAACGGGCTACCGGTACCGGCAGAAAAAATCACCACCCGTTTTTCTCTTAACATTTTAATTGCTTCAGACCAGTTGTACGTATCACAAATACCGTTTAATTGGAAAGCGGACATTAATTTGGCATTCACATCAGCACGGTGTAAAGCATCACGCATTGCCAAGCCGTTCATTACCGTTGCCAACATGCCCATGTGGTCACCTACCACGCGATTCATGCCGGCTTTCGCCAATTTTGCGCCGCGGAATAAATTACCACCGCCAAGCACAACACCGACTTCCACACCCATTGCCAGTAATTCTTTGATTTCTAAAGCCATTCTATCTAAAATAGACGGGTCAATACCAAAGCCCTCGTCACCTTGCAATGCTTCACCACTTAACTTTAACAAAATACGTTTATAAATCGGATTGCTCATTTTGACCTCTTTCGTAACGGTTTCTAGGGAAAATCGGGTTATTATAAAATATCTTTTCCTTATCGGAAAGCGACAGCTTCATGGAATTTTAGCTTCAATTTCGGTAAAATCGCCGTTATTCACATTATATTTACCTTAATTTATGAAAATATCACACATATTTGCCGCCATTACGGCTTTCGGTTTGGTTTGTTTAGCAAGCTATTTAATGTTGATGGGCTCAGGCTTCTTCCCGTCTCCCGAGCCGCTTAACATACTGTTACTTGCTCTATTTATCGTTTTTCTCAGTGCTTCTCGAAAAGCATTTTACATTTTAGTGGTACCATTGACGTGTTTATATGCCCTTTATACCCCCGTCGGCTTAACCTTTGGTCCACCGTCTTATCAATACATTGCTTCCGTATTTGCCACGGATATTCAAGAAAGCAAAGAATTTTTCAGCCAAATCCCGTTACAAAATTATTTGGCGTGCGTCACGATTTTTTTATCGCTTTTTTTATTTCGTTTTCTGTGCAAAAAATATCAGATTCATTTCCATAAAAATAAGACTTTTTTAGCGGCAAGCTTTTTAGTTGTACTCTTTTCTACACCGCCGTTTAAATTTTTACAGGAAAGTTATACGTCGACCATGAAGGTCAAAGAGGAATTAGATCGTTTAAACAATTTATCGATTGAAAGTTTGTGGGGAACCTCCACGCTTACCGCTGATTCGCGCTACGACGATTATATTTTAATCATCGGTGAAAGTGCGCGAAAAGACTACCACCATGCTTACGGCTACCCGGCTGAAAATACACCGTTTATGAGTAACGCCAAAGGGACGCTGATTGACGGAATGACTGCGGGCGGCACAAATACCATTGCTTCACTCAAATTAATGCTGACAAAACCGGATACCGAAAAATGGGAAGGAGAATACGGCTTAACGTTAATTGATTTAATCAAATCCGCCGGCATCAAAACCTACTGGCTCTCCAATCAAGGTTATCTCGGCACTTACGATACGCCGATTTCATCCATTGCCAACAAAAGCGATGAAAAACTCTTTTTAAAGGCGGGGGATTCATTGAATCAAAATATCAGTGATTTTGAATTATTACCGAAATTTGAACAGATCCTCAAACAGCCGACAAACGGTAAGCGCTTTATTGTGGTGCATTTGTACGGTTCCCACCCGATCAGCTGCGATCGTCTCAATGACTATCCGAAAATGTTTGATGATGAAAAAATCGCTAAAAAATACTTCAATGTTAACTGCTATGTTTCTTCTATTAAAAAAACGGATGAAGTCATCGAAAAATTGTATGAAGCGCTTCGCAAAAATCAGCGCGAAAGTGACCGCTTGTTTTCGATGATCTATTTTTCGGATCACGGTTTGGCACATCAAATTACCGAAGACAATATCGTGATTCATAACAGCAGCGGAAAAAGTAAACTGCACTTCGATATTCCGCTATTTAAAATTTCCAGCGATGATATGGAAAGAAAAACCTATAAGGTGTTTAAATCAGGTCTGAACTTTACCGATGGCATTGCCAAATGGGTGGGGATTTCAAATCCTAAGCTGAATACGGATGTCGATTTATTCAGTAATCAGCCGGATAAAAGCGATTACGGTTTGAAAGAGATGATTCAACAATTTGAAGGCGAGGTTGACCCTGCCGTTGTGATTCCTCAGTAATTAAAGTGCGGAAAACTTTCCGCACCTTATCCAATTCTGTTAAAAATCATTAAAGTATCGCTGAATTTCGTTCGGGTCTTGCGTTTTCGTTAATGCCAGTTGCAATAATACGCGAGCTTTTTGCGGATTCAGCGTGCCGGAAGCACTAAAACCGTACTTACTGTCATCAATTTCGGCATCGCGTGTCGTATAACCGATCGGTGATCGGGAAGAACGTACCACCGCCACACCATCTTTCGCCGCTTTTTCCAATAAAGCTAAATTCGCCGCATTCATATTACCGTTACCGACACCCGCGACGACAACCCCTTTATAACCGGCGTCCAACAAGGCTTTAAGCGGTTCAGTCGGCATATTGGCGTAAGCATAAATAATACCGACTTTCGGCAATTCGCTTAATTCATCCACCTTGAACGGCGAATTAGTCGTATGTTTACTCTCCGGAGAACGTTCATAATCGACTTTACTGTTATGAATGTAACCAAGGGAACCGAAATTAGGTGAATTGAAGGTTTGTACGGCGGTAGTGCTGGTTTTTGTCACGTCTCGGGCGCCTAACACTTGCCCGTTCATCGCGACTAATACACCTCGACCGCGCGATTTTTGATCAGTTGCAACTACAATAGAATTATATAAATTCAGCGGACCGTCGGCACTTTTTTCCGTTGCCGGTCGCATTGCACCGACTAAAACTACCGGCTTATCACATTTAACGGTTAAATTTAAAAAATAAGCCGTTTCTTCCATCGTGTCGGTACCGTGCGTAATCACAAAACCATCCGTGTCGGCACATTGCCGATTAATCGTTTTAGCCAGTTTTAACCACACATCATCGCTCATATCTTGCGAACCGATTTTCACGACTTGTTCGCCTTTGATATTTGCTAATGTTTTCATTTCAGGCACGGCGCCAATTAACGTATCGATATTTAATTGCCCTGCCTGATATGCAGAACTGACCGCACTTTCTCCACTACCTGCAATGGTTCCGCCCGTTGCCAAAATGGTAATATCCGGTAAAGGCGCAGCATAAACCGTAGATACGCCGAATAAAGATAAAAAAGCTAATGTGTTTAATTTCATAAACCTGCTCCGAGTTCGTTTAAAAATAAAGAAAAAACCCATATAGCATAACCATCTGACCTCATTTGTAAAACAATCCGTCCGTATAAACTGATCTCCGTCAATAAATGAGTTCATTTACCCGATAGACATAAAATTTTATCCTTTGCTTAATTTGCAAAAATAAATATCAAACACACCGCTTGTAGGCATAAAAAAACGGGCGTAAAGCCCGTTTCTCATATTCATTCGATATTAAGCGTTACCGCCGGTGATTTTCGCCACTTCTGCCGCAAAATCTTCTTCCACTTTCTCAATACCTTCACCCACTTCTAAACGAACGAAGTTAGATACGGAAGTGTTCACTGATTTTAAGTATGCCCCTACGGTTTGTGACGGATCCATCACGAACGGTTGACCGGTTAATGAAACTTCACCGGTGAATTTCGCCATACGACCTTCAACCATTTTCTCTGCGATTTCTTTCGGTTTGCCTGAGTTCATGGCGATTTCGATTTGGATTTCACGCTCTTTAGCAACCACTTCGGCAGAAACGTCTTCCGGATTGACGAAATCCGGTTTAGAGGCAGCAACATGCATTGCCACTTTTTTCAACTCATCCGCCGAGCCTTGACCTGCCACTAATACGCCGATTTTCGCACCGTGTAAGTATTGTGCGATCACTTGACCGTCTAAGTATTGTACACGACGGATATTCATGTTTTCACCAATTTTCGCTACTAACGCCGCACGTTTTTCTTCAAATTGTGCTTGTAACGCTTCAATTGATGTGCCTTTGTTTGCAAGTGCATAATCTGCAACTTCGTTTGCCAAACCTAAGAAGCCGGCATCTTTTGCCACGAAGTCGGTTTCGCAGTTCATTTCAACCAATACGCCGAAACCTGCGCCGATACGGGCAAGAATTACACCTTCAGCCGCCACGCGACCTGCTTTTTTCGCTGCTTTCGCTTGACCGGATTTACGCATGTTGTCGATGGCTAATTCGATATCGCCGTTTGCTTCTACTAACGCTTTTTTACATTCCATCATACCTGCACCGGTACGCTCACGTAACTCTTTGACAAGTGCTGCTGTAATTTCAGCCATTTTAAAGTCCTCTTGATAGTATAGATAAAGAAAAGCAGGGGTATGATTGCCCCTGCTTCACAATGTTGAATGTGTTTTAAGGGCTTGCCTTAAGACGATTACTCAGCCGCTTCTTCTGCAACGAATTCCGCTGCAACGGTTTCTTGACCACGACCTTCTTTGATTGCCGCAACCGCTGCATCTAAGTAAAGTTGGATCGCACGCGCTGCGTCATCGTTACCCGGGATAACGTAGTTTACGCCCGCCGGGCTTGCGTTAGTATCAACGATAGCAAATACCGGAATACCTAAGTTGTTTGCTTCTTTGATGGCGATATGTTCGTAGTCCGCACCAATAACGAAAATCGCGTCCGGAAGACCCGCCATTTCTTTAATACCGCCTAAGCTTAATTCAAGTTTAGCCATATCACGGGTACGGTCTAAAGCTTCTTTCTTCGTTAATTTGTCGAAAGTACCGTCTTGTGATTGTGCTTCTAAATCTTTTAAGCGTTTGATTGATTGACGAACGGTTTTCCAGTTAGTCAACATACCACCTAACCAACGGTGGTTGACATAGAATTGTTGGCTTTCTACTGCTGCTGCTTTTACTGCGTCAGACGCCGCACGTTTGGTACCAACGAAAAGAATTTTACCGTTGTTGCTTGCAATGCGGGTTAACTCTGCTAATGCATCGTTAAATAACGGTAAGGTTTTCTCTAAGTTGATGATGTGAACACCGTTACGCGCACCGAAAATGAAAGGTTTCATTTGTGGGTTCCAGTAACGGGTTTGGTGACCGAAGTGAACGCCTGCGTTAAGCATATCGCGCATAGATACTTGTGCCATAAGAATAGTTTCCTTGTTGTTGTTTCTGCCGCGGCAGAAAGGGTTTTGCCTCCACATATCCTAAGTCATCGACCGTTTTTCAACAGCACCCCGACGCTTAGTCTGCGATATGTGTGTGATTTAGTGTAAATGAAAAATAAATGCTTTTTATGACTTAAACTTTTAAGCACAAAAAACGGGCGGATTTTACAGGAAATTAGGAAAGAAGACTAGCGATTTTTCGCAACAAGCGGTCGGATCTTATGGGAATTTTGCAAATATCTTTATCATGAGAGTGAAAATAAAGTCACTTATAGGGTAGGCTAAAACCTACCCTACTATGTTTAATCCGTTTATTCCGACTCTTTTTTCTTAGTTGGTCGTTGCCAGCCTTGAATATGACGTTGCGCCACGCGCGTAATAACCAGTTCGTCCACCGCAATATCTTTGGTAATGGTTGAACCGGCGCCGATCGTGGCTCCGCTTGCCACCGTTACCGGCGCAACCAATTGCGTATCGGAACCGACAAAGACGTTATCGCCGATAATAGTTTTGAATTTATTCGCTCCGTCATAGTTACAGGTAATGGTACCTGCGCCGATATTCACGTTTGCACCGATTTCAGTGTCACCGATATAGGTTAAATGACCCACTTTAGAGCCTTCACCAATCGTTGATTTTTTGATTTCGACGAAATTGCCGACATGCGCTTTGGCGGCAAGCTCCGTACCGGGACGTAAACGGGCGAACGGTCCTACATCCGCACTCTCACCAATGACGCTATCTTCAAGAACAGAGTAAGGTTTAATTTCAACATTATCACCAAGTACGACATTTTTCAGTATAGCACCTGCGCCAATTTTAACGTTGTTACCGAGTTTGACTTCACCTTCTAAAATCACGTTCACATCAATCACGACATCTTTACCGTGCGTCACGGTGCCGCGAATATCAAAACGGGTCGGATCGATAATCGTCACGCCGGCAAGCATCAATTTTTCCGCCTGTGTTTTTTGATAATAGCGCTCTAATGCCGCCAGTTGAAGGCGATTATTCGCCCCTTCGACTTCCATTAAATCGCTTGCTTGAACGGCTTCGACTTTAAATCCGTCACGGTTTGCCATCGCAATCACATCGGTGATGTAGTATTCGCCTTGGGCATTATTGTTATCCAATTGTGCCAACCATTTTTTAAAGCTTGCACCGCTTGCCACCATTACACCGGTGTTGATCTCTCGGATCTGAAGCTGTTCCGGATTCGCGTCTTTTTGCTCGACAATCGCCACCACCGAGCCGTTTTCACGCACAATACGCCCATAGCCGGTCGGGTTGTCCAACACGACCGTAAGCAAACCGATACCGTTATCCGGTTTCGCTGCAATTAATTTCTCCAAGGTGTCTTTGGTAATTAACGGTGCATCGCCGTAAAGCATTAAAATATTTTCATCATCCGCAAAAAACGGCGCCGCTTGCTGCATGGCGTGTCCGGTACCAAGCTGCTCCACTTGTAATACCCAATTTACCGGCTCATTGGCAAGGCGTTGTTGCAACAGATCACCGCCGTGACCGTAAATAAGATGAATTTGTTTCGCGTCCAATTGTTTTGCCGTATCAATTACATGCTTCACCATCGGTTTGCCTGCAATCGGATGCAATACTTTCGGTAAATCCGAGTACATACGGGTACCTTTACCCGCGGCTAAAATTACCACACTGAGCTGAGTCATAAATAACCTTATTGATTTAAAAAGAAAATAACGGGGTGCATTTTACGTTAAAAAAGAATGCAACGTATAGACCATAAGTTGTAAAAAAAATTTAATTGAGTAAATATCACTTGACTAAGCAACAGGTTATAAACACAACAAGCGGTCGGTTTTCCTTCAAAATTTGCAAATTTTGGGGTGAAACCGACCGCTTGTTTACCCTGCGGATGGGTGTGTTAACACATAGCGGTGAGACGTGTACTCCGTGCTATTTTCCATTCTCCACTTTTTTACCGCCGAATGCTCCACCTTCCACACCGTTATAGAATGTACCGGCGACTTCCTCCGCATTCGGTCCGTAGAAGGCACCTTGTGCTACAGTTTCATGTAAGTACGATACATCTAAGGTGTCAACATAGTCATGAGGCGTAGGTGCTCTTTTTTCGGTTTGGAACGTGTTTCCGGTAATTTTAGCATAAAAGGCAAAGGTACTATCAGCATAAACGCTTGCACTGCCAAGTGCATAGTAGTCAGAATGGAAATTGGATAAATCAATCTCACCCAATACCATTTTCCTATCAAAATCAGCAGAAAGCCCCATCGGTATCGGTTTTTGGATACCGGATGGCGTATGTACGAGAGCATGTCCTCTATATTCTACACTCCCCCTATTCGGCATTGCCTCTAACGCCGTTTGATAACCTTGAGCAAACGCCGTGGCGGCGATACCCGAGTCACGGTTTCCTCTAAGCGCATTGGAAACCACGCCGTAGCGTGCATAATTTAAATCCATCCCGACCAGTAACTCTTCAATCTGTTTCGTGTCGCTAATTTTCTCGATTATGCTTGGATCGGTACCGTCATTCGGTACTTTAACAAAAATATTCGGAAACTCGGCAAATTCTTTCACCGAATGGTGCATATCCGAGATTGGCTGAAGGTTAATGGTTTTCCCCTCTAGATTTAAGTGATCAATATGCTCCGTATTGCCTATAGAGAATATTTCTTGAACAGGTTGGATATTGTCCAAAGGGGTAGCTTGGATAAATTCATTATAGTGTCCGGAGACGGTCTTGTTTACCGTACCGCTTGTTCCGTTCTGCCCCACGGAATCATCCGACTTATCTGTAGTAGAAGTATTCGGTGTATCGTTTGTACCGGTGGTTCCCGATGTGGTTCCGCTATTTTGTGCGTCGGAGGTAGTTGAGGAATTTGAGGAATTATTGGCAGTTTGGTTAGCATGAGTGCTTGAGGTCGTATCAGGTTGTACGGTCGTGCCGGCGGAATTCCCGCCGCCACCGCTGCCTCCGCATGCGGTTAATGCCAAAATCAATGAAATAGGAAAAAAGAAGACCAAGCGTTTCATAATTACACCTATATTTTTAATATTGACGAGCCGTTTAAACGGGCGGGAGACCTTCAAAATAAAGCCGGAAGGTATAAGGTGAGTATAGGCTAAATCCTCAAAAAAACCAGCAGACAAACGCCTGTTTTATGTAAAAATTTAGCAAAGTTTAGCAAAAATCAAGTTTTGCGAGGGAAACACTGATATAAAACACAACAAGCGGTCGGTT
>NZ_JBGYBX010000009.1:0-12070 GCF_041817755.1 Glaesserella sp. | reverse complement strand
GCTCACATTACCCGTGCCGGTTTTCGCCGTGGTGATGTTCCAACCTTTGGCTACATCGCCTTTTAAGTTGCTGATATCGCTTTTTGCGGTGGTCATGTCGTTTTGTAAAGTCGTCACATTCGCATTGGTTGCATTCAACTGTGACAGGTTGACTGCATCACCATCCGTTGTACCGTTTGCCACGTTACTGATTTTCGCCGCCGTGCCGTCCGCTTTCGCCACTTTGACACCGTCCGCTGTCGGCGTTAATCCGACGCGATTAGCTCCGTCAACAAGATTGACCGCTTTAAACGTCGGTTTTTCTTTCATGCTGATAGTGACTTTAGTTTCCGTCGCCCCTTTTGAGGTTTCTTTCGTGACCGTAGTCAATAAGTTGTCTGTAGGGGTTTCCGTTGCATTGCCCGCCACGACCGATAGGGTAGTACCCAATTCATGTTTTACCGGGTTTACATCCGACGCTTCCAAGCCTTTATCCGCACCGACCTTAATACCTGATGAAGCAAGATTATTCACATATTCAATCGCTTCGTGAACAGTATTTTTATTCGTTGCACCGATATTCGTGGTCGTTATCGTTCCGTTGGAATTCAATACCGTTTGACCGCCAAGGGAAGTTTTTAGTGCATTCGCCAAATTACTCATGACATCTTGTGTAGCGTAAAGTTGTGAACCGTTGATGACGTCCGTTGAGGTGGTACTGATATTCCCCGCCGCAACATGTTTGATTTGACGTTCGTTTCCTGCCGCTCCAACCGAAACCTGGTCACCCACGGCAATACCGGCTTTGGTTTTAAAACCCCCATAGGTCAAATGACCGACCGTTGCCGTCGTTTCTAAGGTAGCGCTCGTTGATGTTGTGGATGAGGCACCTAATGCCACAGCATTTGCTTTACTTGCATCGGCTGAAGCGCCAACCGATACTGCATTTTCTTGACTTGCTTTAGAAGCAATACCTAATGCCAAGCTGTTTAATCCTGAGGCATTGGTGGAATCACCGAATGCGGTTGCACCTTGCGCACTGGCTTTACTGCTTGTACCGACTGCGACCGTTTGGTTATTACTTGAATTTGCGCCATCACCCACCGCAACGGCTGATTTACCCGAAGCATTCGAGGCTTGACCGACGGCAACCGTATTGTCACCCAGTGATTTTGCTCTTGCCCCCACGGAAACCGAGTTGATACCGGAAGAATTACTGCCTGTACCAATACTGATAGAGCTTGCTCCCGCCACATTTGCATTTGTACCGATAGCAATACCGTGAGAAACGGCAACGGCATTAATACCCATCGCATTCGCACCGGCACCGCTGGCATTGGCATCACGACCAATCGCAACACCTCCACCGGATCTTGCCCCCGTTGCCGATACGGTTGAAATTGTTTTAGCCCCACGACCGATGGCTACGGATTGATCCGCTTCGGCATTCGCTAATGCACCCAACACTGTTGCCTGTGTACCTGTTGCAACCGAAGATACACCTAATGCCATTGCTCCCGTTTCTGTTGCTTGAGCCTTCGAACCAATGGCAATAGAATCAAAACCAGACGCACGAGTTTTACTCGAATCTGGAGTTTTGGCATATTCACTCACATTATCGCTGGAACCGATTGCGATACCTCGAACACCAGATGCTGTTGCTTTATACCCCATTGCAACAGATGACCAACCTTTTGAGTACGCCGTAAAACCGATAGCAACCGAATTCACATCATCCACTCGTGTCTCCCGACCGATTGCAATAGAACCAACAGCTTTGCTCGTTACGGTTGCATAGCTACCTAATGCCGTAGAAATACTAGCATTAGCAAAAGCATAGGGGCCGACAGCTAAGGAATTTACACCTTGGGCTGTTGACATACCACCAATCGCAACACTTCCACCACGCCCTAAAACACCTTGACCTTTGTTATAATCAAAGGCGACTGTCGACGCTAACGCATTATTACCGATAGCAATTGCAGCAGATCCAGAACCATCCGGTGCATTATATACACTTTTATAATGCGTTCCCGGTCTACCTGATGTACTTTGATCAATAGCACCACTGGATATATTTGAATAACCGTATGCACCTTCGGCTCTTGCATTACACCCGAATGCAATAGTACCCGTTGTTGCCCACGGATTTCCATTAGACATTACGGCCGTACCACCATTAGCACCGGCATATGCCTCTCCACACACAAGCCCTCCAGATGTCGATGCAGGAACATTAATTGCTAATCCTTCCCCCCCTCCCGCATTAATTACTGATGCTAATGACGCCAACGGTGTCAAACCAAAAGCAAACAGAACCGAACTGAATACTATTGTATTTTTTGTACTTATATGCTTACCATTTGAGGACGATTTACCTTTACCTTTTGTAATCTCCGATACCACAACAAAAGCCCCAATAGCAGCATTCCAAATAATTTTGTAAATTTTATTCATTTTATGTATCCTTAGATAATAGCGTCACACACTTTATCGAAACTAGCATTTCCATCTTAACTAAAACATTTCGAACAACACCACACTTACAAAAAAATAAGACACAAAAACATATTACATCATGACTATTTTTGCAAAATAATACACAAAAAAAAATAAATACAATATTTTACAAAAAAATACTGGGCAAAATTTAATCATTTTGTCCCAAATAAACACACGATTCAAGAAACTCACAAACGAACCAAGCTAAAACAAATATCTAACCCATTGAATGAAAAAGTAAAAGATATAACAGAAAAGAAATCTGCACCGTCATCCATTGAGCATGGCTCAATATTTAGGTGCAGATTTTTTACAAGCGGTGTGTTTTTGATGAAAATTTACAAATTAACAATCTTGTTTGCCGTACTGTTCTTGACGAAGAATCGCACGCACGCTTGCATCAAACTGTGCTAACACGTCTTCGGCATTTTTCGGATCGGTACCACGTGCATCCAAGTAGAACTTGATCTTCGGTTCCGTACCGGACGGACGGGCAATGAGACGACTACCGTTTTCAAGGATAAAGACTAAAATGTCGCTTTGGCGATCAGTTTTGGTGTGATCTAAGAATGTCGCCACTTTAAAACCACCGACTTCGCTTGGCGGGTTGGTGCGTAATACCGTCATCAATTTACCGATTGCCGATAAATCATCGACACGGATAGAAATTTGACCGCTGACATAAGCACCGAATTCTTTGGTAAAATCGTCTGCATAATCTGCTAAGGTTTTACCTTGTTTTTTCAAGCTACGCACAAGATCTAAGAACATAATTGCAGCAGAAATCCCGTCTTTATCGCGCACTTTATCCGGATCTACCAAGAAACCGATCGCTTCTTCAAAACCAAACAATAAGCCGTTTACTTTACCGATATATTTAAAGCCCGTAAGGGTTTCTTCCGATTCAAAGCCGTAGCGTTTCGCAATTTCAGCTAGTGCAGGGGAAGAAACCAATGAGCAAGCTAATACGCCTTTTTTGCCTTGCGCATGGTATTGTTTCGCTAAATACCATCCTAAAAAACAACCGATCACATTACCGTGAAGCGCTTTCCAGTTGCCTTGTGCATCAGGCACGGCAACCGCCAAGCGGTCTGCATCCGGGTCATTGGCAATAATAAATTCCGCATTTCTCTCTTTAGCCACTTTAATCGCTAAGTCTAACGCCCCTTTCTCTTCCGGGTTCGGGAAGTTTACGGTTGGGAAAGTGCCGTCCGGCCATACTTGTTCAGCAACGATAGACGGTTGAGGTAAACCTGCTTTTGCGAGCGTTTTGCTTAACACTTCATAGCCTACACCGTGCATTGCGGTATAAACGTAGTTAATATCAACTTGTGGTTCTTTAGCAAGGCTTGCGGTTTTTGCAATATAAGCATCAACAATTTCATCATCTAATACAATGTAATTTTGACTGCGTGGTAAATCTTTAACGTTGCCTTGTGCCACTTTATCAATACAAGCAGCAATTTCCTGATCTGCCGGTGACACGATTTGACCGCCACCGTTTGCTTTACCTAAGTAAACTTTATAACCGTTATCTTCCGGCGGATTGTGACTTGCCGTCACCATGACCCCGGCAGTGGTATCAAAATATTTAATTGCATACGCAAGCACCGGCGTCGGTAATTTTCTCGGAAGAAGATAGGTTTTAATACCGGCTCCCGCCATAATTTCCGCCGTATCACGTGCAAATACATCGGAATTTTTACGACCATCATAACCTAATACGATTGACGGTTCTTTATCATAGCCTTTGAGGAATTCAGCCAACCCACCTGCCGCTTGTGCAACGAGAACCCGGTTCATCCCCATCGAACCGGCTTGCAGACGTCCGCGTAAGCCTGCCGTACCGAATTGTAAACGACCGTCGAAACGGCTTGCCAGCTCGGCTTGCGCTTTCGTAACCCCTGCTTTTGCCTGCTGAATAAGCTGTTCCAGTTCCGCACGTGTTTCTGTATCCGGATCTTGGTTTAACCAATGTTGAGCTGTTTGAAAAAGTGTTTCCATAATCAATCCTCAATAAAATAAATAAGATAGGCGACGATAGACTAACGGAAAAGCGGTCTGATTTAAATGATAATTTGCAAATTCTGTGGAGTTTTTGATATGGATAAAAAGAAAACGATTGCCAAATTATCATTCGATTGAATTAAGACTAAAAAATGCATTTTGTAAACAATGCATTTTTTTCTTCAAAAACACCCTATTAAATGTTAAATTTTGTATAGTTAGCATTCAAGATTAACAAAAGGAGGAAATATGATGAATAAACTAACATTAAGTACCTTGTGTGCCACTGTATTAGCCCTCACAGGTTGTGTAGCCGAAGGATCTCGCGTTATTGCACCAACGACAACGCAAGCAGCTATGACCGCAAGTACTTACCAAGGTATTAAATCCGTTATTTCTGTCGGAAAATTTGAAAATAAATCAAGTTATCAAAACGGCATCTTTTCAGATGGTGCCGATCAATTAGGAAATCAGTCAAAAACTATCCTAATTTCCCACTTACAGCAAACAGGACGCTTTTCCGTTTTAGATCGCTCAAATATGAATGAAATCGCCACTGAAGCCAAGATTAAAGGGAAAAAAGCAAAACCTTAAAGGTTCCACTTATGTTGTTACGGGAGATGTGACTGAATTTGGGCGAAAAACCGTTGGCGATCATCAACTCTTCGGTATTTTAGGGCGAGGAAAAGAACAGGTTGCTTATGCCAAAGTAACATTGAATGTTGTTGATGTACTCTCTTCAGAAGTTGTTTATTCCGTACAAGGCGCCGGAGAATACAACCTTTCTAATCGTGAAGTTTTAGGTTTCGGGGGTACTGCCGGTTATGACTCCACATTAAACGGCAAAGTACTTGATCTTGCTATTCGTGAAGCGGTAAACAACTTGGTTAATGGTATTGAAACAGGCCGTTGGTCACCATCTAATAAATAGGAGTCTCCATGAAATTTATTTCAATTATACTCAGCATGATACTCCTCACTGCCTGTTCAACGAAACAAGATAACACATTGTTTTATTGGGGAAATTATTCTGATGTCGTATATAGCTACTATAATGAGAATAGTGATTTACACCAACAAGAAGAATCATTAGCTCTTATCATCGCCCAAGCCAAAGAACATAATAAAATGGTTGCTCCCGGTATATATGGTCACTTAGGACTTGTCTTACTCAAACAAGGGAAACATGCCGAAGCTCAGCACGCATTTCAAGAAGAACAGCGCCTATACCCGGAGAGCACTTCTTTTATGCAATATTTACAGCGTAAAAAATAAGGATTCATGATATGAAAAAAATATTTGCCCTACTTACCGGTTTACTTCTATTAACAGGTTGTGCAAAGCAGGTTGAACCTTATGACTACACGGCATTTAAACAAAGCAAACCAAAATCGATTTTAGTCGTGATGCCTGCTAATAATTCGATCGATGTCAAAGCGGATGTCAGTGTGCTCGCTCGAGCAAGCTATCCTTTAGGTGAATTAGGTTATTATATTTATCCTGTCGCTTTAGTCGATGAAGTTTTCAAACAAAACGGTTTAACTGACGGTCATGCAATTCGTCATGCTCAATTGAAGAAAATTCATGACATATTTGGTGCAGATGCCATCTTTTATATCAATGTTAATGAATACGGTACAAGCTATAAACTTATTGATAGCGAAACTACCGTCGCTCTCGAAGGTAAATTGGTTGACTTAAAAACAGGCCAAACGCTTTGGGAGGGTACAGGCAAGCATTCTCAAGGCTCAACCCAAAGTAATGATGGCTTATTAGTTGCATTAGTCAAAGCTGCTGTCAGCCAAATCATCGATACCAGTAAAGATTATGGTTATCAGATTGCAGCTCCGGCTATGACGAACTTGACTTACCACGGCAAAAACGGGGGACTGCTTATCGGACCAAAGCATCCCGACTATGCTAAACCATGACTTTATTTAAATGAAAAAAGAACGCTGAACGCGTTTTGGAGGCACTTTTAGGCAGAGTTGCTAAAATTTTGTCTGATATGCCTATTATTCATCATGCCCGCCCCCGCATCATACAGAGGGGCGGCATGTTATTGATGTTCGAGATGTCCGTGCATTACCCAAAGCCCCACATCAATCCGTTCAAACACAGTACACCGAGCGCTACGCTGAGTAAAATATTGTTAAACCCTTTATAGCTGGCGATCACCACCGCCAGCGCTGCAATTTGCGCGATAAACAGCGTATAACTCTCACCGGTTTTCGGTATATGAACGCTGGTTAACACTAACAAGACCATAATGACAAGCGGTAACATTTTGTTCAATTTTTGCAAAATCGGGTGGGAGAGCACTGATTTCGGCAAAAACAACGGGGTAAAGCGACAAATTTGTGTCCCCAACATCAAGGCGACCAACATATAAAGGATATCAATCGTTTGCACGGTTTGCTCCTTTATCTATGAGGGATTGAGGAAGAAGCGCAACAATCACGATGGCGATGATGATTGCCACCAACAACACACTGCTTTGGGTGATTTGTCCGGCAAGTAAGAAGCCGATTAATGCGATGAATATCGGCTTCCACTGTTTTTGGCTGCGGTATTGTTCATAGGCTAAAATGGCAAATAAACAAGGAAGCGCAAAATCTAAATTCGGAATGTAATCGGCAATCGAATCCCCCAACACAACGCCGACAATCGTCGCAAATGTCCAATAGCTGACCCCCAAGATACTGATTTTAAGCATTAACGCTTGGCGGGTATCCTGCGGCAATGTGGTGAGCAGGGCAAAATTTTCATCCGTCAGGTAGCTTAACGCAAAAAAACGATGGAACTTACCTTTAGGTAAGGCGTTATGCATATTCAGCGTATAAAAAATAAAGCGCAAACTCATTAATAAGGTGCTTAAAAAGACAGAAAGTACACCGGCGCCGGAGACAAAAAAAGGAATGGCGGCATATTGTGCGGTACCGGAAAAAACCGTGAAGCACATGATAATGGTGAACCAAGCGGGCATCCCCGCATTTGTGGCAAGCATGCCGTAGGCAACACCGGCGGCAAAGTACCCCATAAAAATCGGTACGGTCAGTTTAGCCGCATTACGCCAACTGTTTTCTGAGTTGAATGACATAAAACCCCAATGACATATCGATAAAGACAATTGGCATCGAATCATCCGACCCGATGCCAAGATACCGTATTATAGAGGAAGTTACGGAGAATAAAAATGCAGTCGGATTGCAAAATATTCCGAGGATCCGACCGCTTGTCGATGAGATTACAGGTTAACGGTGACTTTTAAGCCTTTTTTGCCGTCAATACCGTAACCGTTTTCCAATTGAATGCGGTAGTGATGTAATTCGGCGATGCGGTAAACAATGGATAAACCCAAACCGCTGCCCTTTTCATTTTGCCCCGCCGGTCGATAAAAGCGTTGTCCGAGTTTGGCAAGATCCTCCTCTTCCACGCCGCCGCCGTTATCTTCAATCACTATTCGAGTTGAATCAAGGCTGACTTTAATGCAACTGCCTTCCGCACAATAGCGGACGGCATTGTCGATGATATTACGTAACATCAGCGACAATAACAGAGGCTGCCCTTTACGTACCGTCGGTGTTGCAATGTGTTCAAAAGTCAATTCCATATTGCGTTTTTGCGCATGAAAATACAGTTCGCCGATTAATGACGGAATCAGTTTGTCCCAATGAATCTCTTCCAGCCCTTCAAGCTCTGTCAAATTATCCAAACGGGAAAGCGTGAGCAGCTGCTCAATCAATTGCGTTGCACGATTAATTCCCTGAGTCAGGTTGGTGAGCGCTTTATCGCGTAACGGCGCATCGTCACCGGCAATTTGGGCAATTTCCGTTTGAATTTTTAAAGCGGCAAGCGGGCTGCGCAGTTCGTGAGCGGCATCGGAAGTAAAACGTCGCTCTCTTAAGAGCATACTGGAAGTACGCTCAAAAAACTGATTTAACGCTTGGACTAACGGCAGGATTTCCGTCGGCAGATTGTCTGTCGGGATTGCGCGATTGTCCTCCGGTGTACGCTGCTGTAATTGTTCGCTCACCTGTTTAAGATTTTTCAATTCACGGCTGATAATCCATACAATCAATGCTAATAACAACGGCAAGCTGGCAAACCAAATCCACATTTGGCTCAATACCATGCCGTTGGTCAAATCGTGGCGATAATCCAACTCTTGCCCGACCGCAACGACTAAACGCCCGTCCGCTACCGGATGCCAAAAGATACGCCATTGATCGTCATCATTATCTAACGGTGAAACGGAGAAACCCTGTTGCGATGAAAAGAGAAAATGCGCACCGTTATTGCCGTCACTCAGCACCATATCGCCTTTCGCCGTAAAAACGGCAAAGGCGAGGGCATCGTCGTCAAATTTGACTTTTTTCAACGGTTTGCGCTTATTTTCACTGCCAAATTTGGTCGGATGGCGATCAATCAAAATGGTTCGTAAATCGGATGAAGCCAAGCGTTGGGCAAAGAGAATTTGTTGCGCATCAAACACATGATTTACCTCTTTACGGACTTGCAACCAAGCAACTGCGGTGGAGACAATCCAAATCAGCAATGCCGTACATGAAATCACCAAAATCAAGCGTAAGCGCAAGCTCATGTGTTTAAAGCGCTTCATCGTTTTTCCCTAGCGCATAGCCGACACCGTGTACCGTGCGGATAAATTGCTTACCCAATTTTTGACGAAGATTGTAAATATGGACTTCAAGCGCATTGCTGCTGACTTCATCGTCCCACGTATACAGTTTCTCTTCAATGACGGAGCGGGTCAGCACGCGGTCTTTATTCAACATGAACAATTCTAATAAATTATACTCCCGAGTGGTTAAGGTCACTTCTTCATCTCGCAATAAAACTTTCCGTTGGTTCGGATCGAATTTTACTAAACTGTGCTCAATAATCGGATTGGTATTACCGTAACGACGACGAATTAAGGCTTGTAAACGCGCAACAACTTCCGCCAAGGCAAAGGGTTTGCATAAATAGTCATCGGCACCGCGTTGCAAACCGGTAATACGCTCGTCCAAGGTATCGCGGGCGGTTAAAATCAATACCGGCACGTCCTGATTGCTCCGACGCCAATGTTGTAGAATATCCAAGCCGTCCATTTTGGGTAAGGTTAAATCAAGTACCGCCGCATCATAAGGTGCGGAGGTAATGGCATCCAAACCGGTTTTGCCGTCGGTAAACCAATCTACGCTAAACCCGGATTTTGTCAGCCCTACTTTCAAGCCTTCGCCAATCAACGGATCGTCTTCAATCAATAAAATTCGCATCTTGATAACCCTACTTTGAAAAGAAAAGTGGCATGACTGCCACTTCCTTACTTATTTTACTTTTTCGACACGGTGAACTTCCACTTCGGTTTTATTCCAAGATTTATCCACCTCACCGTACAATTTCACTTCGTCATTCGGTGAAATTTGTTGACCTTGCCACGCTTTACGCTCAACTTCAACCACGATTTCACCGCTGGCATCACGGAATAAAAAATCATCTTCACCGATTTGTTGAACAATTTTGCCTTGTAACACAACATATTGATCATCATGCATCGCCGCCACATCAATGATTTTATGCACCGTTTGATTGGCATTAACAAAACCGCCGCTCTGCATCGCGTCAGGCGCTCCTTTCGGCTGTTGAAATCCGCCCTGTTGGGATGACGCAAAGGCAGAAAGCGTGGTTGCCGATAATACAAGTGTTGTGATAAATGCGAATTTTTTCATAAAAAATCTCCGAGTATGATAAACAGATGATGACCAAAACGCGTTTAACACGTTTTTGTCGACATGCATTACACCAAACAAATCTTAAGAAAATCTTAAGCCTTCATTTTTTATTTTGCTTTTTCCGCCTCGACTGCCTGTGGCGGCTCGGTTTTAAGCATCGACAGCGCCGATTGAATACTGCGCTCGATCGTCTCCCGTCTCGGATCATCATCCGGCATTAATTTCAACATCATGCCCCACGTCATTGCCGCCATTTTATAATCTTCCTTTTCAAAAGAGCGAAAAGCCAGCAAACTCAGGGCATTAATATTGGCATGATCGGCGCGGATAACATCCTTAAGTACTTGCTCACCTTGTTCTTTATCTTTCGGATCGGCGGAAAACAATAACATTTCGGCATGGCGCAATTTATATTGCATATTGTTCGGCTGTAATCGGCTTGCTTTGGCAAAGCTGTCCAAAGCAAGCTGACCGTTATCAAGCGCCAAACCGATTTGCCCCAACATAAACCAAGATTTGTCATCCTGCGGATGCTTTTGTAATTCCACCCGCAGTGCCATTGCAAATTGGTTGAGTTCTTCTTGTGACAGTGGCTCTTGCTCCTCCGTTTTAATACGCTCGTAGAAATAATCCAGCTTTCGATGGCTCATTTCCAACATCGAACCGCTAAACCACGAACCGGTCTGCCAATAAATACCGGTACTAACCGCCGCGACCAGTAAAATCAACGCCGCAAACCATATCGCACCAAACGATTTTTTATGGGTGAGCGTTGACTCATCCTGTTCCGGTATATCATCCAACAAGCTTTGTTGAAGTTCCAATTTGGTTTGCTCCGGATCATCGATAACACCTTCATTTTCCTCGCGCTCCACTTCTTGTAAACGGTCAAAATAGAAGGCTTTGTTTAAATTGCTGCGTTTTTGGTGATTGAGTACCGCTGATTTTTTCAGCAACGGATAAAATGCAACCGCCCCGATGATCACCGTCAACAGGACTAATATAATCCAAAAAGTCATCATGATTCCTTATCGTTGAGAATACGGTTCAGTCTGTCCTTATCAATTCGTTTTGCAAATTGTTGTTCGGAACCGACCGCTTGTATCGCTTTTTGCTTTCGTTTGAACATAATCATAACGCCCAACCCGATGAGTAACAACGGCATTAACCACAACAACAATGTTGCCGGCGTCAACGGCGGATCGTAAGTCACAAAATTGCCGTAACGTTCCACCATATACTCGACCACTTCGTCCTTGCTTTTCCCTTGTTTAAGCAATTCCAAGGTTTTATTACGCATATCCGTTGAAATCGTCGCATTCGAATCGGCAATGTTATTGTTTTGGCATTGCGGGCAGCGCAATTCCTGAATCAACGCTTTATAATCCGCCTCTTGCTTGGCATTGTCGAATTGATGGGTTTCGATGGCGGCGTGGGAGTATGAAACAAGAAATAATAGTATCAAGGTATATCTAATCTTCAATTTCATATTATATTTTCTCCACATATTATTTTCTTTCCTTCGTTAAGATAAATTTCATCTTTAGGAACTCTTTGAACATCACTCTGTTTTTCTCTACCTTTTTCAATAAATAAAAAGGTTTGGCCAACATTCCAAATTATTTTACCACATAAAACATCACTCGTTCTTTTATGATTGAATTTAATTTTATATTCATTGCTAATTGTATATTCATAATACTCTTTATCTTTTACCCCTAATACTGCCATCACCTTCTCATTTATATCCTGTATATACAATTGAAAACCCAAAATAAAAAAAGCAACCACAAAAATATTTATTATCATACTAATAAACAAATTTTTTAGCATATAACTAGAATCAT
>NZ_JBGYBX010000008.1:0-10388 GCF_041817755.1 Glaesserella sp. | reverse complement strand
TGCGTTGGTTAAACGCAATGAAAAATGGGACGCTACACGCTACTTATCCACAGAAGCTGTGGGTTAAAATTGAATAACTTTTTTATGTGTGAACACAGTTGCTACATCAAGAATAGAGATTACCTAAATCTCACACTCAATCCTTTCTCACCATACTGATTTGCTTCAGGATTACCTGCAAACACCCCCCATTCCATCAGCAGCATCGTTCCGATAAACATCGGCATCATTATGCCAAGTAACCACGCCATTGTCCCTTGTGCGGCAAGAGAGGCGAGATAACATAAAATCGGTACGCCTACCATCAGCAGCGCTTTACCCGAACGGTTGCGATCATGCAAGCGCTTGACAATCACGGCGGAAAGACTGTATGCCGAGAGCGTGAGCGGAATCACGCTGATCCAACTGAAAGCGGTCGGATTTAAGATAAAATTTGCAAAAATAAATAAAAATGCAAAATTGATCCCAAAACCAATCCAAAAGCCTTTACGGTTTAACCTTCCATGAAAAGAAAATAACGCTTTATGCCAGATCATTACTGCAACGCCTTTTCAATTTTTTCAAACAGATCACGAGCAAGATTATCCAAGCCTTTCAAACGCTCTAAGCCGCGACGCATCAGAGTTTGGCGCTGAGTATCGTAACGCGCAAGTTTAATCAACGGTTCAATTAAACGCGCCGCCACTTGCGGATTGGTGTCGTTTAAGTCGGTTAACCTATCCACCAAGAAACGGTAGCCCGAGCCGTCAATCGCATGAAACGCTTTCGGGTTATGATTGGCAAACGCACCGATTAACGCTCGAACCCGATTCGGGTTTTTCATGTTAAAGCTTCGGTGTTCCAACAAGCGCTGAACCAACTCAAGTACATTGTCATCCGGACGGGTGGCTTGCAGCATAAACCATTTATCCATGACCAAACCGTCTTGGTACCATTTTTCTTCAAAATCATTCAATAAGTGATCCCGACACGGCAGTTGCGCTTTCGTCGCCGCCGTTAGTGCCGCTAACGTATCCGTCATATTATCGGCGGTATGATAATGTTTATATATCAAACTGTTTCCGTGCTCACTAAACGCCAAATAAGATAAACAGACGTTACGCAATGCCCGTTTTGCCATCTCTTCCGCCGTGACGCAATAGGCTGCCGTGTTATACTGTTCATAAGTCGCTAAAAAACGCACTTTCAGTGCCTCGGCAATTTCACGTTGCATAAAATCGCGCACAACCGCAATACCTGTCGGATCAATGACTTTGAACAGCTCGGCAAATTCCGTTTCCTTCGGTAACGTCAATGCCAATGCCGCCAACTCCGGATCTCGGTCAGCGTTATCCAGCACGATGGTCAATGCCTCCAATAAGGATTGAGAGAAAACCATGCTCTCACCTTGTTGATAACGGCTTAGGTTTTCTCTTAATTCATTGTTAAACAAGGTTTGTGCGACATCCCAACGCACAAAGTCATTGTCCGCATATTTTAATAGCGTGATTAATTGTGTGTTACTGTAGTTGTAATCGAGACGAACCGGTGCGGAAAAATCACACAATAATGCAGGCACTGGGCGTTGCTGAACATTATGAAACTCAAAGGTTTGATGGTCGTGAATCACATCCAACACATCACTGACGGTCAACAGCTCGTGCTGTAATCGGATTTTCTGACCACTTTCGCTATACAACGCCACTTTTAACGGAATGTGCAAATTCACTTTTTCCACTTGATCCGTTGTCGGCGCCGTCATTTGTGACACATGCAAACGATAAGTATGGTGCTTTTCGTCGTAGTCGTCGGAAACGGTTAATTCAGGCGTTCCCGATTGGCTGTACCAACGACGGAATTGGGTAAGATCAATACCGGAAGCGCGCTCCATTGCCGACACAAAATCTTCACAGGTTGCCGCTTTGCCGTCGTTTTCTTCAATGTACAGCTTCATACCTTTTTGAAATCTAGCTTCACCGAGTAAGGTGTGAATCATGCGGATGACCTCCGCCCCTTTTTCATACACGGTCACCGTGTAGAAATTATTCATTTCAATCACCTTTTCGGGACGAATCGGGTGAGCCATCGGACCGGCGTCTTCCGCAAACTGAAAGGTTCGCAAAAAGCGGGTATCTTCAATCCGTTTTACCGAACGAGACCATAAGTCGGAGGTAAATTCTTGATCGCGGAAAACCGTTAAGCCTTCTTTCAAACTTAGCTGGAACCAATCCCGACACGTGATGCGGTTACCCGTCCAGTTGTGAAAATATTCATGGGCAATTACCGCTTCGATGTTTAAGTAATCTTCATCGGTCGCCGTTTGAGGGTTGGCCAGTACGAATTTCGAGTTAAAGATATTTAATCCTTTGTTCTCCATCGCCCCCATATTAAAGAAATCGACCGCCACGATCATATAAATGTCCAGATCGTACTCCAGCCCGAAGCGCTCTTCATCCCATTTCATCGAACGTTTCAAACTCTCCATCGCCCAAGTTGCACGGTCAAGATTACCTTTATCGACATAAATCTCAAGCGCCACTTCACGCCCGCTCATGGTGATAAATTTATCTTGCAGGAGATCAAAATCCCCGGCGACGACGGCAAACAAATAACTCGGTTTGAAAAACGGATCTTCCCATTCCACCCAATGACGTCCGTCGTCCAGTTCGCCTTGCGCAATTCGGTTACCGTTTGACAGTAAATACGGATAACTACGCTTACAAGCGGTCAGTTTCGTGCGATATTTTGCAAGTACGTCAGGGCAGTCCAACATATAGGTGATTTGACGGAAACCTTCCGCTTCACATTGGGTACAAAGCGCTTCCCCTGATTGATACAATCCTTGCAAAGAGGTATTTTTAGCCGGCGTTAATACCGTTTGAATCTCAAGTTCAAACTGTTCCGCCGGGAACTTGGCAAGTTCAAGCGTTAAAGACTCTTCTGCTTTTTTATAGTATGTAAACGGCTCACCGTTAAATTTAATCGACAGAAATTCGAAGCTGTGCCCGTCCAAGGTAAGCGTCGTCGCCTCCGGATTTTGACGTGTGACGTTTAAGGTCGACGTCACCAATGTTCGCTCGGGATCGAGCTGAAAATCAAGGTAAATATCGGTAACGGTAAAATCAGGTCGGCGATAATCTTTTCTGAATTTTGCTTTTGGTTGCATGCTATTTCCTTAAAGACGGGATAATATCGTGAGGCGTAAGTATATTGCAGTTTGGCTTGAAAGTCATGGAGACAAGCAAACGATCGTCAATTTTGCAAACCGGTTCACAAAACTGACCGCTTGTTATTGACTAATGTTATTCTCGCGCTCCGAAAATGGCAGTGCCGATACGTACCATGGTAGAACCGCATTCGATGGCGCTTTGCATATCATCGGTCATGCCCATTGAAAGCGTATCGATTCCCTCAAAACGGCATTGTAACTCTTGATATAATCGAGACATTTCGACAAAGGCGGTCTTTTGCCTCGTCGGATCGGATTCCGGCTGCGGAATTGCCATTAAACCGCGTAATTTCAGTTTCGGCAGTTGGGAAATTTGTGTCGCCAATTCAAGCATTTGCTCAGGCTTGATCCCCGATTTAGTGTCCTCATCGCTGATATTAATTTGAATCAACACATTCAGCGGTTGGCGTTCAGCCGGACGCTGATCATTTAAACGCTGTGCTATTTTTAATCGATCAACGGTTTGCATCCAATCAAAATGTTCTGCAACCAAACGGGTTTTATTCGATTGCAGCGGTCCGATAAAATGCCATTCCAGCGTTGGAATATGGGCAAAATAGTGAATTTTCTCAATACCTTCCTGTACATAATTTTCACCGAAAGCGGTTTGTCCGGCATCAATCGCCTGTTGAATGGCCGAAACCGGTTTGGTTTTACTGACAGCAAGTAACTTTACCGCATCCGCGGGGCGCTTTACTTGCAGACTGATTTGTTGAATTTGCTGTAAAATTGTCGTTAGATTTTGAGAAATCGACATAATGGACTCCAAAAAGCTATAATGGCGCAAAATAATAAAACTCCCCCAAAATAAAATCAAGGAAGCTTATGCACAGACTAACAAAAATCAAATTAGTCATCACCGATATCGACGGAGTCTTAACCGACGGTAGTTTGTACTACACCGAAGAAGGCGAAACAATCAAATACTTTCATGTAAAAGACGGATTAGGCATTAAAATGTTAATGGCATGCGGTATTCATGTTGCCGTGTTATCCGGTGGCGATACGCCTGTTTTACGTCGCCGCATCAAAAACTTAGGCATTTCACTTTATCAGTTGGGGAAATTATCAAAACGAGACGCCTGTTTTGAGTTAATGCGCCAAGCCGGTGTAACAGCTGAAGAAACCGTATTTTTAGGTGACGATACTTTGGATTTACCGGCGTTTGAAGTATGCGGATTGGCGGTTGCCGTCGGTGATGCGTTCGATTATATCAAAGCTCAAGCGGATTTCGTGCTGACCCGTAACGGTGGGCAGGGTGCGTTTAGAGAACTTTCCGATCTGATTTTAAAAGCACAAGGCAAGGAAGACGTATATGCCACCGCCGACGGCTTTATGAAAGTCGTTAATCAGATGGCACAATAGCAATCAGTGCGGAACACTCGTATTCCGCACCGATTTATCCGTCATAACAACATTCTGACAATCTTGTCCAATTTTACCCGCCCGAATTTTTTCAGTAGTTTTTTCACTTTTTCCGGGTAATCTTTCAGCTCTTCCAAATCGCTGTAATGGGTTAAAACAGTCGTATGCGTACGAATTTGCGCTAACTCGCCTTGGGCTTTTTCGGTGAGTTCTCCGTTTGGATCGGAAATCAACACCGCATTTTCCGCATCGAGTTTCCATGCTCGCGGATTCAAATTATTCCCTGTCAATAAAATATAACGATCATCAATCCATACGCCTTTCAGGTGATAGCTATTACCACCGTCTTTCCACAAACGGACGGTGAGTTGCCCGTTTTGAAGGTAGTAATCGAAACGTTTGGTAAACGCCCGTAAATTCCGTTCGTATAAATAGGGTAATGCCGATGCCATCGTAAATTTTTCTTCAGGTGGCGTGAAAAAGTCGTTTGCCGTTTTATCACCGACAATAATTTCAATTTGTTTGCCATTCTCTAATAACCACGTAATACGTTGGCTGATAGAACGTGGGAAATTGAAGTAAGGGGTGCAAATCGTTAATTTCTGTTGCACTTGGAAAAACAGTGCTTCAATCGTTTTATTCAGCGGATTTTTACGCCCTAAACCCACTAAAGGTGAAAGCATAAGTTGAGAATGATCCATCGTTCTACCGTTAAAACGATATTCTTGCTGGCTTAATTCTTTACGAAACGTTTTAACAAGCGGTCTGATTTCAATAGTTTTTGGACGATTTGCTTGATCCAAGCGATTTACCGCCGGGTTAGTCAAAATATTCTGTTGAATAAAATTGACCCAACTGTCCGCCAGCGTTTTATTTTCTATTTGATGATAGCGGTCGTAACGATAACGCTCAAACTGCTGTAAATAGACGTTGTTAATGCTCGCTCCGCTATAAAGCAAGGTATCATCAAACACAAAACCTTTTAGGTGCAACACGCCGAAGATCTCACGTTTATTGACAGGAACACCATAAAACGCAATCTCTTGCTCTGTCGGCAGGGCATATTGCTCACGCATTTGGGTGTACCAGTCGGCGTTTGAACTTTGGGTTGCTTCGCCGATACGCCCACGTTGCGCCCTATGCCAATCCACAAGGATTTTGATTTCCAGCTGTGGGTTAGCTAATTTCGCTTGATAGAGTGCATCTAAGATCTCTTGCCCAGCTTCATCTTTTTCAAAATAGAGCGCGGTGAGATAAATGCGAAATTTTGCTTGTTTGATTAACGCTAAAATTTGTTGTTTAAACGCAGTGCTACTTGTTAGAAAATCCACTTTTTCGACCGCTTGGGGTATGAAGGTGAGATTGTCTAAGTGGCGTTTTGCACGGGTTTGTTTGTTTAGAATAAGCATTGTTAGTCCTCTGTTACTTTTCTTTGCGTGTATTGAAACACGCTCAGATGGTTCAGAAGGTAGTTCTAACCGCAACAAGCGGTGAGTTTTAATCAGTTTTTTGTAATATCTATTTTGTAGGGGTGGGGTTTATCCCCACCCTCTAAAATATCAATATGATTTCGGGCGGGGATAAACCCCGCCCCTACGAATGAAATAGAAACTAAGCAAAACGACGAGTTTCGCCTTCGCCTGCCACATTCTCCACACAACGCCCACAAATCTCAGCGTGTTCTGTATTTGCACCAATATCTGTCGCATAGTGCCAGCAACGTGGGCATTTTTCACCGTCAGCACGTTCTACTTTCACCGCAAGACCGGCTAGTTCGCCTTCTGCAACATCGGCTTCGGCAAGTGGTTTAACAATCGCTTGTGAAGTGATTAACACAAAACGTAACTCGTTGCCTAGCTGTTCTAACAATGGACGAATATCATCATTTGCATAAACGGTGACTTTCGCTTCAAGACCAGCACCGATTAACTTGTCGTTACGTGCTTGCTCTAATACACGATTGACTTCAGCACGCACTTTTAACAGTTTTTGCCAGTAGTTGTCGTCTAATTTATCGCTTTCACTTAAACCGAATAATCCTGTATAAAATTCTTCGGTAAAGACAAACTCTGAACGTCCTTCCACTTGTGGTAAGTAGCCCCAAATTTCATCGGCGGTGAAGGATAAAATCGGAGCCATCCAACGTACTAATGCTTCTGAGATATGCCACAGCGCAGTTTGGCAACTACGGCGTGCAAGGCTGTCTGCTTTGGTGGTGTATTGACGGTCTTTGATAATATCTAAATAGAACGATCCCATTTCGATTGAACAGAAACGCATTAAACGCTGAACAACTGTATGGAATTGATAATTATCATAGGCTTCTTTAATGTCGTTTTGTGCATCTAACGCACAGCTTACCGCCCAACGATCTAAGGCGATCATCTCTTCAGGTTTAACGAGATCACGTTTTGGATCGAAGCCGTTTAAGTTCGCTAATAGGAAACGTGCAGTATTACGGATACGGCGATAAGTGTCGCCTGCACTGTTTAAAATGTTGTGCGAAACGGCAATTTCACCGGTGTAGTCCGTAGATGCAACCCATAAACGTAAAATATCTGCACCATTTTTGTTCCACACTTCACTTGGCACAATCACGTTACCGAGTGATTTTGACATTTTGCGACCTTTTTCATCCACGGTAAAACCATGTGTAAGCACTTGATTATAAGGTGCTTTATTATCGGTTGCCGTAGAAAGCATTAATGATGACATAAACCAACCACGGTGTTGGTCTGAACCTTCAAGGTACATATCCGCAGAGTTGCCGTTAAACTCTGGGCGTTGTTGCACCACAGACGCATAGGTCGATCCCGAGTCGAACCACACATCAAGGGTATCAGGCACTTTACGATAGATTTTCGCATCTTCTTCGCCTAAGACTTCTTTCGGATCTAAATCCCACCACGCTTGAATACCTGACTGCTCAACACGTTTTGCCACTTCTTCCAAAATTTCTAAGGTGCGTGGGTGTAGCTGTTCTGTTTCGTTATGCACAAACATTGTCATCGGCACGCCCCAAGTACGCTGACGAGAGATACACCAGTCAGGACGGTTCGCCACCATCGTATCAATACGTGCTTCGCCCCAACTTGGGATCCAACGTACACGTTTAATTTCGCCTAATGCCTGTTTGCGTAAACCTTGCGTTTCCATACCGATAAACCATTGCGGTGTCGCACGGAAAATAATCGGAGTTTTGTGACGCCAGCAGTGCGGATAGCTGTGTTTGATACGCTCTAATTTGAGCAACGCCCCAGTTTCTTTCAGTTTTTCAAGGACTAAATCATTACTTTCAAACACGCCTTTGCCGGCAAAGAATGGCGTAGTTGAAACGAATTTACCATCGTTTGCCACCAAACAAGCCATTTCTAATTTATATTTTTGACCTACAATATAGTCGTCTAAACCGTGATCCGGTGCGGTGTGAACTAAACCTGTACCGCCATCGGTGGTAACGTGATCGCCTAAAATAAACGGTACGCTAAAATCGTAGAATGGGTGATTGAAACGCATTAACTCTAAGTCACTGCCTTTCGCTGAACCTAACACTTCCACTTGCTCAACGCCCGTTGCTTTTTGCACGGCTTCCACTAATTCGGTCGCAAGAATAACACGCTCATCGCCAAATTGTACGAGTTGATATTCTAATTCTGCATTTAACGCAATCGCACGGTTTGACGGCAACGTCCAAGGGGTTGTTGTCCAAATCACCGCAGAAATCTGACCGCTTCCTTTGCCCTGAGCATTAAATTTCGCTTCCACGGCAACAGGATCTACCGCAGAGAAACGCACATAGATTGACGGCGAGACTTTATCTTCATATTCCACTTCGGCTTCAGCAAGGGAAGAGCCACAGTCTAAACACCAGTGAACCGGTTTTGAGCCTTTGTATAAATGTCCGTTAGCAATCACTTTACCTAATGTACGGATAATGTTCGCTTCCGTATTGAAGTTCATTGTCAGATATGGATTATCCCAATCGCCCAACACGCCCATACGGATAAAGTCTGCTTTTTGCCCTTCAACTTGTTCCGCCGCATATTTACGACATTCTTGACGGAACTCCGCCGCTGAAATTTTTTCATTTGGCTTACCCACCAAACCTTCTACTTTCAACTCAATCGGCAAACCGTGACAGTCCCAACCCGGGATATACGGAGAGTCAAAACCCAACGCAGTTTTTGATTTAATAATAATATCTTTTAAAATTTTATTAACGGCGTGACCAAGGTGAATATTCCCGTTCGCATACGGAGGACCATCGTGCAGAATAAAGGATTTTTTCCCTTTTGATGCTTCACGAATTTTTTGATAGAGCTTTTTGTCGTACCAATTTTGTAACATCGCAGGTTCACGCTTAGCGAGATCCCCACGCATTGGAAAGCCTGTTTCAGGCAGATTTAATGTGTTTTTGTAATCAGTCATCTTATTGTTCCAATTAATAAAATTTAAAAATAAATCGGTGATTGCGTATTTGCAAAATTCTCTCTCAATCTGACCGCTTGTTATGGGCAAAAAAGTCTTTTACTTCAATCACATCACGTTCTATCTGTGATTTCAGTTCATCAAAACTTGCAAACTTAATTTCTGAACGAACTTTCTTTAAAAAACGTACTTCAATCGCTTGCCCATAAATAGATTTGTTAAAATCAAATAAATGCACTTCTAATAACGGTTTTGTTCCGTTTATCGTCGGTCGATTACCGACATTAGCAATGCCGTTGAACATGCCTTCCACCGTTTCAACTTGCACGGCATAAACACCTTGGATTGGCGTCACTAAGCGGTTCAACATAATATTTGCTGTTGGAAACCCAATGGTTCTTCCTAATTTATTTCCATGCGCCACTCTGCCACGGATGGAGTAAGGTTTTCCCAACATTTTTTCAGCTTGGCTTAAATCGTCCCGTTGTAAAGCTTGGCGAATTAATGAGCTACTAATTCGCTCTTCCCCTAAGCAATGGCTATGAGAATTTTCAACACTGAAACCAAACTGTTCTCCTGCTTTTTGCAAAATTTCGAAGTTTCCTGACCGCTTGTAACCAAACTGGAAATCATCGCCAACGCTTAAATATTTCACATTTAATTTATCCACCAATAAAGATTGAATAAATTCTGCAGGCGCTAACTCTGCAAACTTTTGATTAAAACGAATACAGAGTAAATAATCTATGCCGATTTGTTGTAATGCCGAAATTTTATCGCGCAACCGCATTAAACGTGCCGGTGCTGTAGAAGAGGTTAACTTTTTAGCAAAAAATTCTCGTGGTTGCGGTTCAAAAACCATGACCACCGAAGGCACGCCTAATATCTTAGCTTGTTCAATTAAACGTTTCAAAATTTGTTGATGCCCTAAATGAACGCCGTCAAAATTTCCGATTGTTAATGCACATCCATTTCGGAAATCAGGCATATTCTTAAAATTATAAACTCCACGTATTAATTGCATTATTAAGTCGGCTTTAGTTTTTCAAACAAAAAATTGTTTCCGATTATACGGGGAACAGGGATAAATGGAAAGATAGATAAAGAACTTATCATAAGAAACCGAATAAAATGAATACAAAAGGTGATGCAATGTCTCTTGCAAGCGGTCAGACTCGCCTTATAATTTGCAAAATATTCCCCCAAACCGACCGCTTGTAATTCTGCAACCTATACCCTCAAACGCAAAAAACCGCAAGCTATCTCTAACTTGCGGTTTCTCTCGTATTAAAACCCTGATGGTGCCCTACTCTCACATGGGGAAACCCCACACTACCATCGGCGTTACTGCGTTTCACTTCTGAGTTCGGGATGGAATCAGGTGGGA
>NZ_JBGYBX010000007.1:0-9756 GCF_041817755.1 Glaesserella sp. | reverse complement strand
CAAAATAGCCTCTTTCGCTTGTGTGTAATCGCGCTTAACCTGTTGATAATAAAAGGTTGAACGCGGCATTTTAGCCACGCGAAGCAAATCATTTAATGTATGATTTGTTTTTAACGCTTCGATGATTTCTCTTTTTTCTGCTGTTGTTTTTGACGGTCTAACTCCTCCAACTTTTTTAGGTAAGCGTTCTCCGCTCGTAAATAAGCCAACTCTCGTTGCAACTTTTTAAACGCTTGGGGCGAAAGGTCGGTTGGCTCCGGCACTTCAATTTCTTTCTTTTTCATTTTCGGTTTCACTATTTTCGGGGGTTGAGGCTTTTTATAAGGGGATTTTACGCCATCAAGTCCTCTTTCACGAAAGGCTTTTAGCCAATGAATTACTACAGAATGGGGAATGTGATGAAGTTTTGCCACCTCGCGGATACCAACATCCTGCTCGATGACCAATTTGATAATGTCTAAACGAAATTGATAAGGATGGGACATAATCTGCACCTCAAATTAGGTGTCCAAGTTTTGGGGTGCAGATCAACAAGCGGTCGGATTCGGTGGATTTTTTGCAAAATAGTCAGCCGAACCGACCGCTTGTCCGTTAACCTTTACGGTTGTCGGGATGAAAAGAACTAAAGGTATTCCACATCGACGATGTCGAATTCCACATTACCGCCGGGGGTTTTGATATTGACCGAATCATCGATTTCTTTGCCGACCAACCCGCGTGCAATCGGCGAATTGACCGAAATTAATCCTTCTTTAATATTCGCTTCATCATCACCGACAATACGGTAAGTCACTTCTTCTTCGGTTTTCGTATTAAGCAATGTGACGGTGGCGCCAAAAATCACTTTGCCGTGATTGTGCAGTTTTGTAACGTCAATAATATGGGCATTACTGAGCTTACCTTCGATTTCTTGAATGCGACCTTCACAGAAGCCTTGCTGCTCTCGGGCGGCATGGTATTCCGCATTTTCTTTCAAATCACCGTGTTCACGGGCTTCGGCAATGGCGTTAATAATTTCAGGGCGGCGCACGTTTTTTAAGAAATCAAGCTCTTCACGCAATAATTCTGCGCCGCGTACTGTCATTGGAATTTGTTTCATTCTTTATCCTTCAAATGTGCAAAAAAGTTGTGCCAAAACAGTTATTTGACAGGGAAACCTTGAAAAATAGGCTGTTTTGGCAACGTAACGGTTAAATGTGTTGGTATAAAATCCCGAAAAGTCTGTGATGAATCAATATCAGGCTAACTTTTCGAGATAATGGTTTACGAATAGTTTTCAAGTGGCTATTATTCAACTTCTTTAAAGAAATAGCAACTGTCACTATGAGTTTACGTTTTACAAAATATACCCGCTCTTTTTTTCTCTCCGCATTGATGCTCCCGACACTCACACAAGCAAATGTCGATGTGTCTTCATTAATTTCCACATTACCGCAGGGCGCGTCGGTCGGTTTTATTGCCAAAAATTTGGATACCGGCCAAATCATCGCCGAATACCAGAGCAAAACCTTTATGCTGCCGGCGAGTACGCAAAAAGTATTCACCGCGTTGGCGGCGAAATTGGCGTTACCTGATGATTTTCGCTTTCAGACGGCATTGTTGACGAACGGTAGTGTACAAAACGGGGTACTAAAAGGCGATTTGATCGCCAAATTTACCGGTGATCCGGATTTAACAAGCGGTCAGTTATTCCAATTAATTTCCCAATTAAAAAAACAGGGGATTCATCAAATTCAGGGGAACTTGATTATGGATACCTCCGTATTCGCCAGTCACGATAAAGCGTCCGGGTGGGTATGGAATGATTTGACCATTTGCTTTAGCGCACCGCCGGCGGCGGTGAATGTTGATAACAACTGCTTTTACGTGAATTTGGACGCCAATCAGCCGACGGGAAGCTTGATTCAAGTGGATATACCTTCCGCTTATCCGGTTCAGGTTTTTAGCTCCGCTTATGTCGTGGATAAAGCCGAAGCCGGTTATTGTCAATTGGATGCCATTGTGAACGATAACAACCGCTATCAAATTCGCGGCTGTTTGGCAAAACAAACCAAACCGTTCGGATTAAGTTTTGCCGTGCAAGATCCGACCGGTTACGGGGCGAATTTGATTACCGCAAACCTGAAAAAAGTCGGTATTCAGTTTAACGGACAAATCCAACAACTAATGAAACCTCAGCAAGGTACCTTGTTGGCGGAGCATTATTCGGCACCATTGCAGACGTTATTGACGAAAATGATGAAAAAATCGGATAACCAAATTGCCGATGCCCTGTTTAGAACCATTGCCAACAAACAGTATAACCGTCCGGCGACATTTCCGTTGGCAAGCCAAGGTTTGCGTAATGTCCTGAAAAATCAGGCGGATGTGCAATTTGGAAATAGCGTTGTGGCGGATGGTTCCGGACTTTCCCGCCATAATCAAGTCAGTGCCGAAACGATGCTTCAGGCATTGGAAGCGATTGCAGGAAACGAAACGACGTTCAAGTTATTTGAAACTTTTCCGATCGCCGGGGTGGACGGTACTATTTCAGGGCGTGGTTCGATCTCTTCGGAGCCGCTGGCAAAAAATATGATTGCCAAAACCGGGGCGCTCAAAGGTGTATATAATTTAGCCGGCTTTATGACCAATGCCCGTGGAGAACGTATTGCTTTCGTGCAGTTTATCAACGGTTATTCAACGGGGGAATTGGAAAGCAAAACGAAACGGGCACCTTTGACTCAATTTGAAAATGCACTTTATATGGCATTGTATAACGACTAACAAGCGGTCGTTTCACATCACTATTTTACAAAAAAGGCGCTCAACCGAGCGCCTTTTCAATGTGTAAAATATTGGTGTAATCAAACCGCTTGTTTAATGGCGGAAATGGCGCATACCGGTTAATACCATTGCCATTCCGTGTTCGTTGGCGGCGTCGATCACTTCTTGATCTCGCATTGAACCGCCCGGGTGGATCACACAGGTAATACCGACTTTTGCCGCTGCATCAATGCCGTCACGGAATGGGAAGAAGGCATCAGATGCCATGACACAGCCTACCACTTGTAAGCCTTCGTCTTCCGCTTTAATACCTGCGATTTTCGCGGAATATACTCGGCTCATTTGTCCTGCTCCGATACCTATTGTTTGTTTGTTTTTGGCATAGACAATCGCATTGGATTTGACGTATTTCGCCACTTTCCAGCAGAAGAGTAAATCGTCTAGTTCTTCTTGGGTTGGTTTGCGTTCAGACACAAATTGTAAATCTTCAACAGACACTTGTCCTTGATCGGCATCTTGAACTAATAAGCCACCATTGACACGTTTGAAGTCTAAACGTGGTTGTGCTTCGCTAAATTCTCCACATTCTAATACACGAACGTTTTTCTTTTTCGCTAAGGCTTCTTTGGCTGCTTCAGAGATGGTTGGGGCGATGATCACTTCAACAAACTGGCGATCTGCGATCGTTTGTGCTGTTTCGCCGTCTAATTCACGGTTAAAGGCGATAATGCCGCCAAAGGCAGAGGTTGGGTCGGTTTGGTAAGCTCGGTTATAGGCTTCTAAAATATCTTTGCCAAGAGCGACACCGCAAGGGTTGGCGTGTTTAACGATCACACAAGCCGGTTCATTAAATTCTTTGACACATTCAAGGGCTGCGTCAGTGTCGGCAATGTTGTTGTAAGAAAGGGCTTTGCCTTGTAGTTGAACTGCGGTTGCCACAGACGCTTCTTTGAGTTCGTTTTCGACATAGAATGCGGCGTTTTGGTGGCTGTTTTCACCGTAACGCATGGTCTGTTTACGGGTGAAATTTAAGTTTAACGTGCGTGGGAACTGTCCGCAAACTTGGGTAATATCTTCTTCCTCAGCACCTTGATACGGTGGTACTTTTTGTCCGAAGTAGTTGGCAATCATGGAATCGTATTGAGCGGTATGTTCAAAGGCTTTGATTGCAAGGTTAAAACGGGTTTCTAAAGTAAGTGAGTTTTGATTTTGATCCATTTCAGCAAGAATGGCGTTAAAATCGTTGTTATTGACGACAATCGCAACATCTTTATGGTTTTTCGCTGCAGAACGCACCATTGTTGGTCCGCCGATGTCGATATTTTCGACCGCATCTTCAAGGGTACAGTTCGGTTTAGCAACCGTTGCTGCAAATGGGTAGAGATTTACCACAACCATATCAATACGTTCAATGCCATGCTGTGCCATCACTTCATCGTCTGTGCCACGACGACCTAAAATCCCACCGTGAACTTTCGGGTGTAAGGTTTTGACACGTCCGTCCATCATTTCCGGAAAGCCGGTGTAATCCGATACTTCGGTCACGGGTAAACCGCGGTCTGCGAGTAATTTTGCTGTTCCACCTGTTGAGAGTAGTTTTACACCACGTTGAACTAAGCCTTGGGCAAATTCGACAATGCCTGTTTTGTCAGACACACTTAATAATGCTTGTTGGATTGGACGATGAGCCATTATGGGTTCCTTTGATATCAAATTAAAAAGTGAAATTCCTCGTTTAACATCGCGAGGGAATTAAAAAAACGGCGAGATTATAAAGCAAACGTTTGCGCAAAGCTATTATTTACAAAACCTTGATTTTAATCTTTTGCGAAAAAAATATTTTAACAGTAAAATGAACGACCGTTCAGTAACCTTGATAGACCCATTTTTTATGTTTGACGAAATTCTACCGCGAAATGAAGTTGCCGTTCGTATTCTAAATGCTACAGATCGGTTAATGGCAAAAGAAGGCGTACAAAATATATCTACGCATAAAATAGCTAAAGAAGCCGGTGTCTCCGTGGGGACGATTTATTTATATTTTAAAGACAAAGAAAGTTTGTTACAGCAGCTTGTATTATACCTTTTTGATGCTTTTCATACGGCAGTGGACAGTAAACATGATCCGACCTTACCGCTTTTTGAACAGTATAAGCAGATGTGGCGTGATACGTGGCAATTTATGTTGAGCAAACCGGATATTGTCAAAAATATCCACCAATACGAATCATTGCCGCAGTTTCAAACGATCATGTTGGAATGTTTGAAATCGGAAGAGACTACATGGAATAAATTTGTGAGGCAAGGGCAAGAAAGCGGTGTGATTGCGTTGCTACCTCCGTTTGTGCTATTTGCCATCAGCATGCATACGGTTTGGGAGCTGATGCGTCAGCAACTTATATTAGGTGAAGTCTATTCTGAGGCGATTTTGGAAGAAACCGTTCTTCGAACTTGGAAAGCAATAACGATTTAATCAAAATTTATATGGAGAAATTATGACAACAGAAGCACAGAAGCCAATAGGTAGAGGCAAGAAATTTGTTATGGTGTTGATCTTGTTGATTGTCCTCATCGTATTCGGCGGTGTGGTCGGCATGCAACAATTTATCGCGAGTAAAAAAGCGGAAGCGGCATTACATATGCCGGAATCCGTTAACCCTGTCACGGTAATGACAGTGAGCGGACGTGAATGGACCCCGGTTATTTCTGCCGTTGGTTCTATTCGTCCGAATCAAGGTGCGATGATTAGTGCACAAACCGCCGGTTCAGTCACCAAGGTATTGGTGAAATCCGGTGAGAGAGTGAAAAAAGGTCAACTGTTGGTTGAAATTGACAGTTCGGTGGAACGTGCAAGTTTAAAAGCCAGTGAAGCACAATTACCGGCGGCACAAGCCAGCTATAACCGTTACCGTAACCTTGTCGCGTCAAACAGTGCATCGAAAGCAGATTTGGATTCGGCACAATCGACCTATAACCAGCTAGTGGCAACCATTGAATCGTTGAAAGCAGAGATCGCGCGTCGCCAAATCTATGCGCCTTTCGACGGTATTGCCGGTATTGTGAATGTCAATGTCGGGCAATATATTACGGCAGGTACGGAAATTGTACGCGTAGAAGATCAGAGCTCGATGAAAATTCGCTTCACCCTGCCGCAAACGGATTTAGAAAGTATCTTTATCGGTCAAAAAGTGACGGCGACTATTGATGCTTTACCGGGTAGAACCTTCCCGGCACGTATTATTGCGATTGATCCTGCGGTAGACAAATCCACCGGGTTAATTAATTTGGAAGCCGTGGTTGAGGAAGGGCAGGATAAATTACTGTCAGGTATGTTTGCGCGTTTAAATGTCGCATTGCCTACGTTATATGAACAGACGGTGGTTCCTCAAATTGCCGTCGCCTATACCATGTATGGTGAGAGCGTATATGTATTACAGCCGTTGTCTGAGGAAGATAAAGCGATCGTGAGTAAAATGGCTGAGCAAAATCCGAGCTTGGTGCTGGATAAAATCTATCGTGTTAAACAGGCTGAGGTGAAAACCAAGGATCGTAGAGGAATTTATTCACAGCTGAGTAAAGGGTTGAAAAAAGGTGATGTGATTGTCACCGGCGGGATGCAACGTTTAAGTAATAATTCATTAGTGATCATTTCCGAGCAAGAACCTGTCGGGGTAACGGCTCCTGCAACCAATACCAAATTATAGCGAGGCAAGCTGTGAAATTTACCGATATTTTTATTAAACGTCCTGTGTTGGCGGTTTGTATCAGCCTTTTAATTACCATTTTGGGCTTACAATCGATCAGTAGTTTACAGGTGCGTGAATATCCTGAAATGACGATATCTATTGTGACCGTTGAAGTCAATTATTCAGGGGCGGATTCAAGTTTGATGCAAGCGCTGATTACCTCCCAAATTGAGGAAGCGGTTGCGCAGGCGGATAATATCGACTACATGACGTCATCCAGCTCACCGAGTACTACGACGGTAACGGCAAAAATGAAGTTAAACACTGATCCGAATGCAGCGCTTTCCGATATTTCGGCGAAGGTTAATGCTATTCGCTCGAATCTACCGAGTGAAGCCGATGATCCGAGTATCAGTGTTTCTACCGGTTCGATGGATCAAATGATGTTTATCCGTTTTGTGTCGGATGAATTGAATTCGTCGCAGGTAACCGACTATATTAACCGTGTGGTGAAGCCGCAATTTTTTACGGTAAACGGGGTGTCGAGCGTGGATGTTTTTGGCGGCTCAACATTCGGTTTACGTATTTGGTTGGATCCGGACAAAATGGCTGCCTATAATTTGTCGGGCGCAACCGTCTTATCTTCGCTTAACGCCAATAATCTACAAACAGCAGCAGGTAATGCAAACGGTTATTACACCATTTATAAAAATAAAGTGGAATCCACCACGCCTTCCATTGCCGAACTGGAAAACGTGACGATCTCCACGACTTCGGACGGTCAACAAATCAAGTTAAAAGATGTAGCAACCGTGGAGTTGGACAAATCTTCAGACTCCGCCCGTTCGACGGCAGACGGTAAAGACGCCGTCGTATTAGCTGTTACTGCCGCAACAACGGCAAATACACTTACTGTGGCAAAAAATATTTACCCTATGTTTGAGCAGTTACAGAAAAACTTACCGGCATCAATCGATGGGCAAATTATGTATGATAAAACCATCGCAATTAATAGTTCGATTGTAGAGGTGGTGAAAACTATCGGTGAAGCAACCGTGATCGTGTTGGTCGTTATTATCCTGTTCTTAGGATCCCTACGAGCAATGATTGTGCCGGTTATTACTATCCCGATTTCATTGATTGGAGTACTGTTCATTCTGCAAATGATGGGCTTCTCCATCAACTTATTAACGCTTCTCGCGTTGATCTTAGCGATCGGGCTTGTGGTGGATGATGCGATTGTTGTTTTAGAAAACGTAGAACGCCACGTAAAAGAAGGGAAAACGCCATTTGATGCAGCGATTATCGGTACGCGTGAAATTGCCTTACCGGTCATTTCGATGACGATTACCTTAGCGGCGGTATATTCTCCGATGGCGTTAATGACAGGAGTAACAGGTTCTTTATTTAAAGAATTTGCACTCACCCTTGCCGGCGCGGTAGTCATCTCGGGAATTGCGGCGTTAACGCTTTCTCCGATGATGTCAAGCCGTGTTTTAAAAGAGCATAAAGAGGGCGAAGAAGGGCGCTTTGTCCAATTTATTCATCGTATGTTGGATAAAATGACGTCCTGTTATACCAATATGTTGACGATGGTAATGTCCGTACGTCGCTTTATGCTGATCTTTGCGATTGCGATTTTTACCACATTACCGTTTTTATTTAGTTCACTTTCTACTGAAGTGGCACCGACGGAAGACCGTGGCGTTGTCATCGGATTTTCTACCGGTCCGTCAAATACTAACTTGGATTATACTCAAGAAGCGCTCAAACCGTTTGAAGAGAAGGTGCGCCAAATTCCGGAAGTCTCTGCGCTGATGAATGTTGCCGGTTTTAACGGGTATAACAGTGCCTTTACCGTGATTTCACTCAAAGATTGGAATGATCGAGAGCGTAGTCAGGCACAAATCTCACAAGACGTGGCGGCATTGGGTAAAAACGTCGTTGCGATGAACGTTAATGCCATCTCTTTCCCTGAAATTTCAACGGGAGAAAGCGGTTTGCCGTTTTCCGTGGTGATTACTTCTGCAAATGACTATTCCAAATTGGCGGAAGTGGCGGCGGATTTCTTGAAAAAAGCGCAGGCATCGGGTCAATTTTTCTTCTCAAGCTTAGATTTGAAATTTGATACGGTGACCATGAATATGACGTTTGATCGTGAAAAAATGGGAACCTACGGCGTAACCATGCAGCAAGTCAGTAACTCACTCGGCGCTTTCCTTTCAGGCGCAACCATTACCCGTGTAGATATTGATTCCCGCGCTTATCAAATCGTGTCGCAAGCGGTTCGTCAAGATCGTCTCAATCCGGAAGATTTGATGAAATATTATGTGACGACGAGCAGCGGTGCATCGATTCCCCTCGGCTCATTTGTGAAGATGGAGCTCACTACCCAGCCGTCAAAATTATCACGTATGAACCAACTTAACTCCGCCACCATTTCAGGCGTTGTGTCGGGGTCAATCGGTGATGCGGTCAACTGGGCAAAAGCGGAATTGGATCAAAGCTTACCGCAAGGTTATCAGTACGACTTTTTAAGCGAAGCACGCCAATACGTTCAAGAAGGTAATGCAATGATGTTTACCTTTGCCTTGGCGGTGGTCATTATCTATATCGTGTTGGCGATTCAATTTGAATCATGGCGCGATCCGTTGGTGATCTTGGTTTCTGTTCCGTTGGCAATCAGCGGCGCGTTATTAGTGATGAACATCCTTGGCATTCAAGGGGTTGCCGGTTCAACACTGAACATTTACTCTCAGGTTGGGTTGATTACGCTTGTCGGTTTAATCACCAAACACGGTATCTTGATGTGTGAAGTGGCGAAAGAAGAGCAACTTCTTCACGGCAAATCGCGTAGTGAAGCGATTTTCCATGCGGCAACCATTCGTTTACGTCCGATCATGATGACGACGGCGGCGATGATTGCGGGCTTGATTCCGTTACTTTATGCGGCAGGCGCCGGTGCGGTGGCGCGTTTCAGTATCGGTATGGTGATTGTTGCCGGTTTGGGTATCGGTACGCTCTTTACCTTGTTCGTCTTGCCGGTCATCTATACGTTCCTTGCCAGTGAACATAAACCGTTACCGGAGTTTGACGAAGCAAAATATGCCAAAGTCGGAGGCGATAACGCCCACTAAGGCGGACAGTCTCTTATAATAGCCAAATAAAACAAGCGGTCGGTTTCACCCCAAAATTTGCAAATTTTGAAGGAGAACCGACCGCTTGTTGTGTTTTATATCAGTGTTTCCCTCGCAAAACTTGATTTTTGCTAAACTTTGCTAAATTTTTACATAAAACAGGCGTTTGT
>NZ_JBGYBX010000006.1:0-7364 GCF_041817755.1 Glaesserella sp. | reverse complement strand
CCCCTCTTTAGCAAAGAGGGGTTAGGGGAGATTTGGCAAAAGCTAAAGCGAAGTTCGATCTTGATTATACAAGCGGTCACTTTCTTCCTCCTTTTTGCAAATCCCCTATCCGCAGGCGAACCGCAACGTAGTCTAGCGACATTGGATTGGACGGTAGCTGAAACCTTGATTGCCCTTGATGAACATCCCAAAGCCGTTGGCGATGCGGAAAGCTACAAAGTTTGGGTGTCTGAGCCAAAACTGCCTGAAAATACGCTCGATCTCGGTATTCGTTTGCAACCGAACCCTGAACAGCTTTGGCAACTCTCGACACAACTAGACGCTCAGCCTTTGCTGTTTATCAACTCTTCATTTTATGCGTCTGCCACGCCGATGCTGGAAAAATTCGGCAAGGTGCATTTGGTCGATTTCTATAAAGAAGGCGATGCGTGGCAGAATGTGGTCGAAGCCACTCAGCAAATTGCCGATATTATTGGAAAGCCTGAACAGGCGGAACAGTTACTGAATAAGTATTGGCAAAAAATTGCTGAAATTCGACCGCTTGTACAACCCTTTACCGACCGTCCTGTGCTGTTGGTGCAATTTATCGACACACGTCACCTGCGAGTTTATGCAGAAAATAGTCCGTTTGGAGCGGTGCTGTCTCAACTTGGTTTTAAGAACAGTTGGCAAGGCAATCACAACAACTGGGGATTTGAGATTATAGACGTGACCCAACTGGCGAAATTACCGCCAGAAAGTCGTTTTGTTGTGGTTAAACCTTATCCGTCAAATATCGGCTCTGCCTTGAAATACAACACCTTATGGCAGAAATTGGCAATGGCGAAAGATCCGCTGATTTTGCCTGAAGTTTGGACATTCGGGGCTATTCCATCGGCACAACGCTTTGCGGAAGTGCTGGCAAACGGCTTAATTCACGGGAGCGAGCAATGGTAAATCGTCCACAGATGTTGTTTGTTCTACTGTCTGCGTGTTTTATCGGGCTGATGATGTGGCTACTCGGCGTGCAACTGCCTGAACAGCAATCCCTTGTTAATCTATTTCAAGCCAGTGACCATCTTGATATTTTGTTAATTCAAAGCTACACCTTGCCACGCATTGCCATTGCGTTATTGGCTGGCGGAATGCTCGGTTTGGCAAGTTTGCTGTTGCAACAAGTGATGGCAAATCCGTTGGCTTCCGATAACACACTTGGGATCAGTGCCGGCTCGCAGTTTGCCCTGTTTATTACCGCTATTTTTGCACCGAATTGGCTAGACATAAGTTCAAGTGCCATTGCGTTAGTCGGGGCTGGTTTAAGCCTGATCTTGGTTCTGACGTTAGCAATGCGAAAAACAATGTCGCCGTTGTTGCTGATTTTGGCTGGCTTGGTGGTTAATCTCTATTTTGGTTCATTCTCCGCCTTGATGATGTTGTTTTACCCTGAAGAAGCACGGGGATTGGCACAATGGGGGGCAGGCTCTTTGGCACAAGAGAGCTGGCGAGATCCGCAATTTTTGGCAATACAAGCGGTGATTTGTGGCGGATTAATTGCAATGTTGCTTCGTCCGCTCGCCATACTTTCATTAAACGACAGCAATGCTCAGAGCCTTGGCGTGCCTGTTAATCGCCTGCGTTTTTTCGGGGTATTTATCAGTGCTTATATGATTTCAGCGGTGGTAAGTTGTGTCGGTATGCTCGGTTTTATCGGGTTAGCGTCCGCCACCATTATTCGCCAACTTGGTGTGCGAACGCTGAAATGGCAATTACTCGGGGCGTTTGCTGTTGGGGCGTTACTACTGGCGGTCACGGATTTACTGCTACAACTGCTTGCCCATTTTAAAGGGATTAACTTGCCGACGGGGGCGGTGACGGCTCTGCTTGGCACACCGTTACTGCTGTGGCTGATGTTCCGCTCGCTATCAAATACGGGGCGTTTAACAGAAACATCAACTCGTCTATCTCGCCGTTTTCATCACTACACCTTACTGCCGATTGTGTTTGTTTTTGCACTCGTGCTATGGCTTGCACTCGCATTAGGCAAAGGCACAAGCGGTTGGAATGTATTGGAATTTAACGAATTTTACGCACCGCTTGTCGAGCTACGTTACCCACGCATTTTGACCGCCCTTGCTGTTGGGACTTTATTGGCGGTGGCTGGCGTGTTGTTACAACGCTTAACTCTAAACCCGATGGCAAGCCCTGAACTGCTCGGTGTGTCGTCCGGCACAAGTATGGGGATTTTGGCCGTGCTGTTCCTTGCCAGCACCGCCCAAACGGAATGGTATTGGCTGGCAGGTATCGCAGGGGCGGTTGTGGCTCTGTTGGTGCTCACAGCGATCAACCAACGCAACGGAATGTTGCCCGAAAAGGTGCTACTTACGGGGATCAGCCTGTCGGCACTGTTCGATACCTTACAACGCATAGCCATTGCCAGTGGCGATCCAAGAGCGAACCAGCTGATTGCGTGGACATCTGGTTCGACCCAAATCGGGGCGGATCTTGCCGTGCCGTTTTTCTTGATAAGCCTTGTTCTATTAGGGATTAGCCTGATTTTCAGCCGTTGGCTTGAGTTATTGGCATTACAAGCCCAGATGGCACAAGCCTTAGGGCTGAACCTAAAACGTACCCGTTGGATTTTGATTTTATTTACCGCATTACTGACGGCATTAGCGACTTTGATTATCGGACCGCTCAGTTTTATCGGCTTGCTCGTCCCGCATATCGCCCGTTTTCTCGGCGTAAACCGAGCGAGTTCCCAGATTTTAATCTCTGCCCTTATTGGCGGTTTGATTATGGTGTTTGCCGACTGGCTCGGCAGGCAGATGTTATTCCCTTATGAAGTGCCGGCCGGTTTAGTGGCAACTCTGATTGGGGGGACTTATTTCTTGCTGATGGTGAGAAGGGTGTAACTTATTTTATTAACTCAAAGGACTTTAAAATGAAAAAAACATTTGTTTATTCAACAATTTCTCAAGTAGTACTACTTGCCATTGCAAGTCATGCAATGGCAAATCAGCCTGCGAATAAAGATACTGCTGTACTCGATGAAGTGAGTGTGGTGGGGTCAGTTGCAAAGGCTGGGAAAGTTGATTATATGACACCTCGATCTGTTAGTGTGATTTCACAAGAGCAAATCTCAGAGAAAGGATATCAACAAGCTGATGAAATTGGACGTTATCAGGCTGGCGTTCTAAGCCAGCCTTACGGTGGTGATATTGATACACACGATTGGATCCGCATTCGTGGTTTTGAACCAACATTGCGTATTGATGGCACGACAATGTATAGCTATGGTTTTTATCACTGGCAACCCAATATGTATGGTTTAGAAGCGGTTGAAATTGTAAAAGGTGCAGACTCTTTAACCTACGGTACTGCAAATACTGGCGGTCTAATTAATTTAATCAGTAAACGCCCAATGGCTGAACAAAAAGGTGAAATTAAAGTGACTTTTGGTAATCGTAATGAGAGAGGTATTTCAGGAGATTACAATCATGTGATTGATGAAAATTTACGTTTCCGATTAGTTGCTGACTACAACCGCAAAGATGGCGAGCCAAGAGGTAGTTACTTAAATGCTTATTATTTTGCACCTAGCCTATCTTGGGATATTTCTAAACACACTAATTTAACTCTATTAGCGAGTGTGCAACACGATGATGGTGTGCCATCATCGGGCTTTTTCCCTGGTGGCTATAACGAACTAAAAGCACTTAATCTCTCACCTCGTACAAATTTTGCAGAAAATATCAATGAACGACTCAGACGTAATCAATACTCGATTGGCTATGAATTTACACATAGATTTGCAGATGATTTAGTCTTTGCATCAAATTATCGCTATGCTTACAGTAATAAAGATCAATTTAGTGCATCTTATTGGGGTGGTTTAAGTACAATGATCGCAAGAGGTAAAACCTTTACACACTCTCTTGATAACCGCATCAGTAAAACTTGGAAAATGAATCGTATTGAAAATACACTTACTGTTGGAAGTGATTATTCTCACGGGAAAAACTATGGTGCAAATGGCTATGGTTTTGTTGCAGTAAATAGTGTTTATGGACCATATCCAACAGCCACTGAACCTTATTCGGCAGTCAATCCATACACCAATAAAGATCGTCAATTAGGTATTTACTTACAGAATCAATTCCGTTTTGATGATAAAGTACTTGTTAATTTAGGAGCAAGACGTGATTACGCTAAGGGAGAAGTGATCGATCCTAAATGGGGAAATAATGGCTATGACATTACCAAGAATACCTATTCTGCAGGGGTAATGTATGTTTCTGATATTGGTTTAGCACCGTTCTATAATTATGCTCAATCCTTCAAACCTATTTCAGGCTCTGTAGTTAATGGCGAGTTGATTCGCTATAAACCTTACCAAGGTACTCAACACGAAGTCGGTGTTAAATATCTACCCTCTTTCGTAGATGGAACAATTTCTGTTGCTTATTTTGATTTACAAGAAAAAAATGCGTTAATTAGTGATCCAAACTCACCGCTTGTACAAAAACAAGCAGGTAAACAAACCCGTGATGGTGTTGAAGTGCAAGCGGATCTTAATTTAAGTGAAAATGTATCCACTTCACTTGCTTATACATACACGAAATCAAAAACATACACAGGAAGTGATGTGAATAATATGAGCGTAACTCGTACGGCTGTTATTCCAAAACACACTTATTCTGCTTATGTAAATTATGCATTTAAAGGAAATCAATTAGATGGATTAAAAGTTGGTGCTGGCGTTCGCTATGTTGGAACAAGTACAAACGGCATAACAGATGTTAAAGTACCAGCCTATACACTCGTTGATTTGATGGCTAAATATGATCTGACAAAGAACTGGGTTACTCAAGTCAATGTATCTAATTTAGCAAATAAGAAATTTGTCAGTGCTTGTGATGCAACTTGGTGCTACTACGGACAAGGACGTAAAGTCACTGCGAATTTAACCTATAAATTCTAATAATATCTAAATTAATTGGTGCGAGTGTCTAGCTCGCACCAATATTTAAGCTAAATTACCCTTTCAAACACCCCACCACAAACTCCGCAATCTGTTCCACATCATTAATATCCAACAGATTTTCTCTTTCCAACGGATAATCCGTTGCGGTGGCGAGTGTAAAAGGATCTAACTCAGGTAAGGGTTTATCCATCTCTTTTCGGTGTAACTGAATTTTCGGTAAGGTTTCATGTTTAAAGCCTTCGACTAAAATCAGATCGACATCTTGTGTTTCCATCTGTTTTACCAGTGCATTAAAAGACGCTAGAGTATTCGTTTCCACCATCATCGCCCAACGCTGTTCACAGACAATCATTGTCGGATTTGCTCCCGCTAAACGTAGGCGATGGCTGTCTTTGCCTGCTTTATCGACATCGACATTATGGTGAGAGTGTTTAATTAAACCTACCTTTATCCCTTTTTGATTTAACTGGGGAATGAGCTTTTCAAGTAAAGTGGTTTTGCCTGTGCCGCTATATCCCGTGATTGCTAATAACGGAATGCCCCCCTCCGTCCTACGGACATCTCCCCCCGCAAGTGGAGGGAGGGAATAAGGAAGAAAATCTTCCGGGGTATTAAAATTTTTAAACGCCTGCTTTTGTTCGGAAAAATCAACGGCAATACTGCGTTGGCTTTGGAAAAACTGAAATAGACGGCGTTCGCCATTATGCAGATAATCTTGTAATGCAGGTAATGCAGAACGGTGAATTAAGGCAAAGGTCGGGTGTGGGCGTTCACCGTCGTGGGCGTAGGCAATGTGAGCATGATTAATCTGTAAGGCTGTGCTCAGTTTTACGACAAGATTTTCAGGCAAAAATGGGCTGTCACAAGGGACAAATAACAAGTATTCGCTGTCGATTTGTTCAAAGCCCGATAATATACCGCTTAACGCTCCTTGAAAGCCTTCAAGGCGATCGGCATAAAGCGGAATATCGGGATAATATTGCTGATATTGTGCTTGCAAGCGGTTCACATTCAGCCAAATTTTGCAAATTTGCGGGGATAATCTTTCCAAAATATGAGAAATCAAAGGCTTACCTTGCAGAAGTTGCAATCCCTTTTGTACTCCATTCAAACGACGGGCAAGCCCTCCCGCTAAAATTACCCCTTGAACTTGATTAAATTGCATTTATTTTCCCCTTGTTTTTGCAAAATTGACCTTAAAAGTATATGATTCCGCCTAGTTTTTTCCAAATTCTTTTAAGGATTTTCTATGAAATGCAAACGTTTAAACGAAGTGTTGGAGCTGCTGGGCGAACACTGGCGCAAAGAACCGGATCTTCACCTGTTGGATTTATTACACAAATTAGCCGAAGAGGTCGGCAAACCGAACGATTTAGACGCACTACGCGACGAAGTCTTGATCTATCAGCTTAAAATGCGCGGAAAAGATAAAAATGAAGTGATCCCCGGACTGAAAAAAGATTACGAAGACGATTTCAAAACTGCGTTATTAAAAGCACGCGGAATTTTAAATAACTAAATTTGTCAAACCGCCTGCTCGGTTGCTTGATTCGGGCAGCCGATTTTATTTTTATTTGAGGAAATTATGAAAAAATTTGCTTTAAAAACCGTTTTTATCGCCCTTTCCGCCCTCAGTGCGTTCAGTACGACCGTAGCAGCTCAAGAACCGACTGCCGGTAAAGAATACACGGAAATCCGCCAAGTACCGTCCGCACAAAAAGAAGTGTTGGAATTTTTCTCCTTCTACTGCCCGCATTGCTACGATTTTGAATTAACTTATCAAATCCCGAGCAAAATCAAAGCAGGCTTACCTGAGGGGGCGGTATTCAAACAATATCACGTGGACTTTTTGGGTCGTCAATCCAAGGAATTAACCCGCGCATGGGCGCTGGCAATGGCACTCGGGGCGGAAGACAAAGTCAAAACCCCGTTATTTGAGGCGGCACAAAAAAATACCATCAAATCCATGGATGACATTCGTACGATTTTCCTTGCCAACGGGATCACCGCGGAACAATTCGACGGCGGCATCAACAGTTTTGCCGTCAACGGATTAGTCACCAAACAGAATCAAGCGACTGAAGCGTTGAACATTCGCGGTGTACCGGCATTCTTTGTCAACGAACAATATCAAATCAATGCGGAAGGGTTCTCGGATTCCGGCTCAACCAATGAATTCGTACAACGCTATATTGATGCCGTGTTATTCTTAGTGAAAAAATAACCCTTTCAAAACCCCATCAAAAAAATCGACCGCTTTTTGATCTGCCCCCCAAAAGTTGGACAGGTTACTCACGTAAATATTGAGCTCGGTATTGTGCCGGGCTCAATCCTTTTAAGTCGGGTTTAATTCGTTTTTGGTTGTAATACACCAAATATTCTTCAATTTCTGCCTGTAATT
>NZ_JBGYBX010000005.1:0-5531 GCF_041817755.1 Glaesserella sp. | reverse complement strand
CTTCCGGCGAACCGCTCTCATAGGCCAAACTGCCTTCAATGGTCACATGCCCGATTAAGGTAATGCCTTCGCCGTTGATAATCACTTTGCCCGCCTGACTTTCAATCACCACTTCGTCATAACCTTCGCTATGAAAAATTTCGGCCTGATGTTCGATAAGTTCGCCCGCCGTCCATTCCGCCGAGCCGGACACTTCAATCGTGTAATCGTTGCCGGTCTCAATGGTGTAGTCCGCATGAATGGTGGTTTGCTGTTGGTTGTTGATGTTTAAAATCTCGTCCTTTTCGATTTTCGTTATACGATTTCGTCCGATGCTACGCTGTTGGTCGCGGTGGATTGTGATGACTTCGTCCAGCCCCACCGTTTCGGTGCGGTTATTACCGATGTTAATTGTTTCATCATGTCCCACCTGTTCCGTGCGGTCGTTGCCGATTTGCGTAGTTTCGTCATGATTGACTACATTGTTCTGGTCACGTTCGGCATGAATAAAGATTTCTTCCCGCTCTTTCTCGTCTTCAAAACGCAATTCGTTAAAGCCGCTGCCTTTGTGCGTCTTGGATTTGATGCTCATCCGGGTTTTATGTGCCGGCAGGTCATACGGCGGTTCGGTGGTGCTGTGATAAGTTCTGCCGGTGATAATCGGTTGGTCCGGGTCGCCTTCTAAAAAGTCCACAATCACTTCATGTCCGATTCGCGGAATGGCGATATTTCCGAACTGTGCTCCCGCCCAGGCCTGACTCACCCGCACCCAGCAGGAGCTGTTTTCATCTTCCTGTCCCAGTCTGTCCCACGGGAACTGGATTTTCACCCGGCCCCATTCGTCACAGTAAATCTCTTCCCCCGCCGGTCCCACCACATGGGCTATCTGCGGACCGTCCACCCGCGGTTTCGGTTGTGGCGTCGGGCGCCATGGCGCCAGGCTTGGAATCAGTTTAATGCGGTTTTCATAGCGGTTGCCCGTCTCGCCCGCTTCTTCTTCCAGTATGCCGGTTTGATAACCGCGATGTTCCACTTCCACAATTAACCAGCTTTGATTAAAGCGTTCCCGCGGATGGCCTGTTAGCGAGAAGCGATAACCGGGGATTACCCGTAAATCATCACCCACCGCCAACGCCGCTTCCGCTTCCCGGCGTTCGTATTCTAACCGGTAACGGCTGAACGGTTCGCCCTGGGCGTCTTGTTTATAACGCCCCGGATAGTCGTATTTTTCGTAAGTGGCTTGTGCAAGGTTCTCGCCTAATACGGATTGTTGCTGATTTTGCGCAAGATGCTCCTGACGGTAACGCGGATTGGTAAAGGTGTAATCCCGTAATGTCTGTTGAGTGGTCAACAGTTTCGTTTCATACGACCAATGCCATAACGCCGGCTCCGGCCGTTCGCCTGCCGGAGTGGGGTTATAAAGCAATTCGCCTTTTTCTTCGGATAGCGAGGTGTTATCGGAAAAATGCAAGCGGTGGTCGTCCGCCGTGTGCTCGAAATAATAGTAACTGCCTTCTTCCGCCGCCAATCGTTCGATAAAGGCTAAATCCGTTTCCCGGTATTGTACGCAGTATTCCCGTTGCCAATAGGGTGAAGCAAGGTGAAATTCCACCTGATTTACGCCGCTTTTCGTCAGTAACGTGCGGATAATCTTTTCACTGTCTTGCTGCTGGAAGATTTTATTGTCCGCCTGCAAATTTGCCCGGGCAAGCGCCGGCTCAATCACCATTTTATAGCGGGTGCGGGCAAAGCCGGTTTCACCTTGCACGAAGGCGGTCACAATTCCGTTTACGTAACGCACCGGCTCGGCGCCTTGCCAGAAGGTGAGCGTGGCGCTGTTATCCAGAATCTCGGCAAAGGCGGGGGAGGAATCAAAGCTTGCCAGTTCGAGTTCAAGGCGAAAGAGCTGAGAAAGTCCTTCGGTGAAAACGAAACTCACCACATCAAACTCGGCGCGGTTGTTTAAGGTGAGGCTATAGCGGTAATCGGATTGGGCTGCCATGGGTGTTCCTTTTTATCGAAAAATCTTGTGTGCTTTTGACCGACCTTCTTAAAAGTGCGGTGAGTTTTTCAAGTGTTTTTTTAAGTTATTCTTTTAGTTCAACGACTTCGCCCTTAATCCATATATTGATGTCTTTTCTGCCCTTGTAATTAATAAAATACCATTTCCGGTTATTATTATCAATTTTCCCCTTTTAATAAAATCTCCCGGTTATTTTTAATAAGGTACCCATTAGATTGATGTTTTAAATTTGGCTAAAAATATTGTAGTAATCCCGGCTCTTTTCACCGGCTTTCACCGCAATCGGCTTGGGCAGTTTGACTTCCGTATCGGTCCGGGTTTCAAGATTATTCTTCGCCAGCAGTGGAATCCCTTTCACGGCTTCTTCCTGCATGACGTGGTAAGAGCCGCTGAAAATCCGCCAGCCTTCCTTAGGCGCCTGATGCTCAACGCCCGCGTTGTCTTTATACCAGACCAGCTTGTCAAATTTTGCTTTTTGGCTGGGATATTTTCATTAAATAGAACAGGGTAGAGGATAATGAAACAAGCGGTGAGATTCAGCGAATTTTTTACAAAATTTTTCCTAAATCTTACCGCTTGTAAAACGTTGATAAAATTCACCGCACTTTTAGGTGGTTTCAGTTCAAAAGTGCGGTCGATTTTTCAATTGTTTTTTTAGTTATTCTTTTATATCAACTGCCTCAGCTTTAATCCACATATTGATGTCTTTTTTGCCTTTGTAGTTAATGAAGTACCAGTTATTACTAGACGTATCCTTCTGCTTTTTTAGAATTTTCACTTTATCCCCTTTCACTAAATACATATTAGATTTATTACCGATAGATGAATATAAATAAGATTTGTTAATAATAACTCCAATATTATTTTCTTCTTTTTTTATATTATTTTCTATATACTCCTTTTCCTCCTTCAAATTTAATTCAGATAACTTCTTGATAATAGAAATATATTGCTTTTTAGTTTTATTTTCGTAAGGGTGAATAAGCATTAGTTTTTTATAGCGTTCAACTCCATTTATAATATTTATATTATTTTCATGAAATCTTTCTATAAACCCATCTAATGAGCTTTCAAAAAAATAATTCAATTCACAGTTATTATTGATATATTCATCTGATAAATTTGAATTGGGTAGTTTTTCTTCAATGTTATCACTGGCAAGATCTACTCTTAAATCATCAAACCTACAAATATATTTCTTGGAGTAATCATCCAAAAAACCACTAAATTCCGAGGTTATTTTACTTATCAGCCATTTATTGTTTTCGTAATTAACATAATAATTATTTATGATATTTAGTTTTTCTGAGTTTGTTATAATAATCATTACATATTTTTTATCGCTGGATTTTTTTATATCATTAATAACTGCTCCACCGTCTTCTGATAAATTTACATTATCTAGAACTAGACTATAATTATTATTATCTTTTCTAAAAAACAATAAAGCATTACCAAATCCATTAATATTACTAATAACTTTATCCATTACTCCATTATTATCAATATCTATGTCTCTAGAAAAGAATTCATTATTATTTAAATAATTATTGATGTTTTTACTATTAGCATAAGGACTAAATAAAAAAACAGCACTTCCTAAAAAAGTCAGAAGTTTACTTATCTTTATGGTTTTTGTCATAATTAAAAATCCTCTTTAACTCATTAACATAAGCAATTCTTTCATTTATAGCATACTGCCCACCATTTACTAAATAAGTAACTTGGTGGGTATTGTCATCATCAGCAACTAAATTTATATCAACTGTAGTATGTGTAGATAACTTTGTTTTCGGATAATTATTTTTTTCCCCATTTGAATTAGGGTATTTAGCTTTTAGTACATTACCTGAACCTAGTAATTTTCCTCTTTTCCAAAAATAACCACTGGCATCAACTGCCAAATGAAGATCTTGATTCAGAAGAGAATAATTTGTGCTGTAATCACTTCTACCAATATATTCAAAATATTGTTTATAACCTATTTCACCAATTTTTTCTCCAGAGTGAGTTAATTGGATTAACCCTCGACCAATATATGGATAATAGAATTTATTTTTTAGATATTCTAAAGAACCGAATTCTTGTGATGTGGAAAAGTGTCCAGATTCATGATAGCACTGTGCTAAAAAGTGAATTTTTCTTATGCAGGTATTAATTTCATACTTTCGCATTGCTAAATTCAGCTCTTTTGTGAGTTTTTCATAAGTAGCTTCCGTTTTAGGAATTTGACAATTCTTGGCTGAAAACAATGAATATCCTAAGCTTTTCTTCACGTTAGGTTCTGAATCTCTTAATGAATGGATAATATTTTTGACTTCTTCAACCGTAAAATCCCGATGACAAAAACAAGTCGAATAAGGCATTAATGCCCCAATCACCCCCAACGGATGAATAAAATAAGCCTGCTGTTCCGTATCAAACTGCTCAACCTTTAATCCTATCGATAAATCGTCCACCCGTTTGGCCAGGCGGGTCGCTTTCTCTTCCTTACCGTTCTCGCGATAAACGTTACACACCGGCTCAAAATCAAGCTGTCGTGTCGTTTTCCATTCGTTATCGTGTTTGACAATAATCCCCGTCAGCCGTCTTTGTTGTATCGGGTCTAACAAAATATCCCGTAATCTTCCCGCCTCAAATTGTATCGGCGTGCTCTTATCCGCCTCTAAATCCAGCTCGTCCATGATAGCCCTAAACATCGGGTCTAATTGATTTTTATCTTCCAGCGTTAATCCGCTGTTCGGATTAATATATTTATCCAACGATACGTCAAATAAGCAAAGGCTGTTACTTGCCTGACTGAACACATTTGCTCCGGGGAAGGTAATACCGTGGGTCACATGACTGTCGTCCACATAGATTCCCGTCTTGCTTTTCGTGCCATGGTGTAAGTACGGTTGGATATTGTAGTAATCCCGGCTCTTTTCACCTTCCTTGACGGTTTCCTTTTCCACTTCCGATAACGGCACCATCACTTCCGTCGACGTCGTACCGAGGGGCATCACCTGATTTTCGGCAATGGCATAAGTCGGGCTGTTGCGATTTACATACAGGAAATTATCTTGCAATACCCGTTTGCCTTTTTCCCGCTTTTTATTCTCTTCATACGCCGCTTTTGCTTTTGTCCGAAAGGCGTCAATATTGTCGTAGGTGAACACTTCCAAATGCAACAGTTTTTTATCCTGTTCGTCCGCTTGATTATATTCGCCCATTAAACCCAGTTCCTCGCCGGCTTTCACCGCAATCGGCTTGGGCAGTTTGACTTCCGTATCGGTCTGGGTTTCAAGATTATTCTTCGCCAGCAGTGGAATTCCCTTGACGGCTTCTTCCTGCATGACGCGATACGAGCCGCTAAAAATCCGCCAGCCTTTCTTCGGCGCTTTATGCTCAACGCCTGCGTTGTCTTTATACCAGACCAGCTCGTCGAATTTTGTTTTTGGGTTGTGATGTTTTCTCACGAAAATCGTCAGACCGTCTTCTAAGGTCTTGCCTGTCGGGCGATTATTTCCGTCTCTAATCATCACGGGAT
>NZ_JBGYBX010000004.1:0-8010 GCF_041817755.1 Glaesserella sp. | reverse complement strand
TTGCTGCGGTTAAGGTTGTTTTACCGTGGTCAACGTGACCGATAGTACCTACGTTTACGTGGACTTTATCGCCACGATTAAATTGTTCTTTAGCCATTGTAAAGTTTCCTTTGTTGATGAAATCCCGTAGCACGATATGTGTTACAAGGTTTAGAGTAAAAACCTATTATATTGCCAATTAGTTTATTTATAAACTACATTTTGAACCGTTTATGTTCAAAACGTTTATTTAAACAAATACGGTCAAGATGGCATTCTACCATATTAACCAAATTTAGAAATCTATTACTAATTTATCTAAGGAAAAGATGAAGATAGAAAACAACGAGTGGTGCTGATAGGCGGATTTGAACCGCCGACCTCACCCTTACCAAGGGTGCGCTCTACCAACTGAGCTATATCAGCGCTGGAGCGGGCAGCGGGAATCGAACCCGCATCATTAGCTTGGAAGGCTAAGGTAATAGCCATTATACGATGCCCGCTGTTCTAAATTCGTCTGTCCCATAGGAATTCAATTAAAGAAGTGGTGGAGGGAGAAGGATTCGAACCTTCGAAGGCTGAGCCAACAGATTTACAGTCTGCCCCCTTTGGCCGCTCGGGAATCCCTCCACATTAATTGAATACTTGTTTACTCTGCGTTGAAATGGTGCCGACTACCGGAATCGAACTGGTGACCTACTGATTACAAGTCAGTTGCTCTACCTACTGAGCTAAGTCGGCATTGCATGTCGTAAGCAAGTGGTGCGCATTATAGGGTTTTCAAAAATCCTTGCAAGTATTTTTTAAAAAAAACATTAAAAAGGACAACCTTTCGATTGTTAAATATTCAAAATGCCGATTTTTTAGTTATTTTCTGCCATTTTCATGAGATAAATGCATAAATTTCATCATTTATATTGTATATTTTAACAAACGTATTCCATTGCGAATGGATGATTTGTAGTAAGTAAATGAGAGATTTCGGCTATGAGCCTACAAAAAACCGCTAAAATTACCCCTTTTCTCACTTTTGACCGCCATCAATGGGCCGATCTCCGCAAAGCGGTTCCCTTAAAGTTGACCGAACAAGATCTCAAACCGTTATTGGGTTTTAATGAAGATATTTCACTGGATGAAGTCAGTACGATTTATCTCCCGCTTGCCCGTTTGATTAACTATTACATTGATGAAAACCTCAAACGCCAAGAAGTATTGCATAAATTTTTAGACGTTGAGTCTCCGAAAGTACCTTATATTATCAGTCTAACGGGGAGCGTCTCGGTAGGGAAAAGCACCTCCGCACGTATTCTGCAAGCGCTTTTATCGCAATGGCCGGAAGAACGTCAAGTCGATCTGATCACGACCGACGGCTTTCTATATCCGTTAGCAGTGTTAGAAGAAAAAAACTTACTCAAACGAAAAGGTTTTCCCGAATCTTATGATATTCACCGTTTGATCGAATTCGTGTCGGATATCAAATCGGGCAAACGCCATGTAAAAGCACCGATTTACTCTCACTTAACCTATGACATTATTCCCGATCAATTTAATGTCGTCGATCAACCGGATATCGTGATTTTAGAAGGATTAAATATGTTGCAAAGCGGCATGAACTATCCGCTGAGCCCACATAACGTATTTGTCTCCGATTTTGTCGATTTCTCAATTTATGTCGATGCCGATGAAGAACTGCTAAAAGCTTGGTATATCAACCGCTTCCTAAAATTCCGGCGCAGTGCGTTCTCTGATCCGAATTCGTATTTTCACCACTATTCTAAATTATCGGAACAAGAAGCCGTCCAAACGGCATCAACGATTTGGGACGAAATTAACGGCTTGAATTTGAAGAAAAACATTTTACCGAGCCGTGAACGGGCAAATCTGATTTTGGTAAAAGGCGAAGACCATGCGATTCAAACCGTCAAACTCCGAAAATAACCATGACGACACCGAGCGGTTTTCAATTTAAACAATTTTTTATTGCGCATGATCGTTGTGCGATGAAAGTGAATACGGACGGCATTTTACTTGGTGCAATCGCCGACGTATCACACGCCGCCCACATCTTAGACCTCGGAACCGGTACGGGTTTAATTGCAATTATGTTGGCACAACGTACCGCTTGTCATACTCAAATTCTTGCTGTGGAATTAGAACAACATGCCTTTGAACAAGCTTCACAGAATACGGCGCATAGCCCGTGGGCAAACCGAATCAAAGTGATCCGGGCCGATGTGATGCAATGGGCATCCGACAAAACATTTGATCTCATCGTCGCCAATCCGCCTTACTTTGAACACAGCCCCATCAGCCGTACCCCGGAAAGACATTTGGCGAGAACAGCCTCCCAAAGCCATTTGGACTGGCTACGTCAAGCGCAAAAACAGCTCTCACCTGACGGTAAAATCAGCTTTATCTTGCCCACGGATGCCGCAGAAAAATTGATTGCACAAAGTAAAACTTGTCGGTTAACCTGTATCGAGACGTGGCGAATCTATACCCGTTCGGGCAAAGCGCCGAAACGTATGATTGTGACCTTTTCACCGCAACCCCGGATGATGACGGAAAAATCCTTGGTCATTTATGATCAACACGGCAACTACACAGAGGCATTCAAAGCCCTCACCCACCCTTTCTATTTAAATATGACTCTATAAAAAAGCTGAACGGAAAATCCATTCAGCCTTTAATCGACCATATTCGTCATGACAAACCGCTCAACACGCGGATTTTGCAATTTATGACTCGGAGCCGACCGCTTGTTACAGCGGGAATAATACCGGTACTAAGAACACCGATAGCAACATCACCAATACGGTAAACGGCAAACCGACTTTGACAAAATCCATAAAACTGTAGCCGCCCGGTGCCAACACCATGGTATTCACCGGAGACGATACCGGTGTAATGAACGCCGCCGATGCCGAAATGGCGACAATCATCGCAAACGGCGCAGGCGAATAATTCAGTTGTTGGGCAACCGCAATCGCTATCGGCATCACCAAAATCGCCGTCGCCGTATTGGAAATAAATGCGCTGATAATTGCCGTAAACACAAATAAAACAATCAAAACGAAATGTACATCCAAGCCTTGCATAATGTCTAACAACATACCGACGATAAGCTCAATCCCGCCGGTTTTTTGTAGCGCAATGGAAAACGGCATCATCCCGACAATCAACACAATGCTCGGCCAATGAATGGAGTCATAAGCGCTTTTCATATCAATACAACGAAATTTTCCCAACATCAAACACGCTAATAGTGCCGCAATCACATTGGGTACAATCCCCGTAATCATCAATGCAACCATAACGAACACGGAAAAAATTGCATGCGGCGCTTGGCTGATGGCGGGCGCAGCGTGTTTACTCTCTTCCGGTGTATCGATTAAAAAGAAATCCCGATTTTCTTTGCCCATTTCAAGAATTTGGGTCCATACCCCCATGACCAATAACACGTCACCGAACTTGATCGGCGTATGGATAAGATCATCTTGTATCAACTCGCCGTCCCGTTTCATCCCCACCACGCTTAATCCGTAGCTGGAACGGAATTTTAACTGGCTGATACTTTTACCGATACTTTCCGCTTCCGGCATAATGGAAATCTCTGCCACCCCAACGGATTTGGCTGAAAAATATTCACCTTTCAGTTCGACATTCTTCAAGCCGAATTCTTCACAGCGTTGTAAGAATAATTCCGGATCAATATTGATGTCCATTAATAGCACATCTTTTTCCCGCAAGGTCGCATTCCCGTATGCTGCAATCGACACGCTACGCAACCGCTTTACACGTTGGATTGCGACAATATTCAGACCGTATTCGCTGCGTAAATTTAATTCATTAATGGTTTTACCGACAAAAGACGATTCCGCCGTGACCACCACCATTTTGGCACGTCCGTTCAATTGGTATTCTTCAATGAATTGGTACATCGAAGACGACTTGCGTTTTTCCACATTCACCGATTCACCGTTATCCAACCAATGACGGGCAAACAGCATATACACGATCCCTAACGTCAATACGGAAAGCCCGACCGGGGTGAAACTAAAGAAGCCGAATCCTTGCGCCCCCGACTTAACCAATTCCGAATGTGCCACCAAGTTCGGCGGCGTTGCAATCAACGTCATCATACCGCTGATTAAACCGGCAACGCTCAGCGGCATCATTAAACGTTTCGGTGAGATCCCCATTCCCGAACAAATGGCTAACACCACCGGAATAAAAATTGCCACAATACCGGTCGAGCTCATAAAAGATCCCAATCCGGCAATCGACAGCATCAACAGAACCAATACTCTGGCTTCACTTTCACCGGCAACCCGCATCAACCACTCACTGACCTGATAAGCAATTCCGGTTCGGACAAGGCTTTCACCGACAATAAAAAGTAAGGCAATCAAAATCACATTCGGGTCACTCAGACCGGCAAACACCTCATTGACGGTTAAAATGCCGCTTAAACTGAAAAACGCAATCACCAGCAAGGCGACAATATCCATTCGCAATTTATTTTGAATAAATTGCCAAATCGAAAAGACCAATAAGATGAACACCCAAAACAGCGGGTGCGTTAAAAAATCGGGGAGAAAAGCGAGTAAGGATTGCATAAGACTATACCGATAAATGGCACGATGGCTTGATTATACCGATTTTCAAAAATTTCGCAGGGGGTTAAATCAAATAAAATTCAAAAAAAACAGGCAGATAACTCTGCCTGTCGAGAGTTTATTTGCTTGCATTGTAAATCTGCTTTGCTTTTGGCAACAAGCGAGCCAAATTCTCCTGACGCTCTTCATTTGACGGGTGGGTAGAGAAAATAGATGCCCCCGAATTACCGCTAGCCTTACTCATTTTCGCCCACAAATTCGGCGCCGCTTCCGGATTATAGCCCGACTGTGCCATCAGGATTAAACCGATTTCATCCGCTTCGGTTTCTTGGCTGCGGGAAAACGGTTTTGTCGCAATCAGATCCACGCCGGTACTCAACAATCCCTCCGTACTGACACCGGTCGTTGCGGTGACCGCAGCATCCGCTAAGACACCGACAATCCCGCTAATCACGCTCACCGTACGATCCGATTTACCGTGTTCTTGCAGTGCATGTGCCATTTCATGGCCGATAACGACGGCAATTTCATCATTCGATAAATTCAATTTCTCCGCCAATCCGGTATAAAACGCCATCTTGCCGCCCGGCATTGCCCACGCATTCAACTCATTTGATCTGAACACAGTGATTTCCCATTGGAACGGTACGCCCGTGTGATTGGCTTTTTCGGCATACGGCTTCATTTTATTAAATACGGCATGAATACGTTTTGCCGTGGCTGATGTGGTATCGATAGCATTTTGTGCCCGCGCCTGTTGTTTCACTTGCGTATAGTTTTTTTCCGCTTCCTGGTTAATTTGAGCGCTCGTCATACAAGCGGTCAGAAATGTCGAAAATATTGCAATAATGGTAATGCGTTTAAAAAAAGTCATGATTAACTTCCTATACTAAAAAAAATGCCAAAGCTTAGACTTTGGCATTGGCGAAACGTTTAAAAATTATTTTTTCGCACGTTCGAAAGATTCTAAGATCTCTTTGCGGGCTTCATTCACATCGCCCCAACCTTCGACTTTCACCCATTTACCCGCTTCTAACGCTTTATAGCTTTCGAAGAAGTGTTGGATTTGCGCTTTTAATAGTGCCGGTAAATCACCCACATCTTGGATGTGATCGTACTCTTTGCTTAATTTCGAGTGCGGAACCGCTACCACTTTCGCATCACCGCCGGCTTCGTCGGTCATTTTTAACACGCCGACCGGACGGCAACGGATCACCGCACCCGGCTGAAGCGGATAAGGTGTCGGCACTAAGACGTCTACCGGGTCACCGTCAGAAGAAAGGGTGTGGTTGACATAACCGTAGTTCGCCGGATAGAACATGGCGGTTGCCATAAAACGATCCACGAAAATCGCACCGCTCTCTTTATCCACTTCATACTTGATCGGATCGGAGTTGGCAGGAATTTCAATTACAACATAAATATCATCCGGTAATGCTTTACCGGCAGGTACGTTTTCTAAGCCCATGTGAGTTTCCTTCTGTTTGAGTCAAGGTGAAAAAACGTAAAGATTATAGCGGATTCATTTCGGATCGGCAAAGCAAGCGGTCGGTTTCTGCGAAAAATTTGCAAAAAACCGCTCGCATCCGACCGCTTGTTATTTCATATTTTGCAATGATTAATCCTAATAATATCAATTTACGCAACAATAAAAAGCGGTATAATCCGCACCGTACAACAAATACAGTATGTAAACACAACATTAACCGTTCAACAAACTTCTCAAATCAAAAGGATTCTACCATGGCTAACTATTTCAACACGTTAAACTTACGCCAACAATTAGATCAATTAGGTCGCTGCCGTTTTATGGATCGCGACGAATTCGCCGATGAAGCGAACTACTTAAAAGGTAAAAAAGTCGTGATCGTCGGCTGCGGCGCGCAAGGTTTAAACCAAGGTTTAAATATGCGCGACTCCGGTTTGGATATCGCTTACGCCTTACGTCCGGAAGCCATTGCGGAAAAACGTGCGTCATTCACCCGCGCAACGGAAAACGGCTTTAAAGTCGGCACCTATGAAGAGTTAATCCCGACTGCGGATTTAGTCATTAACTTAACCCCCGACAAACAACACTCTAAAGTGGTTGCGGATGTCATGCCGTTGATCAAAAAAGGCGCAGCATTAGGTTATTCGCACGGTTTAAATATCGTGGAAGTCGGTGAGCAAATTCGTAAAGACATCACTGTCGTGATGGTTGCGCCGAAATGCCCGGGTACCGAAGTACGTGAAGAGTACAAACGCGGTTTCGGTGTGCCGACATTAATCGCGGTTCACCCTGAAAACGATCCGCAAGGCGAAGGCTTGGCGATTGCGAAAGCATGGGCGGCGGCAACCGGCGGTCACCGTGCGGGCGTATTAGAATCTTCTTTCGTTGCCGAAGTAAAATCCGACTTAATGGGTGAACAAACCATCCTGTGCGGTATGTTACAAGCCGGCTCCATTGTTTGTTACGAAAAATTAGTGTCGGAAGGTAAAGATCCTGCCTATGCCGGCAAATTAATCCAGTACGGTTGGGAAACCATCACCGAAGCCTTAAAACAAGGCGGAATCACTTTAATGATGGATCGCCTATCCAACTCGGCGAAACTCCGTGCTTTCGAACTTTCCGAACAAATCAAAGAAGAATTAGCCTTCTTATTTGAAAAACACATGGACGACATCATCAGCGGTGAATTCTCTTCTACGATGATGGCGGACTGGGCAAACGGTGACGCAAATTTATTAAAATGGCGTGAAGAAACCGGTAAAACGGCATTTGAAAACGCCCCGAACGGCGACAGTATCAAAATCAGCGAGCAAGAATACTTCGACAACGGCGTATTAATGGTTGCGATGGTTAAAGCCGGTGTCGAATTAGCCTTTGACACCATGGTCGCCAGCGGTATCTACGAAGAATCCGCTTACTACGAATCGCTTCACGAATTACCGTTAATCGCCAACACCATTGCGCGTAAACGTTTATACGAAATGAACGTGGTGATTTCAGATACGGCGGAATACGGTAACTACCTGTTCGCTAACGTGGCAACCCCAATCTTGCGTGAAAAAGTCATCCCGACCTTACAACGCGGTGATTTGGGCGAACCGACGCCAACCGTTGAAATCGATAACGTCACCTTACGCGATGTCAACGATGCGATCCGCAACCACCCGATCGAATACATCGGTCAAGAATTACGCGGTTACATGACCGACATGAAACGTATTTCTTCACAAGGCTAAAACCGAACGGATTAAAAAACCGGTTCATGATGAACCGGTTTTTTTGTTATAGCTAGACAAAGTCTAGCTATAAAAACCATACGCTATGCGTATGGAATCAAAGAGCTTAAGCGATGAACAGAATAAAAAAATCCTCCTATAATGAATAAGGCTGACAACCAAAATTCAGAATATAGGAGGATAAGTC
>NZ_JBGYBX010000003.1:0-18227 GCF_041817755.1 Glaesserella sp. | reverse complement strand
GGAATGTGATGAAGTTTTGCCACCTCGCGGATACCAACATCCTGCTCGATGACCAATTTGATAATGTCTAAACGAAATTGATAAGGATGGGACATAATCTGCACCTCAAATTAGGTGTCCAAGTTTTGGGGTGCAGATCATACAAGCGGTCCGTTTTGGTCGGAATTTTGCAATTATCTCAGCGATAACTGAAACAACACGGTTTCCGCTTGGCAGCTGAAGGTAAATTTCGCATACAGTCTGACACCGTTGTCGATCGGTTCGATTTTACTCTCGATATCACAAGGCTCCGTTTCGATTTTACGGGCTTTTTGTGTTAAGAAATCCAGTGTATCTTGCGCTTCGGCTTCATCGGCGTAGTGTTGTTCAAATTCAATGCTGCATTCCGCATTGTCAAACATGGATGTGCTTTGTGGTTTACACACGCCTTTGCAGCATTCCGCTTCATCACTAAATGTTTTTGCCATGGTTTTGTCCTATTTTGTCTGAATGAATTCACAATATGGCTAAACAACGTTAGCCTTATCGATAAAAGCATATCATAATATGCCATATCATTTCATTGAGGAGGGACAACATTATGGCTATTTCCAAACAAGATATTTTAACGGCATACCATTATCGTCACGCTTGTAAAGCTTACGACCCGGCGAAAAAAATCAGCGATGACGATTTCCGTTTTATTTTGGAAACCGGGCGACTTTCGCCGAGTTCGTTCGGTTTTGAACCGTGGCGCTTTTTGGTCATTGAAAATCATGCGGTTCGTGAATTGATTCGAGATGCGGCGTGGGGAGCTAAAGACAAAGTGATGGATTGCAGTCATTTTGTGGTGATGGTCGTTCGGCACGCGAGCACCTTGTCGGCGGACGGCGAGTATGTACAACATATTATGCGTGATGTTCACCATATTCCGGACGAAATGAGAACAATGCGCCAAAATTTCTACCGCCATTTCTGTGAAGCGGATTTTGAATTAACTGCTCATCCGGAGGCGTTTTATCATTGGGCGAGCCGTCAGAGCTACATTGCGTTGGGGAATATGTTGACCACCGCAGCCATGTTGGGCATTGACAGTACGCCGATTGAAGGTTTCCCGTTGGAAAAATTGGATGCATTATTGGCGGCGCAAGGGTTGTATGATCCGCAGGTATATAAATTGAGCGTGATGGCGGCTTTCGGTTATCGCGTTGCCGAACCGAGAGAGAAAACGCGCCAATCGTTCGATGAGGTGGTTCAATGGGTCAAATAGCATATTAGGTCGGTAACAAGCGGTCGGTTCGACGGATTTTTTTGCAAAAAAAATACCGAAATCGCACCGCTTGTTGTGATGATAACAATGGAAAACATGAGTCGAACATTGACCAAATATACTGCCTGGTCGGTCTATTTTATGATTTTGGCGCTGTATGCGTTTAGCTTATGGGCGCTGTTTGAACATCGAACCGAGCAAACGTTTTGGTCGCTTGCCGAAACGTGGCGGATATTGCGCTACAGCCTTGTTCAGGCTGCGCTCTCCGCCGGTATTTCGGTGTTAGCCGGTTTGATGTTGGCACGCAGCTTTTTTTATCTGAATTTTAGCGGAAAGGCGCTGTTATATAAATTCGTCTCGTTTATTTGGGCATTGCCTTCGTTGGTGGTCATTTTTGCGGTCATCGGCGTGTGGGGGAATTCCGGTTGGCTGGCTAGCGGATCGGCTTATTTCGGCATACCGTGGGAATTTAACCTTTACGGATTACAGGGCATTTTAATTGCTCATGTGTTTTTCAATATTCCGTTGGTGACCAAATATGCTTTGGAAGGATTGAGGTTAATTCCGAGCAGTCAACATCAATTGGCGACACAGCTGGATTTACGTGGTTGGGGCTATTTTCGGGTTGTGGAATACCCGATATTAAAAGGAATTTTACCTTATGCCTTTGTGAATGTGTTTTTGATCTGTTTTACCAGCTTTCCGATTGTATTGATGTTGGGCGGCGGACCGCAATACAGCACCTTGGAAGTTGCGATTTATCAAGCGGTCGCTTTTGAATTTGATTTTGCAAAAGCGGTATTGCTGATCATGGTGCAAGTGTTAGTCGGTATCCTGCTGCAGATGCTTATCGATGTCGCCACCCGCTTTGCTTTTCATCACAGCAAAAAAAACGGTACGGCTGTCGGTACGGTTTGGAAACCATCACCGAGCGGCATCTACAAACGTGTATTGCAAACGGTACTGGTTGTGTTCAGCTGTTTTTTACTCATTCCGTTGTGCAATGTGCTGTGGAGCGGATTAAGCGTTCCCGCCTTTTTTCAAAAAGTCACCCATCCGTCATTATGGCAAGCGGCATGGTATTCGTTACTGTTAAGCTTGGTTTCTTCCGTCAGTGTGATCATTGTCGCATATTTGATCGGATTGGAAGTGCGGCAATTGGCCTATCGCCGTCAAAAAGTCAAACAGAGTATTTTAGCCGGTGTCAGTACTTATCCGTTGATTATGCCCGTCTTTTTGTTGGCGGTCGGGCTGTTTTTATTGCTGATGGACGTTGAATTACAAACTTGGCAGTTATTATTGATTGTCGGTATTTGTAACGGCTTGATGCTGTTACCTTATATTTACCGTTTGTTGTTTTCCGCTATGTGGCAGGCGTTGGTTTCCCATGATCAACTGGCGCGAAGTTTAGGTTTAACCGGTTGGCGTCGCTGGTGGATTGTTGAACGAACTTATCTGATACATCCGTTGCGAACCGCATTGGCGTTGTCGATGGCATCCGGTTTGGGAAGTTTTGCGGTAATCGCATTTTTCGGTAGCCCGGATTTCAGCACGTTACCGTATTTACTGTATCAGCAGCTCGGCAGTTATCGTACTGAAGAGGCGGCGGTGACGGCATTGGTGTTAATGCTTTTTACTTTTTGGCCTTTCCTATTTATTGAACATGAAGAGAATAAGTAATGATTCGTTTGGATCTTGAATTTGATTATCCTGAAATGCCGATGCAGTTTCAATTACGGGTGAAAAGAGGTGAGCGGGTCGCTATCGTAGGTGAAAGCGGTGCGGGAAAAAGTACATTGCTGAATTTGATCGCCGGATTTGAATCGGCTTCCCGCGGTGAACTGTGGCTTAACGATGAAAATCACTTAACGACCGAACCGGCACAACGTCCGGTATCTATGTTGTTTCAGGATAATAATGTTTTTCCGCATTTAACCGTACAACAAAATATCGGCTTGGCGTTAGTGCCGTGTTTAACGTTAAATGCGGAACAACAACGGCACGTAATACAAATGGCGCAACAAATGGGAATTGCCGAATTATTGCATCGTCGGGCGGACAGTTTGTCCGGCGGACAAAAACAACGCGTGGCATTAGCGCGAACATTATTGAGAGAAAAACCGATTTTACTGTTGGACGAACCCTTTTCGGCATTGGATCCCGCTCGTCGAGAGGAATTGTCGGCATTGGTCGTAAGGTTGTGCGAACAACGAGAGCTGACGTTGTTGATGGTAACCCATCAATTTGATGAGGTAAAAAGCTTATTTCATCGTGTAATAGACGTTAAAGCGGGAAAGCTGTTTGAACGTCCGAATTATTAACATACTCTAGTCAAAATACGATTTTTTCAGTAATATTCGAGCATTTAAACATATTGATTATTTTTTTATTTTTCAGAGGAATATTGTGCCGAGTCGTGATTATGCCGCACGTGCTAAATCAAAAAAACGTGGTGGAAATAAAACGCTTATTTTAGCGATTGTTATATTATTGGTATTGGTAAGCGGGTTGGCATTATGGATGCTGACGGAAAAAGCACCGATACAGACTATTCCAACTCAGACTGTCCAACCGCAGCAACCGAAGAGTACACTGCCGACACCGCCTGAAGAGGTGTATAGCTATATTCGGGATCTTGAAACCCGTGAAGTGCCTGTGGATAAGAACTCTAAACTGGCCCAACTCACCAAAGAGCAAGAGCAACAGATTTTAAAACAACGGGAAGAAGAACAGCGTAAGCAACAAGAATTGCAACAGGCTCAACAACAAACTACTCAGGAGCAAGTCGTAGCACAGCCGACAGAACCACAACAGTCGGAGCAAACGGTAAAGGTATTAACACCGGAAGAGTTTGCCGCGAAAAAAGCACAGGAGCAGAAGCTTGCGGAAGAAAAACGTAAACAAGCCGAGTTGAAGAAACAGCAAGATGCCAAAAAAGCGGAAGCGGCAAAAGCGGTAACACCGAAGCCGACGGAAACCGCTAAATCAGGCGGTAAATACGGATTACAATGCGGAGCATTTAAAAACAAAGCGCAAGCCGAAAATATGCAAGCCCGCTTAGCGATGGCAGGTTATAACGCTAGAATCAGCAGCAGCGGTGAGTGGAATCGAGTGTTTGTCGGCCCTATCGGCGATCGAGCGGCGGCATCGGCGGCGCAATCGAATGCTCGTAGCGTTGCGGAATGTTTAATTATCGGTATGTAATCGAGGACGTTTACATGCAATTTAAAGATTATCTGTCGACCTTTCCGAGCATCGATCACCTTTCCGGACTGAATGTATTGAATGAAAAAGGAGAGGTGATTCATCATATTCCGGCAGTCGAAGGAAAGTTGGGTTCATTAAAACTGTATCATGCGTTAGACGGGCAGTTTGGACATAAATTAGATAAACATTCCGCCTGACAGGGTATTGAATGGTTTGCGGAACATGTGGAGGATGCAAAGCAATATCCGGGAAAACATCCGAATATTGATTTGCTGTTGAATGTGATTTCTCAATCGCTGAACTACACCTTACAACCTATTATTAAATAGTTTGAATTTTAAACGTATAACAGTCTTTCCGTGATTTTCTGTTTGACAGCCCTATGAAAATCATTAGAATACAACGACATCAAGCGCTACTTTACTGGTAGCGCTTTTTGCGGGAATAGCTCAGTTGGTAGAGCACGACCTTGCCAAGGTCGGGGTCGCGAGTTCGAGCCTCGTTTCCCGCTCCATTTGCCCGAGTGGCGGAATCGGTAGACGCAAGGGATTTAAAATCCCTCGCCTTTCGGGGCGTGCCAGTTCAAGTCTGGCCTCGGGCACCATTCTATTCCGCAAGACAAGAAATGATAAATAAGATAGCACCGTAAGGTGCTTTTTTATTGCCTCAAGTTTTAGAAGAAACACAAATCAAATTAGGAAGGAAATGCAAATGTGGATATATTAGACTAGTACACTTGCTAATCTAATACGCCTCAAACTAAAAGCTTTTGATCATATTGAAAAGTCTTAATCCCTTTCGTTCAGGGCGGAGTCTTTTGATCAACTAGAAATTACAAATTTGTAAAATGTGAGGAGACTCAACGGGATCTAAGCCGTTTGGCTTAGATCTTCTTTCTATCTTACAGTTTGTACCAACGCCGAAATCCCTTCCTCAAACGCTTCTTTTTCCGCCATATCAACAATCTGTTCATGCGAATAATGTTGTGCGTTATAAACCACGACAATGCTGGTATCGCCGATTTGTAGGAAATTATGTTCGCCGAAATCCGTATAGCGGGTTGCTCCAATGCTGATGATGGCTTTAGTCGGGTAATCGGCGCGGGCAAGGAGATCGGCGATGTTATTCATCGGATCTTGGTCGGGCTGATGGTTCATTCGATCAATGATCCAATCTAGTAGCTTTTGGTGGAAATAACTGTAACCGATCGTCGGGCTATCGATACCGTATTCACTCAAGGTACCGTTACGTTTGTGGAAGCAGGCGATACGGTAGCGGTCTAAATTTCCGCCTTGTTCGAATTTATCCAATGCAATTCGGGTGGCAGAAATCCCTTTAGAATTAGCTCCCCAGTTTTTCTTTTCACAAATTTTTCTCGCATTTGGACGGCGAATAGAGCAGTCGTTATAAGCGGCAAAATGAGTCGGTTTTAATGCAACGACGTTGTTGTCTTGATACTCAATGTCACAAATTAATGCGACTTCCGGTTCGATTTGCAGGTTGTCGGCATCTTTCGGGAAGGTAATGGTGTCATGAGAGAGTGGATAATGAGCAAGAAAGCGGTCGGATTCGGCTAAATTTTTGCAAGGAACGTAAAACGGGAAAATCGCTTTCGGTTGAATCGCTTCGGTGGTTTGAACGTTGACAAAATCGGCGGCTTCGCCGGCTTGTTCCAAATGTCCGGCAAAGTTACCGGCAACGCCTAAACCGATGAAATGAGCAGTGTGCATTTGATACTCCTGTTGTGCTGAATTTGTGCGGTACAGTTTACAATTTCTTGATATAAATAGCGATATGTACTGTGTAAATATACGGTGGAAAGTACATTTTTAAATCTTTTGGGATAAAGTAAAGATAACTTGTGTAAAATTGATTTATTTTTAATAAATTTACAATTATTCTGTTCTTCCCGTTTATATCGTGGTTCTAATATTGGGTTTAAGTAAAATTTTAAAGGAGATGTAAATTTAATGAAAGGGATTACACTAAAAGTTGTGAGTGGCGAAAATGTCAAAACGATGAGCTTACAAGGCGGTAAAACCATCGTTCAAAAAGCAATGTCAGCGACTAAATACCAGCTAGTCGATGAAAACGGTCAATTAATTACCCATATTAAAACCAAGGTCGTCGGTGATGATCTTCAGGTCTTTGTGGACGGAGAAGAGCAACCGAGTTTAGTGTTGGAAGAATACCAACAACATTATCCTATTCAGAACGAACAATATTTGGCGGAAGCTCAGGCTTCTTTCGCTACGGCGGAAAGTGCGGTGATGGCGGCGGAGTTGGCGGCTGCGGCACCGACGAATTTAACTTCCGTATTAAGTGCATCCAAATTAACCGGTATTGCCTTAGGGGCGTTAGCTACGACCGGCTTGGTTGCTGCGGTAGTACGCAATCAGGGCGGAAAGGATGACGGTAAAACCGAATCTCCGGTTAACTCAGCGGCGCCGAAAACCGATCCGTCAGCACCTCAAACCCCGACGACGGAATCAAAAACCGAGCCGTCAGCACCTCAAACCCCGATGGCGGAATCAAAAACCGAGCCGTCTGCGCCTCAAACCCCGACGACGGAATCAAAAACCGAGCCGTCTGCGCCTCAAACTCCGACGACGGAATCAAAAAACGAGCCGTCAGCACCTCAAACGCCATCGACCGAACCGGTCACGCCGGTAGAACCGCTAAAGCCTGAAATTACACTTGATCCGATTGCGGCGGATGATTTGATCGATCACATTGAAGCGCAAGCCGATACCATTATGGTTACGGGGTCGGTGAAAAATGCAAATAACGGCGATACGGTTACGTTAATGGTTGGAGATGCGGAGATTACCGGCTCGGTTCAAGACGGGCGTTTTGCGATTGCCGTAGAGACTAAAACATTAGTGGTACACCAACTGGTAATGGCAACGATTGCGGAAACGGATACGGTGTTAAGAGAGTATCGCATACAAACCCCCGAGCTGAGTTTTGACCCGATTACACCCGATAATGTGATCAATATTGCGGAGTCAACTGGTGAAGTCACATTAAGTGGAAGTGTAACAAATGCACCGGATGGTTCAACGGTGAAAATTGCGATTGGTGATGAAATACTGACGGCTCAAGTCAATGCCGGTCTGTTTACGCTCTCTGCAAGCGGTCAGTTATTGGCAAAAAATCGCAAATTGGATGTGTCTGTTGAAACACCGAATAAGGTCGGTTCTGAGGTCGTTATCCATAGTTATGACGTGGATTTGGAGGCGCCGACACCGACAATTAACCTCAACCCGATTGCAGGCGATAACCGTATTACTACCAAAGAATCTCAAAATGAATTTACCACGATTACAGGGACGGTCGAAGGGGTTGAAGACGGTCAAGAAGTGAAAGTGTCTTGCGGCTGTGCAAGTTGTTCCGGCGTACAGTGGATTGACATGATGGCAATCGTCCGTAACGGCGAGTTTAAAGTCGATTTCAAAACGGCGGACTTATTGACGGCAAACTATAATACCGTTAAAGCCAGTGTCACGGCTAAAGATGCGGCGGATAACAGCACAACCGTTGAAGACAGTGAAACATACAGCCAACCTGTTGCAATGACGACGGAAGCGGTATTAGGTTCCGCCACGGTATTAAACCGTTTATCCAACCTTAACGGCGATAACAATAACATTAATAAAGCCTTTGCCGACGCCACACCGGTGATTAACTATACCAATGTGGTACGGAATTTAAAAATGGATGAATTAGAGCGTGTGGTCATTGAACTCAACAATGGTAAAACCTATACGTTAGAGCAACCGAAGCCATGGTTTACGGTTGCGATTCCTGTTCATGATTTGGCGGGAGGTAATCAATTAAAGGTCACGGCAACGGTGAAGAATCCGACTACGATGGAAACGCTTGATCTCACTCGTCAGATTAACTATGTGTATGATGTGACGGCGGATATTCAAGTAACGATTGATCCGATTAACGATAATAAAACTATCGCTTTTGCAGATTTGGGTAAAACCACCAAACTTAGCGGTACGTTGAACTATGATGAATACGATATTCCCGAACGTAGCGTCAATATGGTTTTAACGGTCGGCGGGCAAACGTATACGCCGCTTGTGATGGGCAAAACTTGGTCGGTGGAGGTCCCTTTGTCGGTATTGGCGAAAGCCGAAGGAGAAAACAGCCTTTCGGTTAACGTAACCGCCACGGATAAAATGGCGAATATCGCAACAGCGACAGCAACGGCCGCTTACCAAGTAGATACGAAAGCACCGCAAGTGACGATTACGCTTGAGCCGATTACGGTGGATAATGCGATCAGCCAAGATGAGCGGACGGGTAATATCACCCTTAAAGGAAAGGTAACCGGTGAATTTATCGCCGGAGAGACAGTGCGATTATTCGTCAACGGTGAAACGATTGCGGTGAATGTGACGGCGGACGGTACCTTTAGTCACGATGTTGCGGCACAAACCTTAGCAAATGATCCAACGATGAGCGTCAGAGCAAGCTATACGACACAGGACGCTGCGGGAAATCGTGTTGTAGCGGAAGACAGCCGGTCTTATAGTGTAAAAACCGGCAATATTGATATTCAGCTTGACAGTATCACCGCTGATGACTTGATCAACGTCACTGAAAAATCAAGTCATATCATGGTATCAGGTACGGTATCCGGAACGGATGCCCGTGAAGGTCAACAAGTTACCCTTACGATTAACGGCACGAGTCGTACAACGGCGGTACAAAATGCGGGCGGTCAATTGGTCTTTAAACTTGACGTGCCGGCAGCCGAGCTGATTTCTACGGATAAATATGTCATCACGGCGAGTATCCTCGGTGAAAATGGCGCCTCAGCCAATACCGCCCGTTCTTATACGGTCGACAAAAATGTAGTGGCTAAGATCGATATCACTCAGGTCGGTGATTTTTCGCAAAATTTGAGCGAAATCGACCCGCTTGTACGCATTAAAGGTGCCGTCGAATTTGCGGACAACGATATCTATTCACAAGGGTTAAATCATAAACGGTTACTGGAAGTACAAGTGAAGTTCGGTGAGAAAACCTATAAAGCCGGTTTCCGCGATAAGCAATTTTTTATGGATATAGCGGCAAGCGAGTTGGCTGAGTTGACCGGTCAACCGGTATCCTTAAGTTTCTCTTTGGCAACCGGAGTGAACGGGGACTACCATCATAATGTTTATGGTCTTAATACGAAGCCTGACGGCACCTATTCCACTTGGCGGACTTTTGGGGCAAGAGCACCGCAAGTCAAAGCGATTACCTTTGAGAGTCCGTACTTAGAAAAGCAAGCCGATAACAGTTATAAAGTGAATTACCAAGCCGATCAACAAGTAACGGTGAGCGGTACAGTCAGTGCGGCGGATAATCACTCGGTAAAAGTCGGTGAGACGATTGTGATTAAGGTCGGCGATAAGAGTTATGAAACGCAAGTACAAACCGGTAATGTATTCTCAACCTTAGTGGATAAATCCGTTTTAGCACAAGCGGATCACGTGACGGCTACATTGACGACAAATGATTTGTCGGGTAACGCCATTCAGGTGTCAGACATTGAGAGAGTTATCGCCCCACAAGCGGTAAGCGGTAAGCATGTAATTGTGCAGTCTCAGCCGCCGGCGCAAGCGGATATCAATAATGATCATTCGACGGAAGGCTATAATTTCCCTTATTTTGTGGAGAAATTGGGGGGGATTCGTTCGGCGATTAATACCGTTCTCGGCGGTGAGAGTGCGCCGTTAGTTTATAAATATCATATTGTAACCAAGGAAGAATTGGCTGATCCGGCAAATATCGAAAGCAGTCGTGAGGTGAATGCAAAATATTCGGATTATGTGGCTCCTGAAGATTTTCACCCAAATTTTATTAGCGATTTTAGAGAGGCTTATGCGGAAATCGGTAAATATATCAACGTCAATTTTGTTGAAGTGAATTCTGTGGCGGAAGCGGACACCAATATCTATATTGCCAAGGCGGATAATCTGCGCGGACATGCCGCTTGGGCGTGGTCAGGCGGAAATATCATTTGGAACGGTGGGGTTGCTTATACCTATCCGACAATTAAATACTCATTCTACACCGCATTACATGAAATCGGGCATACGTTAGGTATGGCTCACTCCAGTAATGGATTTAAAAATACGTTCCGAGCCAAAGAAGATACTCTTGAACTCACCAATATGTCTTACAACAATGGGGTAAAAGATAACTTATTCTACAATCTCAAAACATTGCGTATGTTTGATATCGCTTATTTGCAATATCAATTCGGCGTAAATAAGACAGCCCGTGCCGGTAATGATGTGTATAGCTTTAAGGCTTACAATGCTTTTTCACCGGACGGTGACATCTATATTTGGGATGGTGCAGGTGTGGATACCTTTGATGCTTCTAAAGAAGAACAAGGCGTAACGATTGATTTGACCCCCGGCTCTTGGATTCATGTCGGTGACACGCGTGAACAGACCTTAGTGATCAAAGAACAAAAAACGTATACCGCACAAGAGTATTTCGGTTTATCCGGTGATACTGCAGTGGGTTCGGTCAATAATTGGGGTAAATTGGGTTCTACCACTTTTAATGAATATACCAAAGGTCAAGCTTTTATCGGCTTTGGTACGCAGCTTGAAAATCTGATCGGATCGGCATACGCCGATAAACTGACCGGCAATGTCGCCGACAATAATATTTATGGCGGTGCAGGCGATGACGTTATTGATGGCGGTGCCGGAAACGATCATCTTGACGGCGGCGAAGGAACGGATCGATTAATCGGCGGTTTGGGTAATGATACTTACGTAGTAGAAAACGTTATCGACACGATTATTGAAAATGAAGACGAAGGTATCGATAGCGTATTTTCCAATATCGATTTTAGTCTTGCCGATTTGGAGAACGTGGAACATCTGACCTTGGTCGGTTCAACGGCTCAAGTTGCAACGGGTAACTCACTGAATAACACCTTGACGGCGAATAATCTTGGTAACACGTTAAACGGTGGCGGCGGAGATGACCGATTGGTCGGCGGTTTGGGCGCAGATATATTGAACGGTGGAGAAGGCGCCGATACTTTTGTTTTCAATACGGTGTTAAACGGTAATGTCGATAGGATAGATCTGCAAGCCGGCGATAAAGTGGAACTTTCACGTGAAATTTTTACGGCATTATCAGATCAAGAGAGCGTATTAAACTTCATTAAGTACGATGCAGAAACCGGTAAATTGTATTACGACAGCGATAATGAGGGCAGTACGGATCGTGTTCATTTTGCAACCGTAAACAATCCGATTGCCGGTTTGGATCAGAATTATTTCATCGTCGCTTAATGTATTAAATAAAAGCCTATTGAATAACAGTAGGTTTTTATCGTTTTAATACTATTCAATATTGGATCATTTATTTGTGATCTTCTGTTAAAGGAGCCTTTTTATTATGAAAAAGATGACGTTACATGTTATCAATAGTAAGACGGAGAAGCTTACTCTACAAGCAGGTAAAACAACCGTTCAAAAAGCGGTTTCAGGAACCACATACCGATTAACGGATGAAAACGGTCAACTCATCACGAATATTAAAACAAAGGTGGTTGGTGGTGATCTTTGGGTATTTGTCGACGGCGCAGAACAGCCAAGTGTTGTGTTGGAGGACTATCAACAGAATTACCCTATTGAAAATACGCAATATTTAGCGGAAAACCAAGCTTCTTTTGCTACGGCGGAAAGTGCAGGGTCGGCATCGGAAATCTCCGCCCTCGCCTCACCGGCAAACCTGGTAACTCAATTAGGAGCGACACAACTCATTGGAGCGACATTAGGTTCGATAGCCGTTGTTGCCGGCGGTGTCGCCATTGCACAAAGCGGTCGTAATCAGAGTACGTCAAATCAATCCAAATCGGAACATAATCAAAAGACAGTGGAATCTCAATATATTCCCCCACCGAAGGCGGAAGAGCCACCAAAGACAGAAGAACCACCAAAGACGGAAGAACCATCAAAGACGGAAGAACCGCCGAAGGTGGAAGATCCACCAAAGACGGAAGAACCGCCGAAGGCGGAAGAATCACCAAAGACGGAAGAACCACCAAAGACGGAAGAACCGCCGAAGGCGGAAGAACCACCAAAGACGGAAGAACCGCCAAAGACGGAAGAACCACCTAAGACGGAAGAACCACCGAAGGCGGAAGAGCCCCCAAAGACGGAAGAACCACCGAAGACAGAAGAGCCGCCGAAGACGGAAGAGCCCCCGAAGACGGAAGAACCACCGAAGACAGAAGAGCCGCCGAAGACGGAAGAGCAACCGAAGACGGAAGAGCCACCGAAGACGGAAGAACCACCAAAGACGGAAAGTAAACCGACATGGGAAGTGACGCCTAAAGCCAAACCGGTGGTTGAGCCCGAAATCGAATCTGTACCGGAACCCAAACCACAAACCACGCTTGAGCTGGCTCCGTTAACTTCGCTGGCTACGCTTGAAGAACCGGTTGACGGGCAACCTCCGGCATTGACGATTGCTTGGGATCACCGTGTTGCCGGTGAGGACGGTATATTGAACAAAAACGATATTACGGGAAAAACGATGCTTTCCGGGACGTTTGATCATAAAGGTATCTCGTTTGATGTTATGCCGCCGAATATCGTGATTACGTTGAAAAAGGTCGGAAGTTCGAATGCAGCGGCGTTATTTCAGCCTGTTGTCGATTGGGAAAAAAAGACATGGTCTGTAGAAATCGATACGGCGGAGTTAAATAAAGGTGAAGGCGATTATGTGATAAACGCCTCTTTTACCGCATATAAATCACAGCAAGGTGTTCACCCCAGCACAGGCAAACCGCTTCGTCCCGTTATGGGTACCGCATCGGCGGAGCAACATTATCAGGTTGATACCGTGATTGAAGAGCCGGTCATTATTTTTGACAAAATAGCCCATGACGACCTCCTTGATTTGGTCGAGCAAAAAGCGGAAAAAACAACGCTTTCCGGTTCGGTGAAACATGCGGCGGATGGTGATTACGTCAAACTTGAAATCGGTCAATCGGTTTATTACGCCGAAGTGATTGCAGGGAAATTTTCCAAAGCGATCAATACGAAAAACTTGATTGTGCACGAGGAAGTCCGTGCGAGTATCGCCGTTCAGGATCAAGCCGGAAACCGAGCGAGCGCTACCGCACGGAAAACGTGGCAGGTTCAGGAGGAATTACTGACGATCACTCTTGATAAGGTAACGGAAGACAATGTGATTAATATTGAGGAATCGCAAAAGGCGGAGATTATCTTATCGGGGAAAGTCACGCGCGCCGATGACGGTTCGACGGTCGAGTTGATTATCGGTGATCAAATTATTAAAACGACGGTGCAAAACGGGGAATTTCGCGTGCCTGCAAGCGGTCAGTTATTGGCAAAAAATAGCAAAATTACCGCTGTAGTCAGAAATACGGAAAATATCACTGCCCGAGAACTGTATGTTTATGGCACGGATCTTGAAATAACACCGACCATCACCTTGAACAAAATTACCGGGGACAACAAGATCGATAAAGCCGAATCGGAAAAAGCCATGACGGAAATCAGTGGTCGTGTGACGGGAGCGCAAGACGGCGATACAGTCGAAATCTCTTGCGGTTGCCCGTATTGCTCGGGGGCAAATTGGACGATGCTGACCACAAAAGTGAAAAACGGCACATTTAAAGTGGATTTTTCAACGGCAACGTTAACGGCGGAAAATCATAAAATGATCCGAGCTAAAGTGATGGCGACGGATAAAGCAGGCAATACGGCGGAAGCGGAAACCAGCCAAACGTATAATGTCAATACGACCGGAAGCGATGCAAATTTGTCAAGTCTTGCGGCGGTGGGAGAGCAAAATGTGATCAACAAAGCATTTGTGCAGGCAAATGACACCATCACCTATAACGGCACGGTTTGGGGGCTGGGCATCCGTAACGGCAGAGAAACCGTGGAGAAAGTAGAGATAAAATTAAACGGGAAAACGTATGACGCCGAATTAAGTCGGGATAGTCACGCGTTACGTAACTTCAAAGCGGAACTCAACACGGACGATTTTGCCAACGGCTCGGAAATGTTTGTGGTGGCGACCGTGAAGAACAATACGACGAATGAAAAAGTCGTGGTGAGTGAAAAGGTGGTTTATCGTTATGATACGGAGGCTCGAATCCAAGCGGATATTCACCCGATCAACAACGGTAAAACCATTGTGGCAGCGGATTTAACCCGCTCGGAAGTGGTCATTAGCGGGACGTTAACTTATGATGAAGCGGATTTTAATCAGGCGGATATCAAGTTAGTCGTCACTTTAAACGACAAAACGTACGCTCCGACGGTGACAGGGAAAATATGGTCATTGACGTTGCCTGTCGGCGAACTAACAAGCAGGGAGGGAGATAATACCTTATCGCTTACGGTGAACGCACTGGATCGTGCCGGCAACCCGGCAACGGCAAGTGCGACGGTCAATTTCGTTGTTGATGCAATCGCACCGAAGCCGATCATTACATTAGATCCGATAGACGATGACAATAGCCTTGCTCAAACCGATACGCGAGAAATTATCCTATCAGGTAAAGTCAGCGGTGATTTCAAAGTCGGTGAAAAGGTTATCTTGACGGTAAATCATCAAACGGTAGAGGCGGTGATTATGGATAACGGTGTGTTTAGTACAACGATCTCCGCCTCCGAATTGGTTAACAGCGCCTCACCCAGTGTCGTGGCACACTATTCGACGAAAGATACCGCAGGTAATGTCGGCAGCGCTCAAGCCAGTTTATCCTACAGTGTCAGCCAAGGGGATATTCGTATTACGTTGAATGATATTACTACGGATAACCTGATTAACGTAACCGAGCAATCGCAAATGATTAGGGTATCGGGAAATATTGCCGGTAGTGAAGCGAATGCCGCTTCCGTCGTTGAGATTATGGTGAATGGAAATACCTATACCGGGAAGTTGGACAGCCAGCTCAATTTTACTGCCGAGGTGCCCGCCTCGGTATTGATTGGGGCGGCGAATTATACTGTTAAGGCAAAAGTCTCATCCGGTGAAACCGTATCGGCAACGACGGCGAAAGTGTTTCAAGTGGATAAACATGTGGCGGCAAGTATCGACATGACATCCGTCGATGATTTCAGTTTGCATTTGACGGATAAAGACCCGATTATCCGTATCAGCGGAACGGCGGAGTTTGAGGGCGTATACGCACAAGGCAAAAACTACAATGAGGTTCGTCAAGCGATTATCAGCGTAGGGAATAAAGAATACAAGGTGGGTGTACAAAATAAAGCCTTCTTTATTGACATCGCCGCCAGTGAATTAAAGGATTTTAACGGTCAGCGCGTTTCGGTAACATTCACACCGGATCCGAAGGTACATCAATTAACGACAGTCGGAGAAAACCGCTACAGCATTCAAAAAATCAATGCGCCGGAAGTCAAAACCACAAGCCTGACGCTTAGCAGCGACTACCTCAAATTAGTGGATAAAGACAAATATTATATTGCTTACCATGATGAAATGACCACGGTCAGCGGTACGGTATCGGGTACGGCAAAACAAGGAGATAAAATCACCTTAACCGTCGGTAACGAGCGTGTCGACACAACGGTATCGGCGGATAACACATTCTCTGTGAGTGTACCGAAAACCTTTCTTGCTGCCGGTACGAAAATTACCGCGACCTTGGAAACACAAGATCTCTCCGGTAACATCATTCGGGTTTCCGATCAAGAAACCTACAGTACCGCCGTATCGGTGAGAGGTGAGAAAAAAATCGGTGTAATACCTATACCAAGCACGGTACAAGACGATCATTCACAAGCAGGCTGGACGACACCGTACTTTATCCGTCACTTGGGAAATTTGCAAAAAAACGGCTTTAACGTACCGCTTGGCGGGCCGCAAGGTAAACCCGCCGTGATTCAGTATTACTTCTACGGCACACAGGAAGCCGAATCGGGCGGAACCGTGCCGAGTGACGCATTACTGGATGAGGATTTGAAGAATATATTCCGAAAAGCGTACAGTGTGATTTCCGATTACATTAATGTGGAGTTTGTTGAAACAAAAACCTGGAGCGGAAAAAACAGCATGAATACCTTTGTGCATTTTGCTCCGATGAATAATGGTTTTGCAGCGGTGGCGAGCAACGGCGGGCATATCACTTGGAATAGTAAAATGAATTATAAAAGCTGGGGAGAAAATTACAATTTCTACACGGCATTGCATGAAATCGGGCATACCTTGGGGATGAATCACACCGCCCAAGGCGATATTCCTTTCAGCCCTCAATATCCATATGAAAACTCGGCGGAATTTTCCGTAATTTCATATAATTCGGGGGTAAACGATAAGTTATATCAGGCGTTACGTACTCTACGCCCTTATGATTTGGCTTATTTACAAAATCGTTTCGGCGTCAATGAAAAAGCGCGAATCGGTAATGACGTGTATACCTTCAAACATTTTAATACCTATAGTTCGGATATTGATCGCTATATTTGGGACGGTGGCGGCGTCGATACGTTTGATGCCTCCAAAGAAAATGAGGGAGTTTACGTTAATCTCACACCGGGTTCTTGGATTCATGTCGGGGAGACGAAAGAAAAAAATTTTGTCATCAAAGCCGTTCATGCCAATGAACAAGATGCTAAAGCTTATTTCGGCTTAGAGAGTACGGCGACGGTTCAAGGGAGCGGAAAAGTCGGTGTTCAAGACATCGAATATACTCAAGGACAAGCGTATATCGGGCAAGGAACACAAATTGAAAACCTTATCGGTTCGGTGCATAAAGATACGCTTATCGGTAATGCGGCGGATAACAATATTTACGGTGGCGCCGGTGATGACTTGATTGAAGGCGGCTCGGGAAATGATTATCTTGACGGTGGTACCGGTGCCGATACGTTAAAAGGCGGTTTGGGGGATGATCATTATGTGGTCAACGAACTCTCGGATACCGTACTTGAACAGGTTGATGAAGGCAATGATATTGTCTACAGTACGATAGACTACCATTTACCGGAGCATGTCGAAAATTTAACGTTAATGGGGACGACGGCAACGCAAGCGACAGGAAATCAACGCAATAACAAACTCACGGCGAATAATGTCGGCAACGTGCTTAACGGCGGTGACGGTGATGATCGCTTGATCGGCGGGCTGGGTGCAGACAGCTTATTCGGTGGCGAGGGAAATGATACGTTTGTCTTTAATACCCCCTTAAATGGTAGCATCGATATTATTCAGGACTTGACTCAAGGAGATAAAATCGAATTATCCAAAACGGTATTCAGCCGGTTAACCGATGCGGAGAGTGTGAAAGAGCATATCCATTTTGAGTCGACGACCGGTTATTTGACCTATGACAGTGATGCAAACGGTATAGGAGACAGCGTTCATTTCGCCACCATCGCAAACCTGCTAAGCACCTTAGAAAATACGATGTTTGTGGTGGTATAGTCGATTTGCAAAATTCACTCCAAAACAGATCGCTTGCTGCTAAAAATTCAGCCAAATTGAATTGTTTTTCAACAAGCGGTCGGATTTTTCAAAAAATTTGCAAAAATCGCTTGCGCGGAATTCTAAAATCTCTATAATGCGCCCCACACAACGACGCGCTGTTGCGAAGTGATTAAACAGTGCGTCGTTCTTTTTTGCTCTTTAACAATTTATCAGACAATCTGTGTGGGCACTTGTTGATTGACTTTGTTTGAAAATATTTTTTAATTTTGAAGTCTTGATAAGTGCTTAACTTGAAATTCAT
>NZ_JBGYBX010000002.1:0-53192 GCF_041817755.1 Glaesserella sp. | reverse complement strand
GGCACCATCAGGGTTTTAATACGAGAGAAACCGCAAGTTAGAGATAGCTTGCGGTTTTTTTTATTTTGCGGAAGTAATGAACAGAAGAAGAAAAGAAGAGAAGAATGAGGCTGACAAGCGGTCGGATTGCGGGGGAATTTTTCAGATAATGGCATAGTAGACAAAATTGTTTAGCAATTTCTACCCTAAATTTTAAGGAAAAAGTAAAAAAGGATACGTAAATTGTATATTTTTTGTTTGTTGGATGAATTTTAATCGTTTTTTGACAAGCACAGAGATATTTTTTAGAACATAAAATGTTCATTTTGTTTTATTTTTAAACAATTTTTAAAGTATTTTTTATTTTTTCGACAGATGTCACAAAAATAATTACTTCTTGGGATTGAAAATATTTTTTTAGCAATGAATTATTCACCTGAGAAATGTAGTTTCTTTTTTTATTATTTTATTTATAAAAGGAGTAATTTATGTCTAGCATCGAGACAAAAACAAAAGAGATAAGAGCTTTACTCTTCCCTATCATTGGTGAGACAAAAGCAAAAACCACGTTTTCCTATTATGGTATATTTAAGGACGATATATTATTTGCTTTATATAAAGATAATAACTTTTATCTTCGTGTTTCGGATATTTTTGCTGCAGAATTACTTGTGTATGAAGAAACCAAACCTTTACAAGATCCCAATATGGGAATTCATGCGAAAAACTTCTATTTTATTCCACCGTATATATTAAATAATTTACAACAGTATTCACATTGGATAATTAATACTATTCAGGAAATTTCCACCTTAAGGCAGAAAAATAATTCTATGCGAAAAAATTTAATTCGTTCTCTTCCGAATATGAATATAAATATAGAAAGGACATTAAAGAAGTTGGGAATTAACTCTGTTGATGAATTTATTAAACGGGGTGAAATAAGTATTTTTGTGGATTTGATTAAAATGGGAATTGATGTAAATCATATTATGTTATTTAAACTCTATGGTGCGATTACACACAAATATATTTATACCTTAAGTCAAAGAGAAAAACAGTTTTTACTCAAAGAAGTCAACATTGCGCTTTATCAAGCTGGTCTTCGGAAACGTTTTAATATTGAATAGCCTTTTATTATCGATTTATGATCCATATCACAATTTCTTGAAAAAGTAAGGAATGATGATCATTTTTCATTCCTTTCCGGCTCGGCGGGTGCTAATATTTTCCGACTATAAATTTTTTAATCATCATGTTTAGGAGAAACCAATGACATTCCGTATCGAAAAAGACACCATGGGTGAAGTGCAAGTCCCTTCAGATAAATATTGGGCGGCACAAACTGAACGTTCACGTAATAACTTTAAAATCGGTCCTGAAGGTTCAATGCCTGCTGAAATCATTGAAGCATTCGGTTATTTGAAAAAAGCAGCCGCTTATGCAAACCACGATTTAGGCGTACTTTCTGCGGAAAAACGGGATTTAATCGCACAAGCTTGCGATGAAATTTTAGCAAATAAATTAGATGATCAATTCCCGCTTGTGATTTGGCAAACAGGTTCAGGCACACAGTCCAATATGAACGTGAATGAAGTGGTTTCAAACCGCGCGCACGTCTTAAATGGCGGTAAACTTGGCGAGAAATCCATTATTCACCCAAATGATGATGTGAACAAATCACAATCTTCAAACGATACTTATCCAACAGCAATGCACATTGCGGCATACAAAAAAGTGGTTGAACATACCCTTCCTTGTGTAAAACGCTTACAAAAAACCTTAGCGGACAAAGCAGCGGCATTCCAAGATGTGGTTAAAATTGGTCGTACTCACTTAATGGACGCAACACCATTAACATTAGGTCAAGAGTTCTCTGCTTATGCTGCACAATTAGCTTTCGGTATTAAAGCGTTAGAAAATACGCTACCGCACTTAGCAGAATTAGCGTTAGGCGGTACAGCGGTTGGTACAGGTTTAAATACACCGAAAGGCTACGATGTGAAAGTCGCTGATTACATTGCGAAATTCACCGCTTTACCGTTTGTTACCGCACAAAACAAATTTGAAGCCCTCGCAACGCACGATGCGATCGTAGAAACTCACGGTGCTTTAAAACAATTAGCGGTTTCACTTTACAAAATCGCTAACGACGTGCGTTTATTAGCGTCCGGTCCACGTTCAGGTATCGGCGAAATCTTAATCCCTGAAAATGAACCGGGCTCATCAATTATGCCGGGTAAAGTAAACCCAACTCAATGTGAAGCAATGACAATGGTTTGCGCGCAAGTGTTAGGTAACGATGTGACGATTTCATTTGCTGGTACACAAGGCCACTTCCAATTAAACGTGTATAAACCGGTTATGGCGTACAACTTCTTACAATCTGCACAATTATTAGGTGATGCGTGCGTATCATTCGATGAACATTGTGCAATCGGCATTGAGCCTAACTACCCACGCATTAAACAGCAGTTAGATCAATCTCTCATGCTTGTTACGGCGTTAAATACGCATATTGGGTATGAAAATGCAGCGAAAATTGCCAAAACTGCGCACAAAAACGGTACAACACTCAAAGAAGAAGCAATCAACTTAGGTTTAGTGACCGCTGAACAATTTGATGAGTGGGTACGCCCTGAAGATATGGTGGGAAGTTTGAAATAATTTCCGTTGATGTAAGGCTGGTTTTTATCTTAAATCAGCTTTTGTCTATGTGTTTTTGTAAAATATCACGCTAATCATACCGCTTGTATTTTATAAAAAGTATAGTAGACAAAGTAGCTGAAAGAAAGTGGCTTTAAGCCACTTTCTTTCAATAAAGAGATTCGATATTCAATGTAAAGATTTTTAGCATAATATTATGAATATCCAAATAGAAAAAAGACTATTTCAGAAAATTTGTTCATCAGCAATTGGCGGCTATACTTACTGTATAGCGGTTAGATAAATTGTAAAGTAAACAAAAGATCTGACCGCTTGAATAATTGGTTTAACGGATAGTTAAACGATAAAGACTGTTACTTGCGGTAATGAATAAGGTTTTTTGATCATTACCAAAAGTACAATTTGAAGTTGTTTTGTTTAAGATGAATCTTCCAAGAACTGTACCATCGCTGAGTAAAACCATTAATCCTGTTTCACAGCTGCAATAAATCGTTCCTTGTTTATCAACGCAAAAACCATCGGGAATCCCAGGTGTAATTTCGGCAACATCTTTACGATTTTTTAGGTATTTGCCATCCACATCAAATACCACTAAATGGTGCAAACCTTCTTGGTTAAATTCAACAGCAGACATATCTGCGACAAATAGTTGTGTTTCATCAGGTGAAAAAGCTAATCCATTTGGTCGCATTGTATTGAAAGTCGCGATGTTTATTTCTTGAGTACGGGGGTCAAAACGATATACATAGCAACCTATCATTTCACTTGGTGATTTTTTCCCTTCAGCATCACTAAGAATACCGTAAGGAGGATCGGTAAACCAAATTGTGCTGTCGGATTTAACAACAACATCATTAGGGGAATTAAAACGTTTTCCATCAAGTTTATCGGCTAAAATTTCGATATTACCTTTTAAGTCAGTTTTACTAATCGCTCTTCTACCGTGTTCGCAAGTAATGAGATTTCCGTCCAAATCAATTGCATTGCCATTGGAAAAATAAGAAGGTGATCTCACCACTTGTGTTCCTTCTTGTTCACTCCATCTGTACATTGTATTTGCTTTTACATCGCTAAACGTCAATGCTTGTTGTTGAATTGACCAAGCAGGACCTTCTGCCCAAATGGCATTTGAAAAAAGCTCTTCAAAGTTAAATGCAGTACCTACACATTGATGAAATCTATCATCATATATCTCAACGGTTAAATCACTCATATTGACTTCCTAGAAAAACAAGCGGTCTGTTTAAGACCGCTTTATTTTAGATTATTTTACGCCCCAAATTGCTTTATATGCTTCCTTATAACCATTTTGTGGGTCATAAAGATTTTTTTCGCCACCATCAAATTCGACATTCTCTTTTGTTACAAGATGTGCAGGTGTGACATAGCCTGACGGTTTTTCTTTTGCAAAAGCACGGTTTAGTTCATCAACTAATTGCCAGCCGTGTAAGTTAAGGGGTTCAGGGACTGTTGCAAATTGTTTATCATTGTTACGGATACGTTGATATGCTGTCACAGAACCATCTCCTGCTGAAATACTATATGGTCTGTCTTTATTTGCAGAGCGTAATGATGGTGCCATAAAGTCAAAGTAAAGATCATTGATCGCTAAGGCATATTGCAAATCGTCACCATATTTTTGCAGTAAGCTAAAGGTTAAGTTCGGCATACGGCTTGATGTATCTGCTAATGGTGTATCAATAAATTCTAAGACTTTGCATTCCTTACATTTTTCAATCACTTCTTTCATTACATTCGCTTTACGCAATGCAATTTCATAGAGTGAATCAGTTAAGATAACCACTTTTGCTTTACCATCGGACTCTGCTACAGCAAGCATTGCAGAAAGTTTGGCAATTTCATCAGAATCAGAGGTAACATTGTAGAAAATACCATATTTATCAATAGCACCCGGTTCTGGTGTTGCGTGCCAAGCGGTCAGAGTAATGCCATTTTTTACTGCTTTTTGTAAAGGAATTTTAGCGACATTCGGATTCCAACCTCCGATAACGATCGCATCTGGCTTACGAGCAATAGCTTGGTTTAACGCAGCTAGTTGATTATTTACAGTACCCGCTCCATCAAGTACATCAAGTTTCCAGCCTGTTGATTGTACGGCTTCTTTCATTCCGTCAATTACCCCTAACACGCCACCATTTTTCATATCAGAAGCAATAAAAATAATGGTTTTATTTTGTTGCAATTTAGGGCCAGTTGTCGGGCCATCCCATTTCTCCTGTTTTGCTGTCGCCGCTGTAACTTGTTGTTTTGCCTCAGCAACAAACGGATCATTAGCAAATGAGTTACTCGAAACTGAAACAGCGACTAAAGTTGCAATGGCTGTTAAAGTACTGCGTAAATAACGTTTCATAGTGTGTTCCTCGATTAAGGTTAGGGTTAATTTGTTACTTTCTTTTGTACAGATTTTTGATTTAATAAGCGTTTGCGTTGTGCATAGCCTGCAATGGTAATTGAGAGTAATAGTGTTGTTCCGTTAAAGAGCGGTTCAACCCAGAATGCTCCGCCAAATTGTTGAATACCTGAAATGCCGATAGCAAGAATAGCGATACCGACAACCGTTCCCCAAACATTAATACGTCCGGGACGAATAGTGGTACTGCCTAGGAATGCCCCTACAAGTGCAGGAAGTAAGTAGTCCATACCGACGCTTGCCTGACCAACTCCTTGTTGAGCTGAGATCAAAACCCCTGTAAATGCAGTGATAACGCTAGATACAATGAAAGGTACTATGGTGTATTTTTTGATATTGATGCCATTTAGACGAGCGGCAGTAGGGTTTCCGCCAACGGCATACATACAGCGACCTGTTGGGGTATGTTCTGTTACTAACCACATAATGATTGCAACGGCTAACACATAGAATGCGGAAATTGGAATACCGAAAATCTCTGTACTATTAAGAGCAATAAATTCATCGGGTAAATCGCCGACTATTTGTCTTCCGCCTGAGTGCCACAGTGCAACAGCATAAAGAACCGTTCCAGAACCAAGTGTTGCAACGAAACTATCAATGTCTGCCAGTGCCACTAAAATACCGTTTAATAATCCATATAATGCTGCAATAATTAACACGGTTAAAATGGCCATTTGCCAAGAGAACCCATATTGTACTTGTAAGGTAATAACCAAAATATGCCAAAGCACAATTCCAAAGCCGACATTAAGATCAATTTTACCGACAATCATTGTTGTAGTTGCTGCAAGTGCCAGTAGTGCAATTTTTGATTTACTTTCCAAAATCGCATTTAGCGTAAGCATTGAAGCGAAAGATTCTGTCGTAAGCGAAAAGATGATCACTAATAATACGCAAAGCCATAGTAATCCATAACGTGTTAGCATCTGAGAAAACCAAGCCATAAAACCATCACGAGCAATAGAAACTGGCTGCTCTAGTGCGGTTGATTTAATATTTGTTTGTGCCATAAATGACTCCTGAGTAATAAGCCCAAATTTGTAAAACTAGGGGTAAATCAAACCGCTTGTTTTGATTTACTGTCCGACGCTAAAGCAAGTAACTTCGCAAAACTCACATCTTCATTGCGTAGCTCTCCAGCAATATCTCCTCTGTTGAAAACTAAAGCTCTGTTACAAAGGTGAGCAATCTCTTCAAAGTCGGTAGAAATAACGATAATAGCTACACCTTCTCCAAGTGCTTTATTCAGAAGATCGTAAATTTCTGCTCTTGCTCCAACGTCAACTCCTGCCGTTGGGTCTTCAAGGATAAGAATTGGGGTATTAAGGTGCATCCAACGTGCAACAACAATTTTTTGTTGGTTACCACCTGATAATGCACTGACATCAATAAAGAGATTTTTTGGGCGAATATCAAATAATTGGAATTTAAACCAACTTTCGCCCCATTCTTCTCGTTTACTGTATTGTTTGAGTGGTGAATGTCCGCTTAATACAGGATTGATGAATAGGTTTTCTGTTGTTGTCATTGACATCACAAGACTTTCACGCGTACGATCACCTGCAACAAGTGCTACACCTTTATGAATAGCGTCTTGTGGTGAATCTGCACGATATGCTTTGTTATCAAGAAAAATCTCGCCTTTATCAAGTTCTCTTAATCCGAAAAGTAAACGTCCTATTTCTTCTTGTCCTGCACCGCGTAATCCTGCTAGAGCAATCATCTCGCCCTTATGCAAGGTAAAGGAAACAGGACCGGTATCCCCTACTACAACATTATTTAATCGTAGAATTTCAGGGGTATTTTCAGGTAAAGCAACACGCTGTCTGCCACGACTTTCTTCACCAACAATAGCTTTGACTAACCCTTTTACATCATAATTTTTCGTAGCACCTTCTGCGACAGGGAAGCCGTCACGCATTACTAGAATACGGTCAGAGATAGCAATGACTTCATCTAAACGATGAGTTACGTAGATCATTCCTACACCCTGAGCACGCAAGCGGTTTAATACAGTGAAAAGATGTTCAACGTCACTGGGAGGCTGTTGGTTCATCTAAAACAAGAATTTCTGCATTGATCGCAATAGCTCGAGCAATAGCAAGCAATGCTTTTTCAGTTCGGCTAAGATCAAAAACACGCGTATCCGCAGAAAGTTGAATACCGACAAAATCCAATGCTTGTTGTGCTTGTTCCTGAATTTTACCCCAGTCAATTAGTCCGAATTTGCGAGGAAAGCCCATTACAAACGCCATGTTCTCCGCAATTGTCATCCATTCAATTAAACCAAGATCTTGGTGAATAAATGCAATAGGCTTTTTATTCCCTTTCTCCAAAGAAAGGGCAGATTGAACCTTTTGTTGGTGAAACAAAATGTCTCCACTGTCTCGCTCATAAATTCCCGCTAATATTTTAATTAGCGTTGATTTTCCCGCACCGTTTTCACCTAATAAGGCGACGATTTCGCCTGAATGAATATCAAGGCTAACATCATTTACAGCAGTGTGACTACCAAAGCGTTTAACGATATGTTGTAAACTTAAAATTGGTTGTGTTGCCACATTTTCCTCCTTACATGTTGAGGAAGGTTATTTATATACATCGCATAACTATAGCGACTTCAACTTCGCCCAAACCGTATCATCTACCGGAATACCGTTGGCTTTGTTCTCTGCCAAGATAGTGGTAAATTCGTGTCCCGGTAAACGTACGGCCACATTTGGATCAGAACGTTCTGCGGTACGGACATAATCCATAATACGTTCAAGTTTTTCTTCCTTAGTTTTACCATCAATTAAGCGATCAACTTCAATGGCAATAAAGATTTGTGAAACGCAATATTCATCATCTTTGTCTTCTGTTACCGCAGCAGTCGATAGACCATTAGAAAGCAAAGTAGCAATCATATCTAACACGATAGATAAACCGGAACCTTTCCAGAAGCCGGCAGGTAACAAACGACGGTTTTTCTCTACAGTACCTGGATCGCGAGTGAGATTGCCGTCATCATCAAACCCGGCATCCACAAAGGTTTGGCGACCGGCTAAACGGTGGACTTCTAACATGCCGTAAGAGTACATGGAGCAGGACATGTCAACCATAGTAATCGGGTTACTCGGCACCGCAATGATTAACGGGTTTGTTCCGATACGGCACTCTTTTGCCCCCCAAGGTGGCATCACCGCAAGGGCGTTTGTCCAACAAATGCCGATATAGCCTTTCTCCGCTGCCTGCCAACCGTAACCACCACCACGCATCCAGTGATTTGCATTTTTTAATGCCACTACACCGATACCAAATTGATCAGCGATCTCCATTGCTCTATCCATCATTTTTTTTGCAGTTAAGTTACCGATGGCTTGATGAGCATCCCATTGTTCAATCGCACCCAGTGAAAGGACCTTAGTCGGCACTGCATCAGGAATTATATCGCCCTTTTCTAATTGTTGAATAAAGCGCGGGAAACGGTTTACACCGTGGGAATAGACACCGGCTTGAGTGGTATCCGCAAACATGGTGGCACACTCTTCAGCAATATCTTCGCGTACTTGGCGGTCAAGTAATACACGTTTAAATTCGGCTTTAAGCTCGGAATAAGAAACTTTCATTGGAACCTCTTTATTTCACATAGTAAAATGATATTCCACAAATTAAACCCAAAAAGGTTAAAAGTCAATCAAACCACAAATTTAAAAGTAATTATAAATCAATTGGTTATTTGTAAATTTTCAGATTTGTGAGTCAGTTCTCATTTTTTAGAATTGTATTTTATAATATGAAATACGATATTATGATGGCTCGGTAGATCATTTTGAGGAGAAATAAAACATGGCAGCAGAGAAAAGTGGCGGAAATCAAAGTCTTATACGTGGCTTACGTTTGATGGATATTTTAAGTAACTTTCCGAACGGTTGCCCGTTGGCAAAATTGGCTGAAATTGCAGAACTGAATAAAAGCACCGTACACCGTCTGTTGCAAGGCTTGCAAAATGAAGGCTATGTGAAACCGGCAAGTTCGGTCGGTAGCTATCGTTTAACCACAAAGTGCCTCAGTCTCGGGCAGAAAACCCTCGCTTCCATGAATATCATTCACTTGGCGTCCCCTCATTTGGAGCGGTTGAATCTCACTTTGGGAGAAACCGTCAATTTTTCCAAACGGGAAGACGATCATGCGATTATGATTTATAAGCTTGAACCGACTTTAGGCATGATGAAAACCCGTGCTTACATCGGACAACATTTACAACTTTATTGCTCGGCAATGGGAAAACTGTATTTGGCTTATGAAGAGAACCAAGATTATTTGGAACGTTATTGGCGTGCTCATACCAGCCAAATAAAGCAATTAACCTGCAAAACGATTACCGATATTCAAACTATGCGTCAGGAATTAAATGAGATTGTACAATCCGGATTTGCGATGGACAGAGAAGAAAACGAACTCGGCGTTTGCTGCCTTGCCGTACCGGTGTTTAATCATTTGGGGAAAGTGGAATATGCCATTTCAGTTTCTACTTCAATTCATCGCTTAAATGAAAATACGATGAATGATTTTTTAAGTGAAATTCGCTATACGGCACAACTCATTTCTCAAGAGCTGGGATATTGCAAAATACAGTAATAAAAGTGTTTCTCTTCATGATGGTATGGTGTTTAACGGTGGTATTCATATTACTTCATCATCAAGCTCGCTGGGAGGGCAGCTAAATATTTGACTAATGGAATAGAGATGAGCATTAAAGCAATGCAATTTAACTATGGGCTTTCTTAGTTTTTCCATGAAAGGGTTGTTCTGCTTCAAATTATTGTTAATTGATGAGCAGAAAATGCAATTATTTTTGTCGTTTTTATAAAAAGTGGGTTAAAGCCTTATAGTACAAGGTTTCAACCCACTTTACAGACTCAATTTTATCTACTATGCCAAAAATTTTCTATTGTTCTACCCGCTTATTCTATATTTCATTAATAATGTAGTCCAACTTTTGGGTGTAGATTAGAAAATTACTCAGCGTCTTCTTTCGCCCATTCTAATGAACGTCTCACCGCACGTTTCCAACCTTTATAACGTCTTGTACGTTTTTCTTCATCATTATCCGGTGAGAAGGTTTTTTCTACTTCGGCTTTACCGCGAAGTTCTTCCAAACTTCCCCAGAAGCCTGTCGCCAAACCGGCAAGATAAGCCGCACCGAGCGCAGTGACTTCCAATACTTTCGGACGTTCCACTTTAGCATTAAGAATGTCCGCTTGGAACTGCATTAAGAAGTTGTTCGCTACCGCACCACCGTCAACACGTAATGTACCCAGTTTTACTCCGCTGTCCGCTTGCATTGCATCTAACACTTCACGGGTTTGATAGGCGATAGATTCAAGCGTTGCACGCACGATATGGTTACGGTTTGCTCCGCGAGATAAACCGACAATCGCTCCGCGTGCATACGGATCCCAATATGGTGCCCCTAAACCGGTAAACGCCGGCACGACATAAACGCCGTTTGTGCTGTCTACTTTGGTTGCAAAGTATTCGGAATCACGGGCATCGTGGATAATTTTAAGTTCGTCTCGTAGCCATTGAATTGAAGCACCCGCCATAAAGATTGAGCCTTCCAAGGCATAGCAAGGTTCACCTTTGGCGTTACACGCAATCGTAGTCAATAAGCCGTTTTTCGATTCAACGGCTTGATCGCCCGTATTCATCAACATAAAGCAGCCTGTGCCGTAAGTATTTTTCGCTTGGCCTGCGTCGACACAAAGATGTCCGTAAAGTGCTGCTTGTTGGTCACCGGCAATCCCTGCAACCGGAATACGCACGCCGCCCATACCACCAATGTTAGTTTGTCCGTAGATTTCAGACGAATTTTTCACTTCAGGCAACATTTCACGTGGAACATCTAATAATTCCAACATTTTGTCGTCCCACTGTTTGGTGTGAATATTGAATAACATGGTACGAGAGGCGTTGGTGTAGTCGGTCACATGGCTTCTGCCTTGAGTCAGTTTCCATACCAACCAAGTATCGACGGTTCCGAACAGTAACTCGCCTTTTTTCGCCCGTTCTCTTGCCCCTTCTACGTTATCCAAAATCCATTTGACTTTTGTGCCGGAGAAGTAAGGATCCACTACTAAACCCGTTGTTTTACGGATGTAGTCCGCGTGCCCCGCTTTTTTCAATTCATCACAAAAAGATGACGTACGACGACATTGCCATACAATCGCATTGTAAATCGGTTTACCGGTTTCTTTTTCCCAAACAATGGTGGTTTCACGTTGGTTGGTAATACCGATAGCGGCAATTTGATCGGCTTTTACTCCTGCTTTTGCAACCACTTCGTTCAAGGTTGAACTTTGGCTTGCCCAAATTTCCATCGGGTTATGTTCAACCCAACCTGCTTGCGGATAAATTTGAGTAAATTCACGTTGAGCCACTTCAATGATATTGGCATTTTTGTCTAATAACACCGCGCGAGAGCTGGTTGTGCCTTGGTCTAGCGCAATAATGTACTGTTTCGTTGTCATAAGAATGTCCTTTAATCCGAGTTATTCACAATTGTTGCAAGGTAAATTTTTACCGATGACACGGGTATAGATGAACCCGCCCAATAATGCACCGATGATTGGTCCGAAAATCGGTACAAGGAAGTAAGGGATATCACGTCCGCCGGTGAATGCAATGTCTCCCCAGCCGGCAAGGTAAGTGAAAATTTTCGGTCCCAAATCACGCGCCGGATTCATCGCGAAGCCGGTAAGCGGGCCAGTTGCCCCGCCGATAACCGCAATCAACAAACCGATTAATAACGGAGCCATGGCGCCTCTTGGTACGCCGTTACCGTCATCGGTTAAAGCTAAAATGAGCGTCATTAATACGGCGGTAATCACAATTTCAACGCAAAATGCTTGGAATACACTAATGTGTTGATTCGGATAAGTGGAAAATACGCCGGCAAAACCAATACCTTCACCGCGCACGATATTTTTTGCCGCTTCACTCGCTGCAAACAAGTCCTTGTATAAAAAATAGACTAACGCAGCGGCAAAAAAAGCACCTAATATTTGCGAAACAATATAAGGTGCCACTTTTTTCCCGTCAAAACAGGCAAATTTCCATAATGCGATGGTGACCGCCGGGTTTAAATGCGCTCCGGATAAGCCCGCCGAGGCATAAACCGCCATCGCCACCGCAAGCCCCCACATAATCGAAATTTCCCACAAACCGAATGTCGCTCCGGCTACTTGAGCCGCCGCCACACACCCCGCACCGAAAAAAATAATGAGCCCGGTACCGATAAATTCACCGATACAGGCTGCTTTGAGTGATCTGTCCATACATTAATCCCCTCACAGGAAAACGAAAAAAAACAAAAAATGTTTGAAAACGAAAATTTTCTAGACAAATATAGATAAACAAACATTTTTATCAAATAAATAAATACAATTTTGTGAGGTGCAGCACATTTTTTAATATAAAAATGTTGAAATTGTGATATTTATCACATAAAAATATACCAGTGAAAGCATGAACTTTGCACCGGTAATACTCAAAAAAAGGAAAATGACATTCGTCAAAACACCGCTATAACATGTGAACTAATTGCTTCAACCGATATAGAGCCTCCAACGCTTGTTTCGGCGTGAGTTCATCGGGATCAATCTCCGCAAGGGCTTGTTCGACTTTGGACGGTTCGACAAGCGGTGAGATTGGCTCAACATTTTGCAAATTCGCCGAAAAGAGTAAATCTTGCTGTGGATTTGCGTCTAATTGTGCCGTTTGTTGCGAAAGTTGTTCAAGCTGTGTGAGTTTCTGTTTCGCGAGTTGGATCACTTGCTTTGGTACGCCTGCTAGGGCGGCAACGGCTAAACCATAACTTTTACTTGCTGCCCCTTCTTGTACGCTGTGCATAAAGGCGATGGTGTCGTTATGTTCCAACGCATCTAAATGGACATTGGCAACGCCTTTGAGCTGGTTTGGTAAGCCGGTTAGCTCGAAGTAGTGGGTGGCAAATAGGGTGAGCGATTGGGTTTTCTTCGCTAACCATTCGGCACACGCCCAAGCGAGCGATAAGCCATCGTAGGTCGAGGTGCCTCGTCCGATTTCATCAACAAGAACAAGGCTGTTTTCGCTGGATTGATGCAGAATATTCGCCATTTCGGTCATTTCCACCATAAAGGTTGAACGTCCTGACGCTAAATCATCAGAAGCGCCGATACGAGTAAAAATACGGTCAATCGGTCCGATTTCTGCACTGTCCGCAGGCACAAAACTGCCGATATATGCCATTAAGGTAATCAAGGCAATTTGTCGCATATAGGTACTTTTACCGCCCATATTCGGGCCTGTGACGATCAACAAATGGCGTTGTGGATTGAGCAGTACGGGGTTGGCAATAAACGGCGTTTTTAGCACTTGTTCAACAACTGGGTGGCGACCGCCTTTGATATTCACGCCTCGCTGATGGCTAAAACTTGGCATCACATAATTCAGGCTTTCGGCACGTTCGGCAAGGTTGGTTAGCACATCAAGTTCCGCTAACACAAGGCTTGCCAACTGCAATTCACCCAAACGTGGCATTAACAGTTCAAACAGTTCATCATAAAGCTGTTTTTCAAGGGCAAGAGAAGCCCCTCTGGCTTTTAACACCTTATCTTCATAGGTTTTCAGCTCAGGGATAATATAACGTTCCGCATTCTTTAACGTTTGACGGCGGACATAATGGATCGGAGCTTTATGAGCCTGCCCTTGACTGATTTGGATATAGTAGCCGTGTACCGCATTGAAGCCTATTTTAAGGGTATCAATGCCTGTTTTGGCTCGTTCTCTCGCTTCTAAATCTTCAAGGAATTTGGTTGCCCCTTCCGCCAAACTTCGCCATTCGTCCAGTTCGGCATTGTAGCCTTCAGCGATAATGCCACCGTCACGGATAAGTTGCGGTGGGTTATCAATGATTGCTTTGTTCAATAGCTCGAACAGCTCGCTAAAGTCGGCGATCTGCTGCAACGTATTGTCTAAACAAGCGGTTAGATGTTGTGAATGTTTTACAATATCGGGGATATGCTCTAAGGCTGTGCGTAAACGGGTTAGGTCACGGGGACGTGCGGTGCGTAACGCAATGCGAGCCAAAATCCGTTCCATATCGCCCACTTGTTGCAACAGGGGTTGAAGCGGTTCGATACGTTCATTGGTTTGCAATGCTAAAATGGTTTGCTGGCGAGTATGCAGTTTGGCTAAATCACGAATAGGTTGATGGATCCAACGTTTGAGTAAACGGCTACCCATTGGGGTGACGCATTTATCTAACACTGCCGCAAGTGTGTTTTCCGTACCGCCAGCCAGATTGGTGGTTAATTCCAAATTTCGACGAGTTGCCGCATCAAGTAAGACGGTATCGCTATTTTGAGCCAAATGAATGCTGTTGATATGTGGCAGTGCAGTGCGTTGAGTTTCTTGAGCATAATGCAACACACAACCAGCCGCACACAAGGCGACGACCGCTTGTTCGACCCCAAACCCTGTAAGATTTTGTGTCCCAAATTGACGGTTAAGCAACTGAATAGCCGTTATCAGCTCAAATTCCCAGACTGGTCGGCGGCGTAAACCTTTGTAACCCTGTAAAATACCTGCATCAGAAAAATCTTCAGGATAAAGGATTTCTGCTGGCTGGGTGCGTTGTAATTCGGCAGACAGTGCCTCTTTGTTGGGTAATTCACTAATCAAAAAACGCCCGGAAGCCATATCTAATGTTGCAAGGGCGAAAACGCCTTTTTCTTGATAAATTGCGGCGACCAAATTGTCTTGGCGTTCTGGTAATAGTGCTTCATCGCTGACCGTTCCAGGTGTAACAATTCGCACGACTTTACGTTCAACAGGCCCTTTGCTTGTTGCAGGATCACCGATTTGCTCACAAATCGCCACACTCTCACCTAACGCCACCAACTTCGCCAAATAGCCCTCAACGGCGTGATACGGCACTCCCGCCATTGGAATTGGCTCGCCTGCCGATTGCCCACGTTTTGTCAGAGAAATATCTAATAATGCAGCCGCTTTTTTGGCATCATCGTAAAATAACTCGTAAAAATCGCCCATACGATAGAACAAAAGAATATCGGGATTTTGGGCTTTGAGTTGGAGATATTGGGCCATCATTGGCGTGTGGTTTGAGAGATCAGGTGTCATTGATTTTATGAAGTTTGTAATAACATTGAATAAGTATTTTAGGGGGGAATAAACAAGCGGTCAATTTTGAGGAGAAATTTACCAAAAATGCTATTGGATATTTAATGAATTGGTGCATAAATCACACTAAAGACAAAGGTTGGAATCACTTCCAACCTTTATTAACACAGTATATTCAACAAAATACCGCTAAATTACCATTGATAACCGACACCGACGGAACCACCGAAATCACCGCGTGTATTTGCGTTACCTTGGAGTTTGATGATGGTTTTACCGCTATCGCTTGCACGAGAATAACCGACTGCCACCGCACCTTCATTTTTGAAGGTACCGACAGATGCCGCGACCATGGATTTACCCGGTAAGTAAACCTGTGGTAAACCTGCCGCTGCATTTGATCCGGCGATACCTGCGCGAAGATCTTTGTTATTACGGTTAATTTTAGTATCCACACCTTTTAATTGGCTGACATTGACCGCATCGGTATCTGCCGTACCTGCCGCAACATTCGTTATTTTCGCCGCAGAACCGTCTGATTTAGCCACTTTTACATCGCCATCCGTCGTTGAGCTGATGACCGGACCGGTGCCACCGACTTGAACGGTATCAAATACCGGAGCCATTGATGTTGCGATTTGAACATTACTACCTTCACCTGAGATAACAATATTATTACCTGCTGTATAAGTGACCGTATCACCGGCGTTAATATTGCTGGCTGTTGTTGAGGTATAAGTTGATGAACCTGTACCGGTTGAGTTTGCCGCCACCGTCCAATTTCCTGCGTTTGATGAAGAAGAGGAACTAATTGCGCTCATTACGGCATATAATTGACTGCCGTTGATTGCATCGGTACTGGTTGCAGAAATTCGACCTGCAGCTACGTTTGTGATAGTACGCTTAATTGTATCGTTGCCCACGGAAACTGTTGCATAAGGATCTGTACCTGCAAAACCTGAGTAAGTTACGCCGTTAACCGTGGCTTCAGTAGTTCCTACCGCTACGCTTGTTTCTGAATTGGCACCTAATGCAACATCTCCCTCGTTATTTGCCTGAGCCCAGTTACCTAATGCCGTTGAATTAAGAGAAGTCGCATTTGCAAAACCACCTAATGCTACCGCATACGATTTTTGTGAAGTTGCCTTACGACCAATTGCAATAGACTGACCTTCTTGAGCATTTGAACTTAAACCAATTGCAATAGATGTTCTACCTGCAGCAGTTGCGGCCAAACCTACAGCAACAGTAAAACGTTCTGAAGCTACTGCTGATGCACCAATAGCTGTTGATGCCGTATCGCTTGCTTTTGCTCCAACCCCAACAGCAGTGGAACTTAAGCCACTAGCATTTGCTGAGAGACCATATGCAGAAGCAGAAGTACCAGATGCATTTGCCTCCATACCAGTTGCTGTAGAATTTCTCCCACTTGCCTTAGACAAATGACCAACAGCAACAGCGTTAACATTACTTGCATTTGCGGCTTTACCTGCTGCAAACGAATTATTACCGCTGGCTTGAGCAACTGCTCCTATGGCTGTTGACAATTGACCTGTTGCACTTGAATAGTAACCAACCGCACTGGAACCTCCTCCGGTTGCTGTTGTACGCTCACCAATTGCCACATTAAATGGCTTATTTAACGCGGAGCCAATTACAGTTTGACTATTTGCTCCACTACCAATGGCAATATTATTACCGGACGAAGCACCGTTTGCCGCATCAGTGCCGATTGCAATAATATTAGATGCTTCATTAATATTACTACCAGCTCTTTCCCCAATACCGATATTATTATACGTATTACCGATGCTATTATTAATTGCTTGTGTATTGGAAGAATTTACCCCGGCATTACGACCGATAAAAATATCACGTGCACCAACTGCTGTTGCGTTATCCCCTACGGCAATTGCATAAGCTCCTGTACCCGCTACTCTTGAATTCGTACCGATAGAAGCACTATCTCTACCTGCTGCGGTAGTATTTTCTCCGATAGCAACCGCTCTCGGACCGGTTGCCGTTGCTTCTGTACTACTACTATTCACTTTTAAATGATTATCTGCTGCATAAACTCCACCAGCAAGACCACTAATAGCAATGACAACACTTGCTGCGGTTTTTGTTAAAGAGGATGATTTAGCCTTACCTTTGATGTGCGATAATTCGGAAACAACAGTCCAACTGTTTGTTGCGTGATTCCAAATCACTCGGAAAATTTTGTTCATAACAACATCCTTTTAGGAATTAAAATAAAATATGCTCTATTGGTGAATGTTAGATCAACAATAAACATCTAACGTTGCCATTATATTATGTTTTCTAAAATAGAAAATAATCTCACACATAAGTAGATAACACATTTAACAAACTTTAACAAAAACTTACACACAAAAATAATCATTTACATCAATGTTTCTAACTTATTCCTAAAATAAGTCCGAATTTATCTCTTAACACCTCACAAGCAATCACCAAAGCAACCTTATTACACAAGGTAAAATCAAAATATTGTTATAATCCTTATAGTTAAATAGACACATAAAAAATTCTTTTTTATAAAAAAGAGAAATATAATAAATTAAATTTATGTAAAAATAAGAAAATAAACATTTCTTTCGTTCAGAAAATACAATATCCCCTTAAAATACCATAATATATATACGGCTATATAGAAGTAACTTCTCCAACCAAAAGAGTGTTTTTGTCAATAAAAAATGTCGATAGACATAAATCAATCGACATTTTTTATTTGTTACGATACATTTTTGCTGTTAGTAAAGTACCCAGAGACAAATACTAAAGAATAAACCGACTTAAATCTTCGTTTTCAACCACATCATTTAAGGCATTACTGACATATTCCGCATCAATGGTAATTTTTTCTCCCGAACGCTCACTGGCATCAAATGAAATACCGTCCATTAAACGCTCTAATACGGTATGTAAACGACGAGCTCCGATATTTTCGGTTTTTTCATTGACCCGGAAAGCCGATTCGGCAATACGGCTGATTCCGTCCGGAGTAAACTCCACGTCAACGCCTTCCGTTTTCATTAATTCGCGGTATTGTAGCGTGAGAGATGCATTCGGTTCGGTTAAAATACGTTCAAAGTCGTTTTTCGTTAATGATTTCAATTCGACACGAATAGGCAAACGTCCTTGCAATTCCGGTAATAAATCCGACGGACGCGCGACTTGGAAAGCCCCGGAACAAATAAATAAAATATGATCGGTTTTCACTATTCCGTGTTTGGTATTCACGGAACTGCCTTCAATAATCGGTAACAAATCACGTTGAACGCCTTCACGGGAAACATCTCCGCCACTGTATTCGCCTTTCTTGCAAATCTTATCGATCTCATCGATAAACACGATACCGTGCTGTTCTACCGCTTCAATCGCCTGCTGTTTAAGCTCTTCCTGATTCACCAATTTTGCCGCTTCTTCATCAATCAACACTTTCAACGCATCCTTGATTTTCATTTTACGTTTTTTGGTTTTATTCGGCGACATACCTTCAAATAACGATTGAAGCTGAGAGGTCATCTCTTCCATCCCCGGCGGTGTCATGATTTCCACACTCATTTGCGCCGCAATATCGACTTCAATTTCTTTATCATCCAATTGACCTTCCCGCAACTTTTTACGGAAAATTTGGCGGGTGGTTTTGCTGGTTTCCGACACTTCAGGGTTACCCCATTGATCTTTTGCCGACGGAATCAGAATATCCAAAATACGCTCTTCCGCCGCTTCTTCCGCACGAAAACGGTTTTTTTCTACCGATTGCTGACGAACCAGTTTCACTGCGACATCCGTTAAATCACGAATGATCGAATCCACTTCTTTACCGACATAACCGACCTCGGTAAATTTGGTGGCTTCCACTTTGATAAACGGCGCATTCGCCAATTTCGCCAAACGGCGGGCAATTTCGGTTTTACCCACACCGGTAGGTCCGATCATCAGAATATTTTTCGGTGTGACTTCCTGACGCAGTTCTTCCGGCAACTGCATCCGACGCCAGCGGTTACGCAAAGCAATTGCCACCGCACGTTTTGCTTCATTTTGTCCGATAATATGAGCGTCTAATTCCGACACAATTTCACGAGGAGTCATTGACATAGTTTGTTCCTTTTTGTATTGGCGTAAGTCTTTGTACTTATGCCGTTTGACAAGCGGTACGATTTTGCAACATTTTTACCGAAAATGACCGCTTGTTTATCATAAAAAATATGGCACAAGTCAGGGTGCTTGCGCCATCTCATTCAATATTACTAGACTTCTTCAATCACATGATTATGGTTACTGTAAATATCGATATCACCGGCAATTCTCAGTGCTTCCGCCACGATTTCCTTTGCCGATAGATTGTTTTCCGTACGGAGTAATGCAAGCGCTGCCGCTTTTGCGTAGTTGCCGCCGGAACCTATCGCCAATACGTCCTGTTCGGGTTCGATCACATCACCGCTACCCGAAACCAGCAAAAATTCGCTTTCATTCGCCACGATCATCATTGCTTCCAATCGGCGTAATGCACGTTCGGTACGCCACTCTTTTGCCAGTTCTACCGCCGATTTCACCAAATGCCCTTGGTGCAATTCCAATTTTTTCTCAAACAGATCGCGTAAAATAAACGCATCCGCCGTGGAACCGGCAAAGCCTGTGACCACTTTATCTTTGTATAAACGGCGTACTTTGCGTACCGTTCCTTTCTCAATGCAATTACCTAAAGTTGCCTGCCCGTCACCGCCGATAGCCACTTTGCCGTCTTTACGCACACATACGATTGTCGTCATTTGAATTCCTTTATTAATAAAAAACCGCCCTGTATTTGAGGGTGAATATCACAAGTTTCAAGTACAAGCGGTCAGATTTGGCATTTATTTTGCAAATAAGGTGAAATTCACCTCACTAACCAAGTGCTTTTTTTAACACTATGCCGACAGGCACGTTTTGCTCAATACACACATCCGCTTTATACACTAACGGAATAACACCGCCATCCACCGCTTGCGTAAATAACCGCGCATAGGTCGGATCGATCTGCTTCGCTACCTCGAAACGTTCGATCCCCGTATGCAACACGGCAAATAAAATCACCGCATGTCGCCCTTGTTGTGCAATCGCCCTTAATTCCCGCAAATGTTTTTGTCCGCGTTCGGTTTTAGCGTCGGGAAACATTCCTACCCCGTTTTCACCCAATAACGTCGTGGATTTAACTTCGACAAAACAATCAGCCTCTTTGCTTTTTAATAAGAAATCAATCCGACTGTTTTCATCGCCGTACTTTTGTTCCGACAGCACCTCGTCGTATTGGCACAGCTCGCTAATCCATCGATTGGCTAACGCTTCGGCGACCAATTGATTCGCTCGCAGCGTATTGACGCAAATAAAATGTCCGCTTGTCGTTTCGGTCAATTCCCACGTATGGCGGTATTTGCGTTTTAAATTATCGGAAGTCGAAAACCAAACGCGATCGCCGGCATCGGCGCAGCCGGTCATCGCGCCGGTATTCGGGCAATGGATGGTGATTTGTTCGCCGTTTTCCAACTGTACATCGGCTAGAAAACGTTTGTAACGGCGTATCAGAATGCCGCCGGAAAGTGGAGGAAATTGCATATCAACGCTCGTAAAACTCTAACGGTAAATCATCCGGATCGCGAAAAAAGGTAAAACGTTTGCCGGTCAACAGATCGACTCGAACCCCTTCGTGAGCCAGCCCGTGTTCGTCTAAAAACGCAATCGCCCGCTCAAGGTTATCGACCTTAAATGCCAAATGGCGTAAGCCACAGGTTTCGGGGGCGGTAAAACGCGCCGGCGTTATCGGAAAACTGAACAGTTCAATTTGCGATCCGTCGGCAAAAGCAAGATCTAATTTATAGCTTTCTCGCTCGGCACGATAGGTTTCCCGAATAATGTGCGCCCCCAATATTTCGGTATAAAAGCGTTTGGATTTCGCATAATCCGAGGCAATGATCGCCACATGGTGAAAGCCGAGAATAGGGGTTGAACTCATCATATTCCTCTGTATGCAAGCGGTCTGTTTTGACGAAAATTTTGCAAAAAATTTATCAAATCCGACCGCTTGCGTTAGTATTCACATTTTGAAAAATCATTCTAAAGAGTTTTACGTGAAAAAAACATCCCCTTATCCGCTTGCCCAATCTGCGGTGACTGCGCCGTTCGCCCGACAAATGTTGGCTTGGTATCACCAATACGGACGCAAACAATTGCCTTGGCAGCGAAACAAAACATTGTACGGCGTGTGGCTATCCGAAGTGATGCTTCAGCAAACCCAAGTCGCCACGGTGATACCTTATTTTGAACGTTTTATGCAACGTTTTCCGACCGTCGTCGCATTAGCCGATGCGTCGATTGATGAGGTGCTACACCTGTGGACGGGCTTAGGTTATTACGCTCGTGCCCGCAATTTGCACCATGCGGCGCAAACGGTTCGCGATCGGTTCAACGGTCAATTTCCGACCGATTTCGCCGATGTGCTGTCGCTAAGCGGTGTAGGAAGAAGCACGGCGGGAGCGATTTTGTCGTCGGTACTCAACGCACCGCATCCGATTTTAGACGGCAACGTCAAACGCGTTCTTTCACGTTACTTTGCCGTCGAGGGCTGGGCGGGAGAAAAATCGGTGGAAAATCAGTTATGGGCGCTCAGCGCCGAGGTTACTCCGTTTGAACAGGTTGCTGATTTTAATCAGGCGATGATGGATTTAGGGGCGATGATTTGCACCCGCAGCAAGCCGAAATGTACGCTGTGCCCGCTAGAAACACAATGCCGAGCAAATATCACCGAAACTTGGACACACTACCCGGCAAAGAAACCGAAAAAAACCTTACCCGAACGGCAAAGTTACTTTTTAATTTTAAAACAGGGAACAAAAGTATTATTGGAAAAGCGTGAAGCAAAAGGGATTTGGGGCGGGTTATTCGCTTTTCCGCAGTTTGAATCGCTAGATGCGCTCAAGCGGTTCGTTTCGGCAAAAAATTTGCAAATTTCACAACCATTAATCACGTTTCGCCACACGTTTAGTCATTTTCATTTGGATATTCATCCGATTTTAGTCGACATTTCAACCGATTCGGTTAAAGAAAAGTTAGGAACTTATCAACCTTTTGTATCATCCAATAGGGAATATTGGTATGATCTGTTGCAACCCGGTGAAATCGGTTTAGCAACGCCGATTAAACGCATTTTAGACGAATTAACATTAACCATAGAGAAATATCATGGCGAGAATAATTTTTTGTGAATATCTGAAACAAGAGGCTGAAGGCTTGGATTTTCAGCTGTATCCCGGTGAACTCGGCAAACGTATTTTTGATTCAATCAGTAAACAAGCTTGGGCTGAATGGATAAAAAAGCAAACCATGTTGGTCAATGAGAAAAAATTGAGCATGATGAACCCGGAACACCGCAAACTTTTAGAAACCGAAATGGTCAATTTTTTATTTGAAGGGAAAGAGGTCTTCATTGAAGGCTACGTCCCCGTTGAGTCGAAATAGTTGCTGAGAATCCCATGAAACGATTTAAAAAATATTTGCCTTTGTGCCTTATTATTCCTTTTTTAGCCGCTTGTAGTAGCGGTAGCAAAAAAAGTACGACCAAAAAACCAAGACCGGATTACACTAAAGATACGAACGGATTGGATATTTTGACCGGTCAGTTTTCCCGTAATATCGACCATATTTGGGGGGTAAACGAATTATTGGTTGCCAGTCGCAAAGACTACGTAAAATATACCGATAAATATTACACCCGTAGCCACATTAGCTTTGAAGACGGTCAAATTACGATTGAAACGTTAGGCGATCAAAACCATTTGCGTAATTCGATTATTCATACCTTGTTGATGGGATCGGATGCATCGGGCATCGATTTGTTCGCTTCCGGTGACGTTCCGATCAGCAGTAACCCGTTTTTGGCAGGGCAGGTTGTCGACCAATTCGGACGTTCCGTCACGAATATTGCCGTGGCAAACGATTTTGCGACTTATCTGATTCAAAACAAAACGAAAACCCGTCGCTTGAAAAACGGTCATACCGTGACTTACGTGAATATTCCGATGATTGCCAATCACGTGGAAGTACGTGCAAGACGTTATTTACCGCTTGTACGTCAAGCCTCTAAACGCTACGGCATCGATATCAGCTTAATCCTCGGCATCATGGAGGTCGAATCGGCATTTAACCCGTATGCGGTCAGCTATGCCAATGCCATCGGCTTAATGCAGGTCGTTCCGCGTACGGCGGGACGGGATATCTTTGCCCGTAAAGGCTTCGGCGGACAACCGGATCGCGACTATTTATATAACCCAAGTCAAAATATTGATGCCGGTACCATGTACCTGACCATTTTACGTGATGAATATTTGGACGGCATCACGGATCCGACGGCGAAACGCTATGCCATGATTTCCGCCTATAACAGTGGTGCCGGTGCGGTACTGCGTGTCTTTGACAGTGATAAATGGGAAGCGATTGATCGGATCAATAACTTGGATCCCGATGCCATCTATCGTATTTTGACGACGGCACACCCTTCGTCACAAGCAAGAAATTACTTGGTAAAAGTGAATAAAGCGCAACAAAAATACAAAAACGTTAGATAAAATGTTGTTTTTTAACTCAGTTTGAGTAAAAAGCGATCTATCAAACATAATTTCTGACTTTTTTAAAAAAAACGTTTGACGAGAGGGGGTGAAATCAGCATAATGCACCCCGCAAACGACGAGTCGCCTCGATAGCTCAGTCGGTAGAGCAGGGGATTGAAAATCCCCGTGTCGGTGGTTCGATTCCGCCTCGAGGCACCATTTATTGCAAACTCTTTTCCTCCTTAGTTCAGTCGGTAGAACGGTGGACTGTTAATCCATATGTCGCAGGTTCGAGTCCCGCAGGAGGAGCCATATTCTAAGACGCTGATGAGAAATCATCAGCGTTTTTTCTTTTTGAACATTCACATCAAAACACGCCATTTTTTGCTAAAAATGTGATCTTGCTCCAATTTTTGAAAAAAATTTGAATATTTTCTTCACAAAAAAAGGTAATAGGGAGTATGATTTGTTTCGGCAAATAATAAAAAAATAATTCCTCGAATATCGTCAAACTTATGCGACATTATCTAAACGTAATGTCGCATTTTTTCTTTTCCGATTTGCAAAAAACCGGCGTGATCTGACCGCTTGTGAAACTAAAAACCCGCCAATCGGCGGGTCTTTATCAGAGTTTGACGAATCCGTCATAGATATGTACGGCATCCCCCGTCATATAAAGCGGTGATCCTACGCCGTTCCATTCTATTCGTAACGTTCCGCCGGGTAAATCAACCTGTACGTGGTTATCCAGTACCCCTTGCATAATGCCGACGGCAACCGCAGCACATGCTCCGCTACCGCACGCTTGCGTTTCACCGGCTCCACGCTCGAATACACGCAGTTTTATGTGGTTGGGATTGATGACTTGCATAAAACCGATATTGGCCCGCTCAGGAAAACGCTCATGATTTTCCAATAACGGACCAAGCTCTGAGACATTTGCCGTTTGAATATCTTCCACTTGCAATACGCAATGCGGATTGCCCATCGATACCACACCGCATAACACCGTTTGAACATCCGTTCTTAAAATATAGTTTTTTTCGAATTTATTCGCCGTAAACGGTACTTGCGCCGGTTCCCAAATCGGTTCGCCCATATTGACGCGAATCTGTCCGTCCTCTTTCAGGCTCAAGACCATTTTGCCTTTTGCAGTACTGACTTTAATGTCTTGCTTATTGGTTAAACCTTTTAAGGTGACAAAACGCGCAAAACAACGGGCACCGTTGCCGCATTGCGACACTTCACTACCGTCGGCATTAAAAATACGATAATGGAAATCCAATTCGGGATCATAAGGCGGCTCAACCAATAGCAGTTGATCGAATCCGACCCCACGGTGTCTGTCAGCTAGTTTACGGATTAATTCCTCGGTTAAATAAACGTTTTGTGTCACACCGTCAACGACCATAAAATCATTACCGAGTCCGTGCATTTTTGAAAATTGCATATTTTTCCTATAACGTAAATATTTTTATTGATCCAGATTATAAAGCGAATTCATATTTATGCTATATTACCCGCCCTCTTTAAAATAAGAATGCTCTCTGTCTAAACGTTTCCAGTATGAGGGCTTTTGAATAAAATTACAATGGAGCACTTTATGTCAGCTATGTTTCTTCTGCAATTTGCCGTTGTATTACTCTGTATTTTAATCGGTGCACGTATCGGAGGTATCGGTTTAGGAGTAATGGGCGGTTTAGGTTTAGCCATCCTCTCCTTCGGATTCGGGTTAAAACCGGCGGGTCTTCCGATTGATGTGATGTTTATGATTATGGCGGTGGTGTCTGCGGCAGCGGCAATGCAAGCCGCCGGCGGTTTAGACTACATGATCAAAATTGCGACCAATATTTTACGTCGTAATCCGAAACACATTACCTTTATCGCCCCGGCGGTTACTTGGACATTTACGTTCTTGGCGGGTACCGGTCATGTTGCTTACTCGGTTTTACCCGTTATTGCCGAAGTCAGTCGTCACAACGGTGTTCGTCCGGAACGACCACTTTCCATGGCGGTTATCGCTTCACAATTTGCCATCGTTGCAAGTCCGATTGCCGCAGCGGTTGTTGCTGTTGTCGCCTTCCTTGAACCGCAAGGTATTCACTTAGGTGATGTATTAATCGTCACTGTACCGGCAACCATTCTCGGGTTATTTTGCGCATGTTTAATTGTGAACAAAATGGGTAAAGAATTAAAGGATGATCCGGGTTACCAACGTTTATTACAAGATCCGAAATATGTTGAGGAAAATCATACCAATACGGATCCGGCAAATATTGTCATTTCACCAACAGCGAAAACTTCCGTTGGTCTATTCTTATTCGGTGCATTGCTTGTCGTATTGATGGGGGCGGTTCCGTCATTACGTCCGGTCTTTGATGAAAAACCGATGGGGATGGCGCATACAATCGAAATCGTGATGTTATCCGTCGGCGCATTAATCGTCTTGATCTGTAAACCGAACGGTAATGCGATTACGCAAGGTTCGGTATTCCATGCCGGTATGCGTGCCGTCATTGCGATCTTCGGTATTGCTTGGGTCGGTGATACCTTAATGCAAGGTCATATGACCGAAGTGAAAGCGATGGTGCAAGGATTGGTGGAAACCGCACCTTGGACATTCGCGTTTGCGTTGTTCTTACTTTCCGTTTTAGTCAACAGCCAAGGGGCAACGGTAGCAACTTTATTCCCGTTAGGCGTGGCATTAGGCATTCCTGCTCCAATCTTAATCGGGGTATTCGTAGCAGTGAACGGTTATTTCTTCGTACCGAACTACGGTCCGATTATTGCCTCTATCGACTTTGATACCACGGGTACGACAAAAATCGGGAAATATGTTTTTAACCACAGTTTTATGATTCCGGGCTTATTAAGCATGGCATTCTGCTTATGTTTCGGATTACTGTTCGCCAATATCTTCCTATAATAGGCTCAACGTAAAAAACAAGCGGTTAGTTTACGGCAATATTTTGCAAAATTAACCGCTTAATTTTTGGCGTTTTTTCACTTTTGGAGTAACATCCTCCTACTAATCCTTACAAGGAGTCTCCAATGAACAATAAATTTTCTCTTCCATTGTTTATACTTGTCGGTTATTTTCCTTTCTCTGCGGCTGCCGAATCAACCTGGGTCGATCAACAACACGCCAATATCAGAAGCGTACTGCATAACTGGTCTAACAATATTGATGATTGGATAGGCACACCGGATCCTAATGAGCCAGCCTCGGCAAACCTCCGTGTGATGCTGGATAATGAATGGAACCACTATGACGGTTATTCGATTAAACCGCGTATTCGAGGGAAAATCAGATTACCGACCCTCAAAAAACACCTGAGCGTCGTATTCGGTGACGAAGAACTGGATAACCAAGCCCGCGACGGAAACCAACTTCACCGCAATTATAAGGAACCTCTCCGCAACGATAAAAACTACGACAGCAAACAAGCCCGTAACGACAATGCGTCATTAGCATTACGTTGGTCCAACGAAATAAAACGCTTGGGGATAGACAGTGATTTGGATTTGGGGGTTCGTTCCGGTGCGGATATTTTCCTACGTTTAAAGCTCGACAAAGTATGGCAACATACCGATCAATTCAGTACGCGGGTAGAGCCGATTTATCGCTACGGTATTAACAGTAAACATTATGTTCGCTTAAATATCGAAAATAAATTTACCGAAAATGAAAGACGCTTTATCAATAATCATACCTTCGTGGAATATTCTCACGACAATGATGAATCCACCGTTTGGGGAAATAGTCTCTATCGTCAACACAACTATTCGAACCATAAACGCCTGAATTACGGCTTTATGGTTGGCGGAGACATCCATGATAAAACGCCTGAACTCGATTTTTACGGTCCGTTCATTAACTGGCGCCAACCTTTCTTACGCCAATGGTTCTTTATCCAGCCGGAAGTGCATTATTACAATGATAAAAATAAAAACCGCAAACACCATTTGGGCGTATTTCTTCGCTTAGAAGCAATTTTCTAAACCTTACAAGCGGTCTGTTTGGCACCGAAATTTGCCAATTTTTGGCATAGTAGACAAAATTTCGTCCTTGTTTATCGGCTTTTTGTTTCTGTTTATAGTTATTTTTAGTGAAGTGAATTGGAGGTAATTTAAAATTGACCCAAGCGCTTTACTTATAAAAAATCCTAATAATTTAGAATAGTTTATTAAAATAATCGGTTATTTTCTGTTGCGCTTTTATTCTTTTTTTTGCACAATCTGCGTATATTTACGTTATATGCCTAAGATTATGAATATAAATATGTGTATAGATTTAATTTTTATGATTCACGCTTTAAGGAGTAAAATATGCGTAACACGCACAATAAAAAAATGGCAGGCTCCCGCCTTGCGCTCAACACTTCATTAACCGCTTTGGCGTGCTTGGTTTCAGGCGTGCTCTCGGGTCAAGTTCAGGCGGCAACGGTTTATGGTTGCGAAGTATCATTTTACAGCTCAGATAATGCGAATGGTTGCTCGGCTTCAACGTCGCTTAATCAGCAACTTGATGGCAGTATTTATGGCGGTTTCTCAACAAAAGGAGAAGCAAGTAATAATAATGTCACTATTTCTCATGGTTCTTATGTAAAGGGTTATGTGACGGGCGGTAACTCTGAAGATAAAGAAACCAATCACAACCAAGTGGTTATTGGGAATAATGTTATTATCGGGAAAAACGGGAGGGGTGAAGGAGGCTCTGTTTGGGGCGGTAGCTCAATCAAATCAACCTCCGATTTTAATGCAGTACGTATTGGCTCGAATGTTACCGTAGAAGGCTATGTAAACGGCGGTAGTGCAGGCGACACAAATACAGCAGTAAAAAATAATGTAACGGCGGATAGCAATAGTGTGCATATTGGCGATGCTTCAACAATCACCGGGTCTGTGTGGGGTGGTAACGGTGGTAAAAGCGCTTCTTTTAATGAAGTTTATATTGGCAATGGTGTAAAAATAGGTCCTGAAGTTAGTATCACTAATGGCGCAGGAATTACTGGCGGTACAGTTTCAATTGAAGCCGACTTTTTAGAAACAGAAGCCAATTCAAATGTGGTTAATATTGGCGATAATGTTGCTGTATCAACGATTATTGGTGGTAACTCTGCCTCAGATGGTTTTGCGTCTATTGGTACGTCAAAAGACAACCGTGTGATTATTGGTAATTATAGTAATACGATTTTTGTTTCAGCGGCTGAAGGTAGCGCAAACAGTACAGTAGCAAACAACTCGGTAATGATTGGTAACGATGCAAAAACCAGCCAAGTTTACGGTGCACGTACCGCTTCAGGTTCGGTAACAAATTCGACAGTATCGATTGGTCACAATTTAAAGGCTGATCGCGTGTTTGGCGGCGATGCTTATTCAGCGATTGCCGGTGAAGGTAATTCTCACAATAACAGCGTGATTATTGGCGAAAATGCTACGGTAAATGAATTGGTTGTTGGTGGTAATGCGCTAACGAAAGCGAACAACAATTCTGTTTTAATCCACAAAGGCTTTAACGTAAGTGGTGTTGCCGGTGGTGTGGCGCAAAATGAAACCATCAACAATACTGTGACACTTTTCGCTGGTACGGTACAAAACAACATTGTAGGCGGTACTTCAAGCAACGTAAAAGGCAATACGTTGAATTTAGGTACGGCAAACGAAGGTATTGAGATGAATAAACTTTCAGCAAAAGAAGTGCTGAATTTTGAAACGATCAATTTCTACTTGCCTGAAAACGTGCGCAATAATGATACTGCATTGAAATTATCGACGATGTATTTAGATTTAGGCAACACGACAATGAATGCTTACGTGCCGGGTAATGCAGATTTACAAGCCGGCAATGTAGTGCATTTAATTCAAACGAATTATGAAAATGCCTTGCAATGGAGCGGTAAGGGTAATGTTTATCAAGGTGTAACGTTAGTACATAATTTGGCGACGGTTGCGCTTGATGCACAATCGAAAAGTTTAGATTTAACCTTTAACCGAAGCAGCAAGCAAACCAGTTCGAATAGCTCAACGGTTACAAACAACACAACGACAAATACGACAACCAACAGTAATACCACTGTTGTGGTAAATACGAATACCACATCGAATGCCGTTGTTAATACAAACACATCAACGAATAACGCAAATTCGAGTTCAACTACCGCAACCACGACGGTAAACCCACAAACCAAATCGCTTATGCAAGGGCGTTTAGTGGGTTCAGCGTTGGTAAATAGCGGAGCAACCTATCTGGCTGATGGCTTGAATTCGCTTTACCAAAGCACCAATTTAGCGGGCGCAGGTAACGACGCTCAAACCTTTGGTCAAGTCAGCGGTGTTAATCGAGATGTGACAACGGGAAGTTATGTTAGCTTAAAAGGTGCAGCCATTGACCTCGGTCGTGCGTGGAATCAAGCGTACAGTTCAGGGAATTGGTTATATGGCGTGGCGGCAGAGTATGGCTATTCTCGCTACACCGCACACTTAGACGATGGCACAGAAGGTAAAGGCAGTGCGTGGTATCTCGGCGCCAATGCGTTCAGCAACTACCTCTGGAGCAACGGTTTCTATGTGCAAGGCAGCCTCCGTGCAGGACGTGTTTCAAGTAAATATTACAGCTACGATTTCAACCACGTTTACGGCAACTATGTACGCTATACCAGCCGTTCAACCTATGTAGCAGGTCATGTTGGTTTAGGTAAAGTATGGCAGTTAGGCAACCAAAACTCGCTTGATACTTATGTGAAATACTTCGATTCGTACACCTCAAGTGACAGCGCACAGCTCAGCACGGGCGAAACCTATGATTTCTCTTCCGTGCATTCAAAACGTGCGCGTATTGGGGCGCAATATAACCACAATCTAGACAACTGGGGCATGCATTTCGGTGTGGCTTACGAACGTGAATTAAACGGCAACGTGCGTGCGCACTACCAAGGCAACGGCTTACCAACCCCAACTATGAAAGGTGGCACAACCATTGGCGAAGTGGGTGTGAACTACCAACAAGGCGGCAAAACTTTCAATGCCGCCGTACAAGGCTTCGGCGGACGCCAACAAGGTGTGAGCTTGAATTTAGGCATAAAGTTTTAATCTCAGGGGCGGGGATAAACCCCGCCCCGTTTTTGTGATTAAGGGCTTTTATCTCATCGCTTAGCTAGTCGTAACAAATGGCTCTGCGTTTTTCTTTTGCTTTACGCATAAAAAGATCCTGATAAAGCGGAATGATTTATCAGGATCTTAACTCATCAAACGGATGAAATCTTTGTGCAACTGCTACATAATGCCGACCCTATAAGGCTTTAACCCATTTTTATAAAAATACCAAAAATCGGTTGAAACTGACCGCTTGTATTTTTAGATTTTTAGTTCAATACCATTCACAAAACAGGCAATTTTGCATTCTCCACAACCGTTACATTTCTCATTATCTAAAGTTAAATCAGGCAAAATCGCTTGCTGCGGACAGGCTTGTCGGCAAGTGTTGCAAGGCTGTTTATTTTTTTGAAGGCAACGTTGATTAAAAACGGGACGTAGTTCCGTGTCAGCTTTAAAGGCGTGGTTTAACGCATTGGTTGAACAGCTTTCGGCACATTTCCCACAAAAATCACAGGCGGAATAATCGATTTCAAGCACCGCTTTGCTTTGTCGGATTTGAATTAGACCGTATGGGCAAGCGCTCACACAATCGCCACAGCCGTTGCATATCGATACAAACAGATGTTCAGGGCAAGCAAATGGTGGGCGGGCAACTTGGCGAACGATTTCCGTACTCACACTTTTTTGCGTACCGCCAAGTAAACCGCGGAACAGCCCTCTGCGTGAAATGGTATTCATCGACAGATAGGATTGATAATACTGTTTGTCCTTTGCCATAGAAAATTAACGATAAATGGTGACGCTTGGTACAATCAGGAGCAACTGTTCTTGCCACACGTGTAACACTTGTTGTGTCAATAATGCCAAACCTTGATAGAACGGGTATTCCGTCTGCTTGCCAGCCAACTGTAAATAACGTTTTGACCAAGTGAAGAAGTGCTGACTTAAAAACGTATTCAGCAATTCAGGGTTATTTTCGGCTAAATAGGCAGAGAGTAACAACATTAAACCGATATGATCTTCAGGTTCGTCGTAAGCTAAATTGAGTGAAAATTCGATTTGATGCTGGCGTAAGAATGCACGTAATTCAAGTAGCGAATGACCGAAGATGACACTTTCAGGATCAAGATAGACTGACCCCCAAGGCGGTGCAATCAAGGTATTTGGACCGATAAACATTGCCTGATGTTGCTCGGCTAAATCTGTTTGGCTGGCTAATAATTTATTTATTTCTGCAGACGGCTCAACGCCTAACTGTTCCGCCCAGTCGCTTTGATTGAAAAACGACAATACCTTTTGTGCCTGCTCGCTATTGGGTTCAAAATAAAATAATGTGCCGAGCAAACGTCCGGTAATGGAAATCCATTGTTGTAATTCAGGTTGCATAACATTCCTTATGAAGAAAATAGGACGTCATAATACGTCCTATTTGAGTATTGATAAAGGTGCTAAATTTATCTCTTTTGCTTTAACCCTTAAATACCGGCAACATGCCGAACATGGTTAAGAAGTGGAAAGTGGCGACCAAGATGCCGAACAGAATTAATGCACCGACCATCAATGATCCGCCACACGCAATAAAGCCTTGTTGGTTCGGGTTTTGTTGTCGAACTTTGTAAACTAAAATTGCAGGGATAATACAAGTCCAAATGGTCGCTACTGCACCTGCATAGCCAATCGCTTTTAAGAAGCCGAATGGGAATAATACAGACAGTATTAATGGCGGTAAGAAGGTCACTAACCAGCTTTTTGTTCTACCGGCTTTACTGTTTTCAAACTTGAAGAAATCCGCTAAGAAGTCAAACACCCCTAATCCTACACCGATAAAGGACGATAAAATCGCTGCCATAGAGAAAGCGTTAAGTGACTGTTTAATGGATGGTGAATCAATCACACCACCTAAGGTTTTCAGTAAGACATCAATATTGCCGTCGCTGGCGATAATTGGGGCAAATTGATCTCGTGGTAAATTACCGAAAATGCTTAATAGCCAAACAAGATATAAGAATAGCGAAATTAATGTGCCGTATAAAATCGCTCGGGAGGCTTTTTTCTCTTCGCCGTAATAAGCACGCATAGATGACACAGAGTGGTGATAACCAAAGGATGTTAATGCCACAGGGAGCATCATCATAGCGTATTTGGCATATTCGGACGTTTCAGTTTTTGCACTATCAAACAGAGTTTCAAGACTGATATTGCTGGTTAAGCCGAAAATACTAAAGGCAAAACTGAGTACCATAAAGATAATTAACAGTACGGAAATGCGGTCAACGGCACGGGTGGAATGCCATACAAAAGCGCCGAACACGAAAACGAACAAGATCGAAGCAATTTTGCTGTCTAACCCCAATAAATCTTGCAAGATCAAGCCAGATGAAGTGATATAAGCGTATAGTAAAATTCCGCCAACGAAGTAAACGGCAAGATTATTAATGATATTAACTTGGTTGCCTAATACCGCTTTAGTTACCGTATTGAACGAAGCACGAATATCGTATTGTTTATAGGATTCCAATAGCATCCAGCCGGATAGCGTCATCATAATCATAGTGAGCAACATGACGAGAATGGTCCACATTGTCCATGCGCCAGCCCCCGCACTTGGTAACCCAAGCATACCGGCGCCGACACAGACACTTGCAATAATGCACGCACCGCCAAAGACAGAAGGTTGTTTACTCATCTTTTTCTCCTTTTTATAAGGTAGGGGTACCGAATGCTTTTCCGTCAAAATAACCCTGCACGTTAGTGCAGGGAAATAAACAGATTAGCACTAGGTATTTACCCTGACTAAATTAATCCACTTCTTTTAATAAGGCAGTGAAATGTCTTAACACTTTTGGCTCATAACTGAAGGTTAATCCTTTGATATTGTGAATATTTTCTTTCACTTTTTGGAACGCTTCAATAATAAAATCCATATGTGTTTGAGTGTAGGTTGCACGTGGAATGGTTAAACGTAGCAATTCCGCCGGGCAAGGGAGCTGTTTACCGGTTTTTGGATCTCGTCCAAGTAAGAAGGAACCAATTTCCACAGCACGAATACCAGCGACTTTGTAAAGCTCACAGGCTAAGGCTTGGGCCGGGAACTGCTCTGCCGGAATATGCGGTAACAGTTTACCTGCATCAACGAAAGCTGCGTGTCCGCCTGCTTGTTGGCAGACCACGCCAATCGCTTCTAAGCCATCAACCAAATATTGTACTTGGTTAATACGATAAGCCAACCAATCTTGACGCATACCGTCTTTTAAGCCGACCGCCAAACGCTCCATTGCTCCACCTTCTAAGCCGCCGTAGGTTGGGAAACCTTCTTGTACCACGCAAAGTGTGCGGCATTCGGTGTACACATCAAAGAAGCTGTCATCTTTAAAGCAGAGTAAGCCGCCCATCGGCACCATGGCATCTTTTTTCGCTGACATCGCCAACATATCGGCATACTTATAGCTTTCGTAGGTGATTTGCTCAATTGTCCAATCTTTATAGGCTTCTTCACGTTGTTGAATGAAATAGGCATTTTCTGCAAAGCGGGCTGAATCCATGACGACTGGAATATCGTATTTTTGTGCGATTTCATACATGCCTTTCATGTTCGCAATAGAAACGGGCTGACCGCCGGCTGAGTTACAAGTGATGGTGCACACAATATAAGGCACGTTTTTCGGATCGGCTTCTAAAATCGCTTGTTCTAATTTTTCGAGATCAAAGTTGCCTTTGAAATCACTACGAACACCTGTATCAAAAGCTTCTTTGGTATAAGTATTTCTTACGGTACAACCATTAATTTGGCTATGTCCTTGGGTGGTATCAAAGAAGTAGTTAGAAATAACAACTGCTTTTGAACGATCCAAGCCTTTTTCTTGTTCACGTTTTTTAATGAGAACAGGGATATAAATTTGCTCCGCACCACGTCCTTGGTGAGTTGGAATAGTGTATTGATAACCGAAAATCTCTTTGACGGCATTGGCTAATGCATGATAACTACGGCTACCACTATAAGCTTCATCACCACGTAGCATCGCCGCTTGCATATCTTGAGTGACGGCACCTGTGCCACTATCAGTCAACAAATCGATAAAAATATCTTCGCTATCTAATAAAAACGGGTTCATCCCTGCTTTTAAAATCGCTTGTTCACGATATTCACGGGTAGTACGTTTTACGGGTTCTATCACACGAATGCGGAAAGGTTCTGGTAAATGTTTGAAATTTTGCATAATAAAATCCTTACACCAAATAAGTTTGGTGGCTTAAATGAATAACAAATTGAAATAAAAGAAAAATTTAAGCGAGAGGATTTAACGGAAAGAAAAAAGAGAGTTTATGATCGAGATTAAACCACCGACTAAGTAAGATTGTAGAGACTTTCATAGTAAGCTCCTTACAGGGTTTATGGATATAATCATAAATATTAAGGACACTGAATAATAACAAAGCTTGATTGTTTTGTGTAAATTATTTGTTTAAAATGTGACCGTAGTCACAAATTATTTACATTGATTTTCAGATTGGGTGATGTTGGGGAAATGAATACAAGCGGTGAGATCTAGTGAATAATTTGCAAATTATTTAACAAAACTGACCGCTTGTATGGTTAGTCGATCTACTGACTGAGATAAGCTTTCAGGTTTTCCATCTCTCTTTGGGCATCCGAAACCCCTAACTCGTACATCGCTTGGATTTTAGCTGGATCTTTTTCAATCCGTTTAATTGGTAAAGTTTGTGACGGGCGGATAACAAAAATGTTGCCCTGTTCGTGTTGTTCAATGACCTGCTCAACACATTCATTATAGTTTTTATAACGATAAGTTAATGCTTCAACCAATTTAGGATATTGATGGTAGAACAATTTACTGAATAGCGGATTGGACGGTGATTTTCGGTAATCAAGGGGACGAGTCAGCACAACAATAATTTTGCCATAACCGAGAGCTTGGCACTGCTTGAGCGGAATGCTATCTGCAATACCGCCATCAAGGTATTTTTTACCGTCCACTTCAACAATGTTTGACACATAAGGCATAGCGGATGTGGCTCGCAAGGTTTCCATTTGTGCAAAAGGATCGGTGATTTTATGATATTCTGCCAAACCCGTTTCAATATTGGTTAAGGTTGCATAAAAATCAATCGACGATTGTTTAAAGGTATCGTTATCAAAAATATCCAATTTAAACGGCACATCATAAAACGCAAATTCCTTATTCACGATATTGCCTGTGGTGATTAAACTGCGGAAGCCTAAGTAACGGGGATCGTTGAGGTATTTCAGATTATAGCGTAAGGCACGCCCACGCTGTTTGGAAGGGAAATTCGCCCCAAACAGCACCCCTGCCGATACGCCGACAATGCCGTCAATGTGAATGTTTTCATCCATAAACACGTCCAACACCCCTGCGGTAAATATTCCGCGCATGGCACCGCCTTCTAATACCAATCCGACTTTCATTTTTATTCCTTATATATTTTTCAAAAAATTGAATTTTATTTCGTTGCAATTTATGTTGTGTTCAATGCATTGTAATAAATAAGTAAAGAAATAAAAAAGGGGGAAAATAGTATTTGTAGCATGCTTGACACCGTTTTTGGTTATTTTACAATAATCGCAATTTTGATGAGTAACTGTTTTTTTATATTTAATGAGGAACATCCAATGAAATTAAAATTTATCTTGGCGTTATCACCTTTCTTTTTAAGTGCTTGTACTTCAATGTATTTACCGCGCCATACCGGGGAAAGTGATGCTGAAATTGCACAGCGTCGCGCGGAAATTCGAGCAATGGAAATGCAAGACTATCAAGATGAACGCAGAAAACGTCAGGATGCGATCGAAGATCTTGGTACGATGCAAATGAACGAAGCAAAAGCAATCGACAGAGCGTATAAAAACCGTAGTAAACAGAATATTTATTTAGTTCATTAATTTTTTAGGAGATCTTATGAAAAAATTACTTTGTGTATTAGGTGTTGCAACCATGCTAACAGCTTGTGCAAGTACGGGAGATATTAATGCCTCCCGCGGTTTAAATTCTTCTCGCGTAACGCAAGCAGAATTAGATCAATATAACAAACAACGTGCAAACGAAGTAACGGAAGCCCAAGCACAAGCGGCAAAAGCACAAGGCTATTCCGAAACGATCCGTCAAGGTTCTTCCGCAATACAATCTGGTGTGGATGCGATTCACTCTATCATGAGTATTTTCAGATAATCTACTTTTATCTTAATAAAAGCACGGGGATTCCCGTGCTTTTTGCTTATTATACGGTTGGTTTTTGTCTTCCTTTTACAAAATATTATCCAAATCGAACCGCTTGTTCCGCTATTTTCTATTCAACCATGCCATATATGCCTTAGTACCTTCTGCGACGGTTTTGAACGGTTTGTCGTAACCGGCGGCGCGCAGTTTGGTTAAATCTGCTTGGGTAAAGGTTTGATAGCGGGATTTCAAATGTTCCGGGAACGGAATGGTTTCAATGTGACCTTTTTGGTGGAAATCAATCACGGCATCGGCAACGGCTTTAAATGATTCGGCATTGCCTGTTCCTAAATTGAAAATACCGGAGATTTTGTTTTGCCATGCCCAAATATTGACCTGAGCAACATCTTCAACATAGACGAAATCGCGTAAAAAGGTTTCGGAACCGGCAAACAGTTTCGGGTTCTCGCCTTTGAGAATTTGATTGTTTAAATGAAAAGCCACACTTGCCATCGAACCTTTATGTTGTTCGCGCGGGCCGTATACGTTGAAATATTTGAAACCGCATACCGGAGAGTAAGCATCCGGCAAAATACGGCGGACATATTCGTCAAACAGGAATTTAGAATAGCCGTAGACATTTAACGGACCTTCGAATCGGCGCTCTTCAATAAAGTGATCGGAACGTCCGCCGTAGGTTGCCGCGCTGGAAGCGTAAAAGAACGGAATTTTACGATCCAAGCAATAATGCAACAATTCTTTGGAATATTCGTAGTTATTTTGCATCATATACTTGCCGTCCCATTCAGTGGTGGTGGAGCACGCGCCTTCATGGAAAACGGCTTCAATGTAACCGTAACCGAAGTCGTCGCCGGCAAGGATGGAGGCGATAAAATCGTCTTTATCGCAATAGTCGGCGATATCCAAATCGACCAAATTAATAAACTTCTCACCGTTTTTGAGGTTATCTACCACGAGAATGTCTTTTCTGCCCATCTCGTTTAACGCTTTGATAATATTACTGCCGATAAAACCGGCGCCGCCTGTTACGATAATCATAAATGTATCCTCTTAGTCTTTATTGCGCGCAATTTGCTTTTTCAATTTAAGCATTTTGTCACGAATCCGCTGGCGTTTCAGTTGGGAAATATGATCCACAAACAGCACGCCGTTTAAATGATCGATTTCATGTTGAATACAAATAGCCAACAATCCGTCGGCTTCCAGTACAAACTCTTGTCCGTGGCGGTTTAACGCTTTGACGGTGACTTTTTCTTTACGCGGCACCAATGCGCGACAACCGGGAATGGACAAACAACCTTCTTCGATAGCCGCTTCGCCGCTACTTTCAATGATTTCAGGGTTAATCAACACGATTTGATTGGTTTTATCGCCTTCAATATCGATGGTGACGACTCTTTTTAACACGTTGACTTGCGGTGCCGCAAGCCCGATACCTTCATGGTCGTACATCGTGTCAAACATGTCGTCAATAAATGTACGCAACGCATCGTCAACGTTTTCTACGGGTTGGCACACTTTTGCCAAATTCTCTTCCGGGTAAATCAGTACCTCTAATACAGCCATTTTTGTGATCTCTGTCGAAAACCGAATAATAAATAATTCGGCTATTCTAGTCTTTTTCTTACTATTAGGGAAATAAAGAAATTGAAGGAAAAAGTGAGATGAGTCATTTGCCCGATTTACTGAGGTTACTACAAATTCCGCAATTGGGTGCGCAACGCATCGGTAAATTATTGGAGTACGTCGATTTGGACACGTTTTGTCAATACGATAAAGTACAATTGCGTTACATCGGTTGGAACGAAAAACAGATCCAACGTTGGTTTCAGCCGGAGAGGAAATGGATTGATACCGCCTTGACTTGGGCGGAACGATCGCCAAACAGGTTGGTCAGCATACTTGATCCCGATTACCCTTTTTTATTAAAGCAAATCAGTAGTGCGCCACCGGTGTTATTTGTGAAAGGCAATATTGCCGCGCTGTCTTCTCCGCAAATTGCCATGGTCGGCAGTCGCGATTATTCCGATTACGGAAAATATTGGGCGGAATATTTTGCGCGGGCATTCGTCGAGCACGGTTTGACCGTCACCAGCGGTTTGGCAATCGGCATTGACGGCTTTTGTCATCAACAAGCGGTAGCACATCACGGTACGACGATTGCCGTGTTGGGCAGCGGGTTGGAACAAGTGTATCCCGCCCGACATAAAAAGCTGGCGGCGGCGATTATAGAAAACGGCGGAGCGTTGTTATCCGAATTTTTTCCTCATCAACCGCCGTTGGCTGAAAATTTCCCGCGTCGTAACCGCATTATCAGCGGGTTGTCATTGGGGACGTTGGTGGTCGAAGCCACATTAAACAGCGGTTCATTAATTACGGCGCGTTATGCCCTTGAGCAGGGGAGGGAAGTGTTCGCCTTACCGAATGCCATTCACACGCCTTATAGCCAAGGGTGTCACAAGTTAATCAAAGAAGGCGCGCTGTTGGTCGATTGTGTGGAAGACGTGTTAGATGCTATTGCATTACAGCATCAACCGAAACAGTCGTCATTGTTTGAATTATCTAAAATACAAGCGGTCTGTTCCGCGCCGAAATTTGCAAAAAATCCGCCGAATCTGACCGCTTGTCAACAAGCCATTATCGAGAAAATCACCTTTGAACCGATCTGCATTGACGATATTGCCAATGCTTGCCAAATGGCGGTTAACGAATTGTTAATCGAACTGTTGGAGTTGGAATTGCTCGATGTCGTTAAACAAGTCGACGGCGGATATATAAGAAGCTGACAGTACGGGAATGCCGTTGCATTCCCGCATCGGATAAGATGTTACGGCAACAAGGTTTCATGGCGCCATAATTCCGCAAAATCGGCGCGCGCTTTAATCAGGTAAGCGTTATCGCCGTCAACCATCACTTCGGCGGCTTGCGGACGGGAGTTATAGGTTGAAGACATGGCGGCACCGTAAGCGCCGGCGGAACGCATGGCGATTAAATCGCCCTCGGCAATGGCAAGTTCGCGTTGCTTGCCTAAAAAATCGGCGGTTTCACAAATCGGACCGACCACATCATATACGGCACGAGTGCGGTCAAGGGGGCAATCGACTTCGATAATGCGCATATAGGCTTCGTACAGTGCCGGGCGGATCATGTCGTTCATACCGGTATCAACAATGGCGAACCGGCGATCTTCGTTTTGTTTGAGGTATTCGACTTTGGTCACCAAAATTCCCGCATTGGCGGTAATGGCTCTGCCCGGTTCCAAAATGATTTCAAGGTTCGGGTAATCCGCCAGTTTTGCCAATAAGGCGGCGGCATATTCCGTCGGGTGCGGAGGTTCTTCGCCGTTATACGGCACGCCCAAACCGCCGCCGAGATCAAGATGGTGAAGCTCGATACCGTCTTCTTTAAGTTGTTCCATTAATATTATCAATCGATCCGTCGCATCTAAAAACGGTTGTAATTCGGTCAATTGTGAGCCGATGTGACAATCCATGCCGGTGATATGCACATGCGGGAGCGTACGGGCTAAACGGTAAGTTTCTCTGGCTTGGGTCACGCTGATCCCGAATTTGTTTTCTTTTAACCCGGTTGAAATATAAGGATGGGTGTGAGCGTCTACGTCCGGATTCACACGTAATGAAACGGGCGCCGATTTACCAAGTTGCCCTGCCACATCGTTAATGCGTTTTAATTCGGAAACGGATTCCACGTTAAAGCAGCGAATACCGACTTCCAGTGCGCGTGCGATTTCCGTATGAGATTTTGCCACGCCGGAGAACACCACTTTTTTCGGATCACCGCCTGCTGCCAAAACACGTTCCAATTCCCCTTGGGAAACAATGTCAAATCCCGATCCGAGGCGTGCCAAGATATTTAATACGGCAATGTTTGAATTGGACTTCACCGCATAGCAAATTAAATGCGGGTGATTGCCCAAGGCATTGTTAAAGGCGTGCCAATGGCGCTCAAGTGTGGCGCGGGAATAAATGTAAAGCGGTGTGCCGAATTGATGTGCAAGTTGGCTGACGGCAACCTGTTCGGCAAAAAGTTGATGGTTGTGATAATTAAAATAATCCATGGATTGTCCTGTTGTGTTTGACCGGAAAGAAGTGTGCGGTACCGCCCGTTTGCAAAAAAACGGTGCGAACCGACCGCTTGTTACGGTGTTTGTGGTTGCTGTTGTTGCGGTTGTTCCGGGAAGTAAAGCGGGCCTTTTACACCGCAAGCGGTTAACCCGATACTTGACATGACAACGATGAGCAGTAATTTTTTCATAGAGACCTCGCGACGATAATGAAACGGATTGTACCGAAGAACATCATGGAATGCACGTCATCCGCAAAAGAAAAAAGCCGTTTGAAGTGACCTTCAAACGGCTTGGTATTGATGGGGAAATTATTTGCCGATTTGGCTACCGATTACCCCACCCAACGCAGCACCACCAAGGGTTGCGCCGGTTGAACCACCAATAATATGTCCAGCAACACCACCGACAGCCGCACCAACCGCGGTGTTCTTTTGAGTTCTGCTTAACCCGTGGCACGCGCTTAATGCAATAACTAACGATAATACTGTAAATGTTTTTACCATTGCTTTCATATAAAAAAACCTCATAAAATTTTTCCGAGTGCGTAAATGTAAAAGGACAACCTACGCACCTGCTAAGACGATGAGATTAATGTTAAGTTCTCGAGTAGTTTTTTGATTGGTTGTTTTTTAAGCAAAATGCGGTATGTACCGCATTTTGTGGTTGCCTGCTGTCACTTAGCTTTTACCTTATCACTTGAGACGGTTTTTGATTTTTTATCGGTTTTAGGCGTTTTTGCCCGTTTAACACTGTCGACAGCGGCTTTCTTTACGGCTTTTTTCTTTTCAAGTACGGCTAACGATGCGTCGCTTAACGTGAATGCCATGTTGTGTTGCTCCGCCCATTCTTTTATTTTTGCCAAGAAGACGCGTCCCATCGGTTTAGGATCGCCGCTGAAGAGGGTTTGTAACCCGTTATTTTCAATCACATGACGGCGAAGCGCTAAACGTTCTTGGTGATTTTCCGCTAAACGTACGGCGCGTTCGACATATTCGTCAACCGTATTGGCGATTAACCATTCAGGTAAGCCTAACCGTTTGAATAAACCTTCATCGATATGTTCATGGACTTCGGCGCCCGTTTTACAAATGCTGACCAAGCCGAGCGTGACCATGTCAATAATACCGTTGGTGTTGCCGAACGGGAACGGGTTAACCATCATGTCGCAATGTTGCAGAATCGCCAAGTATTGTTGATACGGGGTATGCGGATGCGCCGTTGCGTCATCACCCAAATAACTTTTGATAAAACGTTCTACATACGGATGAGTAATGCCGGTGGATTGCCCGAGCGCAAAATGGAAGTGTACTTTCACCTGCGCTCGGTCACGAATCGCTTTTAAGGCTTCTAAGAAATACGGGTTCAATTTCATTGTGGTTGAGGCGATGCCGATATTGACGACTTCCGGATTTTCACGCAGGGTGTATTGGACATTCGTCGGCGCAAGAGATGACGGTACATAAGGCAGCGCATCTTTCGGTAAGCGTAATAAGGTCTCGCTGAAACAGCTTTCCGAGCCGACGTAATCATCTTCCACAATCACATATTCGATAAAGTCCGAATAGGTGGTTGCCGGATGGCCTAATGCAATCGCCTGGATCGGTGCCATTCGGGTGTTGCTGGCGAAAATCGTGGTTAAGTCCATACCGATGCTTGGCATATAGAACACGGATGCGCCGGACTCTTCACATAAGCTTCTAATGAATTCGAGGCGTTTTACAATCGTGGAATTATCCAATACGTGAAATTCGTCGAACACCTCTTGTCCGGTTTTGTCAACCGAATCATTGCCGACGCCGACTAAATAAAAATGCTCACGCGCGGCAATCATGGAAGTGGAGTGCGTGCGGTAGATTGAGTGCGATGAATTAAAATGTTCCAACAGTACGACCATCACCGGTTTGCCGTTTTTATAGCCGATATGGGCGATGTTGCGATCCTGCCAACCTTCACTCACTAAATGACGGCGGATAACTTGATTTAACGGGCGTTTTACCTGATGTTTGTTCTCCGCAGTATCATAGCTGCAGTGCATATAGACATCATGTGAAATACTGCTCGGCAAATTGTTGAGATCGTCTAATTGTGCCAATTTGGATGGGAACCATTGCAAAACGGCGGCACGTTTGGCGAATGCCGTCGGTGTACCGATAAAACGCGGCGACTGCAGAGCAAAGCAGAGCGATGCGCATAATTTCGGATCAATATTCCATAGTGTTTCGAGGTTTAACGAGATATTGGATTCGGGGAAATACAGAATACAGAATTTGATTAAGGCATTTCGATTGTTGTCTATCTGCACATCGTTCGGATTATCTTTATTCGGGTTCTTGTTGTAAGTGTATAGCACATGATCGGCATTCACATAAGGCGAACTGGCAAAGATCATCGCCATCCAACGCTGGAAGCCTAAAAAACGGAGAGCTCCCGTATCGGATACGTTGAAATCGGGATCACCGAATAATTTCGTGATGGCAACAGCCATGCGTGTACAAAAATAAACGGTTTTATCCTTTTCCAACGGTATGAGTTGTTCCGGCAGGTTGATCTCTATCTGTCCGATTGCTCCGAAGTCGCTGTCAATTTGTCCTAAAATATCCAGCAGTTCGACGCAAGCCGGTTCGTAATGCTTGGCATCGACCTCTTGCTCGAAACGAATCACACTCGGTTGTTTCTTTTCTGACATAGTAATTCCTTTTAAAAGTTAACACGTTCCCCACAGATCATATTCGTCTGCGTTTGTGATGGTGACGGAAATCAACTGCCCGACTCGGACATCCGTTCCCGACAGGTTATCGACATAAACCACACCGTCGATTTCCGGTGCGTCTGCCATGGTGCGTCCGATAATTCCTTCTTCATCGATTTCATCGACAATGACCTGAAGGGTTTTACCGATTTTTTGTTGTAAACGATTCGCCGAAATTTGTTGCTGAAGTTGCATAAAACGGTGAAAACGCTCTTCTTTAATTTCTTCAGGCACTTGATCCGCCATTTCAGTGGCGACGGCACCGTCAACCGGGCTGAATTTAAAACAGCCGACCCGATCGAGTTGGGCATCTTGTAAGAAATCAAGCAGTAATTGGAAGTCCTCTTCGGTCTCTCCCGGGAAACCGACAATGAATGTCGAGCGCAGTGTCAGCTCAGGGCAAATCTCTCGCCATTTCTTGATACGTTCCAAGGTCCGTTCAATGGATCCGGGACGCTTCATTGCTTTGAGAATTTTCGGGCTGGCATGTTGGAGCGGAATATCCAAATACGGCAAGATTTTTCCCTGTGCCATTAACGGAATAAGGTCGTCCACATGCGGATACGGATACACATAATGTAAACGCACCCAAACGCCTAACGAGCCTAATTTTTCGCACAGGGTCATTAAGTCGTTTTTAATCGGCATCCCATTCCAAAAGACGGTTTTGGAACCGGCTTCTTTCTTTTTGTCTAACGCATAAGCGGAGGTATCTTGAGAGACGACTAAAATTTCTTTTACGCCCGCATCGGCAAGGCGTTTAGCTTCGTCCAATACCTGCACGATAGGGCGACTGTCCAAATCGCCACGCATAGACGGGATAATACAAAAGGTGCAGCGGTGATCGCAGCCTTCGGAGATCTTCAGGTAGGCGTAGTGTTTCGGCGTTAATTTGACCCCTTGTTTCGGTACCAGGCTGACATATGGGTTATATTCCGGTTTCGGTACATATTTATGCACATGTTTCATCACGGCTTCATAGCTGTGCGGACCGGTAATTTCGAGCACTTTAGGGTGAACTTCACGAATTTGATTTTCTTTTGCACCCAAACAGCCGGTGACGATCACCTTGCCGTTCGCTTCCAATGCTTCACCGATAGATTCCAACGACTCTTGTACGGCGCTGTCGATAAAACCGCAGGTGTTGACAATGACTAAATCCGCCCCCTCATAACTCGGGACGATGTTATAACCGTCCGAACGAAGTTCGGTTAAAATTCGTTCCGAATCCACTAAGTTTTTCGGACAGCCAAGGCTGATAAAGCCGATATTAGGTGTAACACTCATAACACTCTCAATCAAAATAATCAGTAATAAACAAAAAAATGTGCCTATGAAATCATAGGCACTGTTAAACGAGCATTGTACAAAAAATCACGAAAAAAGTCGTATTTTTAGACGGTTATAACGGGATATTTACTTAAATTAGTTTAAATAACCGAGCATCGCTAAGACGACGGCGGAGGATTTTTCCGCCGCCAGAGGCAGAAATTCCTCAAACGACAAATGTGATTCTTTATCCGCCACATCCGAAATCGCCCGAACGACCACAAAAGGTATGTTAAACGCATGACATACTTGCGCAATGGATGCCGCTTCCATTTCTACCGCCACGACCTGCGGGAAATTATGACGGATTTTTTCGATCATCTCACGTCCATTTACAAATAAATCTCCGCTACACACCAAACCGGAGACGGCATGCAAACCGGCTTTTTGTACTTTCCGGGCTGCCGTTTCAATCAAATAAGGATCGGCGACGAAAGCCGGCGGATTTGCCGGCAATTGCCCAATTTCATAACCGAAAGCGGTAACATCGACATCGTGGTGACGGACTTCGGTCGAAATCACGATATCTCCGACGTTTAATTTGGTATCCAAACCGCCTGCCGAACCGGTATTAATGATCATATCCGGTTTGGTCAGCTGCAGCAGCAACGTCGTGCCGATTGCCGCCGCCGTTTTGCCGATACCCGATTGCAACAAAGCGACGTCTTTATTATTGATTTTTCCTTCATAAATCTTACAACCGGCAATCTCCGTTAGTTTGGGTTCACCCATATACCCTAATAAAATCTGTATTTCTTGCTCCATTGCACCGATAATACCTAATTTCACGTTATCTTCTCCCGACATACTTAGGTTAATAATAAATTGATGAACAAATCATCAATGCCACTGCCTAATAATGCGGCGGTGGCGTTTCTTCCGCCCGACTGGCGATATTGCTTATTTGGACGCCTTTTAATTTTTCAGCCAATTGGCGCACCTGCTGCTGTAATTTGTCCAACAAAAATTGTTGATCGATCAATGCTTGATTCAAATCTTCAATGGTTTGTTCCTGAAAGGCGACTTTGGTTTCCAATTCAGTCAAATAAGCCAATATTTTTTCGAAATTTGCCTGCATTTTGATATAAATGGGTTGTATTAAAAAGAAATACACTTTACCCTATCCCACTTTGTTTTAACAATAATTTATGAAACTAAATAAGGAAATCCTATGTTAAAAACTAAACGGTCAGTGCTTGCCACGCTTGCAAGCGTCTTATTCGCTTCACAGGTGACGTTTGCGGAAACCGCCAATACGAAATTTGTAGACGATTCTTCTTATGCCGTGGGCGTATTAATGGGCAAAAACATTGAAGACGTCATCGAATCCCAAAAAGAGATTTTCTCTTACAATCAGGATCGTATTCTCGCCGGTGTACAAGATACGTTAAAGAAAAGCGGTAAATTAACCGACGAAGATTTGCAAAAACAATTGAAAGCGTTAGATGCATACTTGCTTGAACAAGAAACCAAAATCCAAGCGGAAAAAAGTAAATCGACCATTGAAGCCGGTGACAAATTCCGCGCGGAATATGAGAAAAAAAGCGGCGTGAAAAAAACCGCCTCCGGTTTATTGTATAAAATTGAAAAAGCGGGCGAAGGCAAATCGCCTGAAGCCAGCGATACCGTCAAAGTACATTACAAAGGCACGTTACCGGACGGCACGGTCTTTGACAGTTCTTACGACCGCGGCGAACCGATCGAATTCCAATTGAATCAGTTGATTCCGGGGTGGGTTGAAGCGATTCCGATGCTGAAAAAAGGTGGAAAAATGGAAATCGTGGTACCGCCGCAATTAGGCTACGGCGATCGTCAAGCGGGCAAAATCCCGGCCAACTCCACATTGGTATTTGAAATTGAGTTGTTAGATTTTAAACCGAGCGATAAAAAATAATTGATCTCGCTATCACGGAAGACATATTTGCAAAAATGATGTCAGATCAGACCGCTTGTCAGCGGTCTGTTTTCCGTGAATTTGAAGGGTAATCACATGACATCCACATTCAATCCGCTTTCCGATGAAGATCATGCGATTTTAGCGTCCTATTTTCCCGTCGTTGACGGTATTGCCGCCTTAATCGGCGAACATTGTGAAATCGTGCTGCACTCACTTGAATTCCTCGAACACTCGGCAATCTATATCGTGAACGGACATAATACCGATCGCAAAATCGGCTCGCCGATTACCGATAGGGCTTTGTGGTCGCTCCATCACATGCAGACGGACAGCGTCTCCAAGCCTTATTTCAGTCGCTCGAAAAACGGGGTGTTGATGAAATCCGTCACCATTGCCATTCGTAACGGCAGACAGCATGTCATCGGGTTGATTTGTATCAACATCAATTTGGACGTACCGGTTTCGCAGTTTTTAAATGCTTTTATTGCACCGCAAGAAACGGAGGGCAGTGTGAATTTTGCCAGCTCGGTAGAAGATTTGGTCGCCCAAACGATTGAAAATACGATTGAAGAAGTTTTGGCGGATAGACAGGTTGCCAATAACAATAAAAACCGTCAAATCGTGACTTCATTATTTGAAAAAGGTATTTTTGACATTAAAGACGCGATTAACCAAGTTGCCGAACGTTTGGATATTTCACGTCACACCGTTTATCTTTATATCCGTCAAATCAAACAGGACGGTGAATAGTGCGGTACGTATTGGCGATTAAACAAGGCGTATACGGTTCGCAAGGGGCTTTTTTAGCTTATCAGGTCGCCGAAGCGTTATTGCGCGCCGGACACGACATCAGCCAAGTGTTCTTCTTTCAAGACGGTGTGAGCAACGCCAATAAATGGGTGGATGCGGCAAGTGATGAAGTCAATTTGGTCGAGTATTGGCAAAAATTGGCGCAAACCCACCGCTTGTCACTCCATTTATGCATTTCCGCTGCACAACGGCGCGGTATCGTGAAGGAAACCGTTGCCGACGGGTTTATTTTGGCAGGGCTTGGCGAGTTCAGCCAAGCGGTATTTAACGCTGATCGTTTACTCACTTTTTAGTATGAAAAAATATAAACTTGCCGTGTTATTTACCCAGCCGCCGTTCGGCTCTTCCGCCGGGCGCGAAGGGTTGGACGCACTACTTGCCGCCGCGGCTTTTTGTGAGGAAGATGAACTGCTTATCGGCTTTCTTTACGACGGTGTATTCAATTTGCTTGCCGGTCAACACCCGGAACGGGTATTACAAAAAGATCATATCGCGTCGTTTAAGTTAATTGAATTGTATGAGCTCAGCGACTGTTTCGTTTGCCGGGAATCCGTTGTGGCACGGGGCTTAACACATGCCGAGTGGATATTGTCCGATATGCGCTTCGTTTCACAACGTGCGTTATTCGAGCGGTTGAACCAGGCAGACAAAGTGCTGACCTTCTAAATTAAAGGAATATTATGCTCTATACCTTTGCCAAGCCCGGTTACGATCACACCGAACTGCAAGCCTTGTTAGCACAAGTGACGCCGCAGGATGCCGTCGTCTTGTGGCAAGACGGGGTGTTACAAGCGGTCAGATTCGCACATATTTTTGCAAATCTCGATCAGGTGTTCGTATTAGAAAACGACATTCAAGCCAGAGGATTGACGACCTCATTCAACACGATCTCCTTGGATGAATTCGTCAAGCTGACCGAACAATATTATCCGCAGACGGCATTTTAACTTCGGGAGTTACCCATGGATTTACACCACATTCGTGAAGAATACAGTCAACAAGCCCTTTCCGAATCACAGTGTGCCGCGGATCCGTTGATACAATTTCAGCAATGGCTACAAGACGCCATGACGGCTAAAGTCAACGAACCGACGGCAATGCATCTTGCCACCGTACAGCACGGTAAACCTGCCGGACGGATCGTGTTATTGAAAGAAGTGAACGAACAAGGCTTCATTTTCTTTACCAATTACCTGAGCCGCAAAGGGCAGAGTATTGACGAAACGCCTTATGCGGCGCTCACCTTTTTTTGGGCGGAGTTGGAACGGCAAGTGCGTATTGAAGGAGCAATCCAAAAAATCAGCCCGCAGGAATCGGACGCTTATTTTCAATCCCGACCGTACAGTAGCCGTATCGGGGCTTGGGCAAGTGAGCAAAGTAAGGTAATTGCAGGAAAACAAGTGCTGTTGACCCGTGCGGCAAAATTCGCCCTGATACATCCGGTGTCGGTTCCGCGTCCTCCCCATTGGGGCGGTTATTTGGTTCGACCGGATTATGTAGAATTTTGGCAAGGCAGACCGAGCCGCCTACATGATCGTATCCGCTACCGTTTAAGTGACGGCAGTTGGATCAAAGAACGATTAGCGCCGTAACAAGCGGTCACTTTCGTTCCGAAATTTGCAAAACCCCATACATGAACGGTATGGGGTTTGTTCTTTCAGGAGGGGAGTGAGAACTAGATAATCCCTTGTTCTTCCAGTTTCCCGAGAAAATACGGCATTTGCTGACGCCAAAGCGGCCAGTCGTGTGCCATATCGTACCCCCAGTAATCAAACCAGCCCGGAATACCTTTAGCTTCAAAAGCGGCTTGTAAACGACGGGTGTCTTCGACGTGCTGTTCTTCCCATGCGCCTTGCCCTACCGCCACGATATAGTGGTTTTGGCGGTAACGGTCTAAGAACCAGCCGTCGTGTTGGTTCCATAGGGAATCAATCGGTGAATTGATGTAAACGGCGAGATCACCGTAAAATTCGTTGGTGAAGAAACGGGCGTCATAGACACCGCTTAAGGCAATGGCGGTATCGAACAGATCCGGATGGCGCAGTGCAAAGTTGATCGTATGGTAAGCGCCCATGCTGCAGCCGGTAGCGATCATTGCTCCGCCCCAATGGGATTCGTGGCGAATTAACGGCACAAATTCGTTGATGATATAGCGGTCGTAAGCGTTGTGAGCCTGTGCCATGTCGTGTCCGGATTTCCACTTCGCCAGCCATGATTCGCCATCAAATGAATCAGGGGTATAAAATTTGATTAAGCCACGATCAATAAAGGAACGGCAAGCGTCAATCATGCCGAAATTGCCGTATTCATTTTGGTTTCCGCCGGATGAGGGGAATACAATTACCGGTTTTCCGGCATGTCCGTAGACGTTAAAGTGCATTTCACGTCCTAATTCACCACTCCAGTGGCTGCGTCTTTCAAAGTGCATTAAATATTATCCTTCAAAAATAGGAGGACGCACTACGTGCGTCCGTTTTAGTCAGTTATCGAACTGCGCTCATATGGCAACATTACTGTTTCTCTTGTGCAAAACGGGTAATGTCGTGCAGTTGTTCCATGGTTTCGGTACGGGCAAGGATACCGTGTTCGCCCATAATTTTGGCAAATACGCCCGGTACGCTTTGTACGCTGATGATGTTACCGGTGTATTTTTGGCATACCTCTTCAATGGTATGTTTGTAGTTTTTATTCGCTTTGCGGGCGATATAAACGACATTCCAAGGATGGGTAATGTTTGAGTAGAATTTGTTCTCTTTAACGATATTCGCATACTCTTTGAACACGTCGAAATCGTTTGCATAGTTCCACATATCAATGGTTAAACCACCCGGCGGACGGCAATTGATTTCAAGCGGCATTAATTCGCCGGTTTTTTTCACACGGAAGTATTCAAAGTGGAAGAAACGTTCACGGACGTTGAATGCATCGACACATTTCTGACCGAGTTTAACTAAGTCTTCTTTGATTTCGCGTGGAATGTAGTAGAACATATCGTTGTCTTTTTCAACGGTATCCAATACTACTTCGGAATACTCAAGGCTGGAATAGAACACAATGTTGCCGTCTTTATCGGTTAAGCCGTCAAAGGTCACGATATCGCCTTCGATAAACTCTTCCATAATATATTCAACGTGGGCATTTTTATAACCAAAGAAAGCTTCTAGTTCGTCTGCAGATTTGATTTTGTAGGTATCGCTCGCCCCAACACCTGAGTTTGGTTTGATGATCACAGGGAATTTGAGTTCTTTAGCCAGTTTGCGTGCGTCTTCATCGTCTTTAAACACACGGCCTTTCGCCACTTTCAAGCCTGCTTTGCGAAACACTTCCTTCATCTGAGCTTTGGTTTTGATTGCCAACATATCTTCGTTTTTATAACCGAAGACATTGAAATCGGTACGCAATTTAGCATCAAGCTCCAGCCAGTATTCGTTGTGCGATTCTACGCGGTCAATACGACCGTATTTATGCGCAAAATAGCCGACTGCTCGATATACTTGCTCATAATCTTCCATATTATCGACACGATAATATTCGGTCAGTGAGTTGCGTAAGCCTTCGCTTAATTGCTCGTAAGGTGTGTCTGCAATTCCCAAGGTATTAAACCCACTTTCACGCAATCTCACCGCAAAGGTTTCAAAATTGGTTGGAAAGTGAGGGGAAATCATCACAAAGTTCATTGGTTTGGACATGGTCTTTCCTCAAAGATAAATCAAAATTTCATGAAAACGCTGGCATTATACCTAATTTAATCGTTTGCGCCATTTGGAGAACGGCAATTGTTTTCCAAATAGGCGACAAACGGTGAGCGCTTATTTCTCAGTTTTTGGGGTATAAAAGATCTTATGCAACTTTTAAACCTTCTTGGATACGCACCGCATCTACGCCTTTATCGGCTTCCACGCGTTGAATAAACGCCTTAAATTGGGTTAAGTGGCTAAAATCAATCCCGAGTTTTGCAGCCCAGCCTAACATCACGTATAAGTAGACGTCGGCAACGGAGATTTTTTCACCGAAGAAAACGTGATGTTCTAAATGTTGGTGGGCAATATCCAAATAACCCAAAATGGCTTCCGTAGCAGATTCGCGTATTTTTTGAGTCAGTTCTTCATTACCTTGGGCGTAACTCGGTACACGGAAGAGCGGTACAAACGCTTTATGGACGTCCGAATTAAAGAATGACAACCAACGTGCCGCTTTGGCTTTATCGCGAGCGGTCTTGCTGCCGAACAATTCGGCATGCGGATATAATTCGTCAAGATAAGAGAGAATGGCAATGTTCTGAGACAAGACAAAATCGTCGTCAATTAATAGCGGAACGGCGCCTTGAGGATTGAGTGCCAAGTATTCCGGTGATTTGATTTTTTCACGTGTTGCGGCTTCGGCTTCATACGGTTGGCCGATCCATTCTAAAGCAGTGTGCGGAACAAAAGAGCAAGCGCCCGGTAAGTAATACAGTTTCATAGAATGTCCTTGTGACGGAGGTGAATGATGTGCGTAAGTATAGCACTCTCTTTCGATTGTGCGGGGGAGTTTTGCAAATTTCCGAACAAAACAGACCGCTTGTTATGCCCGGCGAGGTGAATTCGGAGAATAAATTCTGAAAATAGCGCTTGCGTCGGCGTGGTGTTTTAGGTAGAATCCACGCACTTTACTGAGCGCATAACTGTGTCGTTCGTATCGTCGCCTAGTGTAATCATTTACTAAGCGGTATTGCCAGTAGGGCAATATGTAAAATGTTTCCGATTGGGAAACTATAACAAGGTAGGACTGTGCCCCCTTAACTTAAATTTGTTAAGCGGTGGTTCGGTTTTTTTATTAGCTAAAATTTAATGGAGCTCTGGTCTAATGCAGAACCAAAGAATCCGTATCCGCTTAAAAGCTTTTGATCATCGTTTGATCGATCAATCTACTGCGGAGATCGTAGAAACAGCTAAACGTACTGGTGCACAAGTTCGTGGTCCGATTCCTTTACCAACCCGTAAAGAACGTTTCACCGTGTTGATTTCTCCACACGTAAACAAAGACGCGCGTGACCAATACGAAATTCGTACACACAAACGTTTAGTAGATATCGTAGAGCCAACAGAAAAAACTGTTGATGCATTAATGCGTTTAGATTTGGCTGCCGGCGTTGACGTGCAGATCAGCCTAGGT
>NZ_JBGYBX010000001.1:0-8096 GCF_041817755.1 Glaesserella sp. | reverse complement strand
ATGGCGTGTATGCGTAAACTGCTAACCATTATGAATGCGTTGGTTAAACGCAATGAAAAATGGGACGCTACACGCTACTTATCCACAGAAGCTGTGGGTTAAAATTGAATAACTTTTTTATGTGTGAACACAGTTGCTACAATTAAAACAACGTTATTTGATTCCTGTTGATGTTAGTCTAAGGCACTTTTTAGAAGTGCCTTTTTTCTTTTTTAAGGTTTTTTGTAAATTTATGTGATCTTTATCTCATTTTCGAATGTTTTCGATTGTTTTTGTTTTTAGCCGTATTACTATTTGTTTCGAAAGCAATCGTAGTATGTGGTGGTTGTTTTGATGTTAGGAGAGAAAATGAAAAGCAGCGTAGAAAGACGTTCTGACATTTTAGCGTTATTGCAAAAAACCGGTAGTCATCGGGTCGAGGCATTATCTCAACATTTTGGTGTTTCAACGGTCACCATCCGTTCTGACCTCAATATATTGGAAGAACAAGGTTATGTCACGCGTTCCCATGGTTTTGCCGTGTTAAATTCTCGCTTAATTGCAGAACTTTCTATCGCAGATAAACGCAATAATTATCCCGAACTCAAGCAACAAATCGGCAAGCTTGCCGCTTCTTTACTGAAAGACGGAGAGCGAGTCATTTTAGACTCAGGGACAACAACGAAAGCAATCGTAAGTCATGTTGGTGATCTGAATTTGACAGTGTTGACAAACGGGCTGGATGTCGCTATGGCATTGGTCGCTTGTCCGAATGTGGAAGTCAGAATGACCGGCGGTGTTTTACGGAAAAATGCCATGTCGTTTTCAGGGGTAATGGCAGATAATAATTTACAACATTATCGCTTTGACAAAGTGTTTTTAGGCGTTGATGGTTTTGACTTACACAAAGGCGTGACGACTTTTAATGAGCAGGAAGCTCAGTTAAACCGTTTGATGTGTAATGCGGCGGATCAGGTCATTGTCGTTACCGATTCGAGCAAATTCGGTCAATACAGTAATTTTGTGATCTGCCCGGCAAATCAAATCGATGTGCTGGTAACGGATAATAACATTCCGCTCAGTTATCGAGAATATCTTGAAAATATGGGTGTACAAGTGTTAATTGCGTAATACCGTTCTCTTTCCTGATAAATAAATTCATTTATTTGTGAGGGAAGCGCAATGATCCTAAATATTGCTAACCAAACATTAGAAAAACAAAGCGCGTTTTGGACAGCGAAAGAAATTGCCCAACAACCGGAAACGTGGGTGGAAACGCGCGCTATCGTTAAAAACAGTGATGCGGTTTCTTTTGTTCGCCCGTTAGTGGCGCGTGCCAAACAGGGGGAGTTACGTATTATCTTTACGGGAGCAGGGACATCGGCGTTTATCGGTGATGTTGTCGCCCCGGTATTAAGTGAGAAATTAGGTTGTGTCATCGAATCCATCGCCAGCACCGATTTAGTCTCCAATCCTTACCAATATCTGTTTGCAGACAAACCGACCTTATTAGTCTCTTTCGCCCGTTCGGGCAACAGCCCTGAAAGTATCGGTGCGGTAGAACGTGTCAATGATATTGTCAACGAAGCCTATCATCTTGCGATCACTAACAATATCAACGGTGCGTTATTTGCAAAATGTTCGAAAAATCCGACCGCTTGCGCATTAGCCTTACCGGATTCGACGCATGACAAAGGCTTTGCCATGACGTCTAGTGCCAGCAATATGATGCTTGCCGCCTTGTTATCACTTGCTCCTGAAGCGTTTAACGATGAATGGGTAGACAGTTTTGTTTCGGTAACGGAACAACTTTTAACGCAAGATTTAATTGAAATCCAACGTTTAGCCCATCTTCCGTTAAAACGGATCGTCTATTTAGGCAGTGGGCATTTCCAAGGACTTGCACGTGAAACCGCACTTAAACTGTTAGAGTTAACCGCCGGTGAACGTTTAGGATTCTTTGAATCTTCCATGGGCTTTCGCCACGGGCCTAAATCCCTTGTTCAAGATGAAACCCTAATTTTTATCTTCTTATCTCAGCAGCCTTATACCGCGCAGTATGATCGTGATCTGTATCAAGAATTAATCCGCGATAAGAAAGCGAAAGAAGTCGTGTTGCTAGGCGATACAAGCGGTCCGATCCGAGCTGAAATTTACAAATTAGACGATGCGGCACGAATCTTCCCGTTCTTAGTGATTGGGCAACTTTACTCGTTTTATAGTTCGCTTTATCTCGGCTATACCACCGATAACCCTTGTCCGACAGGCGAAGTCAACCGTGTTGTACAAGGTGTAACCTTATACCCATACAAATAACAAAAAGAGGAGACCAATATGGCAATTTTAAACGTACGGATTGATGGACGTTTAATCCACGGTCAAGTGGCAAATTTATGGACGTCTTATCTCAATATCACTCGCATTATGGTCGTCGATGAAGTCGCGGCAAATAATGACATTGATAAAGCAGGCTTACGCTTGGCTTGCCCGGCAGGGGTGAATTTAAGCGTGTTACCTGTGGAAAAAGCAGCGGCCAACATTAACGAAGGGCGTTACGATTCTCAACGTGTGTTGTTGGTGACAAGAACCCCACAAACGATTTTGCAGCTTGTGGAGGCAGGCGTAAATCTGCCGGAAGTCAATGCAGGGAATATGCCTAAAACGGATCTGACACGCCCTATCCGAAAAACAGTTCACGTAACGGAAGATGATGTAGACGTGTTTAGAAAACTTTCTGAAAAAGGCGTGAAGCTTACTGCTCAGTTAGTGCCTAATGAAGAAAAAGTCGATTTAATGAAACTTTTATAGAGGAGTAACGATTATGATCGAATGGTGGCAAATACTTTTGATAACGCTCTATGCGTTCTATCAAATTCTAGATGAAATCACAATTGTATCTAGTGCCGGTTCACCTGTGTTTGCAGGCTTTATCACAGGTTTAATTATGGGCGATTTAACAACAGGATTGTTAATCGGCGGTTCAATGCAATTAACCATTTTAGGTGTAGGTACCTTCGGTGGTGCATCTCGTATTGATGCGAACTCCGGTACGGTAATTGCGACGGCATTCTCCGTATCGGCAGGGATGGATCCACAATTAGCGTTAACAACCTTAGCTGTTCCAATCGCAGCGTTAATGGTTTATACCGATATTTTGGCGAGAATGTCTAACGTATTCTTCGCTCACCGTATCGACAAAAACATCCAAGACCACGCTTATCGTGCAATCACGGTCAACTATCTCTGCGGTGCAATCGCTTGGGGGCTTTCTCGTGCATTACCAATCTTCTTAGCGTTAGTGTTTGGTGGTCCGTTTGTGGCAAGCCTGGCAGAAGCAATGCAAACAGGCTTCTTAAAAGTTATCGCAGACGGTTTAACCCTTGCAGGTGGCGTATTACCGGCGTTAGGTTTCGCAATCTTACTTCGTTACTTACCGACAAAACGTCACATTGCATACTTAATCCTTGCATTCTCACTCACAGCAATCTTCATTACTCTCTTCGGTAACATCAATGCTGTCGGTGCATCAACAGGTGTAAGCAACTCAATCAGCAGCGTACCAATGCTTGCAATGGCAGCAATCGGATTTGCATTCGCCTACATTGTTTACCAACGTAGCGTAGAAGGTGGCTCAGCCCCGGTAGCAAAACAAAATACCACTTCTGACAAAGGAGAAATTGAAGATGACGAACTCTAATCAACAAGTCGGAAATCCAAAAGGCTATAAATTAACAGATGCGGACTTCCGCCAAATCAATATCCGTAACTTATTCTTCAACCAAGTTGGTTGGAACTACGAACGTATGCAAGGTTCAGGTTATTTATGGATTATGTTGCCACAGCTACGCAAAATGTACGGCGACAATACACCTGAATTACAAAAAATGATGGTGATGCACAACCAATTCTTCAACACCAGCCCATTCTTTAACACTATTGTTAAAGGTATCGACTTGGCACTTGAAGAAAAACAAGGGGTGAAATCACTTGAAGCCGTTGCAGGTATCAAATCAGGTTTAATGGGACCATTTGCCGCTATCGGTGATGCCCTATTCGGTTCACTCGTCCCAGCAATTATGGGGGCGATTGCTGCAACAATGGCAGTAAACGGCAATCCGCTTGGTGTCGGCTTATGGGTTGCGGTGGCGATTGCAACAATGGTATTCCGTTGGGTGCAACTCAAAATCGCTTATCGTGAAGGGGTAAACTTAGTCACCAACCTAAGTCACCGCTTGAATGCACTAACCAACGCCGCAACAGTGCTTGGGGTATTCGTTGTGGGGGTAATGTGTGCCACGATGGTGAATGTCAAAGTACCGTTTGTTGCCACTATCGGTGAGAAAGTCGTTTCCGCCCAAGCGAACTTAGACCTTATCTTACCAAGATTAGTCCCTGCGTTAGTGGTGTTCTTCATCTACTGGTTACTCGGTAGACCGAAAATGAACTCTAACAAAGCGATTATGATCATCATCGCACTCTGTATCTTGCTCTCTTGGGCTGGATTGTTGGCTAAGGGCTAATAAAAATTCGTAGGGGTGGGGTTTATCCCCACCCGTTACCCATTCGGGCGGGGATAAACCCCGCCCCTACAATAGAATGTGAATGGTTTGGTTACAAAAAGTGATACAAGCGCTCAAATCCATTCAATATTTTACAAATGACCAAGATCTAAAACCCAATCACTCTTCCCTAGATTTATTCGGTTTTATATCTTTCAAGCGGGGTGAAATATGCCTTTCCAAATCGGCGAAAAGGATTTCCTACTCAATGGAAAACCGTTCAAAATTCTCTCCGGTGCGGTACATTATTTCCGTATCGTACCGGAATACTGGTACAAAACGCTTTACAACCTAAAGGCGATGGGGTGTAACACGGTCGAAACCTATGTGCCGTGGAACTTACATCAACCACAACCCGAGCAATTTAATTTCAGCAAGCGGGCGGATTTAGTTAAATTTTTGCAAACAGCAAAAGATCTGGGGCTGTACGTTATTCTTCGCCCAACGCCCTATATTTGTGCGGAATGGGAATTTGGCGGATTGCCTGCGTGGTTGCTCAATATTCCGAATATCCGCTTACGCCAAAACGATCCACTGTTTATTGCTGAAATCGACCGCTATTTTCAAGAACTTCTTCCACGCATTGCCCCTTATCAAATTACCCAAGGCGGTAACATCATTATGATGCAAATTGAAAACGAGTACGGTTCGTTCGGCAATGATAAAAACTACTTGAGAGCGATTCGTTCATTGATGTTGATTCACGGGGTAAACGTACCGCTTTTCACCTCGGACGGTGCGTGGCAGAACGCCTTAGAAGCCGGGGCGTTGATTGACGATGATATTTTGCCGATGGGCAATTTCGGCTCTCGTTCTAATGAAAATTTAGATGAATTGCAACGCTATATGGATAAGCATGGCAAATCTTATCCGTTGATGTGTATGGAATTTTGGGACGGCTGGTTTAACCGCTGGAAAGAGCCTGTGATCCGCCGTGATGCTCAAGATTTGGCGAACTGCACCAAAGAGCTACTCGAACGGGCGAGTATCAATTTCTATATGTTCCAAGGGGGAACAAATTTCGGCTTCTTGAACGGCTGTTCCGCACGGTTAGATACCGATTTACCGCAGGTGACTAGCTATGATTATGATGCCCCTGTTCACGAATGGGGCGAGCCGTCAGAGAAATTTTATCTGCTACAAAAAGTGTTAGGGCAGTACCCTGATGCCAGCCCGATTGTCGAGCCGATTTTACCAAATATCACTGCTTACCCACCGCTTGCGGTGCAAAATGAAGTGTCTCTGTTTGGTACGTTAGACACGATCAGCGAATGTGATGAAAGTCCTTTCACTCAGACAATGGAACAGCTTGGGCATTACTACGGTTATCTGCTTTATCGAGCCAAACCGACAGCGTATAGCGATGAGATCAAGCTCAGAATTTACCAAGGCAGAGATCGTATTCAGATTTTCAACGATAAGCAAAAAGTCGCCACCCAATACCAACACGAAATCGGCAATGAAGTGATGTTACAGACACCGAATGGCGAGTTCCAGCTGGATCTGTTAGTGGAAAATATGGGGCGGGTGAATTACGGCGGTAAGCTACTTGCACCGACACAACATAAAGGGATTGCCGCAGGCGTAGTGCTTGATCTGCATTTCCATACGGGGTGGCAACATTATGCGATTGATTTTAACCGTTTAGATGAGATTGATTTTGACGGCGAAAAAGATAGCCAAGTCCCATCGTTCTATCAATTTAAGTTACAGCTAGACCAAGAGCCACAAGATACCTTTATTGATACCCGTGAGTTAGGCAAAGGGGTGATTGTGGTAAATGGCGAGAATTTAGGGCGTTACTGGAATGAAGGCCCGACGTGTTATCTCTATATGCCTGCACCGTTACTGCATAAAGGTGAGAATGAGATTATCGTTTTTGAAACGGATGGGGTGAAGATCGACACTTTAAAATTTAGCGACCAGCCGATTTATAAAGCATTGAGTACTAAGAATTTGTAAAAAATTTCCCCTCTTTGCTAAAGAGGGGAGTTGATCGAAGGTTATATAACGTTCTATCTCTGAATAATTTTAGAAAATAACCAAAAGGAGCAACTATGAGCTTAATTTTAATCAGCCACGGGGAGTTTGCGGAAGGCTTGCTGAATACTGCCGAAATGATTTTAGGAAAAATCGACAATGCTCAAACCGTCTGCTTATATCCACACGAAGGCAGCGAAGATTTCCAAGTGAAATTTGAGCAAGCACTGGCGAATGCAAGTGGTGAGATCGTGGTTTTTTGCGACATTATGGGCGGTACACCATGCAATGTGGCGATGCGTTACTTACCGAAATTGTCAGGGTTATATAGCGGAATGAATTTACCTATGGTGATTAGCTATGTGAGTGAAGAAGGCACCGACGGCCTGTTGGAAAATGCCAAAGAGCAAATTCACGATGTGGCTCAACAACTGAAAAACTTAGCGTTAGGCGATGATGAATAGTTGATAATTAAAGGAGATACTTATGTCCAAACAAGATCTAATGAAAAAACTTTGTACCAAAGAGGGCATTATTGCGGCTCTTGCGATTGACCAACGCGGTGCATTACGTCGAATGATGGGGGATGAAATTACCGCCCAGCAGGTCAGTGAATTTAAAACCTTAATTTCTCAAGAACTCACCCCGTATGCCTCGTCGATCTTGCTTGATCCCGAATTTGGCTGGGCGGCTTCAGAGAAACGTGATGCGGATTGTGGGCTCATTATGGCATACGAAAAAACAGGCTATGATAAAACCGCGGTGGGTCGTTTCCCTGATTTGATTGATGATGTATCCGTTTATCGCTTAAAAGAAAAAGGCGCGGAAGCGGTGAAATTGTTGATCTATTTTGATATAGATGAACCACACGAAATCAACGACCGCAAAGCCGCTTTTGTTGAACGTGTTGCATCGGAGTGTAACGCGGAACAAATTCCGTTGTTCTTAGAGATTTTAACCTACGATGGCTCAAACGAAGATAAAGTCTATAACGCCAAAGTGAAACCACGCAAAGTGATTGAAGCGATGAAGTTCTTCGCCGATAAACGTTTTGGGGTGGATGTGCTGAAAGTCGAAGTGCCTGTGGTGATGAGTTATGTGGAAGGCTTTGCTGAAGGCGAAGTGCTTTACAGCCAAGCGGAAGCGGCGGCATTCTTCAAAGCACAAAGCGATGCAACGGATCTACCGTTTATTTTCTTAAGTGCGGGGGTTTCAGCAAAACTGTTCCAACAAACGCTGGAATTTGCTCATCAAGCTGGTAGCCGATTTAACGGTGTTCTTTGCGGACGTGCAACTTGGGCTGGCGGTGCGGAAACGTATAAGGCAGAAGGTGTGGACGCGGCTCGTGAGTGGCTTAAAACACAGGGTAAACAGAATATCAGTGAGTTGCTTGAAGTGTTAGAACGCACGGCAACGCCGATTTAGTCGTTTATATAGGCATGATCTGCACCCCAAAACTTGGACACCTAATTTGAGGTGCAGATTATGTCCCATCCTTATCAATTTCGTTTAGACATTATCAAATTGGTCATCGAGCAGGATGTTGGTATCCGCGAGGTGGCAAAACTTCATCATATT